>CALRVC020000033.1:0-29877 GCA_943371515.1 Synechococcus sp. UW140 | reverse complement strand
CAACGCTCACAACTTCCCGCTCGACCTGGCTTCTGCTGAAGCCACACCTGTAGCGCTGACCGCCCCGGCGATCGGCTGATGCAGCCGGTGGGCACCTCTTGCGGCCCACCAACTCCTTCAATTCAATGGTCAGTAAAGCCTCCGCCTTGGCGGGGGCTTTTTTTGCACATACCAGCAGCTCCAGAACCCATCATCGACAGGGAAAATCATCCTCAGAGCAATCAGTCGGAGCTGAGGAGGCTGCCCCTGTGATCAGAAACCTGCCGCGACGGTCTCTGCCAGCCTCGACAACAACCTGTGTCACCCTGGGCTGGAGTCTGGAAACCTACCTACACTCAAAACGGCTATCCCGGATTCGTTTCTTTGAGGGTCCGACCCGCCCGTCCAGGTGCCGTCCATTGCGGCATACCCCACGCCCATCGCCAGCAGCGGCGGGGCCAATTTCCAGGGGGTCTGGCGATCGTTCTGATCGGACTGTCCTTGATCGGGATGGGAGGAACCCTGCTGGGCTGCCAGCCGAAGACAGCCGAAACGCCCCCCGTGGCGCAACCACGCCGCGTCTCCGCCCTCGGGCGCATCGAGCCGGAAACCAAGATCCGCAAAGTGGCTGTGTCGAGCTCTCTGAGCGGCGACCGCATCGAAGAGATCCTGGTGCAGGAAGACACCTGGGTGAAGCAGGGAACACCCCTGGCCCGGCTGAACAGCTACGGCACCCTCAAGGCGTCCTACGACGAGGCCAACGAGAACGTGGCCGTGGCCCAGAGCAAGCTGGCCCAGGTGAAGGCCGGCGCCAAGCAGGGCGAGATCAGGGCACAGGAGTTCAACGTGCAGAGCCTGGAGCGCAAGCTGGCCGCCCAGAAGCTCGCCCAGGACCAGGCCGTCAACGCCGCACGCGCCAAGGCCACCGAGGCACGGGTTGAACGGCAGCGTTATGACGGCCTGTACGCCAGTGGCGGCATATCCGCGCTCGAACGGGACCGCTACCGCACCCGCGCCGAGACCAGCGCTGCCGATCTGGCCAAGGCGATCGAAACCCGCGATGGCACCCTGCTCACCCTTCGCTCCGACATCGAGAGCGCCAAGCAGACCCTGGAGCAGATCAAGGAGGTGCGCCCCGAAGACATCACCACCGCCAACAATGAACTGCGCAAGGCGGTCGCATCCCGCGACCGTGCCCGCCAGGAATTCGAGTTCGCCACGGTGCGGGCACCCCAGAACGGACGCATCCTCAGGATCATCGCCAGGCCGGGCGACAAGGTGAGCGACGAGGGCATCCTGGAGATGGCCGATACCAGCCGCATGGTCGTGACGGCGGAGGTCTACCAGACCGACATGCGCATGATCGGCATGGGCCAGGGCGCCACCATCACCGCCGATGGCTTTGAAGGCAGCCTCAAGGGCAAGGTGTACCAGGTGATTCCCCAGGTACAGAAGCAGACCATCTTCGCCGGGGAGCCTGGTGAGAATCAGGACCAGCGGGTGTTTGAGGTGAAGTTGCACCTCCAGCTCGATGAATCAGAGCAGAAAAGGATCGGCTACGCCTCCAATCTACAGGTGAACGTGGTGTTCGACCCCAAGCCGGCGCCGGAACCATGATCAGCCCCCTGCGCAAGCTGCTGAAACGCACCCCGGTGGCCTGGCTGCAGGTCACCAACAACCCTGTGAAGATGATGATCGCCCTGGCGGGTGTGAGCTTCTCCAACCTGCTGATGTTCTTTCAGCTGGGGTTGATGGACAGCCTCTACAACAGCCAGCGCAAACCCATCGACCGCCTCCGCGCCGATCTGGTGATGGTGAGTGAGGGCTACAGCAACCTCGGATCCCTGCAGGACTTCCAGCGCAGCCGGCTCTACCAGGCCCTCGGAGTCGAGGGGGTGGAGAGTATCTCGCCGCTGCGCATCTCGCGCGGCACCTGGATCACCCCGGCCACCCGCCAGTCGTACGACATCTACACCTTCGGCGTGGATCTCGCCAAGCCATCCCTCGCCTTTCCCGAACTCGAGAACGATCCTTTCCGTCTGCAGCCGCTGCGCAACGCGCTCTTCGATCGCAACTCCAAGAAGCAGTACGGCGATGTCGCCGGCATCGTGAAGCGCGATGGCGTCTATCCCCTGGAGATCAACGGCAAATCGATCCGCATCATCGACACCTTCTCGATGGGGGCCACCTTTGCGGCCGAGGCCAATCTGATCGTCAGTGAGAACACCTTCCTCTACATGTTCCCCAAGGCGGATCGCCGCATGATCCAACTGGGCCTGATCCGTCTGCGGCCCGGCACCTCCGCCACCGCGGTGCAGGCCGCCCTGCAGCCATTGATGACGAAAGAAGTCAAGGTGCTCACCCGCAATGAACTGGCCGAACTGGAGGTGAACTACTGGAAACGCAACTCCTCGGTGGGATTCATCTTCTCCCTCGGCGTTCTGGTGGGCTTCGTGGTGGGCAGCATCATCGTGTACCAGATCCTCTTCGGTGACGTGATGAATAATCTGCCCCAGTACGCCACATTGAAGGCGATGGGCTACACCGATTCCTTCGTGATCAGCGTGGTGATCCAGCAGTCGGCCATTCTGGCTGTGATCGGCTTCGTGCCGGGTGTGATCATCTCTATGGGCCTTTACAGCCTGCTGGCCAACGTCACCAAGCTCACGGTGTTCATGACCCTGAACCGGGCCCTGCAGGTGTTGATCCTCACCTTCGTGATGTGCGTCGGATCCGGCGCCCTGGCCACCCGCAAACTTGTGGAACTCGATCCGGCCGATGTCTTCTGAATCCGAATCTGTGCCCACTGGTGAATCTTGGCCCGCCGCTGAATCCTTCCCGACCGGCGAACCCGTGATCTCCTTGAATCACGTGAATCACTGGTTCGGCAGCGGCGACAACCGCAAGCACGCCCTCAAGGACATCACTCTCGACATCCAGCCAGGCGAGATTGTGATCTGCACAGGACCCTCCGGTTCCGGCAAGACCACCCTGCTCACCATGCTCGGTGGCTTGCGGGCCTGCCAGGACGGCAGCCTGAAGATCCTCGGCGAGGAACTCCATGGAGCCGGCAAGGAGGTACTGGCGAAGCTGCGCCTCAACGTGGGCTTCATCTTCCAGGCCCACAACCTGATGATGTTCCTCAACGCCAGGAAGAATGTGCGCCTCTCCCTGGAACTGCACGATCAGTACTACGAGGAAGACATGGACAAGCTGGCGGCAGAAATGCTCGAAAAAGTGGGTCTCGGAGACCGCGAAGACTACTTTCCAGCCAATCTTTCCGGCGGCCAGAGGCAGCGGGTGGCGATTGCCCGGGCCATGGTGGCACAACCGAAGATCCTGCTCGGCGATGAACCCACCGCTGCCCTCGACAAGGAATCGGGCCGCAATGTGGTGAACCTGATGCGTGAGATGGCCACCAATCACAAGACAACGATCATCATGGTGACCCACGACAACAAGATTCTCGATGTGGCCGATCGGATCATCATTGTGGATGAGGGTGCCCTGGCCAGCAAGGAGGCCGAAGCGGCATTCGTTGGCAGGATGAGGGAGTCCGGCAGCTGAGGACGGCGCACCACGGCGGTCGAACCACCAGGACCGCAGTCGGAGCGTTTCAGTAGGCTCCAGCCCATGGGCAGCAGCTTCGGACACCTCTTTCGGATCACCACCTTCGGGGAGTCCCACGGCGGTGCTGTCGGTGTGATCGTCGATGGCTGCCCGCCACGGCTGGCGCTCGATCTTGAAGCCATTCAGGCGGAGCTTGACCGCAGGAAGCCCGGTCAGAGCAAGATCACCACCCCCCGCAAGGAAGACGATCGCGTCGAGATCCTCAGCGGCCTGCTGGATGGGGTCACCCTGGGCACTCCGATCGCGATGGTGGTGCGCAACAAGGACCAGCGCCCCGGCGACTACAGCGAGATGGCAGTGGCCTTCCGGCCCTCCCACGCCGACGCCACCTACCAGGCGAAATACGGCATCCAGGCCCGCAGTGGCGGCGGCCGGGCCTCAGCGCGGGAAACGATCGGCCGGGTGGCCGCCGGTGCCATCGCCAAGCAACTTCTGGCCAAGGCCCATGGCACCGAGGTGATCGCCTGGGTGAAGCGGATTCACACCATCGAGGCCACGATCGATCCAGCCAGCGTGAGCCTCGACGACGTGGAGGCCAACATCGTGCGTTGCCCTGATGCCGCCTGCGCCGAGCGGATGATCGAGCGCATCGAGGCGATCGGCCGCGAGGGTGATTCCTGCGGCGGGGTGATCGAATGCGTGGTTCGCCGGGCGCCGGTGGGGCTGGGCATGCCGGTCTTCGACAAGCTGGAAGCCGATCTGGCCAAGGCGGTGATGTCGCTGCCGGCCACCAAGGGCTTCGAGATCGGCTCGGGCTTCGCCGGCAGCCTGCAGCGGGGCAGTGAGCACAACGACGCCTTCATCGCCACCGGCGACGGCAGCCTGCGCACCGCCACCAACAATTCCGGCGGCATCCAGGGGGGCATCAGCAACGGCGAGGACATCGTGCTGCGGGTGGCCTTCAAACCCACCGCCACGATCCGCAAGGCCCAGCAGACCGTGACCTCCAGCGGCGAGGCCACGGTGCTGGAAGCCAAGGGCCGCCACGACCCCTGCGTGCTGCCCCGGGCGGTGCCGATGGTGGAGGCGATGGTGGCCCTGGTGCTGGCCGACCACCTGCTGCGTCAGCAGGCTCAGTGCAGCCTCTGGTGAAGGGCCGCTGAGGGGTAAGCCGCCACCCAGCCGGCCAGGCGCGGATCCAGGCGGGGGCAGGCTCCTGCCTCGCTGATGGGCTCGAACAGCGTGGAACCCAGGGCCAGGGCATCCACACCCTCCTGGAGCCAGCCGCTGAGGTCAGCGACCTCCAGCCCCCCCGCGGCGATGCAGAAGGGCAAGGGAGCCAAAGCACCGGAGAGCGAAGCCCAGTAACCAGGCCCCAGGGTCTTGGCCGGGAAGAGTTTCACGGCCACGCAACCCAACTCAACCGCCTGGTGCACCTCCGTGGGGGAGAAGACCCCCGGCACCAGGGTGATGCCCAGCTGGTGGGCGCGGCTCAACAGGACGGGATCCAGCACGGGCGAGAACGCGAAGCTGAAGCCTGCCTGATCGGCAGCCTCCAGGGCCTGGAGCGTGCGCACTGAAGCCGCCCCGAAACGGATGGCGGGGAAGCGTTGGGCCAGCTCAAGGCAGTCCTCGCTCCAGCAGGGCCATGGGCTCCAGGCGATCTCCACATGACTAATCCCGGCCGCACTCAGCAGCGCGATCCGGGAAACGGCATCAAGGGGACGGGCCGGGCGCAAGACCGCCAGGAGCGGCAGTGCCCGGAGTTCAGCCAGCAGCGACCCGGACTCAGACGTATTCAGCGACCCGCACATCGCTGCGGATCAGAAGTTCCTGAAGCTCCTCGGCGTCGACGGTTTCCTTCTCCACCAGCATCTCGGCGAGTTCATCGAGAACCGAGCGGTTCTCGATCAGAACCCGTTTGGCACGGCGGTAGGCCTCAGCGACCAGCAGCCCCACCTCCTCATCGATGGTGGCGGCGGTGTCTTCGGAGAAGTCGCGCTCGGCGGCGATGTCGCGGCCGAGGAACATGCCCCCCTGGGCGCGGCCAAGGGCCACGGGGCCCAGCTTGTCGCTCATGCCGAAACGGGTGACCATCTGGCGGGCGACACGGGCCACCTGCTGAAGGTCGTTGGAGGCTCCAGTGGTGACCTCGTCTTCGCCGTAGACGATCTCCTCAGCGACGCGGCCACCGAGGGCCACCGCCATCTGGTTCTGCAGGTAAGCGCGGGAATAGAGGCCCGACTCCATCCGCTCTTCGCTGGGGGTGAAGAACGTGAGACCACCGGCCTGGCCGCGGGGAATGATGCTGATCTTCTGCACCGGGTCGTAATCGGGCATCAGTGCGCCCACCAGGGCATGGCCCGATTCGTGATAGGCCACCAGCCGCTTGCGCTTCTCGCTCATCACCCGGTCCTTCTTCTCAGGACCGGCCATCACGCGCTCGATGGCGTCATTGACCTCATCCATCGAGACCTCGGTGAGCTGACGGCGGGCCGCCAGGATCGCCGCCTCATTGAGCAGGTTGGCCAGATCGGCTCCGGTGAAGCCGGGGGTGCGACGCGCCACCTTGTCGAGATCAACGTCCTTGGCCAGGGTCTTGCCGCGGGCATGGACCCCCAGGATCTGGAGACGGCCGGCGTAGTCCGGACGGTCGACCACCACCTGGCGATCGAAGCGACCCGGCCGCATCAGGGCCGAATCGAGCACGTCGGGGCGGTTGGTGGCCGCCACGATGATCACGCCGGTGTTGCCCTCGAAGCCGTCCATCTCGGTCAGCAGCTGGTTGAGGGTCTGCTCACGTTCGTCGTTACCGCCGCCCAGGCCAGCGCCGCGCTGACGCCCAACCGCGTCGATCTCGTCGATGAAGACGATGCAGGGAGCGCTCTTCTTGGCCTGCTCGAACAGGTCACGCACGCGGCTGGCGCCCACACCCACGAACATCTCCACGAACTCCGAACCGGCGATCGAGAAGAACGGCACGCCGGCTTCACCCGCCACCGCTTTCGCCAGCAGGGTCTTGCCGGTGCCGGGAGGGCCCACCAGAAGCACACCCTTGGGAATCTTGGCGCCCACGGCCGTGAAGCGATCGGGATTCTTGAGAAAGTCGACGACTTCGGTGAGCTCGAGCTTGGCGCCCTCAATGCCGGCCACATCACCGAAGGTGACCTGGGTCTGGGGTTCCATCTGAACCCTTGCCTTGCTCTTGCCGAAGCTCATGGCGGGGTTGCCGCCACCCCCCTGGGCACGCCGCAACAGGAAGAACAGCCCCCCAAGGAGCAGCAGCGGGAAGAGCAAGCTGCCCACGGCCTGCTGCCAGGCGGCCGGCTCCCGGTTGGGCTGAACCGCGATGTCGACGTTGTGGTCAGTGAGCAGCTTGAGCAGGTCCTTGTCAGGGGCGAGGTTGACCACGGCTCGGTTGCCGTCGTTCTCAACGACCTGGGCGGTGCCGCGGTCGGGGGAGATCAGCACGCGGGAGATCTGGTTCTCCTGAACCGCCTCGACGAAATCGCTGTAGCGGAGGCTTCTGGGGGCGTTGGCCTGATCAGGGCGTCCCAGGAAAGCGGACCCCACCGCAATCACCACGATCGCCAGGAGCACATAAAGCCCCGCGTTGCGCCAGCGTTTTTTCAACCTGCGTGCTCCTGAGAGGGGAAGTAACAGAATGTTAACCGTCGCCGGGACCGTCAGGCGGACCGCAGCACCTCCACCACGCTACGAAACGCGAACCACTCCGGGATCTCCTCACCGCTGCGCAGCATCTGCCGGAACTGGGTTCCGCTCAATTTCTTCACATGCAGCCCCCGCGCCTCGGCATGCTCCGCCGTCACGTAGCCCTCTTCTTCGGTGTACACCAGGTTCAGTGACGGCACCGTTTCCATGCCCAGCTCCGGCGCGTTGTCGCGCGCGAAGTCCTGCGCGTCGTAGGGGCCGTAGAAATCCTCACCGCTCAGTGAGCTCTTGCAGCCCGCCATGTCGCGGCCGATGATGAAGTGGGTGCAGCCGTAATTCTTGCGGATGATCATGTGCTGCAGCGCCTCCCTTGGCCCGGCCATGTGCATGGCGTAGGGCAAGTAGGCCCAGCGGATACGCGGGTTGGCCACCTCAGCCGCCAGCCGCTCATAGGTCTGGAAGCGCACCTCCCCGGCGATGTCGTCCTCCTGGGTGGGGCCGCAGGTGGGATGCACCAGCACCACTCCCCCCTCGCTCACGTTCGTGGCATGCAGGGCGCGGGTGAACAGCTCGTAATGGGCCCGGTGGATCGGATTGCGGCACTGAAAGGCCACCACGTCCTCGCCATGGGGCAGATCGGCACGCACCTGGGCCGGGGTGCGGCAGGGGAACACCCGCTGGGGCAGTTCCAGGCCCTGCAGGGCACCGCCGAGGTAATAGCGGCCCCGCTCGGTGGCGATCATGCGCACCGCAGGATGCTCCAGGGAGGTGGTGCCGTAGCAGCCTTTGGCCTCCTTCACCTTGTCGGGTTCCCAGCGGCTCTCCACCGTGAGCACCGCCAGCTCCTGGCCCTGGTAGGTGAGCAGCAGGCGCTCGCCCACCTGGATCGTGGCGTCGGCGGTGTCGAAGATGATCGGCAGCCCGAACAGGAGCCCCGACGTGGTGCGGTTCCCCTTCACCACCGCTTCGTAGTCCTCCTGGTGCATGAAGCCCAGCAGGGGCGAGAAGCCACCCACCATCAGCAGCTCCACATCGCAGGCGTTGCGGTGGCTGCACTCCAGCACCCGATCCACGCCCGCCTTCACCGCCTCACGCTGCTCCGCTGGCACGATCAGATCCACCAGTGAGCCCCCGTGGGGCGTGATCAGGCCGGTGCTGGAGCGGCCAGAAGGAGCGGCGGTGGTCATGGAGGGCCAGCTGCAGGTGGAGAAATTGTTCCAGACCGGGCGTCAAGGACGTGTGGCCGAGGTGGCGAACCCGGCGGCGCCTGGATGGATCTGCCACAAAAAAAGGCCCCGAATGGGGCCTTTTGAAGCATCTGTAGCAACGATGCAAGCGGCAGAGACGAACAACCGCCAGAGGCCTGAGCCTGAGGCGGCTCGCTTCAGACCTTCTCCAGGCGGCCGTAGAGCTGGCCCGTGACCTTGACATCAACGACGGCCTTGCTGCCCATGTCGGTGTCGGAAGGCTGGATCGCTGAGAAGACCCCAGCGAACTCACCCGTGGCGCTGTCGACCTTGGTGATCGAGAGGCTCATGGTGCCGGTGCCATCGACGTACTGCTTGACGTTTTCCTTGGTCAGGTCTTCGTCGTCACCGGCAGGCACCAGACCCACCGCACTGCTGTAGCCGGAGGTGAGGCCACGACCCTTCGGATCGAGGAAGTTGCTGGTGCGGTAGCTGGGAGTGCGGTAAGAACCCTCGAAATCCGTGCTCGGGCTGATGGAGGCACCAACGGCAGTGGCGATCAGCTTCTTGCTGGAGAAGGTGAAGGGGACTTCCTCACCACCCGGCATCAGAACGGTGATCGGCTGGAAATCGATGCCGCCAAGCTCCTTGAAGGTGAGCGTGTCGCCGTCGATGCTGAGATCGCCGTAGACCTGATCAAGGCTGGAGGTGTAACGGGTGAGGATCTTGCCCGCCACAAACTGTGCCTCCTGGCGCTTGTTGGCTGGCTCACCCTTCACGAACACTTCGCTGGGGTGGAGGCAGATTTCACGCAGCTGGTAGCGGGCGGACGGATCCAGGGGGATGGAGCCGCGGGCCGAATCGGAAAGGGTCGGGCAGTCGTTGGCCTTGCCGGTGTTGACGATGTCGTCGTAGGTGACATTGGCCCGTTCAACGGCTGTGGCACCGCCGCCGCACGCTGTGACCAGCGTCAGGCAGAGCGCCAGCACAAGGGCCAGCAGGGGTCGAAAACGCATTGGGAGAAGCCGCACAAGCAGGGTGAAACCTTGGTGGAGGGTGCGCCAACGGCGATCCTACAGATGAAAAACCCGAGTCCCGATAGCATGTTGCGGCTCTCAACAACCCGTAGGGCGGGACGCGACACGGCAGTCATGACCGAAGGTTTCAACGCGCCGCCCGAGGCTCAGGATCCCCATCTGGCCGCGGGGAGGCTGGTGCAGGATCTCCACCAGCTCGCCGAAGGGCTCGAAGGCCAGCCCGAGGCGCTGCTGACCCTGCTGCGGGAGCTGGAAACCCTGCATCGCTCGATTCAGGACGGCGCCTTCCGCCGCAGCCTGCCGGAGGACCGTCAGCAGCTGTTCGCCCTGCTCAGGGACATGGAGCGCAGCGGTGGATGGCCCTACATCCCCCGCCTGCAGCTGCGCACCTTCATGGATCTGCTGCAGCGCGACGACCGGCCAGGCCTTCACCAGGAGCCTCCGCTGGCTGCGTGAGCGGATCCAGCAGGGCGCCGAGGGCACTGATGAGCTGATGGGCCACGGCGAACTTGCCGGCTGGCTGGATGCGCAGCTCCCGCTCCCCCGGACCAAGCAGCCAGCCTTCATTGCTGTTCACCCCGAAGCCGGCCTGCGCCTGGTCGATGGGGTTGGCGAAGAGCAGATCACAGCCCTTGCGCTGAAACTTCGCCCGCGCCTGGGGAAGCACCTCACCGGAGTGGGCGGCAAACCCCAGGATCCGTTGGCCTGCAGCGCGGCGGGCCACCAGCTGGGCCAGCAGGTCCGGCACCTCGCACCAGCCGGCGCTGAGGCTGGCGAGCAGATCCTGTTTGCTGAGCTTCTGGAGTTCGGGTGCGGCACGGCCGTGATCCGCCACGGCAGCGGCCATGGCCACCGCATCGGCAGCTGGTTGCAGCTGCTCCAGGGCCTGACCCATCGCCGCACCGCTCTCGACGGGGTGCGTCTGCAGGCCTTCCAGCAGGAGCGGATCAAGGTTGAGGGGGCCGTGCACCAGGTCGACCTCAGCCCCCCGCAACCGGGCAGCCTGGGCGAGCATCACTCCCATCCGGCCACTGCTGGGATTGGTGAGGCAACGGGCGGGATCGAGCCATTCGCGGGTGGGACCAGCGCTCACCAGCAGCCGCCGCCCCTGCCAATCACGCCGCCAGCCATGCAGGCGCAGAGTTTCCAATCCCAGCAACAGCTGCTGAGGCTCGGCCATCCGGCCAGCCCCCTGGCGGTCGCAGGCGAGCAGGCCAGCGGCCGGCCCCAGGGGCAGCACCCGCTCGAAGGCCTGGAGCTGATCCCAGTTGCGCCGCACCCCGGGCGCCCCCCACATGGCCGTGTTCATGGCGGCGGCCGCCAGCACCGGCGCCTCAGTGGCCAGCAGGGTGCTGGAGAGCAGAGTGTCGCCGGAGCCCTGTACCCAGCGAGCAAGAGTGGTGGCGCTGAGGGGGGCCAGCAGCACCAGCTCGGCCCACTCGGCCAGCTCCACATGCAGGGGCCGGGGCGCCCGGTGGCTCCACTGGTCCTCGTCGAGGTGGCAAGCGGCCCGGCTGAGGCTGGCCAGGGCCACCGGGCTCACCAGCCGGGCGGCACTGGGGGTGAGCACGCAGCGCAGCTGGGCCCCGCGCTGGGCCAGGACACTGACCAGGGGAGGCAGCTTGATGGCGGCGATGCTGCCGCTGATTGCCACCAGGATCCTGCAACCGGCCAGGGGATCCTGCTCACTCCTCATCGAAGGGTTCCTGGTCCACCAGATGCACATAGGGGCGAGCGAGCTCAGGGCGATGGATCGCCAGAGCCCGCATCAGGTGCCAGTCCTGCAGTCCCGCGAAGGGGGTGGGGTAATCGTCGTCGTCCAGGCGCTGGGCCAGCTCGGCGATGGCCGCCTCATCGAAGGCGGCCAGTCGCTCAGGCGTGATCGGTGTTGCGGACACGGGGCCAGTGGGGCGGAGCACCGCTCAATTCCAGCGCATCAGCCCCGCCCCTGGGCAGGGCTGATAAATTTCTGGAAGGGATATCCCCAAGGGGAATTAGCTCAGCTGGTAGAGCGCTGCGATCGCACCGCAGAGGTCAGGGGTTCGAGTCCCCTATTCTCCATCTCCTTACAGCGAAGCATGAATGATGAACCCGGGATTGATCCTGTGCAGTCATCGACCAGCAAAATCCACATTCAATCAGCACCCAAAACCAGTGACTGCTGAACACACAGCAAGCGCACGTCATTGACAATCTAAGAAAAGGCCATAACAATCACAATCCGTCAAACTTCAAAACTGTAAAACATATCTTCCTATACACTTTAGTGCATAGATGATCCGCGAGAAGTCGGCAAGCAGACTCCCCTTGGGGTTAAATTTGCCAAGACGGTGTCAGCTCAGCCTCATTCCCAGAGAGAATATCCAGCCTGCTGCAGTCTCTGCGAACTGAACTCCACCAACATCTTCAGAGATAACCGGCGAGGCTGGCGGATCCCTTCCAGGTCAACTTCAGCACAGGGCACTGATCGCAGATACCGTTCAACAGGCCGAATCTGTTAATCGAACGCCATGCCCATGGAGTGGACCCCCGAAGCTGAAACCAGGCTCAAGGAGGTGCCGTTCTTCGTGCGCCCCGCCGTGCGGCGAAGGATCGAAAGCCTGGCCGCTGAGGCCTCCCTGACCAGCATTGACCTTGACTTCTACTGCGCCGCCAAGGCCCGTTTCGGCGAAAAATGAAGGTCTGCTGAGCGCGTGAGCGAGGGGGTCCTGATCGACTCCGGCCCAGCCAGGGAGGCCTGTTTTGCCGGGTTGAAGCCCCCCTGACCGGCCGTAAGGTAAAAGAGAGGGCAATACAGGTTGCCCCATCCATGTCGCAGTCCAAGCGAGAGCAGGTGGTGAGTCACCTGCGCTACATCCGCCAGGAACTCCGGGAGATGCACCAGGGGGTGATGGAAGACGGGCTGCTGCCCGAGGCGGGCGAGGTGCGCGGTGTGATGGCCCAGATGGAGGCGCTGCTGGAGCTGCTGGAAGGCAAAGGGTCGCGCAAGAGCAAGGACAGCGAAAGCTGAGCTCTGACGCAGGACTGGCAGGACGGCCTGAAAGGGTGTAGACCTGCGGCGGCAGGTGGCTGAGCCGGGTGATGGGGATCTCCAGTCAACGCACCTGCCCATTCTTCCCGTCCAAGGCCCAGCGTTGATCCGCCCGCAGCAGACCCGGTTGCATCGTCAGGTGGCTCTGCAGGGGGAGCGCCTGCGCCAATGGGCGGAGAACCCCTGGCGGCGGCTCTCCCTGGTGCTGATCACCGGATTCGGAGCCTTCTTCTTCGGCGGGGCGGTGGGAATGCTCACCGGGGCCCTGGCCTATCTGGATCCGCTGGCGGCCCTGATCTGCGTGGTGCCGATCGAACTCTCGATCCGCTGCCGCCGCTGGCTGCTGCAGCGCCCCCAGGAGCGCCTGACCCTGCAGCTGCTGGACGCCGGGCGCATCGGCCTGCTCTACGGACTGCTGCAGGAGGGCTTCAAGCTTCTCTGAGCTCATCGCCGCGGGCGGCCAGCAGATAAAGCAGGGCCATGCGCATCGGAATGCCGTTCCGCACCTGCTCCGCCACCAGGCAGCGGTCGGGGTCATCCAGCAGGTCGCCACTCATCTCCACGCCCCGGTTGACGGGGCCTGGATGCAACACCGGCACCGTGGGCCCACACAGCTCCAGGCGCTCCAGGCTGAGGCCGAAACGACGGTGGTAACTCTCCAGGCTGGTGAGCAGGTGCTGGTGCATCCGCTCCCTCTGAAGCCGCAAGGTCATCACGGCATCGGCGCCGGGCAGGGCCCGCTCCAGCTGGCGCTCGATCCGGATCGAGCCACGGCTTGCCACCGGATCCCTGGCCTGGCCCGGGGGTGGTGCCGCCACGAACTCGGCGAAGGCATCGGGCAGCAGCGTGGCAGGGGCGCAGAGCACCACATGGGCACCGCAGGCGGTGAGCGCCCAGAGATTGGAGCGTGCCACCCGCGAATGGAGCACATCGCCGACGATCACGATCGTGCGGTCCTTCAGCGCCGCCGGGGTCGGCTGCTCCGGAGCGAAGTGACGGGCGAGGGTGAACAGATCGAGCAGGCCCTGGCTCGGGTGGCTGTGGAGTCCATCGCCGCCGTTCAGCACCGCCACCGGCCGGCCGCCGCCCCGGCGTTCGCGGTCGAGGTCGCGGGCCAGCGTCGCCGGAACACCGGCGCAGCGATGGCGCACCACCAGCACATCGGCGCCCATGGCCACGTAGGTGAGGGCGGTATCGAGCAGGCTCTCCCCCTTGCTCAGGGAGCTGGAGGAGGGGGAGAAGCTCTGCACATCGGCCGAGAGGCGCCGTGCCGCCAGCTCGAAGCTGCTGCGGGTGCGAGTGCTGGGCTCGAAGAACAGGCTGGTCACCTGCCGGCCCTGCAGGGCCGGCAGCTTGCGGGAGCCGCTGACGGGCATCACCCTGAAGCGCTGGGCCAGCTCCAGCACGGTGGCGAAATCCTCGAGGCTGAAGGCCGCCAGATCGATCAGGTGCCGGTGCGACCAGCCGCTCACGGCTCCATCCCCGCCCCAGCAGCCACGGGCAACACCGCTTCCGGCTTCAGGGCCACGGAACAAGGCGGGGTTCGGTCGCCCCTGGCCCGGCGACTGACGCTGCGGCTGGCCTTCAGATACCAGCGCCAGGGCAGCTCCACACCCCTTGTGATGCCGATGCGGGTGGTGGTGAGTAGCGGGTCCTGACCCTGCAGCTGCTGCTGCCGCCACCAGGCCAGCAGAGCCGGGGGCCTCGGCGCCAGCCACACTCCGCCCGCGGAATCCACAGGCTGGCCGTCCTGGCGGCGATCCAGGCCGAAGCGACGCGCCAGCAGGGCAGGGCCAGCGGCGGTGCGTTCGGGCTCACCCGCCAGGGCCACGGCCCTCAGCAGGACACCGTTGGCCCAGCCTTCACGGTCGGTGACCACATTCACGCAGTGATGGATGCCATGACTGACGTAAACGTAGAAGCGCCCCGGCGGGCCGAACAGGGTGTCGTTGGAGGAAGAGCGACGCCGGTGACCGTGGCAGGCGGGCTCGCTCTGGCAGTAGGCCTCGGTTTCCACCACCAGTCCCCGGAGGCAGCGCCCATCCTCGAAGCGGCGCAGCAACTGGCAGCCCACCAGATCCGGGCCCACCTGATCGGCGCCGCGCGCAAAGAAGGCGGGCGTCAGGAGATCGACACCCCCGGTGCCAGGAGCGGCCCTGGGTGCGGATGCCGCCAGACTGGAACCGGCCACCCCCGCCGGGGGTTGGTCTCTGCCTGTCTTTCGCGTCCGTTTCGTGTCCAACGCTCTCTCCAGCTTCAATCTCGGCACCGTCCTGCTGGCCGGCAGCGGTCTGTTCTGTCTGGCGACCCTGTACTTCGGCACCCGGGGTGGTTACTACGACAGCGACGACTACGACGGCAACGGCACCGCCCACTGAACTGGCGGCGCTGGGGCGGCGCCAGTTCAGCCCTGGCGGTGCAGCTGTTCCGATTCAGGGCAGTCTTCGGCGGTTTCGAGATCCTCTGCCCTGGCACTGCGGCTGAAGTGGGCCAGGCGGGTGCTCACCGCTCCGATCGAATCGAGGCGGACGCTCTCCTCCCAGCTGTGCAATTCGTCGTCCTCCTCCTCGTCGTAGCGCAGGGTGACCAGGTCGCCGGCGATCTCCACCACCAGAGCCTGCTCGATCCAGCGCTGCTGATCCCGCAGGAACACCCAGACCGGTCGCTTCTCGCTGCAGAACTGATCCAGCTTCCGGTGCAGCATCCTGAGCTCCGACTCCAGCGGGCCGAGTGCGGATCGGGGCCCGGATCCTCCTGATCCTAGGGATACTTCAGAGGATCCCTCGTTTCGCCCCCGTGGCCGAGCTGCCCCTGGTGACGATCTCCTCGCCCCAGACCACCGCGCCGGCCGGCAGCCCGCTGCCCGGCCCCGCCGCCAGCGTGGAGGCGATCCGGCTGCAGCTGCGCAGCTGGCCGGAGGTGGAGGAGTATCTGAGGGGCTGCAAGGGGGTGATCGTGCCCCTGGGCTCCACCGAACAGCACGGCCCCACCGGCGCCATCGGCACCGATGCCCTCACCGCCGAAGCGGTGGCCCTGGAGGTGGGTCGCCGCACCGGTGTGCTGGTCACGCCCGCCCAGGCCTTCGGCATGGCCGAGCACCATCTGGGCTTCGCGGGCACGATCAGCCTCCAGCCCTCCACGCTTCTGGCCGTGATCCACGACGTGGTGCTGTCGCTGGCCCGCCATGGCTTCGAGCGGATCTTCGTGATCAACGGCCATGGCGGCAACATCGCCACCACCCGGGCCGCCTTTGCCGAGGCTTACGCCAGTGCCGCCAGCCGGGGTCTGGCGGGGGCGCCTGGGCTGCGCTGCCAACTGGCCAACTGGTTCATGGCCGGGCCGGTGATGAGGGAGGCCCGCGAGCGCTACGGCAACCGTGAAGGGCATCACGCCACCCCCAGCGAAATCGCCCTCACCCTGCACCTGGAGCCGAGCCTGGTGGCGAAGCAGCGGCCCCTGCCGGAGCCGGCGCCCGCCGGGCCGATCCACGGGCCCGAGGATTTCCGCCGACGCCACCCCGACGGTCGTATGGGCTCCGACCCCTACCTTGCCAGCGCCGAAGATGGCCAACGCTTCCTCGAGCTGGCCGCTGCGGCCCTCAGCCAGGATCTGGAGACCTTTCTGAGCGAGTGAACGGGACATGCCCGGGACGTGACCGGGCTGCTTCAGTTAGGTTCAGGCCAGCAGAGCCAGCTTCAGCGCAACGATGGGCATGATTTCCTCAGACGACGTGCGCAAGGTGGCCCAGCTGGCTCGCCTGGAGCTGCCCGAGGCCAAGATCGCGACCTACACCAGCCAGCTGGAGCGCATCCTCGAGTATGTGGCGCACCTGGAGCAGGTCGATACTGAGGGAGTTGCTCCCACCACCCGGGCGGTGGAAGTGGTCAATGTGACCCGCGGCGACGAAGTGGAGGAGACACCCGTGCGTGAGGAGTTGCTTGAGCAGGCGCCCCAGCGCGAGGGCGACTTCTTCCGGGTACCTCAGATCCTGGCCAGCTGAGCTGCCCGGGGCGCATCGCCTCAGCCAGCGGAGGAGCGCGGCACCGGCGAGACGGCCGTCCGGTGCAGCAGCGAGAGCAGGTGGCGGCGGGAGCGGGCTGTGGGCATCAGCGCCGCGATCGGCCTCAGGCGGCTGCGCCGGCGCTTGTGGCTGCGGATGCCGAAGAAGATGTCATAGAGAAAGTTGATGCCGTCGTGGGGGGTTTCGAAGAACCCCAGGCGCTGGGGGGATCCCTTGGCATCGAGAAGTGGCTTGGTGGCCCTGTAAGCCGGTTGATACTCAAACCAGGGAATCGAGGGCCAGAGATGATGCACGAGATGATAGTTCTGCCCCATGATCAAACAGTTCATCACCCGGCTGGGGTAGACCCTGGCGTTATGCCAGCGGTTGCGCGACTTGAAGGGGCGGTGGGGCAGGTAGTCGAAGAAGAGGCCAAGGGTGACGCCCACCATCAATGCCGGGGCGAACCAACAATTGAAGATGAACGACTGAAAGTTGAATTTGAAGGCAGCCAGCACGATTGAGACGAAAATTGCACGGGCCAGGCCCCATTCCAGCAACTCCCACTTGCGCCAGAGACGGTGGCGGAAGAAAAAGACTTCGTGATAAAAGAAGCGAGGTGCAATCAGCCAGAGCGGTCCGAAGGTGGAGACGATGTGGTCGGGATCGCGCTTCGGATCATTGACGTGGGCGTGATGCTGCAGATGAACCCGGGTGAACACCGGGAAGCTGAAGCCCAGCAGCAGGGCGGCGCCGTGGCCCATCACCGCGTTCCAGAAGCGGCTGGGGTGAGCGGCGTTGTGGCAGGCGTCGTGGATCACGGTGCCCTCCAGGTGCAGGGCCAGGAATCCCAGAGCCAGAAGCAGGGGCAATGGCCACTGGGGCACGAACCAGCCCCAGATCGTGAGCCCCGCCAGAACGAAGCCTCCAAGGAAGAGCGCCACGGTGGGATTCCAGGCCGATGGGGGATCGAGGAACTCCTTCGGCACCGACCGAAGCGTGGCGCCTGAAGGCAACGCTTCGGCGGCAGGTTCGGGCGACAGGGCCAGCATTCGGGTCATCGCCGCAGACCACGCCTCTACAAACGGCTCCTCACCTTACGGGCATCAGCCAGTCTGCCGCAGCGGCGCCGGCAATCGCAGGCTGCTCAGACACGACAACCCCACCAGCAGGCACGAGGCCCACAGGCAGGCCTGCAGGCCGCCCACCAGGAACAGGGCACCGGAGAGCAGGGTGCCCACCAGCCGGCCAGCGGCATTGGCCATGTAATAGAAGCCCACGTTGAGGCTGACTGATTCGGCGTCGGTGTAAGCCAGCACCATGTAGCTGTGAATCGAGGAATTCATCGCGAACACCACCCCGAAGGCGGCCAGCCCCACCACGATCGCCACCCCCGGCTGGGCCACCTCCCGCCACAGAGCTACGGCGATCAGGGCCGGGATGGCCGTGAGCACGGCGCTCCAGAACTGCACGGCGGACACCCCCGGCGGAGCGCTCTGCCCCCAGCTGCGCCGCAGGGCCGGCGCGGAGCCCTGCACGATCCCGTAGCCGATCACCCACAGGCCCATGAAGCCACCTGCCTCCCAGTACTTCCAGCCCAGCGCCCCCTGCAGGAACACCGGCAGGGCCACCACGAACCACACATCGCGGGCACCGAACAGAAAAAAGCGCGCCAGCGACAGCACATTGATGCCCTTTGACTTGGAGAACAGGGCCGTGAAGGGGGGTTTCTCCTTCATGCGGCCGATCTCACCCGGCAGCACCAAGGTGACGAGGAAAGCCAGGAACAGCCCGGCGGCCATGGCGCCCACGGCTGCATTGAAGCCGATCGTGGCGAGCAGCACCCCGCCCAGGAAAAAGCCCACCCCCTTGAGGGCGTTCTTGGAGCCGGTGAGAATCGCCACCCACCTGAACAGCTGGGCTTCGCCGCGGCTGTGGTCGTCGGGGGTTTCCGGCACCACGGTCTTGATGGCGCTCTTGGCGCTCATCTTGTTGAGGTCCTTGGCGATGCCGCTGATCGCCTGGGCCACCATCACATAGGCCACGCTCCACCAGCGCGGCCAGCTGTCGGCCACCGGAATCAGCATCAGCAGGGCGCCCACCTGCAGCAACGTGCCCGCCCAGAGCGTGAGCCGCAGCCCGAAGCGCCCCCCCAGCCAGCCGCCGTAGAGGTTGGTGAGAATGCCGAAGAATTCGTAGAACAGGAACAGAAAGGCAATCTCCAGGGTGGTGTAACCCAGCTGGTGGAAGTGAAACACCACGAGCATGCGCAGTGCGCCGTCGGTGAGGGTGAAGGCCCAGTAATTGGCCGTCACGATCGCGTATTGCTGCAGCCCGGTGAGCTGTTTCATGCAACGGCAGCCTGGGCGGCAGCGGCCGCCGTGCCAGCAGCTTCCAGCGTCGCCACATGGCAGGCCAGATCGGCCATGCGGCAGCTGTAGCCCCACTCGTTGTCGTACCAGGCGAACACCTTGAGCTGGGTGCCGTTCACCACCATCGTGGAGAGGGCATCGACGATCGAGCTGCGGCTGTCGTTGAGGTAATCGACCGACACCAGCGGCCGCTCCTCATAGCCCAGGATTCCCAGCAGCGGGCCGGCGGCAGCGGCGGCAAAGGCGCCGTTCACCTCCTCCACGCTCACCGGGCGCTCCAGCTCGAACACCGCATCGGTGATCGAGGCATTGAGCAGGGGCACACGTACGGCGTGGCCGTTGAGTTTGCCCTGCAATTCCGGGAAGATCAGGCCGATCGCCTTGGCTGATCCAGTGGTGGTGGGGATCAGCGAGCTGGTGGCGGAGCGAGCCCGGCGCAGGTCGGATTTGAAGGCATCGATCACCACCTGGGTGTTGGTGATGTTGTGCAGGGTGGTGATCGAGCCGTGGCGAATGCCGAAGCTCTCGTGCACCACCTTCACGACCGGTGCCAGGCAGTTGGTGGTGCAGGAGGCGGCGGTGAGCAGGCGGTGGCGGGCCGGGTCGTAGAGCGCGTGGTTGATTCCGTAGACGATGTTGAGAGCTTCCGCGCCGGCGATCTCGCCCTTCACGGGGCAGGCCACGATCACGCGTTTCAGGCCCGCCGCACTGAAGTAGGGATCGAGGGTTTCGGGCGTTTTGATCCTGCCGCTGCATTCGAGCACTAGGTCCACGCCGGCCTCAAGCCAGGGCACGTCGGCGGGATCCTTGTGGCGGCTGTAGCTCACTGGCTGGTCGGCCACCCGAAAGCCATCCGCTTCGGCGTCGAGATCGGCCTGCACCGCCTGGGGCCAGCGGCCATGCACGGAGTCGAATTCGAGCAGGTGGGCGGCGGCAGCGGCATCACCGGCCGGATCGTTGACATGCACCAGGGCGATGCCGGGTCGGCCCCAGAGGGCGCGGAACACCAGGCGGCCGATGCGGCCGAAGCCGTTGATGCCGATCTTCATCCGGAAAGCGGCGATGCGCGCCGAACATAGATCAACTAGAGTTGATCTGAGATGTGTTCCCGATCACATGCCCGGCCCAGGGGCTGTTGCCAGCCCGCCCATCCAATCCGACCAGGCCCGCCAACTGCTCAAGGCCCTCGCCGATCCGTTGCGACTGCAGGTGATCGAGGCCCTCGGCGGCGGCGAGCGCTGCGTCTGTGATCTCACCGCCGATCTCGGCCTGGCCCAGTCGAAGCTCTCCTTTCACCTCAAGGTGCTCAAGCAGGCCGGGCTGCTGGCCGATCGGCAGGAGGGCCGCTGGATCTACTACCAGCTGCGCCCCGAAGCCCTCGATGATCTCCGTGGTTGGCTCGCCGCGTTGAGTGCCGACTGCCGCAGATCCGCCAACCCCTGCACGTGAGCAGCGTCGCCCCGGCGATGCGGTGGCTGCGCACCAGCCGGCCGGGCCATGTAATCCTGCTGGCCGGCCTCGTGGCCGGATGGCTGCTGCTTTACCGGATCAACGAATCCCTCTGGGAAGCGGTCCTGTTCGGCTGGCTGGGGCTGGATCCGGAGCAGCGGCTGAGCGAAACCCTGCGCTTCTTCTTCTACGACTCGATCAAGATCGCCCTGCTGCTCAGCGGCATCATCTTCCTGGTGACGGTGCTGCGCTCCTACCTGAGTGTGGAGCGCACCCGGGCCCTGCTGGCCGGACGCCGCGAAGGGATCGGCAACGTATTGGCCGGCCTGCTCGGGGTGATCACACCCTTCTGCTCCTGCAGTGCGGTGCCGGCCTTCATCGGCTTTCTGGCCGCGGGCATCCCGCTGGGGGTCACGCTGAGCTTCCTGATCGCCAGCCCGATGGTGAACGAGGTGGCGATCGGCCTGCTGTTCAGCCTGTTCGGCTGGAAAATCACGCTGATCTACATCGGCTCCGGCCTGGTGATCGCGATCCTGGCGGGATGGGTGCTGGGTCGCCTGCGGCTGGAGCGCTGGGTGGAACCCTTCGTCTACGAGACCAAACTGCATGGGCAGGACGTGGAGAGTTCGCAGGCCCTTTCCTTCGAGCAGAGGCTGCAGATGGGCGCCGAGGAAGTGGCTTCGATCCTTCAGCAGATCTGGCCCTATCTGCTGATCGGCATCGGCGTGGGCGCCTTGATCCACGGCTGGGTGCCCACCAACTTCTTCGCCACCTATGCCGGCCGCAGCAATCCCTTCGGTGTGCTGCTGGCGGTGGGAATCGGGATTCCGCTCTATTCCAACGCGGCGGGCGTGATGCCGATGGTGCAGGCGCTCTACGAGAAGGGACTGCCGATGGGCACGGTTCTCGCCTTCATGATGAGTGTGGTGGCCCTGTCGGTGCCGGAGCTGATCCTGCTGCGAAGGGTGCTTCAACCACCTTTGCTCGCCGCCTTTTTCTCAGTCACGGGCGTGGGCATCGTGCTGATCGGCTACCTCTTCAATGCCCTCCTGGCTTGATCCTTATCCCTTCCCACCATGGACATCAAGATCCTCGGCAGCGGCTGCAAGAAGTGCATCACCTTGGAGGATCACTCCCGCAAGGGAGCCGCTGAGCTGGGCCTCGAGCCGAGCATCGAAGCGGTTCACGATCCGGTGGCCATTGCCGCCTATGGGGTGATGCGTACGCCGGCGTTGGTGATCGATGAACGGGTTGTGGTGTCCGGCCGGGTGCCCACTGCCGATGAGGTTCGCTCCCTGCTGAGCAAGGCATCGACGGATTGAGCAGGCAGCGGCCGGTTCAGCCCCCAGCTTCCCTCCACTCCCGCTCTGCTCCCAACGGCATGAACCCGAAGTCCACCGACCATCACCCGCTGGCCCCCGACGAACAAACCGTGCTGGCGCGGTTGTCGTTGCTCGACCGCTTCCTGCCGCTCTGGATCCTGCTGGCCATGGCGGGCGGACTGCTGCTGGGTCGCTTCTTCCCCGCCATCCAGGGGGTTCTTGATGCGGTGCGGATCGGCAACACCTCCCTGCCGATCGCCCTGGGACTGTTGCTGATGATGTACCCCGTGCTGGCGAAGGTGCACTACGAGGAGCTGGGCCGGGCGGCGCGGGATCGGCGGCTGCGGCGTCTGTCGTTGCTGCTGGTCTGGGGCCTGGGGCCGGTGCTGATGTTTGTGCTGGCCTGGCTGTTTCTGCCCACGCAGCCGGAATTCCGCACCGGACTGATCCTGATCGGCCTGGCCCCCTGCATCGCCATGGTGCTGATCTGGATCGACCTGGCCCAGGGGGATCGCGAGGCCGCCGCCCTGCTGGTGGCGATCAACTCGATCATCCAGGTGCTGGCCTATGCCCTGCTGGGTGGCTTCTACCTCAAGATCCTGCCCGGCTGGCTGGGGCTGGCCACCCAGGATGTGGCCTTTTCGATGGCGGAGATCGCCAAGGCGGTGCTGGTGTTCTTGGGGCTTCCCCTGCTGGCGGGCTACCTCAGTCGCCGCACCGGCCTGAGCCTCAAGGGCCCCCGCTGGTACGAGCAGCGCTTCATCCCCTTCATCAGTCCCTTTGCGCTTTACGGCCTGCTGTTCACGATCGTGGTGATGTTCGCCCTGCAGGGCCAGGCGATCACCTCGGATCCGCTGACGGTGGCCACCGTGGCTGTGCCGTTGTTGCTCTATTTCACAATCATGTGGTCCGTGGCCTTCGCGGTGGGTCGCCGCAACGGCCTCAGCTATGCGAAAACAGCGACGCTTGCCTTCACCGCCGCCGGCAACAACTTCGAGCTGGCCATTGCCGTGAGCATCAGCGTCTGGGGGGTCAGCTCCCGGCAGGCCCTCGCCGGGGTGATCGGCCCCTTGATCGAGGTGCCGGTGCTGGTAGCGCTGGTGTATGTGTCGTTGTGGCTCCGGCGCCGCTTGCTGTCCAGCCCGGCGACTTGAGCGGGCCTGGGGCTCGGCGAAGCACCCCACACCACGAAATCCACCGGCTGCCTTGATGAGGGCAGCACCACCCCTATGGCTCCAGAGCGGCAGCAACACCCGGTGAATGGCCTTCAAACCATCTGGATGCGTCCGGGTCATCCTGAAGGCAACCCAGCCTGTTGACCCGGTGCTGCTTGCTGCCTCCCAGCCGATCTGGTCTCTGCCGCTGGAGCAGGTGTATCCAGGTCTGCGCACCACCCCCGAGGGTCTCAGCCAACATGAGGCGGAGCAGCGTCTGGAACGCTATGGCGCCAACCGGCTGCCGCCACTGAAGCGCCGGCCCCTGGTGCTGCGTTTCCTCGACCAGATGGTGCACTTCATGGCCCTGCTGCTGTGGATCGCCGGGGTACTGGCCTTCGTGGCCGGCACCCCGCAGCTGGGCTGGGCGATCTGGGCTGTGGTGCTGATCAACGGCATCTTCTCGTTCTGGCAGGAGTTCCAGGCGGAGCGCACCCTGGCCGCTCTCACCCGCTCCCTGCCCCGCCAGGTGCAGGTGTGGCGCGACGGCAGGCTTGGTTTCCGCTCCGCAGAGGAACTGGTGGCCGGCGACCGGCTGCTGCTGGAGGAGGGTGATCGGGTGCCGGCCGACTGCCGCGTCAGCGTGAGCCATGAGCTCCGCGTCGACATTTCGGTGCTCACCGGTGAATCGGTGCCGGTGGCGCGTGAGGCCATCGACCTGCCGGCCTACCAAGCCGAGCTGCGCCTGCCCACCGGCGAGCGGCCCAACCTGCTGCTGGCAGGCAGCACGATCGCCTCCGGCCGGGGCGAGGCGATCGTGTATTCCACCGGCTCCGAAACCGAATTCGGCCAGGTGGCCCATCTCACAGCAGGCACGCCGCGCAGCGCCAGCACCCTCGAGCAGCAGGTGGCCCGCATCGTGCACACGATCAGCACGATCGCCATCACCATGGGCCTGCTCTCCTTCTCCCTGAGCCTGGTGTTCGTGGGCATGACGCCCCTGGAGAGCCTTGTCTTCGCGATCGGGATCATCGTGGCCAACGTGCCCGAGGGTCTCCTGCCCACCGTCACCCTTGCGCTGGCGTTGAACGTGCAGCGGATGGCCCGGCGGAAGGCGCTGGTGCGGCGCCTTTCGGCAGTGGAAACACTGGGTTCGGTGAGTGTGATCTGCAGCGACAAGACCGGCACCCTCACCTGCAACCGCATGGCGGTGGAGGAAACCTGGCTGCCGGTTCCCGGCGAGGAGCTGCAGCGGCTGCTGCTGGAGGGTGCCGCCCTGTGCAGCAACGCCCGCCTTGATGCCGACGGTGCCGTGGGTGATCCCACCGAAACGGCGATGCTGCAGGCGGCGCAGGCCGCCGGCCTGGATCCGGCGGAGCAGCAGCGCCTCCACCCGCGCCAACGCGAGATTCCCTTCGATTCGCATCGTCGGCGCATGACGGTGCTGGTGACCTGGAACGACCCGCCGCTGCCGATCGCCGCCAGCGGCAGCCTGGTGATCACCAAGGGAGCGCCGCTGGAGGTGCTGGAGCGCTGCGACGACTGGCTCACACCTGCCGGCAGCGAACCGCTCGATGGAATCCGACGCCAACGGGTGGTGGCCGCTAACGACGACCTCGCCGCCCGGGGCTTCCGGGTGATCGCCGTGGCTCTGCGACCCGGGGCGGAAGAGCTTGATTCGGCGCCGGCGGAGGTCCTGGAATCGGGCCAGACCCTGCTTGGCCTGCTGGGCCTCTACGACCCGCCCCGACCCGAAGTGCCCGACGCCATCCGCCGCTGCCGAGACGCCGGCATCAAGGTGACGATGGTGACAGGCGACTACGGACTCACGGCCCAGGCGATCGCCCTCCAGATCGGCCTGCTGGAGCCACCGGCAGCGAACGGCCACCAAGCCACCCGCCATCTCCGCTCCGCCGGGGCCGATCCCGTACGGGTGATCGAGGGCTCCACCCTGGCCCAGATCAGCGATGTGCATCTGCGGCAACTTATTAAATATCGCCACCGGCTGGTGTTCGCCCGCATGGCCCCGGAGCAGAAGCTGCGGCTCGTGCAGGCCTATCAGGCCCTCGGCGAGGTGGTGGCCGTCACCGGCGATGGCGTCAACGACGCACCAGCCCTGCGCGCCGCCGATGTGGGCCTGGCCATGGGCATCACCGGTACCGACGTGGCCCGTGAGGCGGCCGACATCGTGCTGCTCGACGACAACTTCGCCACGATCGTGGAGGCCGTGCGCTACGGCCGCTCGGTGGTGGCGAACATCGGCAAGTTCATCACCTACATCCTGGCTTCGAACGTGCCAGAGGTCGTGCCGTTCCTGGCGATGGTGGTGCTGCGGATTCCGGCCGCTCTCACGGTGCTCCAGATCCTGGCGGTGGATCTCGGCACCGATCTGCTGCCGGCCCTGGGCCTGGGCTCCGAGGCCCCGGAGGCAGGGGTGATGCACCAGCCACCACGCCCCCGCGAACTGCCCCTGCTCAACCGGCCCCTGATGGTGCGGGCGTATCTGGTTTTGGGGCTTGTGGAGGGACTGACCTCAATGGCGGGATATCTGCTGGTTTGGCACAACAACGGCGTCGACCTCTCCGCCCTGCAGCAGCTGGCACCCGATCTGCTCCACCACCGCGCCGCGCCTGCGGTGCAGGCGATTCAGCACCAGGCGGCCACGGTGGCCTTCTGCCTGATCGTGGCCGGCCAGATGGGGGCACTGCTGGCCTGCCGCAGCGACCGGCGCCCCTTCTGGGAACTGCTGTCCATCCCCAATCCGTTGCTGTGGCTGGGCTTCCTCAGCGAGCCCGTGGTGGCCAGCAGCCTGGTGCTGGTGGCCCCGATCGCCGCCGCGTTTGAAATGGCCCGCTTCCCGCTCGACTACCTCGGCCCGATCGCGCTGGCACCGGTGGCGGTGCTGCTCGCGGACACCTTGCACAAGCTGCTCATCCGTCAGCGTGGCTGGGGTCCACGACCTTCAGAACTGGCAGCGGCGATTCGCTAGTCACGATGGACAGGCGACAGGCTATGCCTTGGATGGACAACCCTTACTACAGCAGCGATTGATGGTGGGCCTGGGTCGTCTCCTGGATAGCCAGGCGCCGGATCTCAAGGATCTGACCGATTTCGCGGGCAAAACTCGGCTGGCGATCGATCATCTGGTTGACGACCGCTGCCGAGATCTTCATCACCTCCAGATCATTGCTGGCAGAGATGGTCACCACGCTCGGTTCACCGGAGAACAGGCCCATTTCACCGAAGAACTCGCCATTTCTCAGGGAGAGCAACTCCAGGTCATCGCCATTTTCACCGCGGGTTGACATCAGCGCCTGACCGGCAACGATAATGTAAAGCTCATTGCCAACTTGCCCTTGCCGGATCACCTTTTCTCCAGCCGCAAAATGCTGTAGGGCGATTCCCGAAGAAGCGGGTGAAACGGACTGATGTTCGCGATTGAGCGGGACGTAAGCAGGTATCGCCTCTAGGCTCTCGCTAAACTTCTTGGCGATTCCCTTCTGCTGACTCGTGGGCCCATGAAAGTTGTAAACCGTGCGGATGGGGAAAGGAATCGTCAGATTGTTGCGTTTCGCCGCATACCACACACGCGTCATGAAGCGCTCGCGGATCTGCTCGATGTCACCATAGTCGCGAATAAAGAATTTCACTTCGTACGACACCGATGAGTCCTCGTAGGCAAGAGTGAAGACATCCGGCTCCGGATCCAGGAGAATTCCCTTGGTCTCCAGGGCTGTACTCTTCAATACCTGCCTGGCCAGGTTGGGGGGATCGTTGTAAGAAAAGCCGATCTGAATCCTTTCAGCGTGAACCGGAGTGGGCTTGGTGAAGTTGCGAATGATCTCGCTGCTGATCAGTTTGTGGGGGATCACCACCATTTCCTGCTCCAGAGTCAGCAACCTGACGGCTCTCCAGTTGATGTCGATCACCTGACCCACCACGCCGCTGACTTCCAACCAATCGCCCACCGTGAATGGCCTCTCGAACAGCAGGGCGATCCCCGACATCACACTGCCGAGGGTGTCCTGCAGGGCCAGACCGATGACGATGGAACTAACCCCAAGGGCCGTGACCAGGCCGGCCAGATCCGCCTTCCACACCGTGGCCAGCACGAACGCCGATCCCAGCAGGATCAGAAACAGCCGGGCAAGGTCGATCAACAGCTTCGGCACCCGTGAGCGCCAGGTGTCGGCTTCTGCCTGCTCGAACAGGATCACATTGAGCAGCGACAGTGATCCGTGAATCACGCACACCCAGAACACCGTCTCGACGGTTCTGAACAGACGGGTGCCTGGGTCAACAAGGAGCAGGTGTTGCAGGAACAGCAGCAGCACGAGCAGCGGCAGCAGCACATCCCGAACCAGGCGGACCGTGCTCGACACGGCCCGGCCTCGGCGCTGCAGGCGATGGATCACCTCGCCCAGCAGGATCGTGACCAGCGGAAAGGCGATGGCCAGGCCGATTCCCCAGATCCACACCGGTGGGGTAGTCGTCATGACCTGGAGGGAACTTCGCTGCTCACGGGCAGGGAGGCATTCAACAGTCGCCAGGCCTTGAACCCATCCTGGCCATTATCGGCTGCCGTGCTGGCCTCGAACGGGTAGAGATCTTCGAGGCGGTGATGGACGATCTCGGAGACGAGCACACTGCCGCAGGGACAGGCCTGGCTGAGGGCGTGGGCGTGTTTGACCGTGTCACCCCAGATATCATAGACGACCCTGCTCTTGCCGACGATCCCAGCCACGATGTCGCCGGAGTGGATACCGATCTGGATACCAAGTTGAAAGCCCCGCTCGAGGTTGAAGCGTCGCAGGATGCCGAGCATTTCGATGGCGAAATCGGCAGCCCGTTTATCGTGATCGAGGTAAGGCACCGAGAGGCCGCACACGGCCAGGTAGCTGTCGCCGATGGTTTTCACCTTCTCCAGACCGAATTTTTCCGCCAGATCGTCGAAGGATGCGACCAGATCATTGAGGATCGCCAAAGACTCATAGGCGCTCAGAGATGACACCAGTTTCGAGAACCCCTTCAGGTCAGAGAAGAGCACCGCCACATTGGTGACCTCTTCGGAGATCTGGGTTTCCCCCCTCTGCAGCCGCCGCGCGATCGCCTTGGGGAAAACGCTGAATAACAGGCGCTCGTTTTCCTGATTTTTCTGATCAACGAGTGCCGTCTGGGTCTGAAGGCTCTGAACGACCGCATTGAACGATCGGCCCAGTTCACCGAGTTCATCGTTTGAGTTCAGTTCCGGGATGCTTTCCAGTTCTCCGGAAGAGACCTTCCGGGCACTTTCGATCAGCTGCTGGACTGGCTTCACGAACAGATGGGCAAGCGCCATGGCCAGCAGGGTGACCAGCAGGATCAGCAGTGTCACCGTGATCAGAATCTGACGTTGAAACGCATAGATCGGGGCGTAGGCCTCAGCGAGATCCATCTGCGAGAGAATCACCCAGTCGAACCCTTTGATCTGGAGCGGAGCGTAGGAACTGAGCACGGAAATGCCCCGATAATCGACAACACGCAGGGTTCCCGAGCCGCCGGCGATGGCACGGGTCACCGCAGGGGTGGACACAGGCTGCTGCAGAATCGTGGTGCCGTACTGACTGAGCCGAGCAATGGCATCCTCCTTGAAGCCACGGGACTTCAACTGGGCAAGAAAGGCCTTCGGATCCTGCAGATAAAAGCGCGAGGCCGAGCGCATGAGCTTGTCATTGCCCACCAGGATGGTTTCACCCGATTTACCAAGACCATCCTGGAGCCAGTCCTGGTTGCCGGTCATTACGTTGTTGATCTCATCGACAGGCATCTGAAAGGCCAGCACGCCCATCAGCTTCGAGCCGTTGTAGATGGGAGCGGCGATGAACGAAGCGGGGGTGCCGTAAGAGGGTGCGTAGGCGGCAAAATCGACCAGCTGGGTGAAACCCTTTTCTTTGGACTCGATCACCTGCTGCACCAGTCGAGCCAGGTTGCTGTCCTTGTAGGGGCCATTGACGAGGCTGGTAGCGTAATCGGTTTCCTTGAACACAGTGTAAACGATTTGCCCCTGTGGATTGATCAGGAACATGTCGTAGTAACCAAACTTCGAAACAATATTGCGAAAGATCGGGTGGTAGCGTTGATGCACTTGCGTATAGACGCTTTCGTCGGCAGCGGCTATCAGCTGCTGCTTCTTGCCAACTGGATTGGGATTGGCAGCGATGTAATTGTACTGGAGATAACGCGTGGCCCGACCGCCCGCAAGATAGGCCGGCAGATTCGGCGTGCCAGCGTGGTATTTATCCAGCCGAGGCAAGAACTGGGTGCGGTAGTAATCCTCAAGCCTTTTTGATGACTTCGCGGTTTCCTGTACGTCTTCAAGCTTACTGAAGGCAGCATCGAACTCCTCAACGGCTGCTACGATCGAAAGATCTTCACTCAGAGTCTGAGTGTGATTTTGTATATTTCGGAAATAAGCTTCAATCTGATAAGCCTTTGAGGCACGAACACTCGTGAGTTGATTGAAGACACGATTGGTGAGGTTGACCTGGCCACTCCGATAGCCCAGTGCTGCAGTCAGGAGTGTGGAGAAACCACTCACCAGCAGGAGCATCAGGATCAACTTTGATTTGATACTCAAATGATTCACGGAACCCTTGGGGAGCCGCATCATCCATGTCAAGGGACTGAGGATCGGGGAAGCCATGAATAACACTAAGCCCCCGATTCAGTCATTTTGTATTCAATGCCACCATTGTGCCAGGGCAAACCGAGTGCGGGCAGGCTCAGTCGATCACCTCGCTGCTGAATCAAGACCAGGGCTAGTGTCCCGTCCCGGAGATTTTCGCACATAGTCAGCTCCGCTATTCCAGGATCGAGTCAGCCGTTGCCGTCCACGCGAACGGTGCCTTGTTCTTGTTGTAGTTGGCCACGAAGTGCTCGATCTACTGCAAGCAGAAGCCCTTCGGGCTAGTGTGTCGTCCCGGAGATTTGTGAGCAAAGTCGCTGGATTTTCTCCAGGATTGAATCGGCCGTTGCGGTCCAGTTGAAAGGGGCCTTGGTCTTGTTGTAGGTCGCCACGAACTGCTCGATCCTGGCGATCAGTTCTTTGACGCTGGAGAAGCTTCC
>CALRVC020000032.1:0-30723 GCA_943371515.1 Synechococcus sp. UW140 | reverse complement strand
TGGCCCTCGGCGGGAGCCACCGGGGGCTGCCAACAGATCAAGGCGCTGGACTCGGAGCGCCGACACTGGAATCGCAGCAGGTCCAAGATGCGGGAGTGCTGTCACGGCAGAGGCGCGCTGATAATTCGTGCAACAGCCTCCTAGTTTGCGTCCGATCAATCCGCCCATGGCGATGGCGATGTCACCGGGATTTCTGAACAACAGACCATGGTGGTGGGCGGTTCCAACCGTCCTGTTGCTGACACTCACGGGAGGCTTCAACGCCAAGGCGGGCCCGATGCTGGAGCCCTTCCTCCTGAACTGCCGGCTGAACGACGGTTCCCGTCAAACCATGCGCATCAATCCCCGGCTCCAGCAGATCCAGGAGCTGGATCCCGCCACGGGGGAGGTGACGAGCATCATCACTACCTATGAACCGCCTGCCGAGCTTGGTGGCGGGATCATCGATGACAGCACGGTGAAGATCACCGATCAGGAAATATACTGGGATCAACGGATGTACAGGCCCCAGTACGTGGCGGAACGCCATTCCATCAACCGGCAGACGCTCGCCTATAGGGGAGAGTCGTCGCTCCAGCGCGACGATGGTCCTGACATCGATGAGCAGACAGTGACAGGAACCTGCCAACGCATCGAAAAGCTCCCGTAGGTCGCCCCCCCATGTCCCTGCCCGCCGGCGGCCTGCTCCGGCTCACCCCCCAGGGGCTGTACTGCCCGGCCGCCGAGGCCTGGATAGATCCCTGGCGGCCGGTGGCGCGGGCCCTGATCACCCATGGCCACGCCGATCACGCCCGGCCGGGCTGCGGCGAGTACTGGGCGGTGGGGGCCAGTGAAGCGATCCTGCGCCAGCGCCTCGGTGCGGGCATCAACCTGCTGCCGGTGGACTACGGGCAACAGCACCGCATCGGCGCCGCCCGCGTGTCGTTCCATTCCGCCGGCCATGTGCTTGGCAGCGCCCAGATCCGCCTGGAGGCCGGCGGCGAGAGCTGGCTGGTGAGCGGCGACTACAAGCGCTGCGCCGATCCCAGCTGCGCCCCCTTCGAGACGGTGCGGGCCGATGTGTTCATCACCGAGGCCACCTTCTGCCTGCCGATCTACCGCTGGGCGAGCGGCGCGGCGGTGGCTGGCGCCATTCGCGACTGGTGGCAGGGGGCGCCGGAGCGGCCATCGCTGCTGTTCGCCTATGCCTTCGGCAAGGCCCAGCGGCTGCTCGCCGAACTGGCCGCCATCGGAGTGGAGCAGGAGGTGCTGCTGCACGGGGCCGTGCAGGCGTTGATGCCCGCCTACCGGCAGCAGGGGGTCGCCATGGTGCCCACCCGGCCCGTGAGCGACCTGCCGCGCAGCGAAAGCCTGGCGGGGAAGCTGGTGATCGCGCCTCCCTCGGCGCACCGGTCGGTGTGGATGAAGCGGTTCAAGGATCCTCAGACCGCCTTCGTGAGCGGCTGGATGGCCGTACGCGGTGCCAGGCGGCGGCGCGGCTTCGAGCGCGGCTTCGTGTTGAGCGATCACGCCGACTGGGACGGCCTGCTGCGCACCGTGAGGGAGACCGGCGCCCGCCAGGTGTATGTCACCCACGGCAACAGCGACGGCCTGGCCCGCTATCTGCGGGACGTGGAGGGAATCGCGGCGGAACCACTGGGACGTGCTTTCGAAGCAGAACGCAGCGAGGATGGAGGTGGTGTGGATCCGAAGCCAGCATGAAGCGACTGGGACGAGGACTGCTGGGCGCGCTCGTGGGGTTTGTACTGAGCACGGTGATCAGCCTCGTGCTGGTGGCGCAGTACTCGCCACGACAGGACCGGGAACTGGAGGCGGCGATGACCAGTGTCTTCTTCTATGTCCCGGTGGGAGCAGGCCTGGCGTTCTTGGTGGGGTTGCTGTGGTGATGGACGGCATGTCTGGCCACAGCGTGAAGGCCGCGAAAGGATATCCGGAATCCGAGGAAGGATATCCGGACTCTGATCGTCTCCACCAATGCAGCACTTCCTTTCATCGTCAAGCGTCAAAATGAGCCAGTCCAGTTGTGTTGTGATGAGAGCCGCCGTTTCAGTTCAGAACAAAGCGATCCAAGTGGATCACTCTGCTCCTTTCCGGCACGATAGACCGCATGACGATTGTCCTGGCATCGTCGTAGCTATGAACTATGGTTGCCAAGCTTGTGTGCACACCGTGGCATACGATCCGAGTCAACATCAACCTGAGCGAAGACTCACCCTTTTATGGCCACTGTTCTGATCACCGGCGCCAATCGCGGCATCGGCTTCGAGTACTGCAGACAGCTCGCCTCCCGCGGCGATTCTGTGGTGGCCGTCTGCCGCCATCCTTCTGCTGATCTGCATGATCTTGGCGTGCGGATCGAGGCGGGAGTAGATGTCACCGTTGAGGCGTCGATCACTGCCCTGGTGGAGCGGCTGCAGGGTCTGCCGATCGATGTGCTGATCAACAATGCCGGGATCCTCGAGAGAACCACGCTGGAGGATCTCAATGTCGAGAGCCTCCGCCGTCAGTTCGAGGTGAACGCGATCGCTCCGTTGCGCTTCACCCGTGCATTGCTGAGCCAGCTTGAGCCCGGCTCCAAGGTGATCCTGATGACCAGTCGCATGGGGTCGATCGAAGACAACACCTCCGGCAACTCCTATGGCTACCGGATGTCGAAGGTGGCGCTCTGCATGGCGGGTAAATCCCTCTCGATCGACCTGAAGCCCCGCGGGGTTGCCGTTGGAATTCTCCATCCCGGCATGGTGAGCACCGGGATGACAGGGTTCACGTCCCACGGGATTGCACCTGAGGATTCCGTGCGAGGGCTGCTGAATCGGATCGATGACCTCACCCTGGAGAATTCGGGAACCTTCTGGCACGCCAACGGTGAGGTGTTGCCCTGGTAGCCCATCCTGGAGCCGGGAAACTCAGGTCTGGCTGGCAGTCAGGGCCTGAAGAGCCATGGTCACATGGGCCTGCAAAGCACCGATCGCCATCAGTTGCCGCGGGCTGCGCCCCTTGGCCAGGGCTCCATCCCTCTGCTGCAGGGCCTGCAACAGCCGTTGGCTCACCTGTCCGTAGCTGCGCAGCAGCCCCTCGAGTTCATCACTCCGGTCCTCTTCGGCACTACCCTCAACCATCGAGGCGTCGGGAACGGCCGTTTGCAGCAGTGTGATCAGTTGCCGGTGGCTGATGGCCTGGGGAACAGGATTGGTGGCATCCATGAACAAGCAAAGGTTGAAGACTTGTAAAAGAGACTATCGGGATCCCCTGCAACTGGGAATCACTCGGCATGTAGGGATCACCCGACCTGCCGCTTACGGTCTGCGCCCGATGCTTCACCCCGCCAGCATCTGTGTAGCGATTGCTCACTGGCGTCCGCTGCGGTGATTCGTTCGGGCGGCAGCCATGATCTGTCTCTGGAGCGAGCTCACGAGATCGCCCCACTGATCGATCGCACCTGAGCGCACCGCTGTGAGTAAAACCACCTGCACCTACTGGAATGCCCTGGCCCAAGACCAGCAGCACTGCTGGCACTGGCTTGAGGGCCTCGAGGGGCAGGTGGAGGAACTTCTTCTCAGTGAGGATCCAGCCACCGGCGAGTTCACCCGGCTCACCCGCTTCCACCCCGGTGCCCACACCACCGCCTTCGGGGCGACGGTGCACGCTTATCCCGAGGAGATCCTGATCGTGAGCGGTCGCCTCTGGGATGGGGCCTTCGGGATGTGGCTGGAGACGGGCCATTACGCCAGCCGCCCGCCTGGTGAGGTGCATGGCCCGTTCCGCACCGACGTCGGCTGCCTGGTGCTGGATGTGTCCTTTCCCCAGCGGTTGGGCACGATTGGAGCCTGACATCCTCTTCCTCGCCCATGCAGGACAGCCGCCAGGCTGGCTGACCTCACGCATGGTGGCGGGCATGGCCTCATCTGCCGGCTTTGGATGGCACGTGACTGATGAGTGTGGCTCGGATTTCTGATGTTGTGGGCATCCTCATAGGGGCTGTCGAGCGGGGGATCGTGTCGATTAACGCAGCCGTGCTGCTGGCTGGCCCTGAGGGCCTGGGGCGGATCCTCTTTGAGAACGATCCCCTGGCCAACAGCGTCGGCAGCGTCGCCCTAGCGCTGATCCTGTTCGACGGTGGCCTGGGTGCTGAAGATGCCGCTGCTGCAGGGGTTGCTGCTGGGCAGCATCGTCGGCTCCACCGATGCCGCAGCGGTGTTCTCGGTGCAGCGCACCAGCGGCCTGAAGCTTCCCGAACGGCTCACGGCCACCCTCGAAGTGGAAAGCGGCTCCAACGATCCGATGGCGATCTTCCTCACCCCAGGCGCTGCTGCTGCTGGCCCTGGCCTTTGGACTGGTGGCCTTCGGGCTGGCGGCCGTGCTGGGCGGCAGCGGCTTTCTGGCGGTCTACATCGCCGGCATCGTGCTCGGCAGCAGTTCGATCGTGTTTCGCCGAGGGATCTTCTCCTTTCACCACGCGACGGCCTGGCTGGGCCTCAAGGGTGCGGTGCCGATCATCCTGGCCACCTTTCCGCTGATGGCCGATGTTCCCCAGAGCCCCACGATTTTCAACGCCGTGTTCTTCGTGGTGCTGATCTCAGCGATCACCCAGGGCCCAGGTGGCTGGTCAGCAACTGCGCGATCTGGCCCTGCCCGACGGGGTGCTGGCGACCCTGATCCTGCGCAGCCGACTCCAGCCCTGGATTGATCGGCTTTTTGATCCAGACCCTGACGAGGCGTCGCTGCCGGTGGGACCGGACGCCGCGGCCCGGAGCCTGGCTGACCTCCTGGCAACTACGGAAGCGGGCAGCGAGGTTCAGGTTGGTTCTTTTGGCCTCCGAGCAGGAGCTGATCAGGATCTGGTCACCGCGTGCTGCCTCGACGAAGCACCGCTCCGGTTAGGAGAGCGCTGAGCCGCAACAGTCCCAGAGAGTGTTTCCGGAGGCCGTCCTGGCGATTGCATTCCCTCTGCGGTTGGGACACGCCACCGCTTCTAATCTGTCGATTCCTTCGGTTGCACCACCATGGTCAGAGTTGTTCCGATCGGTGCCTGCATCACCCTTGGGCTGCTGGCTGGATGCGGCAGCCCCGATCTCCCTGCCCTCAAGAAGCTGGCCTGCGAGAAGGCGGTCAACACGATTGATCTGCAATCGGTTGGCCAGCTCGATGCACTGCGCAAGGCACTGGGCCTGGCACCAGAAGTGGATCCGATCGCTGAATGCCGTGCCCTGGGGGTGATGATGGAGCCCAAACCACCAACCGATAGCCAGGTCACCGGGGGCAACAACCAGGCGGACGAGACGGAGAACTGATCCCCTCTCCGATGCCCCTTCTTAGACCCAACTCGCAACAGATCCAGCCGGCACCAAGGACGCCTGGATCTTGCCGCTGCCGGAATCACTCCCCCCAGCGGCGCAACAGGTTGGTATAGCTGCGGCTGATCAGATCGAACACGTCGCTCTTGCCCTCCTGACGGAAGAGCGCCCGGCGGGCGGTATCGAGCTCGAACAGCAGTTCACGCTGGTCGGCCTCGCGAACCCGGCTCTGAATCCAGCCCACGGCCACCAGACGCTCCCCCTGGGTCACGGGCTCGACGCGATGCAACAAGGTGCTGGGATACACCAACGCATGGCCGGCCGGAAGCCGCAGCGCCTCCTCTGCCGAGGGCGATTCCAGCACCAGCGCGCCTCCCTCGTACTCGGACGGATCGCTCAGGAAGAGGGTGAAGGAGAGATCACTGCGACCCTGCGCCATGAAGGCGTTGTCCACGTGGCGGCCATAACCTTCCCCGGGCCAGGAACGGCTGAACAGCAGCCCGTGGACTCTCACAGGCAGGGCTGCCGACTGGAGCAGGGGGTGGCGCAACAGGGGCTCCACAACCCGTGGAGCGAGCTGGCCCTGCAGAGGTGAACTCCGATCCAGCTGGCGGTTGTTCTTGACCGTTCGTGCATGCCAACCGGCGGTCTCCACGCCAGGCCTCCAGGCATCGGCCTCAGCCAGCAGTTCCATCCGCAGATCCACCACCTGCTGGGCTTCCAGAAGAGGTTCAAGCTTGAAACGCATGGACTGTGACGAATGGCACCACAGGCTGTGGCAAAAGCACGGACTGCCGGGAGCCGTGACCCCACAATGAGACACCATCAGAGTTTTGCCATGGCCCGCTCCAGCATTGCCCTGTTTCTGGCCACCGCTGGACTGGTGGTCGGCACCGTGGGCTGCGGAGGTGCCCCCGAGACCAAGGAGGGCGGGGATGACAATGGAGAAAGGATGGAAAAAACCGTTCCCGGCGCTGCCCAGAGCAAGAAGAACAAAGAGGGCGATGAAGGTGGTGAAGGTGATGAGCGAGAGGAAGGTGGTGAGGGTGGAGAAGACTGAGCTGGCATGAGCTGGGCGATGATCCCATCGCCTGGGATAGAGACGATTCCACTCTGAAGATTGGGTGGCGGCATGGCCACGCCAGGAATGTTGGGGAGAACTTGGTCAGGACATTCAGGTGTCGGCACGGAGGCTGCGGCGCCAGAGGCGCCACAGCCTTCTCCAGTTCCAGGTAAAGGAAGAACAGTAAACTGAAGCCCACGCTGATCCCCAGATCGGTGGCCGTGAGCGGAACGGTTCCGAAGAACTTCGCCAGCACAGGAACGTAGAGCAGGGATAACTGCAGCAGCGCGGTGAACACGACGGCTCCAAGCAACCAGGGATTGGAGAAGGGAGCCACCTGAACCAGAGGTCGGTCGCTGCGGGCCGCCAGGGCATGGCCCATCTGGGCCAGACACAACATGGTGAAGACAATCGTCTTCCAGGGGGCGCCAGCGCGGTAAGCGAGCAGCATCAACGTGATAATGATGGCGGCGAACACCACACCGATGCGCAGGATGTAGCTGCCGATGCCCCGGGCGAAGATTGATTCTCCCGGCTCCGCCGGAGGGCGCTGCATCAGCCAGCACTCACCGGGCTCCAGGGCCAGGGCGGGCACCCCGTCGGTGACCAGATTCATCCAGAGGATCTGCAGCGGCGTCATCGGAACACCGACCATGCCCAGCAGGGGCGCAGAGGCGGTGGTGATCAGTTCCCCCACATTGCTGCCGAGGATGTACTTGATGAAGCGGCGGATGTTGGCGTACACCAGCCGTCCCTGCTCCACCGCGTTGACGATCGTCGCGAAGTTGTCGTCGAGCAACACCATTTCAGAGGCTTCCTTGCTGACCTCCGTGCCGTTGATGCCCATGGCCACGCCGATGTGGGCCTGCTTGAGGGCCGGGGCATCGTTGACGCCATCACCGGTCATGCCCACCACCTACGTCAGCAAAGAAGTCCACTCGGTCTGACCCATCCACCAGGGGGCCAAATCGACGACCATGAAACCGACCTATGACACCGCTGTGCGCGACCAAGTCCGCCAGCGCATGAGCCCGCCCAACCGGGAGAGCGTGGCCGAGATCGCCCGCTCCACCGGGATCACGACCCAGACCCTCTACAACTGGCGCAGCCAGTGGCAGAAGCAGGGTCAGCTCGTGCCGGCCACCACCAAGCCACCGGAGCAGTGGAGCGCTCTCGACAAGCTGGCCGCTGTGATCCAGGCTGCCGGCCTGAGTGGCCCTGATCTCGGTGCCTTCTACCGTGAGCGGGGCCTCTACCCCTAACAGCTTGCCCGCTGGCGGCAGGCCGCTGTTACCGAGGCCGAAGGCCGAGCGTGCCGGAGGCACTTGATGCCAATGGCCCCAGCGCTCCGAGCATGGCTGATCAGCGGGAACTTCAACGCAAGAATCAGGAGCTGATGCGCCAGAATCGCCGCTTACAGCGCGAATTGGAGAAGAAGGAGAAGGCTCTCTCGGAGGCGGCAACACTGCTGATGCTCTCAAAAAAGCTCGATCAGATATGGCCACGGGACGAGGAACAATGATCCCGCCAGAGGATAGAAGTCAGCTGATGGAATTGTTTCGAGAAGGTCTCAAAGAAGGAGCTTGTGCTAAGGCAATCGCTGGCCTGATCGGTATCTGCTCCCGCACACTCCGGCGTTGGGGCATTGCATTCGAGGCTTATGGATTCAGCCAAGATCGCCGAAAGGGTTCTCGTATGCATTCAGGGATCGGGACAGCACGCGGCGAACTTCGCCTCTGCTGAAACCTTGACGGCGGCTTGATTCCCGGTTGCATTTCAGGCAGAGACTGCATTGGATGCTCACTCCTCCTGCCGGGATTTCAAGGGCGGACTGGATCTTGTGGCCGGCCAGTGCCAGAGAATTCGTCCTGGTTCAGCAGCAGGAGAACGAGCAGCTGCGCGACCAACTCACCGTCTTGGCGACGGAGGTGGCCAGCCTGCGCGAGCGGATCGGCCGCAGCTCCCGCAACTCCTCCAAACCGCCCTCGAGCGATGGGCCAGGGTTCAAACCCCCTGAGCGGCGCAAGCTCCGATTGCTCTCGTCAATGCAATCGACGAAAATGGTGAGCACATTGTGAAGGGGCGAGAAGTCACGGGCTTCACGAACTCTGAAGAGGAAGCTGTCGGCCTCACCAAGGTTGTTCCTCTGCTCGTCGAGGACACGATGATTGCTCTTGGTGCCAAGTACTCCAAAGTCGATGACTGGCAGCCCTACACATGCCAGGACGGCAATTCATCACAGGCCAAAATCCGGCCTCGTCAGAGGCGGTGGCAAAGCTCGTTCTCTCAGCGCTTGAAAAGCGGCAACGCGCGGCTTAGCTGGCCAGCCGCGCTGCAGCCAGTGGATCGGCGCAGCGCTGCTGATCAAGGTGGCTGATGTGGCGACGTTCGTTGTAGTACAGCTCCTGGAAGCGCAGGGCATCGCCGTTCAGTTCGGCAAACATCAAGTCGATCCGGCTTTCCATGCTCAAGGCGGCGGCGGCGCTGGCTTCCGCCTCGCTTTCTTCCAGCAGCCGGGCGATGCAGCGCTCCAGCGTTTCCAGCCGCTGCGAGCCCCAGGCATCGAGCAGGTGGCGGCAGCGCTTGAGGCTGCGCTGGCGTTCCAGCACGGCCGTTGTGCCGCGCAGCTGCAGCAGGGGTTCAGCCAGGGCCATGCGCTGCAGTTCGCTTGGCTCCAGCAGCGGGGTGAGCCGGTTGAGCAGGTCGCTTTCCTCCACCAGCAGGCGGTCGCTCAACAGTCGCGGCAGATCCAGATCGGCCAGGTCGTCGCCCGGATCACTGCCCCGGTTGATCGCTTCCAGCCGGCCTATGCCGAGGTTGTCCTCCTCCAGGTCGCTGATACTCGCCCAGAGCAGGCGGTGGTGGGCGATGGCGAAATCCTCCAGCTCCCGCTGGCGCAGTTCCCGCCGGATCGCGCCCCGGTGGCGGCCTGCATGCAGGTAGAGGCGCAGCAACTCCGCTTCGGCGCGCTCACGCAGGCCGATCTCTCCGGGTTGCTCCCAGCGGCTGGCTCGGCCATGCCAGCGCTCGCCCTTCACCTGCTGGCGCAGGTCTTCCTCCAGCTTCTGGGCCAGCCGCGCCTGACCGCCACTGAGCCGTTCGGCCACCTGCTGAAGGTAGTGGCTGCGCACGGCGCTCTGGGGCAGCTTGCCCAAAAGTTCCACCAGCGAGGCCACCGCCTGCTGGAACTGGTCGGAGCGGGCCAGATCCTTGCCGTCCAGGGCCTGTTCGATCTGCCAGTCGAGCCAGAGTGGCGCCTGATCCAGCAGGGCCCGGTACTCCCCGGCGCCGTGCTGCCGTAGGAACTCATCGGGGTCCTTGCCGGCGGGTAGGTGCAGCACCCGCAGCTCCAGCTGGCCCTGGAGCGCCAGCTGCTCCACCTCGCCGATCGCCCGCTGGGCGGCGCGCACGCCGGCACCGTCGGTATCGAAATTGAGCACCAGGCGGCGGCTGTCGCAGCAGCGGCACAGCTGGGTGATCTGCTGGCTGCTCAGGGCCGTGCCCAGCGAGGCCACCGCATTGGTGATGCCGGCGGCATGGAGGGCGATCACATCGAAGTAACCCTCCACCACCACCGCCCGGTCGTCCTTGCGGATGGCGTTGCTGGCCCGATCCAGGCCGAACAGATGCTTACCCTTCTCGAACACCTCCGTTTCCGGGGAGTTGAGGTATTTCGGCTCGCCGCCATCGACGCTGCGGCCGCCGAAGCCGATCACCCGGCCCTGGCGGTCGCGGATCGGCACCATCACCCGGTGGCGAAAGCGGTCGTAGAAGCCATCTCCGCCCTTGCGCGGCACCACCAGCCCGGCCGCCTCCAGCAGTTCCGGCGCGAGGTTCTCCACCTGGCCGAGGTGGTTGAGCAGTCCATCCCAGCGCTCGGGAGCATAGCCCAGGTCGAAGGCGTCGATCGTGCCTTCGCTCAAGCCCCTCTCAGCGGTGAGGTAGGCCAGGGCGCCGGCGCCTTCCGGGCTGCGCAGCTGGCTGCGGAACCAACCCGCCGCCAGGCCCAGGGCGCGCAGCAGCGCCTCGCGGCGGGAGAGCTGCTTGCGCAGCCGCTCCTGCTGGGGCCCATCCACCGTTTCCACCGGCAGCTGGTATTTCCGCGCCAGATCCAGCACCACCTCGCTGAAGCTGGTGCGCTGAAGCTCCATCAGGAACTTGATGGCGTTGCCACCGGCTCCGCAGGAGAAGCAGTAGTAGAACTGCTTGGCGGGTGACACCGTCATCGACGGCGATTTGTCGTCGTGGAAGGGGCAGATCCCCACGAACTCCCGCCCCTTCTTCTTGAGCACCACGTGCTCGCCCACCACATCAACGATGTCAGCGCGCTCCTTCACCGCTTCGATCGTGCGGGGATGGAGGCGGGCGTGGGGCTGGGACTGGCTCAAGGGCTGGCGCTACCGCTGGGGTCGCTATGGCCACCATTCTGGCGCACCACACCAGACGTGGTGCAAATCCGATCAGGTGCAGCCCCCGGCCTGGCGGGCGGGCCTGTGGATGGTCGCCAGCGCCCTGGCCTTCAGCCTGATGGGGGTGTGCGTCAAGGCCCTGGGCGGCCGCCTGCCGGTGGCGGAGGTCGTGCTGGCCCGGTCGGTGGTGAGCCTGCTGATCAGCTGGTGGATGCTGCGGCGTGCCGGTCTCAACCCCTGGGGTCAACGGCGGGGATTGCTGGTGGGGCGCGGCATCCTCGGTACCGCCGGTCTCTACTGCGTCTATCTGGCCCTGATCGGACTGCCGCTGGCGGTGGCCACGGTCCTGCAATACCTACACCCCACTTTCACGGCCCTGCTGGCCTGGCCGCTGCTGGCCGAGAGGCCGGGCTGGCGGGTCTGGGGCGCTGTGCTGCTGGGCTTTCTGGGGGTGGCGGTGCTGGCCGCCCCGGGCGGCCTCGGGGCGGCGGCTGGCGCTGGCCTGCCGGCCCTGCCGCTGCTGTTCGCCCTGGCCGGTGCCCTGCTCTCGGCCCTGGCCTACGTGAGTGTGCGCGCCCTGCGCAACAGCGAGCATCCCCTGGTGGTGGTGTTCTATTTCCCGCTGATGGCCCTGCCGCTCAGCCTGCCGCTGGTGCTGCTGCAGCCGGTGGTCCCCACGGCTGCTGAGTTCGGCTGGTTGCTGGGGGTGGGGGTCTTCACCCAGCTGGGGCAGATCGCCCTCACCTACGGATTGATGGGAATGGCAGCCGCCCGGGCCACGGCGATCAGCTACGTGCAGGTGCCGCTGGCGGCGCTGTGGGGTGTGTGGTGGTTCGGGGAGGCCGTGCCGGCCCGGGCCGGGCTGTCGGCACTGCTGGTGCTGCTGGCCACCCTGTTGAGCCTGCGGGCGGGTGTGGCTCCGGCCGCTGCAGGCCCCAGACCCACTCAGTGGCAATCAGCCGAGCACTGAGATGACCGTTGGTTGACCCGGGGTTCAGCTGGAGCGGTCGCCCGTCAGCGGCAGGGGATCCACCAGCCACTGCTGGCTGAGGCTGTCGTCGTCGGGGCCGATCGGGCGGGCCAGCCGCCAGCTCTCGCCCCTCTCCCCCCGCAGCAGGTACAGCTCGAAGGGGCTGTCCACCCGGAAGGGGTCCTCCGCCAACCGCCAGTCGAACTGGCCGGTGAGGTGCAGACCCTTGCCCAGGCCGATCGGAATCACCTCCTGCCGATCGACACGCACCCGGCTCACCTGGGGCCGTCCCGCGCTGCTCTCCAGATCGAGGGCCTCGGCGATCGCCTGCTGGGTGAGCTCGATCTGCAAGCCCAGAGCCTGCAACAGCACGGCCCGGGGCGGCTGGCCCGCCGCCTGGCAGCCGCCCAGGCCCAGCAGGCCCAGCCCGATCCACACCACCAGCAGGATGGAGAGCATGGGTCGCTGCCAGGGGGGTTGCGGCAGGGTGATGGCCGCAGACCGGCTGGCGGGGGTTGGCGGACCGGGCAGCATGGGTCGGATCGGTAGTGATCTCCATGATCGGCTGGCTGCAAGGCCATGTGGCAGAGCCGTGGCAGCAGGGCAACCGTTGCGGGCTCCTGCTGGCCTGCGCCGGCGTGGGCTACGAAGTGCAACTCACCCGTCGCCACTGGGAGCTGCTGCCCCCGGCGGGCAGTCCGCTGTGCCTGTACACGCACCAGTCGATCCGTGAGGACGGCTGGACCCTGTTCGGCTTCGGGGCCCGCCACGAGCGGGATCTGTTCCGCCTGCTGGTGGCTGTGAGCGGTGTGGGTCCGCAGATGGCCCTGGCCCTGCTCGGGACCATGCCCTGCGAGGAGCTGGTGCGGGCGATCGTGCAGGCCGACCTGCGCCGCCTCTGCCGGGCACCTGGAGTGGGCAAGCGCACGGCCGAGCGGCTGGCCGTGGAGCTGCGCGGCAAGTTGGCGGAGAGCTTCGGTGCGGCCGCCACCGGCTTCGCCGACGACGATCTCGATGGGTCGGCTGGCGGCTCCAGCGGCGATCCCGGCCCGGCCGCCTCCACCCGTGAGGAGGTGCAGCTCACCCTGACCGCCCTGGGCTACGAGCCCCTGGAGATCAGCCGGGCCCTGCGTGCCCTTGGCGGTGAGGGCCTCGAGCCGAGCCTCGACGCCGAGACATGGCTGAGTGCCTGCCTGCGCTGGCTCTCCCGTGAAGCGGCCTGAGCTTGGAGGCCAGCACCCCGAGGCGTTAGGTTGTCTGTTTGCACCGTCAGGGCCCGACGCCGGCATGCCGCTCGATACCACCAAGAAGCAGGAACTGATCAATTCCCACCAGACCCACGGCACCGATACCGGTTCGGTCGAGGTTCAGGTGGCGATGCTGAGCGAGCGGGTGACCCAGCTCACCGGCCACCTGCAGAAGAACAAGCACGACTTCTCCTCCCGCCAGGGGCTGCTGAAGATGATCGGTCGCCGCAAGCGGTTGCTCGGTTACCTGCGCGCCGAGAGCGAGGAGCGCTACGGCCAGCTGATCGCCAAGCTCGGCATCCGGGGCTGATCACAGCCATGGCGGCCAAGCGCAAGCCCCTGGCATTCGAGCCTGAGCATTCGCCCAAGGCTGGCGCCAAAGCAAAAGACAAGCCGAAGCCCAGCGCCAAGCCAAAGCCCGGCTCCAGGCCCACGGGGTCTCAGGTCATTCCTCCGGCCGTTGCCAACCGCATGGCCCGCCGCATCGGTGTGGCCACTGGAGTTCCGTCCGTGCTGGGTATGGGTGTATTCATCGGCAGCTATCTGCTGGTGAGTCGCGGCATCCTCGATGTTCCCCCCGTGGTCACCCTGGCCAGTTCCGGGGGGCTGTTTCTGCTGGGCGTGCTCGGTCTGACCTACGGCGTGCTCTCCGCCAGCTGGGAGCCGGCGCCAGGCAGCTTGCTGGGCACGGAGCAGATCGGCATCAACATCGCCCGCATGAAGGCCTCGATCAGGGCGATCCGTCAGGGCGGCAGCGGCGCCTGACACTTCAGGCGTTCTGCAGCGCCGAGTGCAGCCTGGCAGTGAAGTCGGCCTCGGTGAGAGTGGTCAGGGCGGCGGCCCCATCGCGCACGCAGAACTGGTGTCCGAGGCGCACGTAGCGGGCCTCATCGTGAAGCCGCACCTTGGCCACCACCGGCACCCGCACCCCGGCTTCCTCCTGCTCCGGCCGATGCCGCACCAGGCATTCGCGCAGGCGGTGCTGCACCGTGATGTCGCTCGCCTGATCCGCCATCAGGTCCACCAGCAGCACATCGAGGTCGTCGATGGCGCGGCAATCATCCAGGATCAGTTGCACCCGGTCGTCGCGCCGGTCCACCGATCCCCAGATCATCAGCCTGGCATCCGCCATCAGGTGGTCACTGAGGCGGGCGAAGGCCTTGGGGAACACCACGCACTCGGCGCTGCCGCTGAGGTCTTCGAGCTGCAGCACGGCCATCCGATCGCCCTTGCGGGTGGTCACCTGGCGCACCTCCGGCAGCATGGCCACCACACTCACCCTGGCCTTGTCGGCCTGCTCCTCCAGCCGCCCCAGGCTGATCGGCGAGAGCATCTGGATGGGGCGGGCCAGTTGCCGCAGGGGGTGATCCGAGAGGTAGAAGCCCACCAGTTCCTTCTCCAGGCGCAGCTTTTCCTTGGGGGGATAGTCGGCCACTGGAGCCGCCTTCGGGGCGGTGCTCTGAATGGCAGGGGTTGATCCGGCGGTTTCTGCGGGGGTGGCGAAGAGATCGAAGAGGTTGCCCTGGCCGTTCAGCCGGTCCCTGGCACGGGAGCTGGCCCAGTCGAGCACCAGATCGAGGTCGGCCATCAGCTGGGCGCGGTTGGCGTTGGGCTCCAGCCCATCAAGGGCACCGCAGTGGATCAGCGACTCCAGGGCCCGCCGGTTCATCAGCGTGGTGGGGATCCGGTCACAGAGATCGGCCAGGGAGGCGAAGGCACCGTCCTGGACACGGGCCTCCAGCAGCTGGCGAATGGCGCCGTCGCCGAGGTTGCGCACTGCTGAGAGTCCGAAGAGGATCTTCTCTCCCTTCGGGGTGAAATCAATGCCGGAGGCATTGAGATCGGGTGGCATCACCTCGATGCCCATCGCCTGGCAATTGGCGATGTAGCGCTGCACCTTCTCCGTGCTGCTGGCATTCACCGTCAGCAGGGCGGCCATGTACGCCACGGGGTAATGGGCCTTGAGGTAGGCCGTCTGATACGTCACCGCGCCGTAGGCGGTGGAGTGGCTCTTGTTGAAGCAGTATTCGGCGAATAGCACCATCTGCTCAAACAGTGCTTCGGCCACCGTGGCGTTCACGCCCCGCACCGTGGCACCCTCCACGAACTGGTTGCGATGCTTCTGCATCTCCGACACCTTCTTCTTGCCCATCGCCCGCCGCAGCAGATCCGCTTCTCCGAGCGAATAGCCGGCCAGATCCTGGGCGATGCGCATGATCTGTTCCTGGTACACCATGATCCCGTAGGTTTCCTTCAGGATCGGCTCCAGGGCCGGGCAGGCGAAGTCGATCGCTTCGCGGCCATGCTTGCGGTTGATGAATTTCGGGATCAGTCCGGCATCGAGCGGACCTGGCCGGTAGAGCGCCAGAATTGAGGAGATGTCCTCCAGCGACGATGGTTTGAGATCGCGCACGATCTGACGCATGCCGCTGGATTCGAGCTGAAAGATGCCCTCGAGATCACCACGGGCCAGCAGCTCGTAGGTGCCTGGATCGTTGGCCGGCAACGCATCGGGGTCGATGCGTTCACCGCTTCCCTGCTCCACCAGATCCACGGTCTTGTCGATCATCGTGAGGTTCTTGAGGCCGAGGAAGTCCATCTTCAGCAGCCCCATCGCCTCCACGTCCTCCATGAAGTACTGGGTGATCACCTGGCCGTCATTGTTGCGCTGCAGAGGCACCAATGAATCCAGCGGTTCAGCCGCAATCACCACACCGGCGGCATGCACACCGAAGGTCTTGTTGGTGCCTTCGATGCGGCGGGCCATGTCGACCCAGCGGCGCACCTGGTCATCATTCTCGTACTTCTCGCGGAATTCCGCTGCCGGCGAATCGGGGCCGATCATCTCCGCCAGCTTGGCGGGCTTGCCCCGCACAACGGGGATCAGTTTGGCCAGGCGGTCGGCATCGCCGTAGGGGATGTCCAGCACGCGGGCCACATCCTTGAGCACCGCCTTGGAGGTCATCCGGTTGAAGGTGATGATCTGCGCCACCTTGTCCTCGCCATAGCGCTGGGTGACGTACTCGATCACCTCGCCGCGGCGCTCGATGCAGAAATCGGTGTCAATGTCAGGCATCGACTTGCGTTCCGGGTTGAGGAAGCGCTCGAACAGCAGCCCGTGCTCCACCGGATCGAGGGCGGTGATGCCGAGCGCGTAGGCCACCAGGGAGCCGGCAGCCGATCCCCGGCCCGGCCCCACCGGAATGCCCTGCTCCCGGGCGAAGCGGATGTAGTCCCACACGACGAGGAAGTAGGTGGGGAAGCCCATCTGCTCCATCACCTTCAGCTCGAAGGCCAGCCGCTCGCCATAGAGCGGATCGATCGGATCACGGCTGCCAAGGTGCAGCCGGTGGCGCAGCCCCGCCTCCGACACCTCCGCCAGATAGCTCACCGCCGTGTGCCCGTCGGGGATCGGGAAGCGGGGCATCTGCTGGCGGCCGAGGATGTCGTAGGCCTCCACCTTCTCGGCCACCGAGGCGGTGTTGGCGATCGCTGCGGCCACCACCTCCGGCTCAAGGTGATCGGCGAAGAGGCGTCCCATCTCCGCCTCGCTCTTGATGTACTCGGTGCCGGTGTAGCGCAGCCGTTTCTCGTCGGTGACGAGCTTGCCGGTGAGCACGCAGAGCAGGGCGTCATGGGCCTCCACATCGGCGCTGCTGAGGTAGTGGGCGTCGTTGGTGGCGATCAGCTCAATGCCCAGCTCCCGGGCGATCCGCACCAGCTCCACGTTCACGATCCGGTCTTCCGGCGAGCCGTGGTCCTGGATCTCCAGGTAGAAGTCGGCGCCGAAACGCTCCTGATACCAGCGGGCCACGTCGCGGGCCACATCGGGGCGGCCCCGCAGGATCGCCTGGGGAATCTCACCGCCCAGGCAGGCGGTGGCCAGGATCAGCCCGTCGCGGTGCTGCTCCAGCAGCTGCTTGTCGATGCAGGCCCGCGAGAAGATGCCGCGGCCGCGCATGCCGCGCAGGTGGCTGAGGCTGGTGAGCTTCACCAGATTGCGGTAGCCGGTGTCGTTCTTGGCGAGCACCACCAGGTGATATCGCCGCTCGCCCTTGACCCACGGATCCTCGATCGAACCGTTGATCACATACATCTCGTTGCCGATGATCGGCTTGATGCCCGCCTTGGTGCAGAGCTTCAGCAACTCGATCGCGCCGTACATGACGCCGTGGTCGGTGAGGGCCAGGGCCGGCATGCCCAGGGCCACCGCCCGTTCCACCATCGCCGGCAGCTGGCTGGCGCCGTCGAGAAGGCTGTAATCGCTGTGGTTGTGGAGGGGGACGAAGGCCAAAGGCTCAGGCGTCAGACGCCACCACGGGGTGATGCCACGTTACCGGCCACCAGATGTGGTGTCAGCTGGCCGCTGGCTCAGGGCACCAGGGCCGCGGGCGGCCGCTTCTCCATCACCCGGGCCGCCTGTTCGTACTGGTGGGCCACCTGCAGGAGGAGGGGCTCCTCCAGCACGCCGGTGATCAGCTGCAGGCCGATCGGCAGTCCGCCGTCGTCGAAGCCGCAGGGCACGCTGATTGCCGGCAGGCCGGCCATGTTCGCTGGGATGGTGAGCAGATCGGCCAGATACATCGCCAGGGGATCCTCGGCGTGGGCGCCGAAGCGGAAGGCGGTGGTGGGGGAAGTGGGCGTGAGCAGCACGTCGACCATGGTGAAGGCGGCGTCGAAGTCGCGCCGGATCAGGGTGCGCACCTGCTGGGCTTTCTTGTAGTAGGCATCCACGTAGCCGGCCGAGAGGGCATAGGTGCCGATCAGGATGCGGCGCTGCACCTCATCTCCGAAGCCCTCGGCGCGGCTGCGGGCCGTCATCTCCGCCAGGCTGCCGGCCTGCTCGGAGCGGTAGCCGTATTTCACGCCGTCGTAGCGGGCCAGGTTGGCCGACGCCTCCGAGGGGGCGATCACGTAGTACGTGGCGATGCCGTCGTTGAAGCGGGGGCAGCTCACTTCCACCAGCTCGCAGCCCAAGGCCTCCAGCTGGGCGGCGGCCGCCAGCACCGAGGCCTTCACCTGGGGATCGAGACCGTCGGCCTCGAAGCATTCCTTCACCAGCCCAACCCGGAGGCCCTTCACAGGCGTCTGCAGGGCAGCGCGGTAGTCGGGAACCGGTGCCTTGAGGCAGGTTCCATCACGGCGGTCCTCACCGGCGATCACCTGCAGCAGCTCGGCGGCATCGGCCACGCTGGTGCTGAATGGCCCCACCTGATCCAGGGAGCTGGCGAAGGCCACCAGGCCCCAGCGGCTCACCCGGCCGTAGGTGGGTTTCAGGCCCACCACACCGCAGAAGGCGGCCGGCTGACGGATCGAGCCGCCGGTGTCGGAGCCCAGGGAGGCGACGCATTCGCCGGCAGCCACAGCGGCGGCGCTGCCACCGGAACTGCCGCCCGGCACCCGCTCCGGGTTCCAGGGGTTGCGGCTGGGACCGAAGGCGGAGGTTTCCGTCGAGCTGCCCATGGCGAACTCGTCGAGGTTGGTCTTGCCGATCAGGATTCCGCCGGCCTGCCAGAGCCGCTCGGTGACAGTGGACTCATACGGGGGCACGAAGTGCTCCAGCATCCGGCTGGAGCAGGTGGTGCGGATGCCCTTGGTGCAGAGGTTGTCCTTGATCGCCAGGGGGACGCCGGCCAGGGGCGGCAGGGTGTCTCCAGCCGACCGGGCGGCATCGATGCGGTCAGCATCGGCGCGGGCCCGCTCCGCGGTGACTTCCAGGAAGGAATGCAGCTCTGCGTCGACGGCCTCGATCCGGGCCAGATGCTGGTCGGTGAGCTCCCGGGCCGACACCTCGCCGCGCTCCAGTTGCCCACGCCACTCGGCGATCCCCATCAGCCCTTGCCTTGCATCGAGCGACGCTATCAGCCAGGGTCCAGGTCTTCGGTGAGGGGTTCACCGCGGCGGACCTGCAGCAGTTCGTGCTCCATCGAGCCCGGTTGCTCATTGCTCACATCGCCGAGAAAAACAGGAAGCTTCGCCTCCAGATCCTCTCGGCGCACGAACGGCCCGAACCAGTAGATGACGTGGGGCGCCTGGGTTTCCACCCGTGCCCACCAGGCCACCCCAAGACCGTTGGCCATGCCTCTGAGCAGCCGAATCAAGGGGTTCATCGAACCATGGCGAACCGCACCATTGTGCCGATCGAAGGGCCCCGCCCCCGTATCCAATCCGGCGCAGGCAGGGGCCGAAGCATCACAGGCGGATGTCCCCCTGGAAGGGCGAGCCGGTGGCGGGGGTGAAGCCCAGCTCGATCGCTTCGGGGAGGGACACCCGCAGGTCCAGCTCAGGAGCGGGGTCCTCTGGAGCAACCTGCGGACTCTCGTCCTGGATCATTTCCTGGATCACTTGTTGTGTGTCCGCCTGAATCTCCTGATCGATCACGTCCTCGATCCCCTCCTCGATCACGTCCTGGATCTCGCCCACGCTGCTCGCCTCCGGAGCTGGATGGAACGAGACGTCGGCCTCCGGGGCTGGCTCAAAAGCAGTGTCGGCCTCCCGGGTTGGTTCGATCGGAGTCGTTGCTTCCGGATCTTGGCTTGTGGTCTCCGGTGCCGGTTCGATCGAGGCATCGGTTGTCGTGCCTGATTCGCTGTCGCTCTGGACGGCCTCCAGCTCCTGAGTGGTGTCCAAGGCTGGGCTGCTGCTGGCGGCTGCGGTGGTGGGCACCTGGGGCCGCACCAGCCGCGGAGCCGGGGCGTTGCCGCTGATGTTCTTCATCCAGCCCCGTCGGGCGATTTCGTAGATCAGCAGCGCGGTGGCAACCGAGGCGTTCAGGCTGGGGGTGGCGCCACGCAGGGGGATGCGGATCAGCTGGTCGCAGTGTTTGCGGGTGAGCATCGAGAGGCCATCGGCCTCCGAGCCGGTGACCACCACCAGGGGGCCATCGAGATCTGCTTCGATCAAGCTCACATTGCCTTCTTCGGCCAGGCCCACCACGCGGTAGCCCGCGTCCTTGAGCTGCTCGATCGAGCGGTTGAGATTCACCACCCGGGCCACGGGCAGGTGCTCGAGGGCGCCGGCCGCCACCTTGGCCACCGAGCCGGTGAGACCCGCGTTGCGTCGCTGGGGCAGCACCAGGCCATGGGCGCCGAGGGCCTCGGCGCTGCGCACGATCGCCCCCAGGTTGTGGGGATCGGTGAGGCCGTCCACCGCCATCAGCAGCGGCGCTTCACCGATGCCGCGGCAGCCGTCGATCAGGCTGGCCAGATCCAGGGTTTCTGCCGCCGCGGCCTGCAGCACGATCCCCTGGTGGACGGCGCCGCCGCTGATCTGTCCCAGGCGCGCCCAGGTGACTTCCTCCACGAGCACGCCACTGGCCTTGGCATCGCGCAGCAGTTGCAGGAACCGTGGAGCGAAGCGCAGCTCCGGGGTACACCAGATGCGGTGGATCGGACGATCACCCTCCAGGGCTGCCTGGGTCGAGTGACGGCCCCAGATCAGGTCGTCGGCGGGCTCGGCGCCGAACCGCTCGGAGCTGCCGCTGCTTTCGGGTCCTGGCGCCTCCGGTTCGTTGAAACGGGGCGTGCGCGCGGGGGGGCGCCCCGGCTGAAAGCTGGGCCTGTCACCATCGGGTCGGCTGAAGCGCGGTGCTCCGAAGCTGGGGCGACGGCCCTCAGGACGGCCCCCAGGGCGCCCTTCGGAGCGGCCCGAGGGCGATGGGCGGCGCTCGGGTTTGCCTTCGTAGCGACCCTCAGGCCGCCGTCCCGCTCCCGGGCGCTGGTCGTCGAAGCGCCGTGCCGCGGGGCGGGTGCCGATCACGCGAGTGGGACGCCCCGCGGGGCGGGCCTCCCCCTGGGGGCGCTGGAAACTCTCACGCCGGGGGGCGTCCGGTCGGTAGCCGCCACGGCTGTCCTGGGGCCGCCCCGCACGTCCGTCACGGCTGTCGCGCTCGGAGCTGCCACCGGAGCCTCCACCGGAGCCGCTCCCGCCGCTGCCGCGCCATTCGGGGCGGGGGCTGCCGAAGCGGGAGGGTTTGCCTCCCCTGGTTCCCCCGGAAGGGCGATCACCGGAGCCGGCACCCTTGGGCCTGCGGCCTTCAAAACGTTGGCTCATGGGTCGCTCGGCAAAGGGTCAGAAAGGTCGGTCTCGTCCAGATGATCCAGAAGCTGGGCAAGCCGCTCGGGATTCCGCAAAAAGAGCCAGCCCACCATTGTCTCAAATCCCGTGGCCCGGCCGTAGCTGGCCGGATCACCGCCGCGAGGGCCGCGGCCGGCCCGGTTGCGGCCGCGGCGCACCAGTTCGCGTTCCCGTTCATCCAGCAGCGGCTCCAGCCGTTCCAGTGCGCGGGCCTGGGCCCGGGCCCGCACCTGGGCCACCACCGCTTGGTGCAGCTCATCGGGGCGCCCCGCCTGGTGGCAGTGGCGCAGGCGCTGGTGCAGCTCCCACACCGCATCCCCCAGCCAGGCGAGCTGGAGGGCACCGAGGCGCTCGGGCTGAAGCCGATGCCGGGGATCGGGTTGGATCTGGCGCAGCCAGGCCCGGCCGTCGGGGTCAGGGTTTGGCAAGGGCGGCCAGGGCCGTCTCCAGATCGGGTTGGAGGTGCAGGAACTGCTCCAACCGCACCAGTTTCACCGTCTGGATCACCCGGGCATTGCCCACCATCACAAAGGCGACCTTGGCATCGGCGCACTGCTTGGCCAGTTGGACCAGCACCCCCAGTCCGGAGGAATCGATGAAATCGATGTGGGTGAGATCCAGCAGCACCGCCCGCTGATCGCTGCCGCGGTGTTCGGTGATGAACTCGCGGAACTGCTTGTCGGAGTAGGCGTCGAGTTGGCCGGTGAAGCTGAACAGCAGACAATTCTCCCGTCGCTCGAAGCCGCCCCGCAGGGATACGGTCAACCGTTGCAGTTCAGGAATCGTTCCAGCCCTCGCGGGAATCAAGACGCTGAAGTGTAAGCAGGGATGGGAGCTGCGACACCTGGGCCCTGAGTTCAGGGCCGCCGCTCGGCCATCAGGCGCACGAACCGGCCGAAGTGGTGATCCGCGTCGTGGGGGCCGGGGCTGGCCTCGGGGTGGTACTGCACTCCGAATACCGGCTGATGGCGATGGCGCAGGGCCGCCACGGTGCGGTCGTTGAGGTTGTGGTGGGTGATCTCCACCAGGTCCTGGGGCAGGGAGCTGGCCTCGAGCGCGAAGCCGTGGTTCTGGCTGGTGATCTCCACCAGGCCCTCGCCGCCACAGGGATGGTTCAGGCCGCGGTGGCCGTAGGCGAGCTTGAAGGTGCTGCCGCCCAGGGCCAGGCCCAGAATCTGGTGGCCCAGGCAGATGCCGAACACCGGCAGATCGGCTTGCCCGAGCAGATCCCTGGCCAGGGTGATGCCTTCCGCCACCGCCGCCGGATCGCCCGGGCCATTGGAGAGGAACACCCCCTCCGGCTCCAGCGCCAGCACTTCGGTGAGGGTGGCGCCGGCTGGAAGCACCGTGACCGCGCAGCCATGGGCCGTGAGCCGCTCGAGGATGGCCCGCTTGATGCCGAAATCGATGGCCACCACCTGATAGGGCTTCTCCGGCGAGGGTTGCAGGCGCTGATCGAAACCGGTGGCGCACAGTTGCTGCCAGGGGTAGGCGCTGGGGGTGCTCACCTGCGCAGCCAGGTTGAGTCCCTCCATCGAGGGGCTGCGCCGCACCAGCTCCAGCAGCTCGCGGGGGGTGGTGCCATCGCTGCAGATCACGCCGTTCATGGCCCCCCGCTCGCGCAGATGGCGCACCAGGGCGCGGGTGTCCACCCCGGCGATGCCCACCACACCGTGGGAGGCAAGCCAGCTGGGCAGGTCGCCCCGGCTGCGCCAGCTGCTGGGGGTGGGCGCCAGCTGCCGGGCGATCACGCCGCGCACGTGGGGGGCATCGGCCTCCTGGTCCTCCGGGTTGACGCCGGTGTTGCCCAGTTCCGGGTAGGTGAAAGTCACCAGCTGACCGGAATAGCTGGGATCGGTCATCACCTCCTGATATCCCGTCATGCCGGTGTTGAACACCACTTCACCGATGGCGGTGCCCCGCGCCCCGAAGGCCGTGCCCCGCAGCAGGGTGCCATCGGCCAGCACTAGCACGGCCTCGTTAGCAGCCGGGCTGGCGCTGGCAGGTTGGGCGGTGCTGGCCGAAGCCGGGGCTACAGCGCTCAAGGGGGGGAAGGGTCAAGTGAACCGATCATCTCCCAGGCGGCGCTCAGCTGTCTGAGGGCGGCCCCTGCAGGGCCGCTCTGAGCTGCTCGAGCCGTTGCCAGGGGCCCTCGCCGCTGAGGGCCACGAGGGCCTGCTCCAGGCCATCTGGCACAGAGTCGGCCAGCCCGGCGGCCCAGAGCACCAGGGCCGTGTTCAGGGCCACCACTTCGCGTTGGGGGGCGCTGCCCTGCCCGCGTAGCACGGCTTCGAGGATGCGGCGGTTGGTCTCGAGATCTCCGCCGGCCAGTGCCGAGAGGGGGGCCAGCTCCAGGCCCAGCTCCTGGGGGTCGACTTCCAGGGCACGCACCGTGCCCCCCTCCACCAGCCGCAGCTGATTGACCCCCGCCAGGGAGGCCTCATCCAGGCCGCCGTGGCCGTGCACCACCACCGCTCGCTCCAGTCCCAGACGCGCGAGGGCATCGGCCATCGGCTCCAGCAACTCCGCTTTGGCCACCCCCAGCACCTGCGCTTCCGGCCGCATGGGATTCACCAGCGGGCCAAGCAGGTTGAAGACGGTGCGCACACCCAGGCGCCGGCGCACGGGAGCAAGTTCCACCAGTGCCGGATGCCAGCCCGGGGCGAACAGGAAGGTGACGCCGCTGCTGGGCAGGGCGGCCACCACCGTATGGGGATCGGCCCTGAGGTTGAGGCCGATCGCTTCGAGCACATCGGCGGAGCCCACCTTGCCGCTGGCGCTGCGGTTGCCGTGCTTGGCCACCGTCGCGCCACAGGCGGCGGCCACGAATGCCACGGCCGTGGAGATGTTGAAGGTGTCGGCCCCGTCGCCGCCGGTGCCGCAGGTGTCGACCAGCTTCAGGGGCGGGCGTTCACCGGGCAGGCAGGAGGCCTCCCGCAACACCCGTGCCATCGCAGCCAGTTCCTCGCCGCTCAGCCCCTTGCAGCGCAGGGCCGCCAGCAGGGCACCGGTGAGTTCGGGTTCCAGGCTCCCCGTCAACCAGCCCTGCATCAAGGCCGTGGCCTGCGGCTCCGAGAGCGCCTGGCCCTGCAGCAGCTGCTCCAGCAGGGTGGGCCAGGGGGAGGGAGCAGCCATCGGTGCGAGACGGAGGTAATGGAGGCGCTGTAAAGGAGGCGCGGTCAGAAAAAAGCCCGGGTGCGAGGCACGCCGGGCCGGGTGATGGGGAATCTCCACTATCTCCCCCTGCGACGCTCGGTTGCGGCCAGCCACCGCACTGACCGTGCCCTTGCTCACCGTTCGTTACCCCTCGGTCGAGGCGGTGTCGAAGCCACTGCCCACCGCCTCGGCACCCACCACGGCTCCGGGGCGGTAGCCCTTCGCCCAGATGGCGCGGGTGCGCTGATGCAGCTCCTCCAGGCTCAGGCCCCAGAGGCGCAGGGTCTTGCTGAGATCCTCCTGGAGGTCATCGGCGCCGGGAAAGCCGTCGTAGCGGTTGAGCAGCCTGGCCAGATCAGTCAGCTGGCCGTCGCTGGGCTGCTGGGCCGCCAGCAGTCCGTCCACCAGCTCCCGGTCGGTGGCATAGAGGGGATGGGCCTGGGAGTGGGTGGCGGAGCCGTCGGACGGGGCCATGGGGCGAATCCTTAGGTTGGGTCCATCTGCTCCGCATCATGGCCGCCATCCGTCTGGGCCTGATCTGGCGCTACCTCCGCCCCCACCGGCGCGAGGTCTACTTCGGTGTCACCGCTCTGGTGGTGGTGAACCTGCTGAGCGTCAGTATTCCGTTGCTGGTGAGAGGCGTCATCGACGACCTCCAGGACGGTTTCGCAGCCTCGATGGTGCTGCGTCAGGCGGGGCTGATCGTCCTGCTCGCCACCGTGATGGCGGCCGCCCGCCAGACCTCGCGGATGCTCGTGTTCGGCGTCGGACGGCAGGTGGAGGCCAACCTGCGCCAGCGTCTGTTCGATCACATGCTGCGCCAGGAGCCGGGCTGGGTGCAGGCCACCGGCAGCGGTGAAGTGATCAGCCGCGCCACCAGCGATGTGGAGAACGTGCGCCGGCTGCTGGGCTTCGCCGTGCTCAGCCTCTCCAACACGGCTCTGGCCTATGCCCTCACCCTGCCGGCAATGCTGGCGATCGATCTTCCCCTCACCCTGGCGGCGGTCGGGCTCTACCCGGTGATGCTGATGGTGGTGCGCCTGTTCGGCGGGCGGATGATGCGTCAGCAGAGGCGCCAGCAGGAGGCACTCGGCAGCCTCAGCGACCTGATCCAGGAAGATCTCTCCGGCATCAGCGCCATCAAGATCTATGGGCAGGAGGCCCACGAGCAGGGGGCCTTCTCCCGCCGGAACGGTCTCTACCGCGATGCAGCGCTGTCCCTGGCCCGGACCCGCAGCACGCTCTTTCCGCTGCTGGAGGGCATTTCCTCGATCAGCCTGTTGCTGTTGCTGGCCCTCGGCAGCGGCCAGCTCGAGAGCGGCCGGCTCAGCATCGGCAATCTGGTGGCTCTGATCCTGTTCGTGGAGCGGCTGGTGTTCCCCACCGCCCTGCTGGGCTTCACTCTCAACACCTTCCAGACCGGCCAGGTGAGCCTGGAGCGGGTGGAGGAGCTGCTGGCGCGGCAGCCCCGGGTGGTCTCGCCGCCCGTGCCCCAGGCGCCGGCCAGGGTCGGCCGCGGAGCCGTGGAGGCCCGGGGGCTGAGCGTGCGCTACGACGGCGCCCAGCGCGATGCCCTTCATGAGGTGAGTTTCCAGTTGCGGCCAGGAGAACTGGTGGCGCTGGTGGGCCCCGTGGGCTGCGGCAAGACCACCCTGGCCCGGGCCATGGGGCGGATGGTGGAGGTGCCCGAGGGGCAGCTGTTCCTCGATGGGGTCGATGTCACGGCCCTCAGCCTTGATGACCTCCGCCGCCAGGTGGCCCTGGTGCCCCAGGAGGGCTATCTGTTCACCGCCACCCTGGCCGACAACCTGCGCTACGGCGACCCGGAGGCCGACGACGCCCGGGTGGAGGCGGCGGCCCAGCAGGCCCGCCTCGCCGGCGACATCCGCGGGTTCCCCGATGGCTACCAGACCCTGGTGGGGGAGCGTGGCATCACCCTCAGCGGGGGTCAACGCCAGCGGGCGGCTCTTGGCCGGGCCCTGCTGGTCTCAGCTCCCCTGCTGGTGCTTGACGACGCCCTGGCCAGCGTCGATAACAACACGGCTGCAGCGATTCTTGATTCGATCCGCGCTGAAAAGGGGCGCACGATTCTGATGATCAGCCACCAGCTCTCCGCCGCCGCCGCCTGTGACCGGGTGCTCGTGATGGAGGACGGCCGTCTCGTGCAGCAGGGCCATCACCAGGAGCTGGTGGCGATCCCCGGCACCTACCGCCGCCTGTGGGAGCGGGAGCAGGCGGAGGAACGGCTGCAGCAGGTGGTCTGATTCGCACGAGTTGTTGAACAGCACAGACAAGCCAGCTGGGAGGGGCTTAGCTGAGGCAGATCCCGCGAGGACGATGGAGAACCCCAAGGGCTACAACCTGCGCTGCACGCTCACCTTCGGCGACATCTACGGCCAGGTGCTGGTCTGGATGCTGGTGATTTTCGTGAGTCTGGCGGCCGGGCTGGCTCTGATGGGCTCCAGCAAGCCGATCTTCGCCCTCGTGGGGGTGGGGGTGATCCTGGTGCTCTCGCTGCCCTTCCTGCTCTTCGCTTTCACCACCACCCTGCTCAACCACATCGCCCTCGATCCTTCTCCGGCCCCGGATCGCGTTGCTTAGGCTCTGTGTCTTGAACAAGCCTCCATGTTCGGACTTTTCAACCAGGCCCTCGGCGGGGCCAAGGGCCGAATTGTTTCGGCTGACGAGGCCCTGCCGGGGCGCGACACCCCGATCCCCACGGCCCGCACCCATGTGGTCCTGGGCACTCCCCTGCAGGCGCCGCTGCAGCCCGGCCAGGAGGAGGCCTTGTTCGGCTGCGGTTGCTTCTGGGGGGCGGAAAAGGGCTTCTGGCGACTGCCCGGGGTGATCACCACCGCCGTGGGCTACTGCGGCGGCCACACCCCCAATCCCACTTACGAGGAGGTCTGCTCCGGCCGCACCGGCCATACCGAAGCGGTGCGGGTGGTGTGGGACACCTCCCGGGTGAGCTTCTCCGACCTGCTCAAGCTGTTCTGGGAATGCCACGACCCAACCCAGGGCATGGCCCAGGGGAATGACAGCGGCAGCCAGTACCGCTCGGCGATCGTGACCAGCACCGAGGCCCAGGCCGAGCTGGCCCAAATCAGCCGCGATCACTACCAGCAGCAGCTCAGCGCCGCCGGCTTCCCGGCGATCACCACCGAACTGCTGGCCGGCAAACCCTTCTACTTCGCCGAAACCCACCACCAGCAGTACCTGGCCCGCCCCGGCAGCCGCCCCTACTGCTCCGCCCGCCCCAGCGGTGTGCGCCTCACCCCCTTCCCCGGTGCCAGCTTCCTGTTGCCAGAAACGGTCTGGGCGCAGTACGACTGGACCGTCCAGCACTGTGTGCTGCGCAGCTCCAACGAACCGATCCGGGTCTGAGCTCAGTAATCACCCCCCCCTGGCGTCGCGCAGCATCATCGCCATCCGCTGCAGCAGCTTCCAGCCGATCACGCCGTTGGCTTCCACGAGCGGCCTGAAGTCCCAGTAGGTGAGCCCCCAGCAATCGAGGCGGCTGGCGGCGGTGATGGTCGCCATGCGCGGGCCCTCGTCGATCAGGGCGATCTCACCGAAGTAATCCCCCTGCCGCAGGACCGAATGGGGTTTGCCCTGAATCGTGACGCTGGCCTCGCCCGCCTCGATCACGTAGAAGGCTGCGCCGCCCGAGCCCTCCTGGATGATCGTTTCCCCGGCCTCGAAATCCCGTTCCTTGAACAGCAGGGCGATCTGGCCGATCTCGCCTTGGTCGAGGTCGTGGAACAGGGGGACGCGCTCGAGCACATCGATCGGGGCACCGCGCATTCAGGATCCGGCTGTGGTGATCGCACGGCACTGAAGCAGATGGAGCGTGCCGTGCTCGAAGGCCCACTCCAGATCGCGTCCGGGCCCGAACACCTCCTCGCAGAGGCCGGCCAGGCGGTTCAGGGCCTCCAGCTGGTTGTCCTCGAGGCAGAAGCGCTCCACCAGCTCGGGAGGAAGCTCCACCTCCACGGTGCCGCCGCCGGCGACGGGACGGATCGCCACCGTCTTGTATCCCGCCCGGCGCTCGCGCACATGGCCCTGACGGCTCAGGCAGACATGGTCGGGGATCACCAGGCCGGCCACCACCGCTTCCCCCAGACCCCAGCTCGCCTCGATCACCCGTTCATCGGCACCGCTGATGGGATTGCTTGTGAACAGGACCCCGGCCGTGTCGGGGGCCAGCAGCTTCTGCACCACCACCCCCACGCTCGGGCGTGAGAACAGCCCCACCTTCTTGCGGTAAGTGATGGCGGCGTCGGAATTCGCCGACCACCAGATCTCGCGCAGAGCCTCCGCCAGGTCGCCCACAGAGGGCACATTGAGCAGGGTCTGGTGCTGGCCGGCAAAACTGGCGGCGGCTCCGTCCTCGTCGATGGCGGAGGAGCGCACCGCCAGTGGCCCCGCCAACGGCGCCACTTCCCGCACCAGTGTGGCGATGGCGGTGTCATCGGCTGCGGCCACCGCATCCACGAACGCTCCGGAGAGGGCGAATCCCGGGGGCACCGGCAGGCCATCCCGCAGGGCCTGGCCCAGGCTCACGGCCTTGGCGCCGAAGGCAGCCAGCTCGCTGGCCTGCTCGAGCGCGACGACCCCGTTCACGGAAGGACCGTGACCTCGCCGGCCGTGCCGTCGACCCGCACCCGCTGGCCGTCGTCGAGGCGCCGGCTGGCCTCGCGGGTTCCTACCACCCCAGGGATTCCGTACTCCCGCGCCACGATCGCCGAGTGGGACAGCAGGCCGCCCCTGTCGGTCACGATCCCGCCGAGCAGGGGCAGCAGGATGTTGAAGGCCTCCGTGGTGGATTGGGTCACGAGCACGTCACCCTTCTGGATCCGATCGAACTCCGAGGGGTGCGACACCCGCCGGACCGGCCCCTCGTAGACGCCGGGACTGGCGGCCAGGCCCCGCAACATGTGCTGCTCGTGGCTCGCCTCGGAACTGACGAACAGGGCCTGCAGCGCCAGTCCGCTGGCCTGCATCATCCGCGCGGCGGCCGGCGGCAGGGTGGAGGGATCCGGCGGGGGTGGGGGCGTGGGTCCCAGGCTGGGGGGAACCTCGTGCGCATCGTGGGCCCCGCGGTAGGCGGCGCGCTCCGCCAGGTCATCGGCCGACGGAGCGCCTTCACCCGAGGGAGTCGGCGCTCCCAGCAGGGCAAGCATCTCGGTGAAGCCGGCATCCACGATGTGGCCCGGATCGTGCAGCAGCCCCCTCTCCGCCAGGCGGCATCCGGCCGCCAGGGCAGCCCGGCGCATCAGCCCCGCCGCCCAGATGTCGCTGAACACGCCCCGTTCATCCCGGATCGGATAGGTGAGGCGAGCCTCGGCCAGCAGCGCATCGAACGCGTCGCGGTGGGCTTCAGGCACTAGGGCGCGCACCTCGGCGCTGCGATCGGTGCGGGTGGACGGGGAGGCGGCGGCCGTCAGGGCGGCGCGGATGGCCCGCAGCAGCACGTCGGGCAACTCCAGAGCACGGGGGTTGGTGATGTCGAAGCCATCGAGCAGGCGGTTGCCCACCAGATCCAGATAGGCCGCCATCGCAAGTCCCGTGCGCCCATCGCGCGTCCGCAGTGCCGCCATGGTGGCGGTGGGATCGTCCGAGGACTCGAGGGCTTCGCGGGCCGGGGGATCCTGTTGCAGCGCGGCGATCAGCTCGGCCAGCTCATCGGACGCCCCGGCCGACACTGGCGAGGTGCCACGCATCAGTCCGAGCAGCTCGCCGGCGGGCAGTCCGGTCCAGGCGCCGGCGTGGGCCAGGAAGTCGCCGGTGGGAACGATGGCTGCCGCCGTGTAGCGCATGTGCTGGGCCAGCATCGCGGCGTGGTGGTCGCGGCAGCGCTGCAGGTACCCGGCGAGGTCGTCGTCGCTGAGGGCGTCCGGGTCCACCGTCTGGATCTGCCGGTGGGCCGCGATCGCCGCCGGCTTCACGGTGTCGTTCCACTCCTCCAGCTGCTGGCGCCAGAACTTCTGGCCGAACACCTCCTCGGCGCGCCGGAAGCGTCCGGGCAGCTCGGCTTCGGCCAGGGGGGTCACCCGCCGGTAGGCGAAGCCATGCACGTAAGCCATTTCCAGGGCCTCGAACAGCAGGCCGTAGGCGCTGGCGAAGTCGGCGGTGCCGCTGCGGAATGCGGCCGGATGGATCTCCCTCCAGTAGCGGCTCACGGGGCGGGGGAAATGAACGGGGTCAAGTTCCCAGAACCCTTCCCCCGGCGGCGAGAAGACAAGCTCTCTGGCGTGTGCTGGAGACATCGGTGAACCGGGTGGATCAGGCGAACGCTTCAGTTTCACCCAGTCATGAACCCTTCATGCCGGTGAAGCCACCATGAGCCACGGTCGGTTGCTAGTGTACGGTCCCGCATATAACTGATAGAATGTGGAGCTTCTCCCGAGGGAGTCTTTCCATGGCTGTCGGCCGTCCGATGCCGCCGCTGGTCCTCACGGAGGACGAAGTTCAGCAGCTGCAGAGCATCGCCAACTCCCGTTCTTTG
>CALRVC020000031.1:0-31821 GCA_943371515.1 Synechococcus sp. UW140 | reverse complement strand
CTTCTGCCTCTCGGCTTCCGGCGGCTCGCGGTGGTCTCCCAACCGCTTTGGAAACTTACAACACCGGCGGCAGGCTCTCGCCCCCTCTTCAGTTGCAAGCCCTGCAGCGCTCACCTTCCGGCTCACGCGCAGTCCAAAAACATACCACAGGTCTTGCCACCACAACGGCAATCAGGTGGAGGGCACCGCGCCGAGCGACTCAGATCGCTCGTCCTGTCTATGGTTTCGCTGGCACCGGCCCCGTTCGAAAGGAGTCCAGGCTTGGCGACACATTTCAGCCAGGAGAGCCTTCGCGTCAGGCCCAGCTCCCGGGAAGACGCTGTGGTGGCCAGCGCCCGCGAAAAGTTCGAGCGCACCCTGGTGTCGGTACAGGGCTCCCTGGTGGGATCAGTCGCCGCCTTGGAACATCCCCGCAGCCACGACGCCCTCAATTACGGCGAGGTGTTCCTGCGCGACAACGTGCCAGTGATGCTCCACCTGCTGCTGGAGGGTCGATTTGACATTGTTCGTCACTTTCTGAGCGTCTGCCTTGACCTACAGAGCAGCACATACCAGACCCGCGGCGTCTTCCCCACCAGCTTTGTCGAGGAGAACGGCCAGCTGCTGGCCGACTACGGCCAACGCTCGATCGGACGGATCACATCGGTGGACGCCAGCCTGTGGTGGCCGATCCTCTGCTGGTATTACGTCAAGCGCAGCCAGGACTGGGAGTTCGGGGCCAGCCAGAAGGTGCAGCGGGGGGTACAGCTGCTGCTCGATCTGGTGATGCATCCCAGCTTCGAGGGCACGCCGGTTCTGTTCGTTCCGGACTGTTCCTTCATGATCGACCGTCCGATGGACGTTTGGGGGGCCCCCCTGGAGGTGGAGGTGCTCCTGTTCGGCTGTCTGCGCAGTTGCGGCCATCTGATGGAGATCGCGCGGCGTGACCGCAGCAGCCGCCTGCTGGAGCAGCGGCTTGAGCTCACCCGTCAGTGGATTCACGACCTCCGCTCCTTCCTGCTGAAGAACTACTGGGTCACCAGCAAGACGATGCAGGTGCTGCGCCGACGCCCCACCGAGCAATACGGCGACCACCAGCACGAAAACGAATTCAACGTGCAGCCCCAGGTGATCCCCGACTGGCTCCAGGACTGGTTGGAAAACCGCGGCGGCTACCTGATCGGCAACATCCGCACGGGCCGTCCTGATTTCCGCTTCTACAGCCTCGGCAATTCCCTGGCCTGCCTGTTCGGACTGCTCACCGCACCGCAGCAACGGGCCCTGTTCCGGCTGGTGCTGCACAACCGCAGCCATTTGATGGCGCAGATGCCGATGCGGATCTGCCATCCCCCCATGGAGGCCGCTGAGTGGATGAACAAGACCGGCTCCGATCCCAAGAACTGGCCGTGGAGCTACCACAACGGAGGCCACTGGCCAAGCCTGCTCTGGTCTTTCGGTGGCGCCATCCTTCAGCACCAGCAAAGCCATCCGCAGGCGGATGTGCTGCTGATGGGGCAGGCCAAGGCCATGCTCGAAGAGTGCTACTGGTCGCAGCTGAACCAGTTGCCGCGTCAGCAGTGGGCCGAGTATTTCGATGGACCCACCGGCACCTGGGTCGGGCAGCAATCCCGCACCTACCAGACTTGGACCATCGTGGGCTTCCTGCTGCTCCACCACCTGCTGCGGGTCAATCCAGACGACGTGTCGTTGCTCTCGATCGACGGACCGCCATAAAAAAGCCGCCGTGGGAAACGGCAGCTAAACAATTGGGTCGATAGAAGCTGATCGAACTTGCGCCGGACAGTGAGCTGGAATCAGAACAGACCCAGGGTGAGGGACTTATCGATGGGCAGAGCGGCCCCGATGCCCAGATAGATGGTGAACACCGTGCCAAAGAGGAAGGCAGCCATGGCCACGGGTCTGCGGAAAGGGTTCTGGAATTTGTTGAAGCTCTCGATGAAGGGGATGAGCATCAAACCCAGGGGAACCATCGTCTGCAGGGCGATGCCCAGCAACTTATTGGGGACGACCCGCAGGATCTGGAAAACAGGGTAGAGATACCACTCAGGCAGGATTTCCAGAGGGGTGGCGAAGGGATCAGCCTTGTCGCCGAGCATGGCTGGATCCAAGACCGCCAGTCCCACCACCAAAGCGATGGTGCCTAGGATCACCACAGGGAAAATGTAGAGGAGATCATTGGGCCAAGCGGGCTCTCCGTAGTAGTTGTGACCCATGCCCTTGGCCAGCTTGGCCCGCAGGCTGGGGTCGCTGAGATCAGGCTTCTTGAGGATGTGCATCGCAAGCACCAAATTTGTGGTGAGAGAAGAGAGGAGGATGAATCGATCGATAGCTGCTGGAACTCAGATCACAAAGGACCCGAGATGCCCTGCTTACGGATCATCAGGAAGTGCATGAGCATGAACACAGCCAGCAACCAAGGCATCACGAAAGTGTGTAGGCTGTAGAAGCGGGTGAGTGTGGCCTGACCGACGCTCTCACCACCGCGCAGAAGCTCGACCATGAAATCGCCAACCACCGGAACGGCCGCGGGAACACCAGAAACAATCTTGACTGCCCAGTAGCCGACTTGATCCCAGGGGAGGGAATAACCAGTGACACCGAAGGAAACGGTGATGACAGCCATCACCACGCCGGTGACCCAGGTGAGCTCGCGGGGACGCTTGAAGCCACCGGTGAGATACACACGGAAGACGTGAAGGATCAGCATGAGCACCATCATGCTGGCGCTCCAGCGGTGCACCGAGCGGATCAGCCAGCCAAAGCTGACGTCGGTCATCAGGTATTGAACCGAGGAATAGGCCTCAGCAACCGTGGGCTTGTAATAAAAAGTCATTGCAAATCCAGTGGCGAACTGGATCAGGAAGCACACCAACGTGATACCGCCGAGGCAATAAAAAATATTGACATGGGGCGGCACGTACTTTGAAGAGATGTCGTCCGCAATCGCCTGGAGTTCCAGGCGCTCCTCGAACCAGTCGAAAACTGGAGACGACTTGGCGGCGGGAGACGAGTTCGCCATGCAGTGCTGGGTTGGGGTTGCGAGAGTCTACCGATACCCGCGCTTCGGCCGTGATTGCCGTCCTGTTCCCGGCTTGCCAGCGATGAGCCTGCTCAAGCCCCACTCCAGCCCGCCCATCACCTGGCGGGTGACAGCCAAGGCGCTGGCCCTGCTGCTCTGCCTGGGGCTGTGGCTGCAGCCTGGCCCGGCCCTGGCACTCAACGATGCCCAGCAGCTGGTGGTGGAGGCCTGGCGGCTGGTGAACCAGAGCTACGTCGACCCCACACGATTTGACACCGTGCATTGGCGGCGGCTGCGCCAGAAGGCCCTGGAGCAGCCGATTGAAACCAGCGCCCAGGCCTACGACGCGATCGCCGCCATGCTCGAGCCCCTCGGCGATCCCTATACCCGTGTGCTGCGTCCCGCCGACTACAAAGCCCTGCGGGCCACCACGGAGGGAAGCGTCAGTGGTGTCGGCCTGCAGCTGGGCCTGGGACAGGATGGGCAAGGGATCGTGGTGATCGCGCCGCTGGATGGGTCACCAGCCGCTGAGGCCGGCATCAGCTCGGGCAGTGAACTGCTGGACGTGGAGGGAGAACCATGCCGCCGCCTCGGGCTGGAGGCCACCGCCGCGCGCCTGAGGGGTCCGGCCGGCACCAGCGTGCAGTTGTTGATCAAGCCCCCCGCCCCCCTGAGTGAAGCCAGACAGGTGCTGCTCAGGCGTGAGCGTGTGGACCTGCAACCCGTGCGCTCCAGGGTTCTCAAGCGCGGCGGGCATCGCCTCGGCCTGTTGCGTATCACCCAGTTCAGCGAGCCGGTTCCCGCCGGGGTTCGTGAGGCTCTCCAGGGCTTCGGCCAGGAGGAGGTTGAGGGGGTGATTCTCGATCTGCGCAATAACTCCGGCGGCCTGGTCGAGGGGGGAGTGGCGGTCGCCAATGCCTTCCTCGCCGCCCAGCCGATCGTGGAGACCATGAACCGCGAGGGCTTGAGTGAGCGCCGGCAGGCCGCGGCCGGACAGCTGTACGGCGGCCCGATGGTCACCCTGGTGAATGGGGGAACCGCCAGCGCCAGCGAAATTCTGGCGGGCGCGCTCCAGGACGACGACCGCTCGCCCCTGCTGGGAAGCCGCACCTTCGGCAAGGGTCTGATCCAGACGCTGATCAACCTGGGGGACGGCAGCGGTCTGGCCGTCACCGTGGCCCGCTACGTGACCCCCAGCGGCCGTGACATCCAGAACCAGGGCATCGCACCCGACCGGCTCCTGCCCCAGCCGGAGCCCCTCAATCCAGGCGGGGAGGACGACCACTGGCTGGAGCTGGCCGCCGATCAGCTGCTGCAGGAGATGCAGGAGCTCCCGAAGACATGAGCGGTCGCACATACCACGATCCCCTGCATGGAGCGATCCGGCTGGAGCGCAGCCACCCGGCCGAAGGCCTGGCCATGGAGCTCATCGACACAGCCCCCTTTCAGCGACTGCGACGGATCCGCCAGCTGGGCCCTGCGTTCCTCACCTTCCATGGCGCCGAGTCAAGCCGCTTCACCCATTCCCTGGGTGTGTTGCATCTGGCCCGGCTTGCCCTGCACCAGCTGGAGCGCCAGAGCCCACAGCTGGTGCAGGACCAGGGTGTGCTCTATGCCGCGGCCCTGCTCCACGACGTGGGACACGCCCCGCTCAGTCACTCCGGAGAGGAGATGTATGGGCTGCGGCATGAAACCTGGTCGGCACGGCTGGTGAGGGACCATCCGGCCCTGCGCGAGGCTCTTGAGCGCCATGCCCCCGGCAGCGCCGATGCCGTGGCCGACCTGCTGGAGCACGGTCATCACCGCCAGCCGGCGCTGGCCTCCCTGGTGAGCGGCCAGCTCGACTGCGACCGGCTCGACTACCTGCTGCGGGACAGCCACAGCACGGGCACAAGCTATGGCCAGCTGGACCTGGAACGGATCCTGGGAGCCCTGACCGTGGCTCCCGACGGCAGCCTGGCGCTGCACCCGAAAGGACTGATGGCAGTCGAGCACTACCTGGTGGTGCGCAGCCTGATGTACCGCAGCCTCTACAACCACAGGCTCAATGTGGTCTGCAACTGGCTGCTGACCCAGACGATCCAGCTGGCCCGCCGCCTGGGGCCCGAAGGCGGAGTGGACGCCGATGCGGTGATGGCGGTGTGGCTGTGGCGCCCTGAAAGCCTCGATCTGGAGACCTATCTGGCCAACGACGACCTCCGCACGGGTTACCACCTGATGCGCTGGCGGGAGGCGGGACCGGCCGACCTGCAGGAGCTCTGCGGACGCCTGCTGGACCGGCGTCTGCTCCGGGCCAGTGACGTCAGCCACCTGGAGGCCGGTGAACGGCTGGAGCTGCTGGCCCTGGCCCAGAGGCTCAGCGAGGCCGCCGGGCTGAGACCCAGCCTGTGCTGCGCCCTGCAGCAGCGGCAGAACAGAGGCTATGACCCATACAAAGGTGGGCTGAGGCTCTGGGATGGGGAGTCGCTGGCGGCACTGGAGGACTGCTCTCCCCTGGTGGCCAGCCTGGTGAAGCCGGTGGAGCTGGCCTGGTTGATCCATCCCCCCGAGGTGAGTGAAGCACTGCGGGAGCGGGCCCGTGCCATGGGTAGCTCTCGCCGCCTCGCTGCCTAAGTTGGGCGCCTCCGCATGCGGCGATGGCTGCCGAGTTCGTGCCCGCCGCCCGCAGCGGTCTGTCCCACCAGTTGCTGCTGCCGGCGGCGGGTCCTGAGGCTGCCCCCCTGCCAACGCAGGTGAGCCGGGGTCTCCATGGTGTGATCAGCTGTGGGGAGCTGCTTCTCCAGAGCGGCGACTGGCTGCTCACGGTGGCCGACCTCCGCGGACTTGAGCGCCAGCTGGCCGCCCACCAGCTCGAGCTGGTGGGCGTGGAAGGCCGCCAGGCCCTCACCCTGGTGGCCGCGGCGGCCATCGGCCTCAGCACGCGCCTGCAGCAGAGCAGCGGTCCGGGGCCAAGTCCGGACTCCCACAACAGCCCAGATCTGGTGATCCAGCGAGGCACCCTGCGCTCTGGCGACCATCTACAGGTTGAGGGCACAGCTCTGGTGCTCGGGGACGTCAACCCTGGCGCCAGGGTCAGCGCCGGCGGGCACGTTCTGGTGTGGGGCCGGCTGCGGGGTGTGGCCCATGCCGGCTGCCACGGTGATCCAAGCGCCAGGATCGTTGCCCTGCAGCTACGGCCCCTGCAGCTGCGCATCGCCGACGTGATCGCCAGAGGGCCGGAGGATTCACCCCCGCAGGGGTTCTGCGAACAGGCCCACCTGGTGGAGGGGATGATTCGCATCGATCCGGCCGAACCAAGCTGGCCGCCTTTCAGCGGTTGATCACCCCCAGCCCGCTCAGCAGAAGCAGCAGGCTGAACGGAATCAGCAGGTTGCCTGACAGAGCAGTCATTCGTGGACGAAATGGGGATCGGGAGGGCGTTCACCCTTCTCGTGCTGACTGGGATCGAGGGGATCGGGCACACGGTATTTCCTGGCCAGGTCCCAGTCGTGCTGAAAGGCGTCCTTCAGGCGTGCCACCACCTGGGGGACATCGGTTTCGATGCCCAGCTCCCGCCGGAGGTCGAAGGCACTGCGGTCGATGCTCATCGAACCGACGAGGGCGGAGACCCCATCCACCAGGATCAGTTTGGCGTGAAGCTGAAGAGCCTTCTGGCGTCGCACCTTCACCCCAAAGCGCTCCATCAGCCGCAGGGAAGCGAGGGTCTCGGAGATGTCCCAATCGCTGATGCCGTGCTTGCCACCACAGAGCACGCGCACCTTCACGCCCCGTCCGCGGGCCGAGATGATCCGATCGAGAATCACGGCGTCCACGAACTTGGGGTGCTGGATCCAGAGCGTGCGTTCAGCGGAGTCCACCAGGCGCGCCATCTGTCGGCGGCTGTGAAAACTGCTCCAGACCAGGCCTACGCCCAGATCCGGCTCAAAAAAAGTACGGTGCCAGTCGGCCTCGAAGCCTGAGCGCACCTGCTCCACCACGGGAGCTGAGAAACTGAGGACCGCGTAGTCGCGGGTTTCACTGAAGGATTGATCGGAGAAGTCGAACGTGGCGATCAGGGCCAGTTGGTTATCCACCACCAAGGATGTCTCGTGGGTCACAGGGAAGGAGTCGCTGGTCCACGACACCTCCAGGCCCGACGACTGCAGCCTGGCGAAGGCCTGATCGTTCCAGCGGACATCCCCTGAAGTGCGGGGATTGAGCATCACCCGCACAACCACACCCCGAGCATGGGCCCTCAGCAGCGCTTGCTGCAGATCGTCGGACTCCAGTTTGAACAGCTTGAGACACAGCTCCTCGCGGGCCTGATCGATCAGATCGACCACCGCCTCGATGCCGTCTTCAGGCATCACCAACAGCCATTGCTGGAAGCCGGGCTGCTCAACCATGGGCCAACTGGGGATGGGGGCCATAATCTGGGGCATGTCTGGCAAACCCGTGACGAGCGCACAGAACCGCACAATTCTGATCTGTTCAGGCAAAGGGGGCGTCGGCAAGACCACGCTCACCGCCAATCTGGGCATCGCCCTGGCCAAGCAGGGAGCACGCACCGCTGTCCTCGATGCCGATTTCGGCCTGCGCAACCTTGATCTCTTGCTGGGGCTCGAGAACCGGATCGTCTACACCGCCCAGGAGGTGCTCTCCGGCAGCTGCCGCCTCGAGCAGGCTCTGGTGAAGCACAAGCAGGAGCCCAACCTCTCGCTGCTGCCCGCCGGCAACCCACGCATGCTCGAGTGGCTCACACCCGATGACATGAAAAAGATCACGGGTTTGCTGGCCGAGCAGTTCGACTACGTGCTGATCGATTGCCCGGCGGGCATCGAAGACGGTTTCAAGAACGCCGCCGCCGCCTGCCGCGAAGCCCTGGTGGTGACCACCCCGGAGGTGTCGGCAGTGCGTGACGCCGATCGGGTGATCGGTCTGCTGCAGACCCGCGAGATACAGCCGATTCAGCTGGTGCTCAACCGGGTGCGCCCGAGGATGATGGCCAACCAGGAGATGCTCTCGGTGAGCGATGTCACCGACATCCTGGCCCTGCCGTTGCTGGGCCTGGTCCTGGAGGACGACCAGGTGATCGTCTCCACCAACCGGGGCGAGCCACTCACCCTCAACGGCAGCCGCTCACCGGCAGGCCAGGCCTACACCAACGTGGCCCGCCGCCTGCGTGGCGAAGAGGTGCCCCTGGCCGACCCCACCAAGGAGGGCCAGGGCCTGCGAGCCAAGCTGGGCCGCCTAATGAACACCAAAATCTTCTGAGCCGCGATGACCTTGCGCGATTTCATCGACAAGCTGCTCGGACGTCAGCCGGCCAGTGCGGGCATGGCCCGCGAAAGGCTGCAACTGGTGCTGGCTCACGACCGCAGCGACCTCAACCCCGAATTACTCGAGCAGATGCGGCGGGAAATCCTCGAGGTGGTCTCGCGCTACGTGGAGATCGATCTCGAGGAAGGTGACGTGAGTCTGGAAACCGAGGACCGCGTCACCGCCCTGGTGGCCAACCTGCCGATCAAGCGGGCCCGTCCCAGGCCACCGGCCCCCGGTGGAGATCCTTCCATGGCCACCGCCTGAACGGGCCAGCGGCACCGCGCAAGGCTCAAAGGCGAAGCGGCTGGGAATCCTCACAGCCGAACCGTTGAGGGTGGGCCCATGTCCCTTGTTGAGCTGACTCCCACGCCGGCCGAGGAACGGGTGCTGGTCTGGCTGGTACGCGGGCTGAGCAACAAGGCGATCGCGGCTGAACTGGTGCTGAGCCCCCGGACCGTCGAGAGTCATGTGTCGAACCTGCTGGTCAAGGCAGGCTGCAGCAATCGATCTCAGTTGCTGCTCTGGGCGCGGGGCGAACGATAAGCTCAGCGCCGTGCCGGCTTAGCTCAGTGGTAGAGCAGCGCTTTTGTAAAGCGAAGGTCATCGGTTCAAATCCGTTAGCCGGCTTCCAACAAGACCCTTGCGACAACTGCAGATCCCTTGCAGCAGCTTGGATTACAGCAGAAGCTCTGGAACCTCGTCTTGCGCATGAGATCGCATGAGAGCTCGTCAGATGGGTAAAAAGCGGTAAGACAAGTCGGTAAAACCCCCGAGCCGCCGGATGGACCGTCAGCAACTGCGCTCGGAGCTCCGTAAAGAAGGACTGCTGGGGGGCGACCGGGGCACCCTGCACGTCTCGAACGGCTGGCTGCAGCTGAAGCTCGATGGCCGTTACTACGCCCTGGGTGCCCGTGAGGACGACGGCTTTCTGGCGATCACCGAGACGCTGCGGAGCTTCCACAGGGCGCGTACGGAGGGGCCGATGAGCGCGCCCCGCACGCTGGAAGGCCCTGCGGAGAGCACCGCCAGTCACAGTCAGTCCCTCTCGGAACCTTGTGGCGATGAGGCCGTCGCCCAGCTCGTGATGGCCGACGAACGGGAGGAGGATGCCAGCGAAGCCACGGTCAACAGTCGTTACATCCCGGTGCTGCGACGGATGTACGAGCACCCGAGTGCCCAGCCCTGGTCGGTGGAATCCATCCGGGATGCTCTGGAGCCCCTGAGCCCACTCGCTCAGACCCGACGTCAGATCGTGCCGTTTCTGCGGGATCTCGCTGGACGTCTTGGTGTCCGGTGGGATCCGGTGCTGGACAAGAGCGCCAACCGAGGCAAGAAGATCACCCGTCGGGAAAAGGATTACTACTCCGATGAGCGGGTGGAGGCCATGCTCCGGCTCGACTTGGAGCCCGAATGGCGGCTGGTGCTGCTGATGCTGTCCGTCTTCGGGTTGCGCCCCTTGGAAGTCACGGTCGCGGAACCCTGCAGGCAGCGAGAGGGAATGCTCTGGATTCCTGTGGGCAAGAAGTCCAGCCGGGGGATCAACCCGCCGCGCTCCGTTCCCCTGTATCACCCGCAATGGTTTGAGCAGCACGGTTTCTGGAACCTGATGCGAACAAAGAAATTGCCGGAATCCCTACGACGAAACCCGAGACAGGCCTGTTCGGGGATCAACAAGGCATTCGAAACGCCAAGGTCGCGCCGTGCTGGAGAGGGGGGAGAGTTCTTCGACTGCGGAGAACTGATGTGGTGAGGCAGATCCTTGCGGCGGTGCTGCCGGATCTGCTGCGTGGGCGGGCATGAAAAAGCCCCCTCACCACGAGGAGGCTGATCTTCGGCTGTGGTGATCTCTCAGCCGGTTTCGACTACAGGAAAGTCACGGATTCAGCCGCCGCTGCCGAGGTCCGTGGTTCCAGATCCGATGAAGCGATTGCCTAAGGCGTCAACTGTGTCGTTGCCGTTGCCGGTCTTAATCGTGCCGAAGTTGAGGATCTCGCTGTTTGAGCCGGGTCCGGTGATGATGTCGCCGCCGCTCAACGTGTGGACCGTGACGTTCACAGCCACTTCCCAGAAGCCATCAAATGGTATGGGCTGATCGGCTTGGTTCGTGAACGTTTGTTCAGCCAGATTTGCCATGGGGTAGATGGCTAGTCCTTTTCGACATTACAGCCCCCCTGCTCTATCCCCCGCACAGGTGGATCTCATCAAGCCGCCGTCTGGGGCTGACCTGCCGCCTGGTCAAATCCACCGATGAGCGGATCCACCGCCTGAGGTGGCAGGGCTGGAGCCAGCAGCAGATCGCCGACGCAACAGGACTCAGCCACTCAACGGTGCGCCGCTGCGTGACAGTTACCTGATTTGCTTGCGACGGTCGACGTGGGTTGTCGGACCGGTACTTGACCGTGCATAACAGGGACTCCGAGTAGGGATTGTCGTTGCTGACCATTGGCCTGGAGAAGGACCGCAACACACCCATCTCCTTGAACATTGACTCCAGCGTGGACCCGCGCATGGCTCGTTGTCGGCGAGGAGGATCAGCGGCGTCTGTCGGCTCTGGTTGGCTCCAATGCCCTTAGACCGGCAATAGCGCTCCCTTTGAATCCTTGAAAAGCCCCAGCAACTTTGCTCGCAAATCTCCAGGACGGGGCACTAAGAGCGTGTTGCCAATAGAGCAGCGAGCCACTGGCCATGGCGAATGTTGAGCTGTGGTGAACCACTGCATCGGTGCTGCTGCTACCCCTCATCGCCTCGAAGATCCTGGCTCAGGTGTTCAGCAGCGCTGAGCCATCCAGCCGGCGGATCACCACCACGCCGGGCCGGGGTGGGCGGCCGGGGGCGCCGCTGGGCCAGTTCGAGCCGAGCGACACCTGGCGCAGCTGGGAGAAGCGGCCGCCGGCGCGATCGACGAGTTCGAAGGCCTGAAACTCCTCCATGCCGGTCCGGTGGGTGCCGTTGGCTTCCCCTGGGTGCTGAACGGCCAGCAGCAGGCTGCGCTCGGCCGGATCGAGAGCTAGGCCGCACAATTCGCATTCGTTCGGCCCGATGGCGAAGCAGAGGGCCTCACCTTCGGCGACGCCCTGACGGGGCAGCAGCCAGCAGCCGTTGTTGCCGAACAGATCGGTGGCCGACGAACCACTGCTGCGGTCGGTGACCATCCAGAGGTTGCCGGCCCGATCGAGGGCGAGGTTATCGGGATTGGTGAAGCCCAGGCCGCCGGCCCAGGGTTCACCGCCGGTGGCCACCATCCGCCAGCGGAACCGACCCTCACCGACTGGCCCCGTTTCACTCAGCCGCATCACGAAGCCGTGGGGCCAGCTCGCCTCGCCACCGGGTCCCTGGAACATCGCCGGGTCGGCGCCGCCTTCTGCGTCGGGGCTGCCGGAGGTGAAAGCGATCAACAGGTCGCCCGTGAGCGGGTCGAGATCGGTGTCCTCTGGCCTGGCCGTGGGTGTAGCGCCCACTGCGTTGGCGGCCAGGTGGGCGTCGATCAGGATGGCCCCGAGTTGCTCCTCACCGCCGCCGGGATACAGGGAGGCCAGGCTGGGGAAGCGCTTTGAGTAGGCCTCCACCTCGGCGTCGGCCATGTAGGTGACACCGCCGGCCTGGAGCCGGTCAGGGTTGGGCAGCATCACGGGGACCGACAGGCCGGCGGCTCCGAAACCCGAGGGCAGGAAGGGATCGAGCGGCGTGGAGGGCAGCAGCGGAATCCAGCGGCCGCTCCCATCGGCCGAGAAACGGGCCACCTCCAGCCGCCCCTGGCCGAACAGGGCGGAATTGCGCCTGTCGCGCGGATCCTTCACCAGCCCAGCACTCACGAAGCGGTAGATGTGGCCGCCGCGGCGATCGCAGCCTGAGTACACCACCAGCGGCTGGTCCGCCACGGCCCGCACGGCCACCGCCTCGTGGCGGAAACGGCCGAGGGCGGTGTGTTTGGTGCCGGGGTCGGCGGGATCGGCCGGATCGATTTCCACCATCCAGCCGTACTTGTTGCCGGCCAGCCCATAGACGTTGCCCAGGCCGTCCAGTTCCCCCGGCCGGCAGACCAGGGGGCGCTCCCGCGGGTGCTGGGAGCTGCCATCGGCATACACCGGCTCACAGACGTAACTCTGGAAGTTCTCCTCGGCGCTCAGCACCGTGCCCCAGGGGGTGGTACCGCCTGCACAGTTGGCGAAGGTGCCGATCACCCGGTCCGCGAGGCCGTCGTCGTAGCCGAGCCGCTGACGGCGGCGGAAAACGGCGGCGGCGGGTCCACTCACCTTGAGGCGTTGCTCCGGACGGCTCAGGCCGCTCAGACCGGTGATCCGACGATCGAGTGGGCCGGGGGAGCGCACCCAGCCGCCGCCTGGAGCCTCAGCCAGGCTGGCTACGCCGATGCCAAGGTCGGTCATCGCCTGGTCCACCACGCCGCGCAGGAGGGGCCAGAGGGTGTCCGCCGCCGCCAGGGCCGTGCAGTCGATCCGCCCCCCCTGGGGCTGGAGGGCGTCGACCAGCTCGGAAAAGGGCAGGGGCTGGCCCACCACCTCGGCAAACCCCTCCAGCCAGGGGCGTTCGCTGATGTACTCGAAGTTGATGGTGAGCAAGGCCTGGCCTGGCCCCCGGGGGGTGAGGGCCAGGAAGTCGTTGTTGTAGCCCACCCGGCTGTCGCCGAGGGGATCCCCCCAGGCCAGCAGCAGGTCAGAGCGGAAGCTCTCCGGCACCACCAGCCGGTCCTCCAGGACGTAGCGGCCGTAGCGACGCCGCTGCTGTTCGGCCGTCAGGCCATCGGTGGCCAGGGGCAGGGGGGCCAGCACCGGCTCGAAGGGCATGGCGGCGGAGGCGCGGGGCGCAGCGGCCGATGCGGATGTGGCCAGTCCTGGAGCCGCCAGGGCTCCACCGCTCAAACCGAGCAAGACCAGGAACTGGCGGCGGTGGAGGGTCATCGGGGCGCTGGGTAGCGGGGGGTGATGCGGGCCAGGCGGCTCGTCTGCAGTGAACTGAAATTGTCATCGCTGACCTGCGGCAGTGTCGGTCGTCCATCTGACAGGGGGGGACCCGGGGCGAGACCTTCCCGCCGATTGACGATGGAGCCCAGAAGGCCAGGTCATGTCTCGGGAAGGGGAGGATCCAGCCCCCTGTAGTCACGACCTCGTGATCCTCGATATAGGTAAACGAGAGGTCAGTGCATCCGATGGCCCAGGCGAGACTCGTTCTCCCACAGCGGCTCTACCCCCAAGCCCTGAGCTGTTGTAAAGCGAAGGTCATCGGTTTAAAACCGTTAGCCGGCTTGCTGATGATCTGTGGCTCAGCCGAGCGCACGGCGACATTCGCCATGCACCATCACGCCGGCACCTACTGCAGACTCGCCAGCGGAGGGCTGATTCCCTTGCTCAACGTCCTGGTGTTCGTGTAGCTGACCCTGGGCTCCTTGACCATCCTTCAGTTGTTCGTGCCGAATCAGGTCCGGCGACCGGCCAGCAGGAAGCCCACCAGCACCAGCCCAGCCCAGCCCCAACCGTGCAATCCCGCCTCCGGGGTTGCCCAGGTCAACCAGGGCTCGATCAAGGTGTGGGACAAACCGAGGGTGACCAAAACACCAAGCACAAGCCAGAGCATCGCTGCCTCAGTTGTGGAAAAGATCCAGATCCGGCATCACAGCACCAGAGCGCAGCACTTGCCAGGCTCCAGCCTGGCTCCAGGCGAGCACAGTGCTGCCCTGTCCTGACGGTTGGGGCCAGGGCAAGGGAGCCAGCCTTGGCACCTGGGGGAACCTGGCCTCAGCCTCGAAAGCCGTGAGGCACGGGAGGTCGCCGGAGCGATTGGCGCTGGTGGTGGCCAGAGGACCGGTGCGGCGGAGAAGCTCACAGGCCTGCTCGCAGGCCGGGATGCGCAAGCCAAGCCTGGCTTCGGCAGCCCCCACTCCAGGCTGCAGGGCGGCCACCACCGTGCCCCGGGCGGGCAACACCAGGGTGAGGGCACCGGGCCAGCAACGTTCAGCCAGCGCCAGCCACTGGGGGTGCGGCGGCAGTTCCAGCGCAGCGAACAACTTCTCAGGCTCAGCCCCCATCAGGATCAGTGGCTTGCTGCTCGGGCGCGCCTTTAGCGCCCAGATCTGTCCGGCGGCTGTCGGCAGAGCCGCCAGGGCCGGCAGGGTGTCGGTGGGGAAAATCGCCGGACCGCCCGCGAGAATCCATTCAGCCAAGGGGGCTACTGACAGGGCTTGAGCCAGGCCTGGCTGGGCTGGTGGCTGGGAGGACCAATCCATCACGGCAGCAGGGACCCGCCGGATTCGAATCTTGTTGGACAAGGCCCAGGCAGGGGCCTCCGGGCCTGAGCGAAGCGCCACCGCCCCTCCAGGTCGTGGTGGGCGGTCACCTCCACCAGCCCGCTGGAGAGAAGCAGCTCAGCCACGGCATCACTCTGATCGTGGTGGTGCTCCAGCAGCAACCAGCCGCCTGGGGCAAGGGCCGCCCAGGCTCCTCTGACCAGGGCTCGGATCGCTTCGAGTCCATCCGGTCCTCCGTCGAGAGCCAGGCGAGGTTCATGCTCGCGCACCACTGGCTCCAGCCCCTCGAGAACCGCCGTGGGGATGTAAGGGGGATTGCTCACGACCAGGTCAAGCCCACCCCAGTGGGGGCGCAGGGGCTCCCACCACTGGCCGAGGTGAAGCATGACCCGATCCAGGAAACCGGCCTCCTCGAGATTGATCGCGGCCTGGGCCAGGGCCAGGGAGGAGCAGTCGACCGCCAGACCCTGGGCCCGGGGCAGGGCCTGGGCCAGCGCCAGCGCCAGGCAGCCGGATCCGGTGCCGAGATCCGCCCAGGTCAGTGGCCTGTGGGCCAAGCTCGGCAGGGCCGGGGCCAGAGCGAGAGCCAGATCCGCCAGCACTTCGGTTTCCTGGCGGGGAATGAGCACGGCCGGGGACACCGCCAGGGAGAACTCCCGCCAGGGACAGACCCCCACCAGATACTGAAGCGGGGTATGGCACTCGAGATGCTGCCGCCAGTGGCCGGTGAGCTCGCCCAGCCCGGTATGCAACCGCACGGACGAAGCGGGATCGAGCCAGACCCGCTGCAACTGCGTCCAGCGCAGCCCGGCGCCGAGGTCGAGCAGCCAGTCGAGGTCGGCGGCGCGGCCCCCCTCACCTAGCCGCTGCCGGCGCCAGGCCAGCAGATCGGAGCCCAGGATCAGCTGGCCTGTTGCTGCTGGGGCTGGGCTGGCAAGAGCCTGGTGCGGCGAGACGCTGGGGAAGGGCCTGGAGGCTGACATGCCCCAAACCTAGGCAAGGGCCCCTGAGGCAGGGCGCCAGCGAAGACCTGCCTCGGCACGGACGTGACCCGCCAGCTCCAGATGCAGCAGCTGGGTGGCCAGTTCAGCCGCAGGCCGACCCAAAGCCTGGGCCAGCTGCTCCAGCGAGGCCCCCTGGCCCAGGGCGGCCAGCAGAGCCTGATCCGGCACGCAAGGGGGTGAGGCGGGCGAGGTTGTGCCCGCCAAGGTGATGGAGGCCTCAGGGCGGCCAAGGGGGCCGGCGCCCAGCTGGGCGATCAGATCCGAGGCCGCCAGCAGCGGACTCGCCCCCTGGGACAGAAGGCGATTGCTGCCCAGGGCGGAGCGCTTGCCGGCGTCGGCGGGAACCACCCAAAGCGGCAGCCCCTGCTCCCAGGCCAGGGCGGCGGAGTGGAGCGCTCCGCTGGCCTCGGGACACTCCACCACCACGACCGCCTGGGCCAGAGCCACTTGAAGGCGATTGCGGGCGGCGAAATGGCCCCGCCGCACGGGAGTGCCCCGCAGGTGCTCGCTCACCAGCAGGCCATGACGGGCCACGGCCTCTTGAAGAACGTGATGATGACGGGGATAGACACGATCGAGCGGGGTGCCGAGCACACCGATGGGCCGTCCGCCCCGCTCCAGGCATCCGCGATGCACCGCGGCGTCGATGCCCTCCGCCAGCCCACTGACCACGGGCCAGCCTGCCTCGGCCAGGGCCGCGCCCAGCGCTTCAGCCATGGCCAGCCCATGTCGGGAGGGTCGGCGGGTGCCGACCACCGCAATCGCCTGACGCCGCCGCAGGGGAGCCCAGAGGGATCCTCGGCCGGCCCAGTGCAGGGCCAGTGGGGGCCGCTGCAGCTGATTCAGGGAGGCGGGCCGGGCGGGGTCACCCGGCACGAGCACCCGCCTTGGAGCCTGGGAGGGCCAGCCTCCCGCTCCGAGCGGATCCTGGCCCCAGCATTGACGGTGAACCTCAATGCTGGCAAGCACGCCTGGACCGAATCCGCTCAGAGCGGCCAGCTCGGTGCTGCTGGCCGTCCAGGCCAGCGCCAGCCCACCAAAGGCCCGATCCAGCTCGCCCAGGCGGCGCCAGCCCAGACCCGGACAGCTGCTCCAGAGCAACCACCATTGCCGCTGCTCGGACCAGCACTGGCTGGTGCCCCGAGCGAGGCCAGGGGGGAACTGGCAGAGGCATTCCGAAGGGACTGGAAAGGAACCACTGGCCGAGCCAGCTGGAGCGGTGGCGACTCCCCCCCACAAGCCACGCCCGACGGACAGCGACAGCAACTCGCCCATGGCCATACCATTCAGTACAGACGTACTAGCACGATTCGCTGGGTCCGTCGATCAGCCGCTGAAACGCCCGCTCCAGCTCCGGCGGATAGCGGCGCACCAGCTGAAGGCCCTCTCCCTGGCGCCGCACCAGCGCCAGCTCCACCCGTGCTTCCGCCATCAGTCGCTCGCCGCTGAGCATGAAGCGGCTGATCCAGGGCAGCCGCAGTGCACGGCGGGGCTGGACCTGACTGCGCAGCTCCACCAGCTCTCCATGGCCCACAGCCTGGCGGTAGTCGACCTGCAGGGTCAGCACCGGCAGCTCAAGTCCCTGGGCCGAGAGGGCGGAGTAGGGGAGCCCCGCCGCTGCGAGGGCCTCCACCCTGGCCTCCTCCAGCCAGGCGAGATAGGCACCGTGCCACATCACTCCCCCGTGGTCGGTGTGCTGAGGCAGCACCCGTCGCCGCAACAGCCAGCTTGGGTGCTCGTTTTGCCACTCCATTACAGCCTCTCCCGCCAGGGCTCAACCAGACAGATACCGGCCATAGGCTGCCGGAGAGCCAAGGCAGCCTCGTGTTTCGCAACCTGCTGATCGCCGATTCCGGCAAGGGCCACGTTGAAGAAATGGTGCGCATGCTGCGCGAGCTCCCGGCGTTTCGTCAGGCACGGCTCAACCTGCTGCACGTGGTGCCGGAGCAGGCAGGCGACGATTTTCAGGAGCATTGGCAGAAGGCCGCCGGCATCGTGGCCGATGCCATCAAGCGCCTCGGCCTGGATCCCGCCGATGTGAACGCCATCATCCGCCAGGGCGACACCAAGCAGACCGTGCTGAAGGTGGCTGACGAGCTGGATGCCGATCTGATTCTGATGGGGTCAAGAGGGCTGGGGCGGCTGCAGTCGATCCTGGCCAACAGTTCCAGCCAGTACGTCTTCCAGCTCTCGACCCGGCCGATGCTGCTGGTACGTGACGACCTCTACGTGCGCCACGTGAACCGGCTGCTGGTGACCCTCGACGGCACGGGTGTGGGCGACGACGCCCTACGGATCGCCTGCGAACTTGTGCGGGAGATTCCCGGAGGCACCCTCACAGGCGTTCACATCTCCCGCCAGGACATTCAGCCCAGTCGCGGCGGCAAGACCCCCGCTGACCTGGTGATCGAGAAAGCTGTTCAGCGGGCCCGCGCCCTCGGCGTTGAACTGAAGGGGGTGCATGGCACCGGTGATGTTGGCCGCGGGGTCTGTGCCATGGCTGAAGAGATCAAAGCCGACCTGCTGGTGATCGCCTCCCAGGACCGCAGGCCTCTGGTCGCCAAAAACCTGGTCGACATAGACCGACTGTTGGGCAGCTCCGTGAGCGACTACATCCGAGTGCATGCCCCAGCACCGGTACTGCTGGTTCGGGAGCCCGAATCAGGCCGCTGAGCCAAAAGAAGGCATTGCTGAAACCAACGCCATGGGAATCAAGACAGGTGCCGACACCTGGCTCGTTTTCATAGCCGCTTCATAGCCGAACTGCCCAGAACCGTGAATCACGGTTCTGGGCAGTTCCACGTCATGAGGAACAGTCCGGTGATCGGGGCGCCTGAAAGCTGATCAAGATCCGCTCAACCTTGCTCGCGGCTGTTGGTCTGAATGTAGAGAACGATCAGGAAGACCGCCGGAACCAGCACGAACATGAGGCTGGCCACAAAACCCAGATCATTGGTTTCCATGGGAGCTTTCGAGCGGGTTGGGAATGGCGTGGGGCGACCGTATCACCCACCGACCGGGCCTTCCTTCGACGCTTCACCGGCCGTAGCGGTTGACTCCATTCCCGTAGGTTCGGCCGCAGCTGGCTCCTCCGCTGCCGGCCAGGCTGTGGGCCCGGCCGGCAAGGGCTCCGCCCGGGCCGCCGCCAGCCGCGCCTCACGATCGGAGAGGCCCGCCTGGGGCCTTGTGAGCACCACCAGCGAGCGCTGAACTAGGGCCTGACATGCCAGCCGCCAGCCGTCGGGGCGTCGGCGCAGCTTGCGATCCTCCACGGCGGTGCGCGGCGTCAGCGCACCCGGCGACGCTTCTGCCACCACATCGACAAAGCAGGTGATGCACTGACCGCAACCACCGCAATTACCGAGCTGGCCCTTGAGCCCGTAGAGCTCCAACCCCTCACGCAAGGCCACCTCCCGCAGGTTTTCGCCGGGATAGCACTCCACATCACGGCCCTCGCGGACGAAACGGATCACAGGCATCAGGAACAGTCGCGGGAGCCCCCATTCTGAGCCCCCACAAGTTGCGTTTTGTAAACAGCTCTCCAGGTAAACCACCGGATACGGCACTACGGCTCGTTTCAGCTCAACGGCAACGCTCCCGCAGGCCTGGAGAACCCCTTACGATCCCCAACACGGAACGATCCTTTTGATCGTCCACTGGTTGTGATGGCGTCATGTCATCACAACCAGCTGTTCGTTACCCCGGACCTGACCCCCATGGGATTGCCCTGGTATCGGGTGCACACGGTCGTGATCAACGACCCGGGCCGCTTGCTGGCCGTGCACCTCATGCACACCGCTTTGGTCGCCGGCTGGGCCGGCTCCATGGCGCTTTATGAGCTCGCCATTTTTGATCCATCCGACCCGGTGCTCAACCCCATGTGGCGCCAGGGCATGTTCGTCATGCCGTTCATGGCCCGCCTGGGTGTAACCGGCAGCTGGGGCGGTTGGAGCATCACCGGAGAAACAGGTGTCGACCCCGGCTTCTGGAGTTTCGAAGGCGTGGCAGCCGCCCACATCATCTTCAGCGGCCTGCTCTTCCTGGCCGCCATCTGGCACTGGACCTACTGGGATCTTGAGATCTGGCAGGACCCCCGCACGGGTGAACCAGCCCTGGATCTTCCCAAGATCTTTGGCATCCACCTGCTGCTCGCCGGGCTTGGTTGTTTCGGTTTCGGCGCCTTCCACCTCACCGGCGTCTTCGGTCCGGGGATGTGGATCTCCGATCCCTACGGCCTCACCGGACACATCGAGAAAGTGCAGCCGTCCTGGGGTCCGGAAGGGTTCAACCCGTTCAACCCGGGAGGCATCGTTGCCCACCACATCGCCGCAGGCATCGTGGGCATCATCGCCGGCATCTTCCACATCACCACCCGTCCACCCGAGCGCCTCTACAAGGCTCTGAGGATGGGCAACATTGAAACGGTGCTGGCCAGCGCCATCGCTGCAGTGTTCTTTGCGGCCTTCATCGTGGCCGGAACCATGTGGTATGGCTCAGCGGCCACCCCAGTAGAGCTGTTCGGCCCGACCCGCTACCAGTGGGATCAGGGCTACTTCCGCACCGAGATCAACCGCCGGGTCCAGACAGCCCTCGAGAACGGCTCCAGTGCCGAAGAGGCTTATGGAGCCATCCCTGAGAAACTGGCTTTCTTTGATTACGTCGGCAACAGTCCGGCCAAGGGTGGTCTGTTCCGCGTCGGCCCCATGGTGAACGGCGACGGCCTTCCCACCAGCTGGCTGGGTCACATCAGCTTCACCGACAAGGACGGCCGCAACCTTCAGGTGCGCCGCCTGCCCAACTTCTTCGAAAACTTCCCCGTGGTTCTCGAAGACGATCAGGGCATCGTCAGGGCCGACATTCCCTTCCGGCGCGCAGAAGCCCGTTACTCCTTTGAGCAGACTGGCGTGACAGCCACCATCTACGGTGGCGCTCTCAACGGCCAGACCTACACCGACCCTGCGGCTGTCAAGAAACTGGCCCGTAAGGCCCAGCTGGGTGAGGCTTTCGAATTTGACCGCGAGACCTACCACTCAGACGGCACCTTCCGCAGTTCACCCCGCGGCTGGTTCACCTTCGGCCATGCCACCTTCGCCCTCCTCTTCTTCTTCGGGCACATCTGGCACGGCGCCCGCACCCTCTACCGGGATGTGTTCGCCGGCATCGACCCCGACCTCGGAGAGCAGGTGGAATTCGGCCTGTTCCAGAAGCTGGGAGACCGCAGCACACGCCGTCTTCCCGAGGGTTACATCCCACCGGCTGGCACCAAGCTCAGCTGATCGCCCCCACTCAGGAGATTCTCGATGGAGAGCTTCGCTTACATCCTCATTCTCACCCTGGCGATCGCCACCCTCTTCTTTGCGATCGCCTTCCGCGATCCCCCGAAGATCGGCAAGTGAGATCCAAGGCTCACAGGAGCCTTGGACCCATCAAGCCCCCGCTTCGGCGGGGGCTTTTTCATGCCGGGAGCCATCACCAACCAGCCCGCTCCAGAGAGACCGTTGCTGCATGGGCTACGACAGCAGAGACACCGGCGCAGCTTTGTGCACTCCTCACTTCTCAATCGGAGCTCTACTGACTACACTTCCACTAACCAAACTGCGTGGGTCGTCAAGGGATGCAATGTCCCTCCTGCCAACACACCGATAGCCGGGTGCTGGAATCCCGATCCGCGGACGCTGGCCGCAGTGTTCGGCGGCGGCGTGAGTGCCTCCACTGTGACTTTCGCTTCACCACCTATGAACGGGTGGAAACCGTGCCGATCACGGTGATCAAGCGCACCGGCACCCGAGAGATCTTCAGCCGCAACAAACTTCTGCATGGCTTGGTGCGAGCCTGCGAAAAAACCGGTCTTGAGCCAGCACGGCTCGAATCCGTGGTCGACGACATCGAATTGCAACTGCAGCAGCAGCGCCATGGCCGCGAGGTGAGCAGCGCTGAGATCGGTGAACTGGTCTTGCAGCAACTCAGCGAGATCAGCGAGGTGGCCTACGTGCGCTTCGCTTCGGTCTACAGGCAGTTTCAGGGCATCAGCGACTTCGTCGCCACCCTTGAGGGCCTCAGCCGTCGGTCCTCCCCTCAGCGCCCCGATGGCGCGCTAGCCGCCGTGCGCTGACCCCCGCAGAGGGTGGATTTGTATGATTGTGGATTGCGTGCGTCTGTCGGCGGGCAGGCACGCAGATCCTTCATTCTGCCTTGGGCAGACCGCCACCCTTCCATGACAGTGACCCCTTCCGAGATCAGCAGCACCGAGGTCGAACTGGATCCGACAGGCGATGCCTTGACAGATCTCGATCCGACAGACGAAACCTCGGCTGATCTGAACCTCGACATTCCGGAAGAGGTCCCCACAGCCGACGATCCCAGCAGCCGCGTCGCCAGCCGCGACACCGACGGCGCTGGCTTCACGCTGGAGGAGTTCGCCTCCCTGCTCAGCAAGTACGACTACAACTTCAAGCCCGGTGACGTGGTGAACGGCACCGTGTTCGCCATGGAGCCCAAGGGCGCCATGATCGACATCGGAGCCAAGACCGCCGCCTTCATGCCCCTGCAGGAGGTCTCGATCAACCGGGTCGAGGCCCTCAGCGACGTGCTGCAGCCGGGCGAGGTCCGTGAGTTCTTCATCATGAGTGAGGAGAACGAGGACGGCCAGCTTTCGCTCTCGATCCGCCGCATCGAGTACCAGCGTGCCTGGGAGCGGGTGCGTCAGCTCCAGAAGGAAGACGCCACCATCTACTCCGAGGTATTCGCCACCAACCGGGGCGGTGCCCTGGTGCGGGTCGAAGGCCTGCGCGGCTTCATCCCCGGCAGCCATATCAGCACCCGCAAGCCCAAGGAAGACCTCGTCGCCGATTTTCTCCCCCTCAAGTTCCTGGAGGTGGACGAGGAACGCAACCGCCTGGTGCTCAGCCATCGCCGCGCCCTGGTGGAGCGCAAGATGAATCGTCTGGAAGTTGGCGAAGTGGTGATCGGCACCGTGCGCGGCATCAAGCCCTACGGAGCCTTCATCGACATCGGCGGGGTCAGCGGTCTGCTGCACATCTCCGAGATCAGCCACGAGCACATCGAGACACCCCACACCGTGCTCAATGTGAACGATCAGATGAAGGTGATGATCATCGACCTCGACGCCGAGCGGGGCCGCATCTCCCTCTCCACCAAGGCTCTCGAGCCGGAACCCGGGGACATGCTCACCGATCCACAGAAGGTGTTCGACAAGGCCGAGGAAATGGCCGCCCGCTACAAGCAGATGCTGCTCGAGCAGGCCGAGGAGAACGAGCCGATGGGCGTCACCCTCGACTGAGCACCATAACCTGAGGTGCCTGCACCGATCCGATGGTTCAACTGTTCCTGCGTGGTCAGCCCCTCGGATCGGCTGAAGCCATCCTTTTCGATAAGGACGGCACCCTCAGCCTGAGTGAACCAGGCCTCCTGGCCCTGAGCCGTGCCCGTCTCCAGGCCTGCCTTGAGCATGTTCCTGAAGCCCTTCGCCCCCAGTTTCAGAACCTGCTTGAGCGGGCCTATGGCCTGGTGGGCGATCGGCTCAACCCGGCAGGCACCACCGCAGTGGCGAGTCGTACCCACAATCTGATCTCCACAGCCACTGCCTTCTGTCAGGTGGGCCTGGGTTGGCCGGAAGCTCTGGATCACAGCGAAGCCGTGTTCGCCGCGATCGATCGTGAGCACCTCCACAGCGACGGGGATCGTCCGGGCAAGGCCCCGCTGGCACCGCTCAGCGAGGGAGTAGTCCCTCTGCTGCTGGAGCTTCACCGCTCAGGGGTGCAGCTGGCGGTGATCAGCAACGACGACAGCGAGGGAATCCTCAGGTTCCTGGGAGGCCACGGGCTCGCTGAGCTGTTCCAGGAGATCTGGAGCGCCGACATGCGACCTGCCAAGCCGGATCCGGCGGCCGTGCATGGGCTCTGCTCCAGGCTTGGGGTCAGCCCTTCCGCCTGTGCCCTGATCGGGGATGCCAGCAGTGATCTGCTCATGGCCGAGCGGGCAGGGGTGGCCTTGGCCCTGGGCTACAGCGCCGGCTGGAGCAGCAGGCCGCCGCTGCCGGAGCATCTGCCCCGCCTCGATCATTGGCACGAGCTGCAGGTGGCTGGTTCCTCTGGGATGCACCCATCACCAGAGCCGCGAGATAAGCTCAGCCAGCCTGAAGTCGGTGCAAGACTGGATGAGCCGCTACGTCTTCACATCTGAATCTGTCACCGAGGGCCATCCCGACAAGATCTGTGATCAGATCAGCGATGCCGTTCTCGATGCACTGCTGAGCGCCGACCCCGCCAGCCGGGTGGCCTGCGAAACGGTCGTCAACACCGGGCTTTGCCTGGTCACCGGCGAGGTGAGCACCACGGCCCGCGTCGACATCACCAGCCTGGTGCGCGCCGTGATCGAAACGATCGGCTACAGCGGCGCCAAAGCCGGTGGCTTTGATGCCAACAGCTGTGCCGTCCTCACCGCCCTCGACCAGCAGTCGCCCGACATTGCCCAGGGCGTGAATGAGGCCGACGATCACGACGGCGACCCACTCGACCTGGTGGGTGCTGGTGATCAGGGCATCATGTTCGGCTTCGCCTGCGACGAAACCCCGGAGTTGATGCCCCTGCCGATCAGCCTGGCCCACCGCCTGGCCCGCCGGCTGGCCCAGGTGCGGCACGACAACACCCTTCCTTACCTGCTGCCGGATGGGAAGACCCAGGTCAGCGTCGTTTACGAGAACGATCGGCCGGTGGCGATCGACACCCTGCTGATCTCCACCCAGCACGTGGCCGAGATCGACGGAATCAGTGATGAGGCGGGCCTGCGCCAGCGCATCGCCGATGACCTCTGGACCCATGTGGTGATCCCAGCCACCGCCGATCTGCCACTCCAACCCGAGCGCGCTGCGGTTCGCTTTCTGGTCAATCCCACCGGCAAGTTCGTGGTGGGTGGCCCCCAGGGTGATGCGGGCCTGACGGGGCGCAAGATCATCGTCGATACCTATGGCGGAACGGCGCGCCACGGCGGTGGAGCCTTCTCCGGCAAGGATCCCACCAAGGTTGACCGTTCGGCGGCCTACGCCGCCCGCCACGTAGCCAAGAGCCTGGTGGCCGCTGGTCTCGCCCGGCGCGTAGAGGTGCAGCTCAGCTATGCGATCGGCGTGGCCAAGCCCGTGAGCATCCTGGTGCAGAGCTCCGGCACCGGCAAAATCAGCGACGACGACCTCACCGCCCTGGTGCAGGAACACTTCGACCTGCGCCCCGGGGCGATTATCGAGACCTTCGGCCTCCGCGATCTCCCCCGTCAGCGGGGCGGCCGTTTTTACCAGGATGTGGCTGCCTACGGCCATTTCGGCCGGCCCGACCTGAACCTTCCCTGGGAGGACGTGGGTGAGGCCGCCGCCCGGCTGCAGCAAGCCACGGCCGATCGGGTCCCCGTGGGCCAGCCAGCCGCCTGAGAGGCCCCCATGGCCAGTCGCCGAGGCGCGGCGCCTTGATCTGCCCCCTGGCAGCGGGCGTCGACCTGGGCAGCAGCGGCATCCGCCTGGCGGTGATCGACGCTCAAGGAAAGGTGCTGGCCGAGCGGGCCACGGCCTATCCCAGCAGCTTCGACGATCCAAACGGCTGGCGGCAGGGGCTCATCACGCTGGTGCGGGATCTTCCCATCCAGCTCAGGCAGCAACTGGGTGCAATCAGCCTCGATGGCACCTCCGGCACCCTGCTGGCCTGCCGCTCCGATGGCACCCCCCTGGGGCCCGCCCTGGCCTACAGCCTCGCCTGCCCTGAGCAGGCGGAGATTCTGGCGGCTCTGGTGCCTGCCGGCAGCGCCGCCGCCAGCGTGAGCGGCAGCCTGGCCAGGGCCCTGCGATTACTTGGCCCGCTCACGGGGGAGGCATTGGCTGTGGGGGTCGCGGCGGCCGCCGATCTGCTGCTGCGCCACCAGGCCGACTGGCTGATGGGCTGGTTGCTGGGTGACTGGCGCTGGGGCGAGGAAGGCAACAACCTGCGGCTGGGCTGGGACCTCAGACGACAGCACTGGACGGGAGACCTGGCACGGCAACCCTGGGCGGCAGCGCTGCCCGAGGTGGTTGCCAGCGGCTTGGCGCTGGGGTCCCTGGCTCCAGGCTCAGCCTCTGCGCTGGGGCTGCCGGGCTCCTGCCTGGTGGTGGCAGGCAGCACCGATGCCAACGCCGCCGTGCTGGCGGCCGATCCCACTCCTGGCGAAGGAGTCACGGTGCTGGGCACCACTCTGGTGCTGAAACAGTTCGTCGCGAACCCGATCGAAGCGCCAGGGATCAGCTGCCATCGGCTGGGGGGACGCTGGCTGGTGGGCGGTGCCTCCAACGCCGGCGGCGGAGTGCTGCGCCAGTTCTTCAGCGATGCCGAGCTGGCACGGCTCAGTCGTCAGATCGATCCCTCCAGGCCGAGCGGGCTGCACTACCGGCCCCTGCCATCGAGGGGAGAGCGCTTCCCCCACGACGACCCTGATCTGCTGCCGATCCTGGAGCCCCGGCCCGTGAGCGATGCGCTGTTCCTGCAGGCGCTGCTGGAAGGGCTGTCACGGATCGAGGCCCAGGGGTGGGCGCGGCTCGGTCAGTTGGGCGCACCTGGGCTGCGGCGGGTGATCAGCCTTGGGGGCGGAGCCTGTAATCCCCAGTGGCGTCAGTTGCGACAACAGGCGATCGGCCTGCCGGTGCTCAACCGTCCGGGCCTGACGCCGGCCCTGGGCATGGCACGGTTGGCCCATGGCGTCCTGGAGGCGCCGCACCCAACGCCGAAGATGGAAGCCTGATCCCTCTCCCAAGAGCCCATGAACGAACGCCTGCGAACCGTGATCTCGATGGCCCTGTTCGTGATCCTGGCCGGCTACGTCAGTTTCAGTGCCGTCAGGCTGGGGCTGCTGCTCTGGCAGCGGTTCGCCCTGGTCTGAGCCAGTTCTCAGCCACAATCAGCCCTGACCCTTGCCCTGCAGCCATGGCCAGCGATCCCCTCACCGAAGCCGTCAGCGATCGGATCTGCCGCCACATGAACACAGACCATGGCGAAGCGGTGCTGGCCTACGCCCGCCACTACGGCGGGGCGCAGCAGGCCAGCACCGCCCGCATGCTGCGTGTGAGCCCCGAGGCGATGGACCTGGAGGTGGATGGGGCCAACCTCTCAGTGCCCTTCGATCACGTGCTCAACGACAGCGAAGACGCGCATCGCACCCTGGTGGCGATGCTCAAGGCCTTGCCCGAGTCATGAGCTGGGAACACTGAACGGCAACGTTGCACTCCTCCCAGGAGATCGCCGCCATGGTCCAGGCCCTGTTGAGGGGATGCCTCGAGCTGATCACCCAGGCCACCTGTCCGCTCTGCGGCCGACCGGCCGAGCCTGAACGAGGGAGGGAGCGTGTTCAACCGCAGCCTTGCCAGACCTGCCGCCAATCGCTGGATCTCGAGACCCAGTCAGGATTGTGTGGTCATGAGCCCATGCCCTGGTGGGCTCTGGGGTTCTATCAGGGGGCGCTGCGCAGCCTGCTGTTGCGCCAGCGACGCCAGCCCAGCAACCAGGCGATCCCCTGTCTGGCCAGTTCCCTGGCCGCGACCCTGCCGGCACCGCTCCGGGAGTTGAGCGTCGTGGCGATCCCCAGCTGGAAACAACGGGCCAACCCCCTGCCACTGCTGATCTGTCAGGGGCTGGGCCTGCCCCGCCTGGCTCCCCTGGAGCGCAGCCGGGCCACGCTGGGTCAGCACCACCTCAACCGCCGGCTGCGGGCGCTCAACCTGGAAGGGGCTTTCCGGGTCGTCCGAGACGGAGTCTCCCGCAGCCGACGTTCGAGGCAGGGTCTGCTGCTGGTGGATGACATTCTCACCACAGGAGCCACGGCCATGGCCGCCGCCGCCGCCCTTGAAGAGGCCGGTTACCCCGTGATGGGGCTGCTCTGCCTGGCCCGGACGCCTGCTCCAGGCCGTGATCTAAGATCCTGCGGTGCTGCCAAGCGGCCGGCCGGGATAGCTCAGTTGGTAGAGCAGGCGACTGAAAATCGCCGTGTCCCCAGTTCAAATCTGGGTCCTGGCACTCTTTTCTGAAGCACTTTTGAAGGCTGTAGCCCATCACTTCGATGGGCGAGCCTCGAAGCTGCCGTGTGATGAAGCGATGCGAACCCCTCCCGAGCGACCCGCCAACCAACAGTTCAGCAATGCCGACAGCTATGGAATGGCCTTCGATGAGGCCTGGGGACGGATCGGCAGCCTCGATCCCACCGATTCAGGCGCCCGTGAAGCCGCCCTCCAAGGGGTGATCAGCGCCTTGAGCGATCACCCCTTCGCCCTGAGCCAACCGGAGCTGGTGCGCCAGGTCGCCGAATTCCGCCTGCGCCTGCTCCAGCGCTGAGGTAGGCCGGCCCCATAGGATTCGCCCCATGACCAGCTCCCTGACGCGCCTGGTCCGGATGCTGAGCGCTGGGTTCAGCAATCAGGACCAGGCTTTCGAGAACCCCCCCATCTACGCGCACATCCTGGTGCGGTTTCGGCCGCTTCCGCAGCTGGAACCAGGCTCCCTGCTGCTGGAGCAGTCTTACGCCTTCGCGCCCGGCCAGCCCTACCGCATCCGGGTGCTGCGTGCCGAGAGCGCCAAAGACGGCAGCCTGCGCATCCACAACCACGCCCTCCACGACGAGCGGCGGTTCTGGGGAGCGGTGGAGGATCCTGAGCGCATGGCGCAGATCCAAACGGAGAATATGCGCCTGCTCGACGGTTGCACCTATGTGGTGCAACCGAAGGGCGAGGGCTTCGTCGGGGAGGTCGAACCCGGCTGCCGTTGCCTGGTGGAACGCAAGGGAGCCACGGCCTACCTCGTGAGCAGCTTCGAAATCGACGGCACGTCGATGCGCACAATCGACAGGGGACACGACCCAGCCACCCATGACCAGCTCTGGGGATCCCTGGCCGGGCCGTTTGAATTCCAGCGCACCGACGACTTCAGCGCTGAGATTCCAATCGCCTGGCTGGAGAGCTGGACGCCCTGATCCGGGCTGGATCCAGCTAGTACGCAACAAAAAACAATGAAGCTAGTCAAACAAATTGAGTAACATAGTAAAGCTCTATGAGGTCTTTTGTCACTAGGGGTTTGTGCTCAACACGGGTGCCTATGTTCATCGCCCATTCCTCTGGCACTCCATGGCTCTGCCCCTGATTGAACTCAATCCCATCGCCCTCAATGCCCGCGTCACCAGCTTGGCGGTGGGCAGTGAAGAAGAGCCGCGACGGACACCGGAGGGGGTGCTCCGCAGCCCCCAGGCCATGGATGAACTGATCGAGAGGGCCTACCGTCAGATCTTCTTCCATGCGTTCAAAGCTGACAGGGAACCGGGGCTAGAGTCCAGGTTGCGCCGCGGTCAGATCAGCACAAAGCAGTTCATCCGCGGCCTGCTCCTTTCAGATAAGTTCCGGAGAGATTTCTACCGTTGCAACAGCAACTACGCAGTCGTAGAGCAGGTGGTTGGACGCGTCCTAGGTCGACCGGTGCATGGCGAGCGCGAGAGGATCGCCTTCTCGATCCTAATTGCCGCCGAAGGAATGCAGAGTTTCGTCGATGCCCTGCTCGACTCGCCTGAATATGTCGACACCTTCGGCGAGGATGAAGTTCCTTACCAGCGCTCGCGTGTCCTCCCCGGCCGCAGCCTGGGTGAGAAGCCCTTCAACCAGCAGGCTCCGCGCTATTCCTCCTACTGGCGCGACATCAGTGCATCCCGCGCCCCTGCTGGCCAGTTCAGCGCTGGCCCACAACTGGAGCGGGGACTGCGCTCCCCTGCCTGGGTCGATGGTCAGCCGCCGAAGCTGGCTCAGACCATCTGGCTGGGGCTTGCCGCCATCGGCGGCGTGGAACTGCTGCGCATCCTGATCACCACCGCGGCCGCGATGCTCAAAACGGGTTCACTCGGCTGAAGACGCAGATCCAGGTAGAGCGGACCTGAGCTGATGGCCTGATTCAGGCGCTCAGCTCATCCATGAAGGGCTGCTCCCCCTCGTCTGGGAACACAGTTTCCGACCCGTCCCCGTACTCGTGCTCTGGTGCAGGGTCGGCGACGCCAAGCACGCGCAAGGGCCTCACTAAGCCTCCAGCAGGGGCCATGCCCTCAGAAGCCTGGCGATGACCAGGCTGATCCAGCAGGGTTTCCAACCGCGTCAGGCGATCATCGGTCTGCTCCAGAAGGTCGAGAACAGCGGCTGAATCGACACCATCCCGGCCTGATCGATCCAGCAACCGGAACTGTTGATCCTCCAAGAGGAGCAGACGATCCTCCATCTCCAGGAGGCGCAAGGTCAGCGTTTCAGTGAGTTCACCGAGGGCATTGAGCTGAACGCTGAAGCGCAGGGACCAAGCCTCGGAATCATGTGCCGTCGTCATGGGTCATGCAGTGACCACGATGGCCGGATGGTATCGGCCTCAGCAGCGGGCGCCAGAGGAGCGAGTTTGTAACGATTCTGAAAAGCGCCGGTGAGAGCGTAACGGCCCCCATAGGATCCGGCTGCAGACAGCATCGTCGGGGACGTTGTGGCCTGTGTCCAGCACCGCTCCGACGGCTTCCCCCGACCCCCTACGTCTCCCTTCTTTTCCCGGCCTGCACGCCCATGACACTCGTCAACGCTCGCTACCTGGGCATCGACCGTTACGCGAACGCTCGCGACAAGGACAATTGGTCGAACGCTACCGAAAACCAAAAGCTCAGCCTCATCCGTGCTGTGTACCAGCAGGTTCTCGGCTACCAGTATGTGATGAAGAGCGAGCGACTCAAAGGCCCTGAGTCCCTGTTTCGCCGCGGCTACCTCAGCGTCCGCGAATTCGTGCGTCAAGTGGCCAAGAGCAACCTCTACAGGCAACGGTTCTTTGAAAACAGCAACGCCTACAGGTTCATCGAACTGAACCACAAGCATCTGCTCGGCCGGGCGCCCCACAACAAGGCTGAGATGCTGCACCACTTCACGATCCTGCAGAACGAAGGCTTCGACGCTGAAATCGACTCCTACATCGACAGCGCCGAGTACCAGAATCGCTTCGGCGAAGAGCAGGTTCCTTATCTGCACGGCTGGAACTATTCCGTTGGCCAGCAGGGGCTCCAGTTCTCCTACATGCTGCAGCTGACCCGCGGAGCGGCGGCCTCGATCAAGGGCGACACCGCCAAGAATCAGTCTCGCCTGAATCCCTCCGTGCACAAGGAGGCCGCGATCCCCGTGGTCAGCCCCAACGCCAAGGGCTCCGCTTTCCGCTCGGTCAACTCCGATGGTGTCACCCGCATGGGCTACACAGCCGGCGACCAGGGCCGTACCTACCGGGTCGAGATTTCCGGCTTCAACAACTACCGCCTGCACAAGCGCAGCAACCGGGTCCGGTTCATCCCCTTTGCCAAGCTGCTTGATTACCAGCGGCAGATCCAGCGCGAAGGCGGCCGCATCGCCAGCGTCAGCCCGGTCAACTGATTCCTCCCCATCCCCGTCGTTCCCTATCCGCCATGAAGGTCTCTGCAGGCACCCGCGGCAGCAGCTTCAGCAGCAACCGCCAAGTCACGATCCAGGTCACTGGGCTGGCCAACAACGACTACGTGCGTAGCTCCGATTGCACCATGCAGGTTCCCTACACCCGCATGAACGAGACCATGCGGCTCGTTCATCGTCTCGGTGGCACCATCACCGGCGTGAGCGTCAGCGGCTCGGGTGACAGTTCCGACTCCTGAATCCGACTCAGCACGGCCCCTGCCCCCTTTCGGGGGCTTTTTTCATGGGCGAAACGAGCGAGCCCTGTGGATTTTACTGTTCATACGGCTACAAAGCATGGACTGACTGGCGCCACCCGCAGGCCGTCAACGTCGCAGATGAACTCAAAAGCCTTGCGGGCCAACGCACCTGGCTGGGCGATGACCATTTGTGAACCATTGCGCAAGCAGACGATTCGAGGATCAAAAATACTCAGGTCAAGACGAGGCCTCTCTGGCCATCGGTCGGTACAGCCGGCCAGCCGGTTCAACCGGTCATCGTCAGAGTCCCAGTATTGACAGGCGAGTTCGCCCTTGGCGCTCTCGCACTGACTTACCCAACTCCCGACCCCCCACCCGTCGAGAACAGGAGCTTTTTTTACATGTTCGACGCCTTCACCAAGGTCGTTGCTCAGGCTGATGCCCGCGGCGAATTCCTCAGCTCTGCCCAGATCGATGCCCTGGCGTCGGTTGTCTCCGGCAGCTTCAAGCGGATGGATGCCGTCAACCGCATCACCTCCAAC
>CALRVC020000030.1:0-36362 GCA_943371515.1 Synechococcus sp. UW140 | reverse complement strand
TCAGCCAGCCACCCAGCGCCAGATAGGCGGTGGGGAAGAGCAGCAGACCGGACCACCCCACGAAAACAAAGCGGTCGCGCTTGAGCCAGTCATCGAGGACGTCGAACCATCCCCGTGCGGCAGGTGCGCGCCCTAGAGCGATCGTCATGGGTTGAAACGGTGCGGAAATCCCGCTGGGCTGTGGGATACCGGGTGATGGTAACAATGTTCAAGGACAGCGCGAGCACGTCCGCAACGGCCTGACATCGCCCGTCTCGGCAGGGTTTCTAGGTATTTCTTCCAACCGCTCCCGCACGCTGCCGTCCAAGATGAAGCCCCACAGCCTTCCAGCCGACCCCATGGCCCCGGCATCCCCTTCGGCCGCCCCGTCGCCGCGTCCCGCGGCCAGCGGCGCCTCCACCAGCCGCCCCACCCTGCTCGAGCAGCCGGTGCAGGGCTCCCGCCGCCTTTCCAATTACCTTGTGGCCTCCGCAGTCTCCGCCGGGGGGATCGGTTTCCTGCTCACCAGTCTCTCCAGCCGTCTCGGCCTCGACCTGCTGCCCCTGGGCCACCCAGCTGCGCTGGAGTGGGTTCCCCAGGGGCTGGTGATGGGTGCCTACGGCCTCGCTGGGCTGTTGCTGGCCACCTATCTCTGGCTGGTGATCAGCCTGGACGTGGGGGCCGGCAGCAACCGCTTCGATCAGGAGAGCAACCAGGCCACCATCACTCGGCGGGGCTTTCGTCAGAGGATCGAACTCGACATCCCCCTGCGCGAGATCCTGGCTGTGAAGGTCGACGTGCGTGACGGCCTCAACCCCCGCCGTCGGCTCTCCCTGCGCCTGCAGGGCCGCCGCGACCTGCCCCTGACCCGGGTCGGTGAACCCCTCCCCCTGGCCGAGCTGGAGCGCAGCGGCGCCGAACTGGCTCGCTTCCTCAAAGTTCCCCTTGAAGGAGTCTGAGCCGATGACGATTCGCCTCAGCCACCTCCTGCTGGTGGGCGCCCTCCTGCTCACTCCGATGGGGCTCGGGGCCTGTGCAGCAGATGCTCCCAGGAGTCCCCTGGGCTGCGCTGCCTCAGGCACACCCTGTCTGAGTGGGCCGGCTCTGGTGTCGCTCAAGACCAGCCGCGGCGATGTGGAACTCGAGCTCAGGGGCGATGCCGCGCCGCTCACGGCAGGCAACTTCGTGGATCTCGTGCGCCGCGGCGCCTACGACAACACGGTGTTTCACCGGGTGGTCAACCAGCCCACTCCTTTTGTGGTGCAGGGGGGTGATCCCCAGAGTGCCGACCCGAAGGTTCCGGCCACCCAGTACGGCACAGGCAGCTTTGTGGATCCAGCCACCGACCAGCCCCGGCTGATCCCCCTTGAGCTCGGACTCCAGGGGGAACCTGAGCCGCGTTACGGCGCCGAGGTTATGGATCCGGCCGAGAGCGCGAAGCTCAGCCTCAAACACGACCGCGGAGCCCTGGCCATGGCCCGCTCGGCCGACCCCAACTCGGCCAGCGCGCAGTTCTACATCGCCCTCAAGCCCCTCACCGAGCTCGATGGCCGCTATGCGGTGTTCGGTCGGGTGGTGAAGGGGATGGAGGTGGTCGACCAGATCAAGCAGGGCGACCGCCTGATCAAGGCCACCCTGCTGCAGGGAGGCACCCTGGTGAAGAACAAGCCCTGAGCCAGGCCGCCTCAGGCGGGAACGCGCTTATCGGAGGCGGTGACCTTTAGGAAGGCGGTGTTCACACCGGAGGCCCGCTCCAGGGCCACCTTGCCGGTGCGGGCGATCTCCAGGATGCCGTAGCTCTCGAGAATCTGCTCGAGAGCGACGAGTTTGCCCGGATCACCCACGACCTCGAGGATCAGGGCGTTGTCGGCCACGTCCACCACTTTGGCGCGGAACACCTCCACCAGATCGAGGATGGCGGCCCGGTTCTCCGGCGGTGCAGCCACCTTCAGCAGCATCAGCTCTCGCTCCACTGCAGGGATGCAGGTGAGATCGATCACGTTGAGCACGTTGACCAGCTTGTTCAGCTGTTTGGTCATCTGCTCCAGGGTGTGGTCGTCTCCTTCGACCACCATCGTGAGTCGGGAATGGCCGCGCTGCTCGGCTGGACCCACCGCCAGGCTGTCGATGTTGAAGCCGCGGCGGGCAAACAGGCCGGAGATGCGGCTGAGGGCGCCGGATTCGTCCTGCACCAGCACCGAGAGGGTGTGTTTCATGGCCGGGGCGGCGCTCGACGGGGCATCAAGGCCCCAAATTACGTGCCGGCCTCCTGCTGCTCCGCCTGCAGCCCTTCCAACCAGCTCAGCAGCAGCCCCTCAAAGTCTTCCGGGGCCTCGTCGTGGGGGCAATGGCCGACCCCCTCCAGCCGCTCCAGCCGCAGATCCGGATTGAGGCGCGCGAGCATCTCTCCCACCTCGATCGGCACCAGCCGGTCGGCTTCGCCCCAGATCAGCAGCAGGGGCTGCACCAGGCGTGCCAGCAACACCTCTGCGGTGGCACCCCTCGGGCGCAGGGCCATGCCGATGCTCATTCCCCGCAAGGACCAGGCGGCGGTGGCCCGGCGGGCCGGGCGGGCGAACAGCCGGCGGAGCTCCGGATCACCGATCACCGGCTGGTTGTAGGCCGACTGCAGCCCCAGATCCAGCAGTGGGGTGCGGGCGATCAGGGGAACCACCAGCTCCAGCGGCAGCAGCCGGCAGAGCACGAGCACCAGCAGCCGCTGCAGGCGCCGCCGCCAGGGAGGTCGGCGCCGCGGCACGGCCATCACCAGGGTGGGATCTGGCAGGGGCACGGCCGCCACCGCCCGCACCCACTCCGGGCTGAACACCGCCGCGGTCAGAGCCACCAGCCCTCCCAGGGAGTGGCCCAGCAGCACGGCGGGCCGTTGCACCACCTGCTGCAGGAAGGCGATGCTCTGGCGGGCCCAGAGCCGGTTGTCGAGCTGCAGGGCCGGCTGGTCGGAGGCGCCGAAGCCAATCAGATCCAGGCCGTACACGCACCAGCCAGCCGCCACCAGGCCGGCCACGTTGTGGCGCCAGTGGCCGCTGCTGGCAGCGAAGCCATGCAGCAGCAGCAGCGGTGGATGGGAGGGTTCACCGAGCACGCGCCAGTGGCAGGCCAGGCCTCGCCAGTGCCAGGTGCCATGCAGGCCCCAGTCGATGCCATCCCTTGCGACAGGCTGGGCTGGAGCTGTCACCACCGGAGCCGAAGCCACGCCGAACAACCCTCACTATTGCGAAGGCGCGGCCCAGCTGCGGCTGGGGGAGGGGTTCTTTCGGGCCGACTCGCGCCCGGCCAGGGATCTGGGGGTGCTGCTGGCCCGGCGGCTGGCAGGTCAGGGGCCCTTGCGGGTGCTGGATCTGATGGCGGGCTGCGGCGTGCGTTCCCTGCGCTACGGCCTGGAGGCCGGGGCGACCGCCATCTGGGCCAACGATGCCGATCCCGAGCGGCTGCCGCTGCTGCGCGTCAATCTGGAGCCCCTGGGGGAGCGTCTGTCGTTGCGGCTGAGCGCCCAGACGGCCCAGAAGCTCCTGGCCGATTGCCTGCTGCGTGATCAACGCTTCGAGCTGGTGGATCTCGATGCCTTCGGCTGCCCTGCGGCGCTGGTGCCCCTGGTCCTGGAGGCCGTGTGCTTTGGCGGAGTGCTCTATCTGGCCAGCACTGACGGACGCTCCCCCACCGGTCACGACCGGGTGGCCGCTCTGCGCTCCCTGGGGGCAGGTGCCCGGGCCCACCCCGCCAGCTGGGAGTTGGCCCTGCGGCTCCAGCTCGGTGTCGTCGCCAGGGCCGCCTGGTGCCTGGGCCGGGGCATCAAGCCCCTGCTGAATTTCAGTGATGGCCGCACCTTCCGCACTGCCGTGCAGGTGCAGCGCAGCCCCTCGACTGGGGACGAAGACCAGCTTGGTCTGCTGGCCCACTGCCACGGCTGCGGGGATCAGCAGGTGCAGAGCCTCAAACGCCTGCGGGGCTGGCAATCATGCGTCTGCAGCACCCCCCCACCCCTTGCGGTGAGTGGTCCGCTCTGGATCGGCCCGCTACAGGATCCCGACTGGCTGGCCGATCTCTCGTCCCTGGCTGCCGATGGCCACACGGCTGAGGCGGGCCAGCGCCTGCTTGCCAATCTGGGCGCCGACGTCGGGACTGGCGCGCGGGCCTGGCCGATGGCGGAGATTGCCCGGCGATCGCCGAGTGGCACCGTGCGTCTGCGGAAGTTGCTGGAGAGGTTGGACCGGGCGGGCTGGAGCGCGAGTGTGAGTGGCGTGATGCCGGGCCAGCTGCGCACCTCGGCACCCTGGGCCGTGGTGCTGGAGCTGGCCGCAACGGGGGATGGGACACTGGACCCGTCGTAGCCGTTCTCCCCTGCCTCATGGCCTCGGAAATCTTCTTCACTGCAGCGATCTTCTGGGTGCTGATCCCCGTCGGCCTGGTGGGCGGAGCCCTTCTGCTCAAACTGCAGAAAGACTGACATTCCCCCGGCGCGTTGCTGACGGGTGCACCTTTAGGCTCAGCCCCTTCTGGTCGGGTGCTTCATGCAGGTTCTGGTCGTCGGCGGAACGGGCACCCTTGGTCGCCAGATTGCCCGCCGTGCCCTCGATCAGGGTCACCAGGTGCGTTGCGTGGTGCGCTCACCCCGCAAGGCGGCTTTCCTGCAGGAGTGGGGCTGTGAGCTGACCCGCGGCGACCTGCTCGAGCCTGAAAGCCTGGCCTATGCCCTCGAGGGACAGGAGGCTGTGATTGACGCCGCCACCGCCCGACCCACCGACAGCGCTGGCATCTACACGATCGACTGGGACGGCAAGCTCAATCTGCTCAGGGCTTGTGAGCAAGCTGGCGTGAAGCGTTTTGTGTTCGTCTCGCTGCTGGGAGCGGATCGCCACCGCGAAGTGCCGTTGATGGACATCAAGTACTGCACCGAGCAGCTGCTGATCGGCTCTGATTTCGACTACACGATCCTGCGCTGCGTGGCCTTCATGCAGGGGGTGATCGGTCAGTTCGCCATTCCCGTGCTGGAGAGCCAGACGGTGTGGGTGAGCGGCACCCCGACTCCGATCGCCTACATGAACACCCAGGATGTGGCCCGCTTCGCCGTGGCGGCCCTCAGCCAGCCCGCCACCGTTCGTCAGGCCTTTCCTGTGGTGGGTCCCAAGGCGTGGAACACCGGCGAGGTCACCCAGCTCTGTGAGCGCTACAGCGGCAAGGCGGCCCGGGTCTTTCGGGTGAGGCCATTCCTGATCCGACTGATGCAGGGGCTGGCTGCCTTCTTCGAACCAGGGGTGAATGTGGCCGAGAGGCTGGCCTTTGCCGAGGTCACCGGTGGCGGTGAGCCCCTGGATGCCGCGATGGAGGCCAGCTACGAGGCCTTCGCCCTGGATCCGGGGGAGACCACTGGCCTTGAGGATTACCTCAAGGAGTACTACGACACGATCCTGCGTCGCTTGCGCGAGCTGGATGCCGACCTCGACAAGGAGGGAAAGAAGAAGCTGCCGTTCTGATCGCTCAGCAGTTCTTTTGTACCATGTTCCTGCCGTGCTGACCCGTTCATGTCCATTGCCCAGATCAAAAATCTGCAGCGCCGGCTGGCCAATCTCGAGCAGGAAGCCACTGCCGAGCTGAACCGGGCCTGCGGCCATGAGCTCTGGATGAGTCTGGGTTTCGATGCCCTTGACAGCCTCGAAGAGGCTGACCGTCGTGCCCGCGCCAATTACTACTACGGCCAGCTCCAGACCGTGCGCGAACTCCAGCAGGTCATTGGCTGAAGCGGCGGTCCGGATTGAGCTGGAGCACTGGCCTGTGGTCCACTCCAAGCCGCCCTATCCGCCCCCACCGGCCCGCCCTGATTTCCCGCCTCCAGCCCGTCCGCCTCGCCCGGAGCGGAGCCGGTTCAGGCGCTCCTGCTCAGCGCGGTTGACCGGCCGCCACTGACCGGGTGCCAGCCCTTCGAGGCTGAGGGCAGGTCCCCCATCCATCAGGTCGATCGCCACCCGCAGCAGCCGCAGGGTGGGCAGCCCCACGGCCGCGGTCATCCGCCGCACCTGGCGGTTGCGCCCCTCGCGCAGGGCCAGTTCCAGCCAGGCGGTGGGGATCGAGCGGCGCTGGCGGATCGGCGGAACCCGCTCCGCCAGGCCTGGATCCGCCAGGAGATGGACCTGGGCGCTGAGGGTGCGTCGGCCCTGCACCATCACCCCGTCCCGTAGCTGCTGCAGGCCTGCATCGGTTGGGGTTCCTTCCACCTGTACCCAGTAGCGGCGCCAGTGGCCCCAGCGGGGATCGGTGAGGCGCTGCTGCAGCAGGCCATCGCTGGTGAGCAGCAGCAGACCTTCGCTGTCGGCATCGAGGCGGCCGGCTGCATAGACCCCCGGTACGGGCACCAGGGGGGCCAGGGTCGACCAGGGGCTGAGCGGCTCGGGGCTGAACTGGCTCAGCACCCCGTAGGGCTTGTGCAGCAGCAGGGTGGTTGGGGCTGGCTTGCCTGCGGATGCTGACTCAGAGACCTCCATCGCTGCGGCGGGCTTTCCAGAGATTCACCACCCCGATGGAAATCAGCAAAAGGCCCAGATCAAGGCTCAGGGGTGGAACGACCAAGGCGGACGCCGGCAACGTCCCAGACCCTAGGGCTCGCCTGGATGGGGTGCTGCTGCGCCAGGGGCTGGCCAGCAGGGTGCCAATTTAAGGTGGAGTCATCTTTGAATCGAGCCACGGCAGCGCATGATCGAAACCTCGGGAGTGATCGAGAAGGAACAGGGCAACGGGTTCTACCTGGTCACCCTCGATCAGCCCTCCGGGCACCAGTGCCTCTGCCGTGCCGCCGGCAAGCTCACCAAGTTCCGCATCAAGCTGCTCGCCGGCGACAAGGTCCTGGTCGAAATCAGCCCCTACGACCTCACCCGCGGCCGGATCACCTACCGGGAACGCAATGCCGGTGCCGCCGGCCCCAGGCCCGGTGGGAACCGCCCCGGTGGACCGAGGCGGCGCTGAGGGGCAGTCGCAAGTCGCATCAGGCTGAGGTTCAGGCCACCGGCACGGGCAGGAGCGCTTCGATCGCGGCCTTGAATTCGCTGCGCTGCTTCACCCCCCGCCACTGTTGGCGCAGCTGTTTGCCGTGGAAGAGCTGCACGGTGGGCGTACCGTTGACGCCGGCCTGGGTGGCGATCTCCTGCTCGGCCTCGATGTCGATCTCCACCCCCTGGGCGGCTCCCTCCAGCTCCTGCAGCACCCGCTTGAGCTGGGGCTTGAGCACGTGGCAGGGGCCGCAGCTGGGGGAGGTGTACACCACCAGCAAGGGCTTGTCGCTGTCGTGGTACAGCTTGCGCAGGGCGTAGCCGCCTTTCTGCCAGAGGGCCGCGGGGTCGTAGTTCTCGGCGTCGCTCACAGCGGTGTGGATGGGCTCCCCGCTGGGCTCCGGCTCCACGTTGCCCCGCTTCACCGTGGTGGCCAGGCCGTGGTGCGTGAGCCAGCGCTCGGCGGCCAGGGCCGCCTGGCAGCCGCTGCCGGCGGCGGTCACCCCTTGGCGCCACTGGGCGTCGGCCACGTCACCGGCGGCGAACACACCTTCAAGACTGGTGTCGGGCTGGCCCGGGGTGGTGACCAGATAGCCCTTGGCATCCACCGCCAGCTGGTCCCGGACCAGCCGGGTGTTGGGGGTGTGACCGATGGCATAGAAAAGCCCCCGCACAGGCAGTTCTTCGGTGCTGCCGTCGTCGGGATTGCGCAGGGTGAGGGCCTGCAGCCAGCCGTTTCCCGACACATCGGCCACCTCTCGTTGCCAGTGCACGGTGATGGCGGGGTTGGCCAGCACCCGGTCGGCCATGGCGCCGCTGGCGCGCAGGCTCTCGCGGCGCACGATCAGGTGCACATGGCTGCCGTATTTGGTGAGATACACCGCCTCTTCGCAGGCGGAATCCCCACCGCCGACCACCGCCAGCTGCTCATTGCGGAACTGAGGTGTGGCCCCATCGCAGATGGCGCAGGCGCTGATGCCCTGGCTCCAGAACTGCTGCTCGTGGGGAAGGCCCAGCCGATTGGCGCTGGCGCCAGTGGCGAGGATCACCGCCTGAGTGCGGATCGTGCGCCCTTCCGCGACCACCCGGTAGGGGCGCTCGGAGAGATCGATCGTCTCGGCATCTGCCTCCACCAGGCGGGTGCCCCAGCGCACGGACTGGGCCTTCATGCGGTCCATCAGGTCGGGGCCGAGGATGCCGTCAGGGAAGCCCGGGAAGTTCTCCACATGGGTGGTGGTCATCAGTTGCCCACCTGGGATGCCCCCGTCCTGGAAGCCGGTGATCAGCAGTGGATTGAGGTTGGCGCGGGCCGCGTAGATGGCGGCGGTGTACCCGGCAGGGCCTGAGCCCACGATCACCAGGTTCTCCACCGCAGCCTCATCGCCCCTGGGGTCTGCGGAAACGCTCATCGGATCTAATGCGGACTGACTATGAGTTGAGCTTAGATCACGGGGCCGCTTCCGTGGCGGACGGACTGGCAAGGGCATGACCCTGAAGGCCGCTCTGCATTCAGGCTGGGATTTTGAAGAAGTGAAACGAGGAGCGGCGGCGGAACTCCCTTCTTAAGAATTGCCTTAGAATTCTTCCAGCTTCGTCGGCTGCCGTGGCTTCTCCTAGTCCGCCATGTCCAGGGCCCCAAGGCCAAGTCCATGGGGTACCGGCAGGGTGTCGAGCCGGTCGGGTTGATCGTCAAGGCCGAGGATCCAGTCGCGGAATTCCTCGGTGAGAGCAAAGCTGTCCTCGTAGCGCTCCTGGCGGTCGAGTTCGGCGATGCGGGCCATGGCCCAGGTCACCAGAGCGGTGAGCTGGCCATGGGGAGAGGCCTTGGTCATGATCCATCTCCGGGTACGCACCAGGCTGGATGGCCAAAAAACCATCAGCGGTGTTGATTCGCAGATGTTCGCACTCTCTTCGTTTTTGCGCTGTAACCAACGCCACTTGGTGAGGGCTGCTGCTCGGGCGTTCAGGAGCTTCGTCTGTCAAGAAACCCTGGCAATTGGGGGCCTCGCAGGCGAATCACCTCCCCCGCTCCATCGCGCAGGGCCTCCAGCGGCAACTGGCTTCCCCCTCCACCGCCGCCTGCTGCCAGCCCATCCTCCGGCAGCGCCCTGGGCCGGATCACATAGGCCTCGGCCACCGACCAGCTGCGGGCGTAACCCATCAGCCGTGGATCAGCCGGGGCATACACGTAAGAGGGATGTCTGGGTATGGGCTCCAACGCGGCTCTGCCGGGATCGATGCGCACGGCCCGGGTGATCGCCTGCAGGAAGCGGCTGCGGGTCACCACGGTGCTCAGATAGGCCACCACCCGCAGCCTTGGGGCATCAAATCCCTCGGCGCACATGTCGATGCTCACCAGCCAGTCGGCGTCTCCGGCCCGGAAGGCCTGGAGATGGGCAGCCGCTTCGGGATCCTGGGAGTGCACGAGCCGCACCCGGTCCCCCTCCTCCTCCAGCAGGCCGCTCAGACCCCGGGCATGGGCGATGTCGCGGGCAATCACCAGTCCGCCCGCCTGGGGATGATCGTCCTGGCGCAGCTTGGCCAGGCGCCGGCGGGCATTGAGCAGCACCCGCAGGGCGATGCTGCTCTGGTCGCCGGGGCGGATGGCGCGACGGAGGTTGCGGGCCCGCCAGCTTTCACGGGTTTCCAGCGACAGGGGCGATCGCTCCAGCTCGCTCTCCCGCTCCCCCTCGCCATGGCCGTGGTCCACCCAGCCGTCCTGGAAGCGGAACTCCAGCGGCCTGACATCGCCAGCCACGATCAGCTGGCGGGGCTCCACGCTCAGATCGGGCTCGATCTGCTCCACCAGCACCCCCTCCTGACGTCGGGGCACCCGCCTGGCGGCGCAGAAGGCCAGGTTGTCGGCGCGGAAGGGTGTGCCACTCAAGCCCAGCCTCAAGGCGTGAGGGCGGCTCAGTTCACTGAAGGCATGGCCCCAGGCGGTGGCGTCTGGCTCCTCGGGATCCAGGCCGAGGTGATGCACCTCATCAGCCACCGCGAGTGTGGGCCCGTTCAACAGACTCGGCAGCTCCTGCTGCAGGCGTTGCCGGTGCCGGGCGGCGCTCTGGTAACTGAGCAGCAAGCCCTGGGCACGCTCGGGGGCCTGAGCCGGGTCCCACTCGCACAGCTCCAGCCCCAGCTGGCGGGCCGAGTCGCGCCATTGGGCGGCGATCGAACTGCGGTGGCAGAACACCAGCAGGTGGGCGAGCCGGCCCTCCCGCAGCATCGACTGGAAGCTCAGCAGTGCCCCGAAGGTCTTGCCGGCCCCGGGGCCGGCATGGACCAGCACGTCCCGGCCCAGGCTGCTGGGCACCTCCAGGCGCCGGCGCAGCAGGTTGATCAGCTGGGACTGCCACTGGCGCGGGCGCAGATGCAGGCCGCTGGCCCGGGAACTGCCGAAGTCAAACGATGGTCTGCCGCGGTCAACGGGCGATCGGCCGCTCGCTTCGTTGTCCATGACAGCGGCGCCGGCGGGGGTGGCGCCATTGTGCGTGTTGCGGCCTGAAGATGAGTGTTTGCTACCAGGGCTTCTTCCGGCATCTTCCCTAATTTCCAGGCATTCCCCTCGAGACTTCCCCGCTACACCGCTTGGCCTTCCTCTCGCTTCGCCTGCCTCTGGCCCCGCCCCGATCAACGTTGGACAACCCCCATCCCATCAGCCGCTCCCAGCCAGGTTTCCATGACCACCTGGAGATGTGCTACCGGCAGGTCTGCGACATCGACCCCCTGATCCTGCGGGTGCGTCAGTTGCGCCATCGGGGGGACTTCCCTCGGGCCCGGTGCCTAGAACAGGAGCTGATGCCGCTCGTCTGACAACCGTGCCTCTTGAGTCCCCGACCACCGAGCCCGCTGCTGGGCCGGGAGCCTGCCTGGCCGTGAGCGGAGCCTCCGGCAAGACCGGCTGGCGTGTCGTCCAGGAGGCCCTGGCCCGGGGTTACCGCGTCAAGGCACTCCTGCGCCCTGGGTCTCAGGTCCCTGAAGGGCTGCAGGGGGCCGAGCTGATCCGCCTGGAGCTGGGTGATCAAGCCGCCCTGGAGCAGGCCCTGGCGGGGGCCCAGGCCCTGGTGATCGCCACGGGTGCCCGCCCCTCGGTGGATCTGGCGGGGCCTTTGAAGGTGGATGCCCTGGCGATCCGCCAGCAGTGCGCCGCCTGCAAGGCGGCCGGGGTGAAGCGGGTGGTGCTGGTCAGCTCGCTGTGCAGCGGCCGCTGGTTGCATCCCCTCAACCTCTTCGGCCTGATCCTGGTGTGGAAGCGGCTGGGGGAGCGCTGGCTCGAGGCCAGCGGTCTCGACTGGACGGTGGTGCGTCCCGGTGGCCTCAGCGAAGCGGAGGACCAGCTCGAGGCCCAGGGCATCCGCTTCAGCGGTCCTGACCAGCAGGAGAGCAACAGCATTCCCCGCCGGCTGGTGGCCCGGGTCTGTCTTGAGGCTCTGGAATCCCCGGCTTCGATCGGGCGGATCATCGAGGTCACCAGTGCCGCCGGAGTGGAGCCCCTCTCCCTGGCCCAGTGGTTGGCCCGGGAGCCCCAGCTGGTGTGAGCCCGCCTGCAGAGCGTCCCGTGGGATCGTCCCTGGAGCTGCTCGAGCGGCTGGGGCTGCAGCCGTTCCGTCCCCGGCCGCCCTGGTGGGGTCCCGATCTGCAGACCCTGCGCGACACCCTCAGGCCGGATGTACTGCCCGAGCGCACGAGCACGCGGCTTGAGCTGGCTCTTGGGCCCTCCAGCCAGGGGAGGGGCGGCTCCCTGCTGGCCTGGCTCGATCCACCCGCCGCGGAGGCTGGCTGCGGCAAGCCAAAGGCCCTGGTGCTGCTGATGCACGGCCTGGGCGGCTCCAGCGAGGCAGAGGGGGTGCGTCGCCTGGGCTGGTGCCTGAACCGGGCCGGCTTTGTGGTGCTACGTCTGAACATGCGCGGCGCCGGTCAGGGGCGGGAGCTGGCCTCAGGCACCTATGCCGCCCGCTGCAGTTCCGATCTGGCGCCAGCCCTGAAGCAGGCCCAGGAGCTGGCGGCTGGTCAGCCCCTGCTGGCCGTTGGACTGTCCCTTGGCGGGACGGTGCTGCTCAATGCGGTTCTCGATGGGGTGGCGCCGCTGGATGGGTTGGCGCTGGTGAGCAGCCCCCTCGATCTGGCTCACTGCTCAGCCACCATCTCCAGCCCGCGCAACCGCCTTTATGAGCGATGGCTGCTGGGGCGCCTGCGCCAGCAGACCCTCAACGATCGGCCCCAGCCCGGCGAGGAGCTGGTGGAGCGCCTGCGCCGGGTGACGAGCATCCGGGCTTTCGATGACCTGATCACGGCACCCCGCTGGGGCTACTCCAGCGTGGAGGATTACTACCAGCAGGCCAGTCCCCTGCCGCGGCTGCTGGCTCAGGAGCTCGATCAGCAGGCCCCGCTGCCCCCCACCCTGGTGGTGCAGGCCCTGGATGATCCCTGGGTTCCAGCTGATGCTGCCCTGGCCCTGGGACCGCCGCTGGAGGTGGTGCTCAGCCCCGGCGGCGGCCACAACGGCTTCCATGCCCCCGGGGGGTGCTGGTCGGATCAGCTGGTGCGGCGCTGGCTGGAGCAGCGGCTGGGTTCCAGGGTGTGCTGAGCCACGATCCACGCCTCGATGGGCCGTCCGCCGATCAGGTGCTCGTCCACGATCCGCTCGATCCGCTCGGGGCTGACACCGCCATAGGCAATCCCCTCCGGCCAGATCAGCAGAATCGGTCCGCCGGCGCAGATGCGCAGACAATCGGCCTTGGTGCGCAGCACCACCCCCTCGGGGCGATCGGGCCGCTCCAGGCCGCGCTCCTTGATCAGCTGCTTGAGCCGGCTCCAACTGGCCGCCCCCAGCTGAGGGTCGCCGCAAAGGGGCTTGGTGGGGGTGGCGCAGAGCAGCAGGTGGCGCTCGACCTTCATGCCGTCAGCAGGGCGGGCGCGGCCGTGGCGGCCAGCTCACGGGTGGCCAGGCGGGCCCAGGCGTCGATGGCCAGCACGTCGTCGAGGCTGGGGTCCTGGCGCAGGTCGGCCCCATGGCGTTCGCAGACCCCCTCAATCAGGCGTGGGATGTCGAGGAAGGAGATCCGCTCCTCGAGGAAGAGGGCCACGGCCTGTTCATTGGCGGCGTTGAGCACGGCGGGCATGGTGCCCCCGGCGCGCCCGGCGGCGTAGGCCAGACCCATGCAGGGGTATTTCTGCTGGTCGGGGGCGCGGAAGGTGAGCTGACCCACCTCGGTGAGATCGAGGCGACGCCAGGGGGTGTCGAAGCGCTCGGGCCAGCTGAGGCAGTAGAGGATCGGCAGGCGCATGTCGGGCCAGCCCAGCTGGGCCAGCACCGAGCTGTCGGCCAGTTCCACCATCGAGTGGATGATGCTCTGGGGGTGGATCACAATCTCGATGGCGTCGTAGCCCAGACCGAAGAGGTAGTGGGCTTCGATCACCTCCAGACCCTTGTTCATCAAGGTGGCCGAATCCACCGTGATCTTGCGGCCCATGCTCCAGTTGGGATGGCTGGTGGCATCGGCCACGGTGACTTTGGCCAGATCGGCAGCGGGCCAGTCGCGGAAGGCGCCACCGGAGGCCGTGAGCTGGATGCGCCGCAGACCGGGGGTAGGGACGCCGGTGGACAGGCGGGCTGTGTCGGCCCAGGGGGTGCCCTGCAGGCACTGGAACAGGGCGGAGTGCTCGGAGTCGGCCGGCAGCAAGCGGCTGCCACTGGCCTTCAGGGCCGGCAGCACCACCGGCCCGGCGGCGATCAGTGTTTCCTTGTTGGCCAGGGCCAGGTCCTTGCCGGCCTTGATCGCTGAGAGGGTGGGAAGCAGCCCGGCGCAGCCCACGATGCCGGTCACCACCAACTCGGCGCTGGGCCAGGCGGCGGCGACGCAGAGCCCTTCACTCCCCCCCACCAGCTCCGGCTGGCGGGTCGGCCGCTGGGAGGGGTCCAGCGCCTCCAGGCGGCGGCGCAACTCAGGCAGGGCGTCCCCGTCCGCCAGGGCCACCACCTCAGGGGCATGGCGCCGGATCTGATCGATCAGCAGATCGAGGTTGCGCCCCGCCGTGAGCGCCACCACCCGGAAGCGCTCTGGGAACTCCTCCACGATCGCCAGGGTCTGGGTGCCGATCGACCCCGTAGAGCCGAGCACGCTGATCGCTTTCACGAGGCCATCCCTGCGACGGGTGCCAGTCTCCCACTGATCCCCTCGGCACGGTCGGCCGCACCAGGAAGGGCCACAGCTCGTGCACACTGACTGGGATGGTGATCTTCACCCCTGGCGACCACGATGCTCTGGCTCAAGCGTTGGAACTTCATCGAGCGGGCGCGGCTGGAGCGTGAGCTCTGGGATGCCTTCGAGGCGGGTGACGACATCGAGGCGATGGTGGAGCAGCTGCGCAGCTCCCTGGCGGAGGCCCCCGCAGCCACTCCGGCAGCTGCTGACGGCGGCTTTCGGCTCGAAGTCTGGGAGACCACCCGAGTGCGCATCCGCCGGATTGAAACGCTGATGAAGGATCAAGCGCCAGTGGTGCCTCCGAAAGCCCCACCGCGCTGAGCTTTCGAGTGGATCAGGCGGGATTCAGCGCCGGATCCACTCGGTGCTGCCATCGGGGCGATCGATCAGCTCGATGCCTTCGGCGCGCAGCCGATCGCGGATGGCATCGGCATCGGGGTAGCGCTTCTGCTGCCGGGCGGCCAGTCGCTCGCTGATCCAGGACTGAATCACCGCCGGCTCAGGGCCAGTGGCCGCCTCGGCCGCGCTGCTGGGGCTGGCCTCCGGCTCCAGGCCGAGAACTCCGCTGAGTTGTTGCAACATCTGCCAGCGTCCTTGCAGGGCACGATCCTCGCCGCTTGCCTCCGATCCACGCTCAAGCCGCCGGGCCAGGGCCCGCAGGGGACGGGCGAGCTCGAACAGCACCGCCAGCGCTGCGGAGGTGTTGAGATCGTCGTCGAGAGCGTCGATGAATCCCTGGCGGCTGGTCTCCAGTCCCGCGTCGTGGCCAGCAGAGGCGGGTTCCGCCCAACCCAGTGCCGCGGTGACGGTGGTGTTCAGGCCCAGCCCGAGGGCTTCGTTGAGCCCATGCCAGCCGGTGGCGGCGGCCTCGAGGGCTTCACGGGTGAAATCGAGGGGCTTGCGGTAGTGGGCCTGGAGCACGAACAGCCGTAGGGTCATCGCCGACACCCCACTGGCCAGCAAGGCACGGATCGTGGTGAAGTTGCCGAGGGATTTGGACATCTTCTCCCCATCGACATTGACCATGCCGTTATGCAGCCAGTAGCGGGCCAGGGGTTCCCCGTTGGCCGCTTCCGACTGGGCAATTTCATTCTCATGGTGGGGAAAGATCAGGTCCGCCCCCCCCACGTGAATGTCGATGGTGGTGCCCAGTTCCTGCCTCACCATCGCCGAGCATTCAATGTGCCAGCCGGGCCTCCCCGGACCCCATGGCGAGGGGAAGCTGGGCTCCCCGGGTTTGACGCCTTTCCAGAGGGCGAAATCGAAGGGATGACGCTTACGGGATTCCTCGTCACTGTTGAGCCTGCCACTGGCGCCGTCCTGTTGATCGCTTAGGCTGCGCCCGCTCAGCTTGCCATAATCGGGCCGGCCCATCACCGCGAAATAGACATCTCCGTCGGCGGAATAGGCGGCGCCTGATTCTTCAAGTTCAGCGATCATGGCGCGGATGCCATCGAGGCATCGAGTGGCGCGGGGGACCCTGTCGGGAGGAAGAATATTCAGTGATTCCATATCATCACGGAACGCCGTGATGTTGCGTTCGCTCACCGCCTCCATCGAGCTGCCCTCTTCGGCGGCACGCCTGAGGATCTTGTCGTCGATGTCGGTGATGTTCTGAACGAAGGTGACCCGATACCCTCTCCAGATCAGATACCGGCGCAGCACATCCCAGACGATGTAACTGCGGGCGTGGCCGAGGTGGCAGAGGTCGTAGACTGTGACCCCGCAGCAATAGATCGAAACCTCACCGGGCACCCGAGGCTGAAATGGCTCGGTGCGCTTGGTGAGGGTATTGGTGAGCCGCAGGGTCAAGGCTGGCCGTCAGAAGGTGATCGCACCGTAAGGGGTCGGGGCCCGAACCCTGCGATCAGCTGATCACCAGAGGCCGCGCACGGGAACTTCCTGGAAGATGGGCTGAGGTCGGGCTACCTGATAGGTGCAGGCGGGATCAGACGTCCTGAATCCCTGGGCCACGAGGGGATCCTTGATGACGCTGGCCTGGGTGATCGTGGCGGTGACCGCACTGAGGGTGCGGGGCTTCAGGCAGCTTGGCAGGTCGGCAAGATCGGCGGCGAAGGCTGGGGCTGCCAGGGTCCCGAACGCCAGTGCACCGGTAGTGAATAACCTGACCATGACCGAGGGGAGTGTCGTACTGAATGGATTGTAATCGGGATCATCAGAGGTGAACCCGAAATTGAGTGAGTTGCCCATCAACGGCTACCGCCCCCCGGTCACGGTGCCGCTGCCACCACCACCCCCACCACCACCACCACCACCGCTGAAGCAGCCAGCAATGGCGCAGCCGCCGACACCCAGGATGATTCCGACAATTGGGATCCAGATGGGGAAGGAATTGGCGGATGCTGGAGAGGGCGGGATGATCCCACAGGGACTGGTTTTTCTGGACATGCTGGTGGCCGCCTTGGCCAACTGAAAGCAGCAGGGCGTCAAGCGCTGGGGCAGGGCAAAGGGCCCATCGGGCAGCAGGACACAGAGGGCCTCACCGTCACGCAGTTCGCGGCCGTGCTTGATGGTGAGGGTGAGACGATCCTCGGAGATGGTGACATTGGGCGAATTCAGGGGGATGGTCTCCACTTCCTTGCCGTGGGAGCCATCTTCGGCATTGGGGCTGCGCCGGCGGATGGAAATGTTTCCGGTGAGGTCGAGGGGGAGGGGACTGGCGTAGCGGATCTCGAAGTCCTCTTCGCCGGAGAGGAGATAGGTGACATCCCCCGACTCCTGATCGCTCTGATCGGCCTGACTGAGCAGCTGGCCGTCATTGGCCAGGGAGGGCGGGGTCGGTTGGGTGGGTTTGGGCTGGAGCCCGGGAAGGGCCGTGACTCCGTCGCCGTTCACCCGAACCAGATTGACGGAGGCGCCTGGAAATGCCCGAACAGGCAGGGTGCTGACCGTGAAAGCGGTGAGAACAGCCAGAGAAAAAGCTGAGCGCATCATGCACGCCGTCCAAATGCCAAAGTCACTCAACCATTATGTGTGCACCGGCAGGTTCAGGCGGTGGTCATCAAGACACACTTTCAGAAAAAACCCCTGAGCTGACCCTGAAGGGCTCCACTCAGGAGGGGTCAGAGGTCGATGGGGGTCAGCCCAGGGGAAGGATCAGTCGGACACGTTGTTGCTACCGCCCCCCGGTCACGGTGCCACCACCACCACCACCACCGCTGAAGCAGCCGGCCGCCCAACAGATGAGCGCCGCAGGTCCCGCTCCTACGGGAATGATCCACCAGGGGAACGGGTTTCCGCCGGCGGCCGGCGGCCCATAGGCCGCTGGAGGAGCCACACTGAAGCAACAGGGTGACGTGCGGGGGGGGAGGTTGCTGTGCCCGTCAGGAAGCAGATCACCTCGTCGCTGGTGATCGTGGTTTCCGGATCGATCGTGATGGTGCGGCGGCCGTTGGATTAGCTGACACGCTCGGAGTTGAGGCCGATGCGCTCTACTTCCTCACCGGTGACCTTGTTTCGAACCGAGATGTAATCAGAGTTGGAGAACTGGGGCAGGGGGTTTTGGTAGGTGATCTCGACGTCTTCAGTGCCGGTGGCCAGAATCGTGACGTCGCGATCGGTTGTGCCGCCGCCCGAGGCCTGGCTGATCAGCTCGACCGTTCCCGGCGCCGAGGGGGGCACCTGGACTGAAGGGGGCTGAAGGCCTGGCAGGGCGGTGACGCCATCGCCATTCACGCGCACGAGGTTGACACTGGCTCCGGGGAAGGCCCGAACAGGCAGAGCGCTGACGGAGAATGCCGTGGCCGTGGCAAGCGCCAGAGGAACGGTGAAACGCATGTGGAGGTGGTTCGAGGGAAAGAGTGATGCCGAATGCAAGAGAAAGCGGATACTGGAAGGATCTGGTCACAAACCAGACTGCAAAGGAAGCTCTGATCAAAACGACTTAATCCATAAAGCCTAGTCTCATTCTCGTCAATGAGGCGATACTGAGCGGATTTTGCCCTCCATTCGCTCACAGCATTCCCTGTAAATACATTCAGGTGGTTTCCACCATGCATTTTGGCTTGATTTCTGGATGATTATCGATCTTAGACACACCAAGCCCTTGCTTTACGCTGGATCAGGTATTCTCTCCCGTACCATCTAGAGGTTTGCCAAGGCGAAGAGCAGCTTCAGCTTGAGGTCGTTCTTGCGGATGCCTCGGTAGAAGACCTTCCGGAAGCCAAGCTGGCATTTGATGATCCGAAAGGGATGCTCCACTTAGGCGCGGAAGTGGGCTTTCGCCGTCTCAATCAGATCCAGACGCCTGCCCTCTGGTGTCTCTGGAAGCACTCTGCGTTGGCCGGGCTTCATGGCAATTCTGAACTCAGCTTCGCAGTCCTGGAAATCGCCACGTTTCTCGTAGCCAACGGCTTCCGCGCAGCGCTTGCCGATGTGGCGGCGCATCCCATAGGCAAAGCCTTCTGCGCAGCAGTGGAACCACTGCTTGTCCTTGGCCAACGAGTGCATTTCAGGATCCCTCTCCTTGCGCTTGTTCTAGTGGCTCCGCCACGCTCGGCCTCCGGCCTCGGTAAGGGTGGAGCTGGGGGCATTGATGATTGTGGCATCAAGGATCGTGCCTTCCCTCAGCATCACTCCCCTCTTGCTCAGCATCTGATTCACACCCTCGAGGATCTGCTCGGCGATGCGGTGCTCTTCCAGCAGATGGCGGAAGTTGAGGATTGTGGTCTCATCAGGGATCCGGCCTTCCATCGTCTCGATCCCTGCGAAGCGGCGGAAGCAGGGCGTATCGATCAGCATCTCCTCCATCAGGGGGTCTGAAAGCGTGAACCACTGCAGCAGCAGGTGGATCCGCAGCATCACCTCCAAAGGAATCGGCGGACGGCCTCCTTTGCTGGAGGGCTTGTGATACACGGGCTTGATCAAGGCCAGAAACGCTTCCCAGGGAACCGTGGCCTCCATTTCATCCAAGAAGCGCTGGCGACGCGTCCACTTTTTGGCGTAGATCTGCTCGTAGTCCGTGAAGCCCAACTGGAGGGGGGCGGCCATCCGTTCCAGTCTCAGTCTTGGATCTGGATTGATTTTAGTGGGTTTTTCAGATGTTCCTTGGTATGATTAGACTGGCTGATGTCCGTTGGGCCCGTGACATGAGCCGCCCCAAGGGTCTGTGGCACAGCATCAGAAGGACATCGTTAGTCGCCCATAGTATCGGGGTTCGCAGGGATTGGTGGTGCACAGCCCTTCGATGTAGCTGGGAGTGTTGCCGAGGAAGTCGGTGGCGTAGAGAGAAAAGGTGAGAGGAATGTTCTTGATCGGACGCACCGAGAGGCCGGCGCCGATGCTGAACCCGGACCACTCGTAGCCGATCGACACCTGGCTGCCAAAATGTAGGCTGAGGGCACCGATCGGTCCCCAGAAGCAGTCGGTGCCTTCAGGGTAATTCAGGCTGCTGACGTTATTGCCGCTCAGGCAGTTGGTGGATCCCAGAGTACCGTTGCCGGCGTAGCCGTAGAAGTCGGAGCCGATGCCGGCGGTGGCCACTAATAGGATCGGATTCTCGCCGCGGCTGAGGGGAAAGGCCTGGGACATCACCAGGTAGAAGTTGCGGCCCAGGTCGGTGGTGTCGTCGAGCTGGATGATGTGTTCACCACCGAAGGCCAGCCCCGTGGTGGGGGTGAGGTTGATGGCCGTGCGGAAGCCGATGCTCTGGCCGGCGAACTGGCCGGTGCCTCGGTTGCGGCTGGTGAGACTCTGAATGGTGTATTGGAAGCCGAGGCTGGCGTACTCCCCCTTGAAGGGTGTGATGTCGAGGTAGGCCTCGGAGTCGGCACAGTCGACCCAGTTACCGCCGGGCGGCACCCGGCAAGGGCGGGTGCGGTTGGCGCCGGTGAGGGTGGTGGAGACGGTGAATTCCTTGTCCTGGGCGAAGCCGTTGGGAACGTTGAGGCTGGTGTCGGGATAAGGGTTGCCATTGACGGTGATGCCCCTGGCCAGTCCGCGCACTTTTGGCCAGATCGGTGACGGTGGCTCGGGAAGGTAGGGAGGTTCCGGCCTGACGGTGCCGTTGGCCAGAGCGACGGAGGGAGTCAGAACCTGGTCTTCTGGCACCAGGTACCAGCGCAGGGTGGTCTCCCTGGCCAGCAACTGGCCGAACACTCCTGCTTCGGGGATGGCCTGGGTGGTGGGGGGCGTGAAGGCGAGGCTGCCTTCGTCGTAAGGAACCAGCTCCCAGGCCAGAGCGCGATTCGGCCTCGCGGCAATGGCCGTTTCATCAGTGCCCGGCAGGCGTGGCGGCGGTTGAAGCGGTGGAGGATTGGGGGGAACAGCTTCCCAGGTGAGGGTTCTGGCCTGCTGAGCAGGAGCGGGTTCAGCAGCTTTGGCCCGAAGCGTGGGAACCGGCGGCGGCGGCTGCATGGGAACAACTACCACTGGGGGAGGAGGGCCCGGCAGCTCCCAGACCAGGGTCTGGGCCTCCGCTGCAGGTCCAGCGATCATGCCGATCGAGGTCAGCAGGCTGAGCCATGGATTGAGGGTGGGTCCAGGCAGCCGGGCGGACACGTCGATAACGGCTGGAGTTCGGATCGGCTCAATGTATCCGTGATGGCCAGCTGATCACTGGCCCTTTGACGCCACCTTTTCAACCGGTGCATGGCAACATTCGGCCTACTGTCCGATTCCGCGATGACGAGCCTGCGTGTGGAACTGGTGGGAAAGCGCTGGGCACTTCCTCTGCTGCTGCTCAGCCTCTCCAGCCCCCTGGCTCCAGTGGTGGCAGCTGATCTGCGGTCTGGAGATCTCGCCCAGGCCCAAATGGCGCCCGGTGGCAGCGAGGGGATGCTTCAGGACGATGCCTACATTCTCGGAGCCGGAGATGGGCTGAGCCTGAAGTTCCTGGCGGTCGACGACCTCAGCGGTTCATTCGAGATCCTCAACGACGGCACCTCCTCCCTGCCTCTGCTGGGCAGTGTCAGGCTCTCGGGGCTGACCCTCTCCCAGGCCAGCCTCTGGCTGGAATCGCTGTACAGGAAACAGCTGCAGCGACCTGATCTGCAGTTGAGCGTCGTTCGTCCCAGGCCCCTGCGCATCGCTGTGGTCGGTGAGGTGGAGCGTCCAGGTATCTACACGCTGACCACCTCGGAAACCTCCACCGCGGAAGCCCCGGTGGCGATCAGTGGTCCTCCCACGCTGGTGGATGCGATCCAGAAGGCCGGCGGCATCACCTCGATGGCCAATCTGCGCCGGGTGGTGGTGCAGCGCCGTTTGCCCGGCGCCGACTCCCGCTTCAAGCGGGCCAGGGTTGACCTGCTGGCCCTGGTGAGGGACGGCGACCAGCTCCAGAATCCACTGCTCTTCGATGGGGACACGATCAAGCTGGAGCGGGTTTCTGAGCAGCTGGTCAGCAATTCCGCCGAGATGGCGGCCACCACCCTGGCTCCCAAGGAGATCACCGTGAATGTGGTGGGAGAGGTGAAAGCTCCAGGCCGGCTCCAGGTACCTGCCAGCACACCGTTGATGCAGGCGATACTGGCCGCCGGGGGCGTACAAACCTGGCGAGCGAAAACATCAAGGCTGGAACTGGTGCGAATCAACCGCAATGGTTCAGCAATGCGGCGAATCTATCCGCTTGATTTCAATCAAGGGGTGTCGATTGCCAAGAATCCACCCCTGGTGGATGGAGACACGGTGATCGTGAATCGCAGCCGTTACGCGATCAGTGCTGATGCGATCGGGGCCGTCAGCCAACCCCTGAGCGGATTGGTTAATGTGTTGACCCTCTTCCGCTTGCTCGACAACAACAACTGAGCCTGCGTGCGCATCACCTGGTTGCTGATTGATGAATTGGCTGTGGGAACGGCCCCATCCAGGGCCGACGACCTTGATCGTCTCGAACGGGATGGGGTCAGGGCGGTGGTCAGCCTCTGCTCGGCGGAAGAAGCCCCCCTGCCTGGCGGGATCTCCGAGCGGTTCGAGTGGGTTCGGCTGCCCCTGCCGGATCACAAACACCACTGCTCGCTCACGATCGAGCAGATCGCGGCGGTGCTGGCTGAGCTGACGCGGCTGCTCGCCCATGGGCCGGTCTATCTCCACTGTGTCGCTGGCGTCGAGCGCTCGCCCCTGGTGGCGATGGCCTGGTTGATCCACAACCGCCGGATGAGCTGGCAGGCCGCCCTCGACTACGTGCAGCAGACCCATCCCGGCACGAGCCCCTTGCCCGAGCAGCTGGCGGTGCTGAGACGTTTGCCGTTGCTGACAACAACTGCAGCAATTCATTGGCCTGCAGTAGCTTAATTTTCCCTTTCACCGGACGAGGGACCGAGTCGCTGGAGCCCTGCTCGCGACCGCCCGACCATTGAGGAGACGTGTGTCCCTGCTCGCCCTGCCGTTTCCATGACGTCACCCACGGCCCTGATCACCGGCATCACCGGTCAGGATGGTTCGTACCTGGTCGAACTGCTACTGGAGAAGGGCTACCGGGTTCATGGCCTTAAGCGCCGAGCCAGCAGTTTCAACACGGCCCGCATCGATCACCTCTACCAGGACCCCCATGAGCGGGATCCCCGGTTGACGCTTCATTACGGCGATCTCACCGACAGCAGCAACCTGATCCGGATCATCGGTGAGGTGCGCCCTGATGAGATTTACAACCTGGGTGCCCAGAGCCATGTGGCGGTGAGTTTCGAGGAGCCGGAATACACGGCCAATTGTGATGCTCTCGGAACCCTGCGCATCCTCGAAGCCGTGCGCCTGCTGGGCCTCACCACCACCACGCGGATTTATCAGGCCAGCACCAGTGAGCTGTATGGATTGGTGCAGGAAACGCCCCAGCGGGAGACTACCCCGTTCCATCCCCGCAGCCCCTACGGGGTGGCCAAGCTCTACGCCTACTGGATCACGGTGAACTACCGCGAGGCCTACGGGATGTATGCCTGCAACGGTATTCTTTTCAACCACGAAAGCCCGCGCCGCGGCGAAACCTTCGTGACCCGCAAGATCACCCGCGGTATGGCCCGCATCGCCGCTGGTCTGGAGGCCTGCCTGTACCTGGGCAACCTCGATTCCCGGCGCGACTGGGGTCACGCCCGCGACTACGTGGAGATGCAGTGGCGGATGCTGCAGCAGACGGCACCGGAGGACTTCGTGATCGCCACGGGGCGGCAAGAGAGCGTGCGCCGGTTCATCGAACTGTCGGCCTCGGCCCTGGGCTGGGGCGGCATCCACTGGCAGGGACAGGGGCTGGAGGAGGTGGGCCGCCGCGTCGACAGCGGTGCCGTGGTGGTTCGCATCGATCCGCGCTATTTCCGCCCGGCCGAAGTGGAGACCCTGCTGGGTGATCCCAGCCACGCCCACGCCCGGCTGGGCTGGGCTCCCACCACCACGCTGGAGCAGCTGGTGGAAGAGATGGTGGCGGCTGATGTGGAGGAGGCCGCCAAGGAATCCACCCTGCGCCGGGAGGGGTTTCAGGTGGTGGGCTCGATCGAGAACCCGCCGATGAATGCGCCTGCGGTTCAAGCGTGAGCGTGTTCAGGTGTGAGTGAGTTTGACGTTCGCTGGCAGCAGCGCTTTGCCAACTATCAGAGGGCCCTGGAGCAGCTGGAATCCTTCTTCGATCCACCGCCACGCAATCAGCGAGAGGAACAGGGCTTGATCAAGGCATTCGAGTACACCTTCGAGCTGGGCTGGAACACGCTGCGCGATCTGCTGCGCAGCGAGGGGAACAGCGATCTGATCGGTTCCCGCGATACCTTGCGCGAAGCCTTCAGGGTTGGCCTCGTTGTTGATGGCAACGCCTGGATGCAGATGATTCAGGACAGGAACCTCACCAGCCACAGCTACAACCGAGCCACTGCCGAGCTGATCGCCGCCAATGTGCGAAACCGGTACTTGGCGGCTTTTGTGCAGCTGCATGCCACCCTCCAGGCACGGTTGGAGTCTGGAGCATGAGTGGATCGTTTCACTGCAACCATGCGGTTCCCGGACTTCCCGCTGAGGCCAGTGATCGGCTGCTCGCCCTGCTGGGTCGAGATCCGGCGGTGGAGCAGGTGTGGCTTTACGGATCACGGGCGATGGGACGCCACAGATCTGCCTCCGACATCGACCTCACCCTCAAAGGACCGGCTCTCTCCCACGAGGGCTTGTTGCAGTTGATGGCCGCCGTGGACGACCTGCTGCTCCCTTGGCAGGTGGATCTTTCTCTCTATGCCGAGTTGACTGCCGATCTCCGCGCTCACGTGGATCGGGTTGGCCTGCTGCTGCTCGAGCGGGTGCCGTCAGCCCCTGAGGCCATGCCCCGATGAGCCTGATCACGCCTGCCGAGCGGATCTTCGTGGCAGGCCATCGCGGCATGGCCGGCAGCGCCATCCTGCGCGCCTTGCAGGCGAAGGGATACACCAACCTGCTCACAGCCGGTCGCGATCAACTCGATCTGCGGGATGCTGGCGCGGTGGAGGCCTGGTTCGCCAGCGCCAGGCCGCAGGTGGTGGTGCTGGCGGCGGCGAAGGTGGGCGGAATCCTGGCCAACAGCACCTATCCCGCCGACTTCCTGCTCGACAATCTCAAGATCCAGACTCATGTGATCGAGAACGCCTGGCGCCATGGGGCCAGGCGATTGCTGTTTCTGGGCAGCAGCTGCATCTACCCGAAGTTCGCCGAGCAGCCGATCCGGGAGGAGGCGTTGCTCACAGGCGAGCTCGAGCGCACCAATGAGTGGTATGCGATTGCCAAGATCGCCGGCCTCAAGCTCTGCGAGGCGCTGCGGCTCCAGCACGGCTTTGATGCGATCAGCCTGATGCCCACCAACCTCTATGGCCCCGGCGATAACTATCACCCCAGCCACAGCCATGTGCTGCCGGCCCTGATCCGGCGCTTTCACGAGGCGAAACTGGCCAGCGCCGAGAAGGCGGTCTGCTGGGGCACGGGCACGCCGCGGCGCGAATTCCTGCACGTGGATGATCTGGCTGAGGCCGCGGTGTTCTGTCTGGAGCGGTGGAAACCGGGGGCCCATGAGCCCCAGTTCCTCAATGTGGGCACGGGGGAGGACCTGCCGATCAGCGAACTCGCGCAGCTGGTGGCCCGCACCGTGGGGTTCGGGGGCACCATCGCCTGGGACACCAGCAAGCCCGACGGCACCCCCCGCAAGCTGCTGGACGTGAGCCGGCTGTCGGCGCTGGGATGGCGCGCGCGCATTCCCCTGGCCGAAGGGCTGGCCAGCACCTATGCCGACTGGTTGGAGGCAACCTCCCGCCAGCCTTAGCCTGAGCCGATGGGCATCCATCACCCTTCCACGTTCTCGCAGCTTCGTGAGGGTTTGCAGCTCCGCTTCGAGGCTGCGCTGCAGCAGCGTGTTCAAGCCACCCTGGCTGCCCATGCTTGGGCTGGTGGTGGCTGTGAGGTGTGGCTGTTCGGCTCCAGGGCCCGTGGCGACTGGGATGGCTTCTCGGATACCGATCTGTTGGTGGTGGCTGATGGCCAGGAGCAGGCCGATCAAATGGCCGACGCGCTGCTGGATGCTGGCCTGGGGGCCGATGTGATTGCGCTCAGCAGGGCCCGCTGGGAGGCGATGGCCAGCAGTGATTCACCCCATTGGAGGTCCATTCATCGGCAGGCCCGACAATTACTGAGCTTCGGGGCATGAATGCGCGGCCCCAGGCCTGGTCTCGGCAGGCCCGCAACGACCTTGAACTGGCCCGCCTGGCGAGCAACAACGGATTTCAGGCGCAGGCCTGTTTTTTCGCGTCCCAGGCTGCTGAGAAGGCCTTCAAGGGCGCCCTGCTCGAGCTGGGGCAGGAGCCCCCGCACACCCATGTCCTGAATGATCTCGTGCAAGCCCTGGCGGCTGAGGGGGTGGAGGTGGGGGTGATCGAGGCCTTACCCCTGAAGGCTCTCACCCGCATGACCATCACCAGCCGCTACCCGATCGATGGCACGCCGCCATCGGAGCTGTTCGATCGAGCGGATGCGGTTCAGGCGATCGCAACCGCCGAGGCCGCGATCAGCTTCGTGGACCAGCTGGATCGCCCGGCTTCCTGACCCCCCCCCCCCCGGCGAATTCGAGCATGCGGCATCAGCCGCGGTCGGCGCGCATGAAGCCCCGCAAGAACAGCAGAGCCTGGATTTCGACATGGGCAACCTGATATCATCATCTGATAACGTCATCAAATAGTGGAGCGAGGTCTGACATGCGAACGATCGTCGACTTGCCTGAGCCTGAGCGCGAGCAATTGGATGCGCAGTGCCGGCAGCTCGGCATTTCAAGGGCGGCAGCCCTGCGGGAGGCTTTGCGGCTGTGGCTGAAGCAACAACACCCCAGACACGAGAAGGTCTTTGGCCTCTGGAAAGACCGACCGACTGATGCACTGGTGCTGCAGGAGGCGTTGCGGCAGGAGTGGAGCCATCACTGATGCTCTTGCTCGACACCAACATCTTGATTGATGTACTTCGCGGCGAGAAGGCCAGCCTGGAGTGGCTGGATCAACAGCAGCGACCGGCGATCAGTGAGATCACCTGGATTGAGGTGCTGGTGGGGTGCCGTGTTGGTGAATCCGCTGAGGTGGAGACCTGGCTTGAGAGTTTTCTTCGGCTGGCGCTCGATCACAGCATCGCCAGGGAAGCCGTGCTGCTGCGGCAGCGTCATGGCCTGAAAGTTCCCGACGCGATCATTCTGGCCACAGCCACCGTGCATGGGCTCACCCTGGCGACTCGCAATGTTCGGGATTTCCCCTTGACGCTTCAGAACGTGCTTCATCCCTATGCCCTTTGACGGGTGACACCGCTTGGATCCTGTTGGCACTGACCACCGTGGTCGGGTGATCTGATTGGAAACGGTGCTTGAGCTGGCGCTGACGCGCAGCTGATGGCCGGCACGAGCGCCCTGGACGACACCAGATGTGGTGTGCCATTCCGCCAGGTCAGCATGTGCTGAGGCGAGTACGCCCGGCCCCCACCCGCGTCAGGACCCAAACAGGCAGGAGTGGTGTGTCCAGCTACTCCAGCCGCGCCGCCCAATGTGCAGTGTGAACATGAGCCGGATCAGCTCGCCCCTGGCTGCTCCCACAGCACCACCCCTGCCCTGGCGATGTGCTCCAGCAGGGTGGGGTGGTCGATCAGATGCTGGAGCTGCAGATCGATCCGCCAGGGCAGGAGCAGATCATCCAGCTCGGCGCCGAGCAGCAGCACCTCGCTCAGTCCAAGGGCCGGGGCCTCCAGGCACAGGTCGATGTCGGACCCGGAGCGATGCCGGCCCAGCGCCCGCGATCCGTACAGAATCACTCGCTGCACCCCCGGATGGCGGTGGATCCCGTCCAGCACCTGGCTCGTGGCCTCCGCCGGAAGGCCAGGGATAGGGATTCCGGTCTCGATCGGTTCTGTGGATGCTGTCAACGCTGCCTGGCCCGCTCCGCCATCTCATCATGCAGACCCTTCAGCTCCAGCCCATACGTTTCCACGATCAGGACAGCGATCTCGTGGGCCAGGGAGGGGTTGTAGGTGTGGCTGGTGAGATTGCGGCTGCGGATCATCGCCATCCAGATGGCTTCGCTGCCCGGGCTGAGCAGATCCCTCACCACGGCCTCCCGCACGGCATCCCTTCAACAGCTGCCAGCTCAGTTCATGGGTGAATTCGAAGGCCTGAATCAAGCCCTGCTCCTCCAGCTCGCTCAGAGGGCGCGACCGTAGTTGTCCAGGCGTTGCAGCCAGCGCACATCCGCTTTCGCCATGTCTGCAGCAGTCCCAATCACCAGAATGAGTCTGGCCCACGCCACTTCAGCGCCACCCCGTCATCAACTCCATCACTCCCACCCCACCTGTTGAGCCAAACCCCCGCGTGATTTCTCGTTTCACCCCCAGGCTGCTGCAACGGCTGCTCGAGCCGCTGCGGGGGCCTGAGCCCACGGCGGTGCTGATCCGCTCCACGGCCCGATCCCAGTGGCGGTATCTGGTCCTGAACATGGGCACGAACCTGCTGCAGGCGATCAGCGAAGGCGGCACCCTGGCGCTGATCTTTCTGGCGGTGGAGGCCCTCGGCAAGGCCGAGGAGATCAGCTGGCGCACGAACCCGCTGGTGGGCCGGATCCCGGCCCTCGCGGATGCCCTGCAGGGGTTTCCGGGACCTGTTCTGTTCCTGGTCCTGCTGGGTGGAGCGGTGGCGCTGCAGGTGCTGCAGAGCCTGGCGAAGTATCTCAATGGGCTCAGTGTGAGCTGGTTCGCGGCCCGCTGCCGGGCCCGGATCACCAGCCTGATTCACGGCCAGATCCTCAGCTTCAGCTTTCCCTGTGCGTCGTCGTACCGGGTGGGCGATCTGCTCGATCAGGCGGGCCAGGGGCCGGAGGCGATCCGCATCGAAATCGAAACCCTCAACGGGCTGCTGCTGAATGGGCTGCTGATCGCGGCTTATCTGCTGATCCTGTTGGGCATTTCCCCCTGGCTGCTGCTGGTGGCGGCGGTGATGGCCCTGGCGGTGTCGGGCCTGCAGCGCAGCCTGCTGCCGGCGATTTGCCGCCAGGCGCAACTGGTGAACGACTCCATGGTGGCGATCGCGACCCGCTCGACGGAGGACATCCAGGGTCTGCGGCTGCTGCACAGCAGTGGTCAGCTGGATGCGGCCGACCAGGCCTTTCAAACGCAGATGGGGCTGCTGGAGCGCAGCCTGCGCCGCCAGGATCTGCTCACCAATGTGGTGGGACCGGTGAGCACCCTGCTGCCGGTGCTGGCCCTGGCGGTGGTGGCCATCTCCGCGGTGCTGCTGTTCGGCGCTCGCAGCACGGGCATCTTGCCCAGCCTGATCACCTTCATGCTGGCGCTGCAGCGCCTGAACTCGCGCCTGGCCGGTTGTGCTGACTTGCTCGGGAAACAGGCCGTGAACAATGTGCGCCTGCGGCGCCTGAATGGCCTGTTGCGCCGTGACGACAAAAGCTTCCGGCGGCGGGGTGGCGTCCCCTTCCAGGGCCTCGAGAGGGAGGTGCGCTTCGAGGGGGTGTCGTTGCGCTATGGCCCCAAGGGGGCGGACGCCTTGCGCGGGGTGGACCTGGTGCTGCCCAAGGGGGCTACGGTGGCCCTTGTGGGATCCAGCGGGGCGGGCAAGAGTTCGATCGCTGATCTGCTGGTTGGCCTGTACGCCCCCAGCCGTGGGCGGATCCTGGTGGACGGCCGCGACCTGCAGAGCATCGATCTGCCCAGCTGGCAGCAGCGGCTGGGGGTGGTGAGCCAGGATACGTTCCTGTTCAACGCCTCCCTGGCGGAGAACATCGCCTTCGGCTGCGGATGGGCCACGCGGGCGGATGTGGAAGCGGCGGCGGCCCAGGCCCAGGCGGAGGGGTTCATCGAAGAGCTGCCGGAGGGCTACGACACGCTGGTGGGGGAGCGGGGCTACCGGCTGAGCGGAGGCCAGCGGCAGCGGATCAGCCTGGCGCGGGCGATCCTGCGCAACCCGGAGCTGCTGATCCTCGATGAGGCCACGAGCGCGCTGGATTCCCAGAGCGAGCGGCTGGTGCAGCAGGCGATCGAGCAGTTTGAGCGGCAGCTCACGGTGCTGGTGATCGCCCACCGGCTGAGCACGATCGTGAATGCCGATCGGATCCTGGTGATGGAGCGGGGCCGGATCGTGGAGCAGGGCCCCCACGCCGACCTGCTGGGGCAGGGCGGGGTGTATGCGGGACTGTGGCGGCAGCAGGCGGGCGGGACTGAGGCGGTGCTGCGGGGGTGAGCGCCAGGGTTGTGGCGACGGCCACCAGTGAATTACTGGCTACACTGAAAAGTAATTCAAGCTGATGGCCATGAGAAGCACGATCACCTCCCGCGGGCAGACCGTGATCCCAGCTGCGATCCGCGAACGCTTCTCTCTCGGCCCCTCCCAGCGCCTGGAATGGCTGGTGGAGGCTGATGGCTCCATTCGGGTGATTCCGGTTGCCGCATCTCCCGTGAAGGCCTTTCGGGGTCAGGGGAAGGCGGGGGGCTCCACCCAGCGTCTGCTGGCGGATCGGCTGGCTGACGCTGCCCTGAAGGGGTGATGACGCGCTTCTGCCTCGACACGTCGGCAATGCTCACCTTGCGCGATGACGAGCCCGGTGCCGATCGGGTTGAGCAGGCCTTGGAGGCGCCTGTCCGTTGCATGGCCTGTTTCATCACGCGCATGGAGGTGCTCTACCGCGTGTGGAAGGACGAGGGTGAACGGGCCGGCAGACTGGCATATGAGCAGCTCCAGGCGCTTCCGATCGACTGGCTGGAAGCCAGCGAGCCCCTGCTGCTCCGAGCAGCGCAGATCAAGGCAACCCATGCCCTGTCGGTTGCGGATGCCTGGATCGCGGCTGCAGCGCTTCACGCCGGCGCCACCCTCCTGCACAAGGACCCGGAGTTTGAGGCCATCGAGGGTCTTGTTCAGGAACGGTTGGTGTGAGCACGCATCATCGCCAGTCACGGCAAAGCCCAGCTGAAGCTGGTGTCCTGGCTGGTACCTCGGCTGCGCAGGTGGATGTGGCCTTCAGCGAGGCAGTCGATCAGGTGTCCTCCGATGCCCACTGGTGTGCTTACGACGTGACCCTGCATCACGTCTGCAGCCACCCTTCACGCCAGCACCACTTCTATCCCGATCGCCAGCTGCCGGAGGGCTACGACACGCTTGAGGGCGAGCAGGGCTACCGGCTGAGCGGTGGCCGGCGGCAGCGCATCAGCCTGGCGTGGCGGGCGATCCTGCCTCGGACCGAACTGCTGATCCCCGATGAGGCCACCAGTGCGCTGGAGTCCCAGAGCGAGCGGCTGGTGCAGCAGGCCGGCGGTGCCGACGCGGTGTTGCGGGAGTGAATGAAGCTCCGCACGGCTAATCTGAGGCCATGACCGGATGCTGGTGCGTGCCATGGAAAAGCAATTCAATGTGGTGGTGGAACGTGACCCTGAGGGGTTTCTGGTGGCGTCAGTGCCTGGGTTGCCTGGCTGCCATACCCAGGCCAGAACGCTGGATCTCCTGATGGAAAGGATCCGCGAAGCCATCGAGCTGTATCTCGAAGTGGAAGGCTCACCACTGGAATCGCTGGATTTCGTGGGTATTCAACGGGTCTGTGTTGAGGCGTGAGTCAGATCCCGGCGCTGACCGGTAAGGAATTACTGGTAGCCCTACGGTCGTCCCTGTTCATGCCGGGGAAACAATCGGACCAGGGCTCCTTAACCGCATCCTCCGCCAGGTCAAGCTCTCTCGAGAGGAGATCAGCCGGACTCTCTGAGCGGCAGCACAGAGTGCAGGTGATCGCCCACCGCCCCCAGCCCCAGCTTCAGGCAGATCCTGAGTGACGTACGACCAGGACCTGGCCCCCTGCACCTGGAGGCGTATGAGGGCTACCGGCTGAGCGCGGTGGCCAGCGGCAGCGCATCAGCCTGGCGCGGGCGATCCTGCGCAACCCGGAGCTGCTGATCCTCGATGAGGCCACCAGCGCCCTGGATTCTCAGAGCGAGCGGTTGGTGCAGCAGGCCGGCGGTGCCGACGCGGTGTTGCGGGGGTGAGGGCTAAGCCACTGAGGGCTGTTGCCAGAGCGGCTACGGGCTACGGTTATTTGGCTGTAAACCATCCCTACTGTGAAGGCCATGGACCGCCAGCCATTTACTAATTGGCGGGAATCCGACGGGAATTTTCTCGGTTTCCTGAATGCCTACCCGGATCACTGGACCCAAGGGGACAACCTCGAAGACCTCAAAGATCATCTGCTGGATCTGTATCGAGAGTTTGCCAAGGAGGATCTTCCCGGAATTCGCAAAGTTGATGAGTTGGCGGTGGTTTGAGACGATCTCAACCTGTCCTCCGGCATCGCGAGATCAATGAAATACTGGACAGGAAGATTCTTCGTGATTTGACCACTTCTGATGACTGACCGCTCCAGCGCCGTTGACAGCCACGCCGAGCTGCTGGGGCGGGGCGGAGTGTATGCAGGGATGCGGCCTTCGGCGATGCGGCCGAAGCCGCTGGACGGCCCATGACCAGAGTTCGTGCCACTGGCTTTTCCGGTTTAATCTCCTCTGGGGCCATCGCCGCTAACGTGGCAACATCCGGCAGGGTTCAGCCATGACCCTCGTTACCAGCCAGAGCGCGGCTGTTGCAGCGTTTGATGCACGTTCACTGCTGCGTCTGCCAACCGATCTGCGTCTCACCCCAGAGCAGTTCGAGCAGGTGTGCGCCGGGAACCGTGAGGCGGTGCTGGAGCTGGCCGCCGATGGCCTCGTGATCTGGATGCCGCCCGTAGGTGGGGAAACATCGCTGCGCAATGGCGCTCTCACGTTTCAGCTCGGGCAATTCGCCAGGCACTCAGGTGATTGGATCGCCTTCGCCAGCTGTGCTGGCTTCCACCTGCCCGATGGATCCGTGCTCAGCCCCGATGCGTCCCTTGTGCGCCTCGATCGCTGGCAGGCCCTCAGCCCCCAGAAGCGCCGCAGCTTCCCGCCCCTCTGCCCGGACCTGGTGGTGGAGCTGGCCAGCCCCAGCGACGAAGGCCCTCGTGGCCTCACGGCCCTGCGCCGCAAGATGGCCGCGTATCAAACCAACGGCTTCCCGCCTCGGCTGGCTGCTGCTGCCCCACGAGTGCGCTGTGGAGGTGTGGCCCGCCAGTGGCGAGCCCCAGCGCCTGGAGCAGCTGGAGTGGCTGGACGCTGGAACCGAGTTTCCAGGGCTGCACTTGGAGCTGGCCGAGATCTGGGCGGGTTGAATCCCGTCAGCCGCCGCGGCGGTCCCCCAGGGCAAAGGGAGAAAAGAAGGCGGTGATGCCGAATTCCTCGGCGAATTCCAGCACCCGGCACCAGGCCCGGTTCTCGATTACCAGACCCCGCAGGATCACGGGCGACTGGCCGCCCAGCAGGGCCATCTCGAACATCGGCTGGCCGCTGGTGTCCTGCAGACCGTCGTCGCGGTAGGTGGGAGCCACATCGCTGCTGCCGATCAGAAGGCGCCGCTGGCGTGGATCCCATTCGTAGGGAATCTCGTAGAGACCGAGCAGGTCGGCCGCCAGCGCCCACGACGTGCCGTTGCGATCGATCTCCACCGCCAGCTGATCGCCGCGGGCCTGCATCACGGCGGAACGGCTGAAGGCGATAGCGGGGCTGCTGGCTTCCGAGCCGGCCCCCTTGGCTCGTGCAACCAGCTGCTCGCGGATGCCGCGGCGCAACTCCTCACCGCCATCGTTGGCTCCACCCCGGCGCAGCTGCAGGAAATCCCAGCGTTCTCCCGTGCCTCCCCAGATCACCGGACCGTAGTTGTCGTGCATCACGCGGCCGTCGCGATTCGACGCGGCTTCGGCATGGGTCATCACCCGCTGAATCGTGATGTCGCCTGCCTGCCAGCCCCAGTCGTGGGTGAGGCTGGCCACTTCGCGGCACATCGCGCTGATCTGCACCTCGGTGGGAGGCGTCGACCAGGGAAAAGGGCCTGCCCACACCTTGCAACGCCAGGCGTCTGAGGAGGTGGTCAGGCAGCACCGGCTACGCCGCTGCTGCACCTCGGGATTTACACCACCTGGCGGGAGGCCACTTTGATGATCGTCGCATCCAGGATCTTCCCCTCCTTGAGCATCACGCCCTTCTCGCTCAGTCTCTGGTTCACACTCTCCAGGATCTGCTCCGCAATCTGGTGCTCTTCCAGTAAATGCCTGAACGGGGCCTCGAAATATTGCCATTTCTGAGGCAATATTGAGAAGCCACAAGAAAATCATCTGCATGTGCAGATCCGCCTGATGACTAACATGCATGACTTCAAGGCGAGACGATTGTCCCGCAGCCGAATGATCAGGGAGCCAGCGTTGCCTTTGAGTTGCAATGCAGGTATCGCAGGAAGTTGTAATTCAGGTTACGCAGTCCCCACCAAGCTCTCGTTCTGGCCAATCTAATCCGCCTTGTCAGCTTGCCGCTTTAACCGGCGCTTCAATCTTTCGGCGATGACTGAGCAGGTGGTTCATGCCTTCTGCAATTGTACCGCACGTCCAAAACATCTCCTCAGGGGCGCGGAGCTTGCTACCTAATCAAGATAGCGCTTGGAACAAGCGTAACTCATCAATCATGCTCATGTCGAGTCTTTTTAATCATTTCAAGGCTATCTTGCCTTTTTTGAAGGGAACAACACCTGCAGTGGGCAGGATTAAATTCGGTGATCTCCGTAGACTGAAACCAATTAGCCAGCATTTTGGCTACGAACGAGGGTTGCCCGTGGATCGCTATTATATCGAGAATTTTCTGGCTCGCCAATCAGCCGATATCAAAGGCCGTGTTCTAGAAATTGGTGATGACTCTTATACTCGCCACTATGGCGAGAAGCATGTCACTCGTAGCGAAGTATTGCACGTATCAGAAGGTAATCTCCGTGCAACTTATGTCGGTGACTTGACCAATGCCGAGCAAATCCCCTCCGACGCTTTTGACTGTCTGATTATTACCCAGACGTTGCATCTTATTTATGACATTCGTGCTGCTCTAAGTACCATCTATCGTATTTTAAAGCCAGGCGGGGTTGCCCTGGTGACAGTTCCAGGCATTAGCCAAGTCAGTGTAGATGAATGGGCTGAATACTGGTGTTGGGCTTTTACATCACGCTCGTGCCAGTTTCTTTTTCAGGAATTCTTCCCTGCTGAACATCTTCAAATTCAATCCTTTGGCAATGTATTGTCTGCAATTGCCTTTCTACAGGGAATATCGGCAGGTGAGCTGTCTATTAGCGAGCTAGAATTTCATGATACATGTTATCAAATGTTGATTGCGATTCGAGCTGTAAAGCCAGATATTCTACCGTGAGAATGCTCCAAGTTGTGAGGCAATCAGTAGATCTATTGAGAAATCGCTTTGCTAGCAAGGCAATCATACTAATGTATCATCGAGTCGCTGAACTGTCTCAGGATCCTTGGGCGCTAGCGGTCACTCCTAAAAATTTTCATGATCATCTACAAATCATACGCCAGCAAGCTATTCCCCTGAATTTGAATGAGTTAATTCAGGCTCAACAAGAAGGTAGCCTTCCTGATCGTGCTGTGGCGATTACTTTTGATGATGGCTATAGCGATAACTTTTACAATGCCGCCCCCTTGCTAGATCAGAGCCATATTCCTGCTACTATATTTATAGTAACAGGATATACGGGGACGAATCGTGAATTTTGGTGGGATGAATTAGCACGGATCTTGTTGCGACCAGGGCCTCTCCCCCCTTCCCTCAGGTTAACGTTGGCTGGCCAACCTCAAATGTGGCACTTAGGCATGGCAACCGATTATCATATAGAAGATATGGAGCGCGATCGCTGTTATAAAGCATGGGAGGCTCCAACGGATTCTCGTCTTGGTTTTTATTACCGTGTGTGGGCTAGTCTAAGACCTTTGCTAGCTAGCCAGCAACAGCAAGCTATTGTCGAAATTCAAGCTTGGGCTAATGATACTTCAATAACACGCTCTTCCTTTCGGCCAATGACTACGGATCAAATCATTAGGCTTGATCAAGATGGGTTGATCACGATTGGTGCCCACACAGTTTCTCATCCTGTACTGCCTAAGCACCAACCAGCTGTACAGAGGACTGAACTACTTAAGAGTAAGCATGCCCTGGAAGCTTGGCTTAATCGGCCGGTAACTCTATTTTCTTATCCTTTTGGTGACTATGCCCAAGAGACAAGAGAGATCGCACGGGAAGTTGGATTTTGCTGTGCATGTACAACGCAATCTCATCGCGTTTCGCGTGGTAGCGATCTCTTCCGGCTGCCGCGTTATGGCGTAGAGAACTGCTCAGGAGATGAATTTGCGCAGAAATTGTCGGCATGGTTTAACCGCTAACTATGTAGGTACCCATTTAGGGGTGGGGACAGCGCAGCGCGAACATCGCCCCTGTTGAGCCCTTGACGACGGTCTGAATCCCGGTTGCATCTCAGGCAGAGATCGCCTGTGATGAGCACTCCTCCGGCCGCTATTTCAGAAGCGGACTGTCAGTCGTGGCCGTCAAGCGCCCGAGATTTCATCCGCTCCCAGCAGCGGTAGCTGCCAGGGAAGTTGACGCCCCTGCTGCCGTTCAGGCAGCCAACATCAACGTAGCTGGATCGGGCTCGATTTCTGGTGGCGGTGGGTTGATCCAGGCCTCTTCCGGCTGACGCCAGCAACGCGTCGATCGTGTCCACCGGCGGGGATGCCTTTGGCGTGCTTGTTCGTAGACGACAGCACGGTGGCGGCAGATCTCCACAGCCTCACCGTTGTGGCGCTGATGGGGCGTGACGAACTTGATGCCG
>CALRVC020000029.1:0-37226 GCA_943371515.1 Synechococcus sp. UW140 | reverse complement strand
TCGATCGGATCACTGAGGTGACCGACGAGCTGCGCCGTCTGCTCAAGGAGTTCGAGAAGGAACTCGCCATCCTGCGCGGCCGCGTCGACAACCTCGAGGCCAAGGTGGGTGAGCTGGAGGCCAACCAGTTCTCCACCACCACCAAGCTGCGTGGTGTGGCCACCTTCACCATCGGCGCCAACAGCTACAGCGGTGACGCCCGCGCCACCCTGGGTGAATCCATCCTCAGCGGCGACAAAGTGGCCCCCGGCCAGAAGTTTGCTGATGCCGCTGCGGCCCAGCAAGGTGCCACCGCCTTCAACTACAACCTCGATCTCTTCCTCGACACCAGCTTCACCGGCAAGGACCTGCTGCGCACCCGTCTGCGGGCCGGCAACTTCGGCTCCAGCCCCTGGGGTGCAGCCAACCCTGACAACCTGGTGGGCCTGAACGCCTTCGAGATTGCCTTTGAGGGTGCCAGTGGCGCCGATTCCGTCGAAGTCAACCGCCTTTTCTACCAGTTCCCCCTGGGCAAGAACTTCACCGCCACGGTGGGTGCCAAGGTCCGTCAGGACGACATGCTGGCCTTCTGGCCCAGCGTGTACCCCGCTGACACCGTTCTCGACATCTTCACCTACGGCGGCGCTCCCGGCGCCTACCCCCTGACCCTCGGCTCCGGTGGTGGCCTGTGGTGGAAGAGCGGTGGCTTCAGCATCAGTGCCAACTACGTGGCCGTCAACGGCAACGTGGGTAACCCCAACGTCGGTGGCATCGGCACCGATGGTTCCGCCCAGACCGGCACCGCCCAGATCGCCTGGAACAACGAGAACTTCGGTATTGCCGCCGCCTACACCTACACCACCCCCCAGGGTGGTCTGGCTGGCCTCTACGGCGGTAACGGCACCCCCCTGGCCAACCTTGGGTATGCCCTGTCCGACAGCGTCAACTCCGTTGGCATCAGCGGTTACTGGCAGCCCTCCAACTCCGGTTGGCTCCCCTCGATCAGCACCGGCTGGGGCATCAACGCCCACAGCTCCGACACCTTCGATCAGATCGATGGTGCCCAGACCCAGTCCTGGTACGTGGGTCTGCAGTGGTCCGATGTCTTCATCAAGGGCAATTCCTTCGGTATGGCCGTGGGTCAGCCCACCTTCTTCACCAAGTCGGGTGACGACAACGTGATCGAGGCCAACGACGGCAACTATGCCTGGGAGTGGTGGTACAAGTTCCAGGTGACCGACAACATCTCGATCACCCCCGCTGTCTTCTACCTCAGCGTTCCGCAAGGTCAGTTCCAGAAAGCCGACGGAGACACCTTCGACAACTTCGGTGGCCTAGTCAAGACCACCTTCAAGTTCTGATCCATCCTGATCAGTTGATCGGCCTCGGCTGATCTTTTCTCCAGCCAGATCATCTCCTCACACACCTTGGTCTGGCTGCTCTTTTTGCTCTGAGCAAGTTCTGGCACTCTCCAGATTGTTCACTTCAAGCCGTGGCCCCGTCCACGGCTTTTTTGTGTTCACCCGGGCTGCTCCAAGGCTTGGGCCCAATTTGTTCAAGGCCTGGATCCTTTGCGGGAGAATGGCGTTGGTGTTTCAAATGTGATCCGCGATACCTGGCCATGTGTTCGCAGGCGTGGTCTGTAATTCTTTGTTTCGATATAATCTAACAGTGTCCTTTTGGACCATCCCTCAATTGGTGTGAGGTTCCAATGAAACTATTCCAGCGTCTGCTGCTGGCACCGGTCGCCCTTGGGCTGGTGGCTCCCATGGCCGCTTCGGCCGGGGATCTTGATCTGGACGGCATGAAAAAGTATGCCGGCAAGAAAGATCAGGTGACCAGCATCACCCAGTTCTCAGATGTGCAGCCCACCGAGTGGGCCTACCAGGCCCTCTCGAACCTGATCGAGCGCTATGGCTGCGTGGCCGGGTACCCCGACGGCACCTTCCGCGGCAAGCAACCCCTGAGCCGCTGGGAAGCTGCAGCTCTGCTCAACGCCTGCCTTGATCGGATCACCGAAGTGACCGACGAGCTGCGCCGCCTGCTCAAGGAGTTCGAGAAGGAGCTCGCCATCCTGCGTGGCCGCGTCGACAACCTTGAGGCCAAGGTTGGTGAATTGGAGGCAACCCAGTTCTCCACCACCACCAAACTTCAGGGTCAGGCCACCTTCGTGGTCGGCGCCGTCAATGCCAGCGGTGATCGCCCCGGTGCGGGTGTGTTCGGGTCGTCCCCCACTTTCGGCAGCCGTGATGCAGCCGAAAAATACAATGCTCAGTTCGGAGCAACCACCTTCAGCTATGACCTGCGGCTGAATCTGCTTACCAGCTTCACCGGTAAGGATCTGCTCTACACCCGTCTGCGCTCGGGTAACTTCGACAACGCCTTTAACGGCAACGGAGTTAACCTCACAGCCCTCGATGTGGCCAGCAACGGCATCGGTGGCACCGACTCGATCGGGATTGATCGTCTCTACTACCGCTTCCCCGTCAGTCGCGACTTCACCTTCATTGTTGGTCCCAAGGCCAGGAATACGGAGTCGGTCGCTGTCACCCCCTCGCTCTATGGCAGCGGGAAAGGTGACAAGATTCTTGACGTTTTTCAGCTCTGGGGTGCTCCTGGTGTCTACAACAAAGCCACCGGGGCTTTGGGCGGTGTGATCTGGAAGCAGAATGTTAAAAAAGGTCAGGCCGGATTCAGCGCCTCGGCTAACTATGTGGCTCAGCAGGGGAGTTCTGGTCAGGCCTTCGACGGGAATGACAATGCCTGCTCCAGCAGCGAAGGCGGCATCGGCACCGACTGCGCCCGCGGTAACTTCCTGGCCCAGCTGAACTACACCGCTCCCCAGTGGAACGTGTCGCTGGCCTATCGCTATGGCCAACAGGCCACCAATTTCCGTCGGGGCACGAATTTCGTGGCCAGCAACAGCTGGTTCCTGACCACTGGTGAATCGAACAGTGTGGCCGCCAACGCCTACTGGCAGCCCAAGAACAGCGGCTGGTTGCCCTCGATCAGCCTCGGCTGGGGTCTGAACAGCCTCTCAGGTAACGACAACAATGCTTCGGGCATTGAATTTGTTGATCCCTACGTGACCGAGAGCCAGAGCTGGTTCGTCGGCCTGCAGTGGAGCGATCTGTTCGGTAAGGGCAATGCCGCCGGTATGGCGGTCGGTCAGCCTGTCTTTGCCACCGCCCTCTCCCGTGGCAGCAGCGACTCTGGCAATACCACCCCGGCCGACGGCAACTACGTCTGGGAGTGGTGGTACAAGTTCCAGGTCACCGACAACATTGCTGTGACCCCGGCGATCTTCTACCTGAGCCGTCCCCTGGGGCAGCTCACCGGCGAGGACAACAGCTTCAGCAACTTCGGCGGCCTCGTGCAGACCACCTTCAAGTTCTGATCCAACGGGCACGGGCCCTGGTTGCTGCCATCAGCCCAGGTCGTGTCCGCTCCTCCGTCTCCTCACACCACCGGCCCCCGTCAGGGGGCTTTTTCATGGTTGGCGCCCTTGCCATGATGGGTTCAGCTCCCAGCTACCCCCTTGAAGGCAGCCCTGGCCAGCAGCGATTTCTATGCCGTTCTGGGCGTTCCAGCCACGGCAGAGACAGATGAGATCAAGTCGGCGTACCGCGCCCTGGTCAAACGGCACCACCCCGATGCCGGTGGAGATGACACCGCGATCCTGGCCATCAATGCCGCCTGGGCGGTTCTGGGAGATGGCGACCGGCGTCGCACCTACGACCTCAGCCGACAACCATCAGCACGGAGCAGGCGGCCTGGCTCCAGAGTCGCCACCCCAGCCCATCGCGGGCTCGATCGCGATGGGGCCCTGCTGAGCTGGTTGCAGCAGGTCTATGGGCCGATCGATCGTCTGCTTGCCCAGGTGATCAACCCCTTCCCCGGCCAGTTGCGTGCCCTGGCCGCCGATCCTTACGACGACAGCCTGATGGGGGCGTTCTGCGCCTATCTGGAGCAGAGCAAGAGCCGCATGGACAAGGTGGAGGCGCTCTACCGTTCCATCCCTTGTCCGAGCGAGGCCCGGGGGTTTGGCCTCAGCCTTTACCACTGCCTCAGCCAGGTGCAGGACGCCCTGCTGGAGCTGGAGCGCTACACCTTGGGCTACGTCGACAGCTACTTGCACGATGGCCGCGAGATGTTGCGGGAAGCCAAGCAACGTCGCAGCCGCCTCAAGGAAGAGCGTCGAGGTCTCGATCTCTGAACAGGATCCAGAGATGGGTGGATCATCCTTCAGCAGGCCTCGAGCTGATCGAGCCGCAGCCACACGTCCGGCACCGGCAGGCGCCAACGCAACTGGGCGAAGTCGCCGTTGAGGGCCAGCACTTCGCCTGGACCTTCAAACAGGTAGTCGGGGGGAGTGGGATCGCTGGCAGCCGCTTCAAGACTGCCCAGATAGGCACTCCTGCTGACCTTCACCAGGGAGCCTTTCTTGATGGCAGCGGCCTTGGGGGCGATGGCATCGGTTGGGGTCTCGGCCATTGACAGTGAGCACTCCGCTGGGGATCAGGCTAGGCCCTGCTCGGCGGCCTGGGGAGCCTCTTAGCCTCGGCAGCGGTGTCTGCTGCCTGGGCCCGTGAGACTGCTGCTGCTGGGATGTACGGGGTTCGTGGGGCGCGAGCTGGTGCCCCACCTGCTCGCTCGGGGGCACCAGCTGGTGGTGGTGAGCCGTCAGCTGGTGCCCCTGGTGGGGCTGGAGCACCCTGAACTGCGGCGAATCCAGGCGGATCCGGCCCTGGCGGCCTCCTGGCAAGAGCCTGCCCTGCTCGCTGCCGTGACCGAGGCGGACGGGGTGGTGAATCTGGCCGGGGAGCCGATCGCGGAGAAGCGCTGGAGTGACGAGCAGCGGCGCAGGCTGATCGACAGCCGCCTGGGCAGCACCAGCCACCTGGTGGAGGCGCTCCGGGACCATCCCCGGCCGAACAGGGTGCTCTTGAGCGGCTCCGCCGTGGGCTATTACGGCAGCAGCGAGGACGCCCGCTTCAGCGAATCGAGCCCTGCGGCGCCGGATCTGCTTGGTCAGCTCTGCCGCGACTGGGAGGCGGCTGCCGACCAGGCTCCCGCCGACTGCCGGGTGGTGAAGCTGCGGATCGGCATTGTGCTCGGGCCCGATGGTGGTGCCTTCGGCAAGATGTTGCCGGTGTTCCGCTCTGGTCTGGGCGGCCCGATCGGCTCCGGACGGCAGTGGATGAGCTGGATTCATCGCACCGACCTCTGCGCGCTGATCGCCAGCGCCCTGGAGACACCGAGTTACCAGGGGGTGTACAACGCCGTGGCTCCCCAGCCGGTGCGCATGGGGCGATTTGCGGCGGCCCTTGGCCGGGTGCTGAATCGTCCCAGCCTGTTGCCGGTGCCCGCGCCGGTGCTGCAGTTGATGCTCGGGGACGGAGCCTCGGTGGTGTTGGAAGGCCAGCAGGTGGTCTCCGAGCGGCTGGAACTCCAGGGCTTCACTTTTCGCTACCCCGATCTCGACTCAGCCCTTGTCGCTGCCACCAGCCCAGCAGCCCACTGACCAGGGCGGCCGCCATCAGCAGGCCGATCGCCGGGGTGAACAGGGGATCCCAGAGCCTCTGAAGCAGCTGGAGCGGTGCCTCCACATGCTGGCTGTGCAAGGTCACCGCCAGGGCAAACCAGATCGCCCCCGCGATCACCAGGAACACATCGATCACCAGCACGGTGTCGATCCAGCGCTTCAGCCGCGGCGCAAGGGCTTCAGCGCTGGCGGCATCACTGGAGCGGGGCTGAGGGTTCATCGAGGACCTGCAGGATCTGCCTGGCCATCCTGGCGGCCCCGCCGGGACCACCGATGCGCTCCAGGCCGTTGTGTCGGCAGCGCTCTCCCAGATCGGTGTGCTGCAGCTGGTGCAGCACTTCGCCCACCAGCGCGGCGGTCCCGCCAAGGCTGCGCTCCGAGCCCGGCTCCCCCTCGGCACTGAACAGCGAGGGCCCCAGCAGGCGTCGTTGGGCCTCGGCGAAATTGGGGCTGAACTGGGGGCCGCCCCCCGCCAGCTGAACCACTGGTTTGCCCAGGCCCACGGCCTGTTCCGTGGCCGTGCCGGTCATCGCCAGCAGCAGATCGGCCTGCTGAACCACCGCCTGGAATTCCCCCCAGTGCAGCCTCAGCTCCAGCTCCCCGCGGCACAGACGCCCAGACGGCTCCAGGTGCCAGCCCAGGGGCCGGCTGAGCCTGGCCACTGTCGCTGCGTCGATGGCCCCCACCAGGGCGGCGTTCAGCTGGAGGCCGCCGCTGGCCTGCAGGGCGGCAGGCAAGCGGGTGAGCACCTGCAGCATCAACTCGAAGTTGCGCAGGGCCTCCGGCAGGCGACTGCCTGGCAGCAGCCCCAGGCGGGGGCAGGGCGCCACGACCCCTGGTTCGTCGAGGGGAGGTGCGCTCTCCAGGACCCGGTCGAGGAAGGGGTTGCCGAGAAAGTCCACAGACCGCCCGAGCTGGGTGCTCAGGTCTGTGGCGGTGAACGCATCCCGGCTGAACACCCTGCGGAAGCGGCGGCTGCGCAGGCAGCTTCCGCAGGGCCAGGGCAGGCGCAGGCGCCCTTCGTAGTGGCTCGAGTAGGCCACCAGGTAGGTGACCACGGGCCGGCGGCTGCACCAGGCGGCCAGTACGGGGATCACATCCCCGACCACCACCACCGCCGCACAGTGTCGGGATTCTCGGAAAAACAGCACCAGCTGGCTCAGCAGGTAGGTGACCTGGCCCTGCACCAGTTCAGTCAGGCGTCCGCCGAGGCTGGTGTAGCCCAGGCCGCCGGTGCTGAATTCCCGGGTGTGCCCGAGCACGGGCAATCCAGCCTGTCGGTAGGCGCTGCCATGACCCACCAGCGGCAGGGCCACCACCTCCAGCCCCAGCTGCTGCAATTCCTGCCCGATCAGGCTGCCGCTGAGGTCTTCCCCATGGCCGTTGCTGAGCAGCAGCAGACGCCGGGGGGGATCGCCCATCGGGGGAGCTCCAGGGATCAACCCTGCAGCCAGACCTTGACCTTCTCCAGGGCAGCCCAGCCTGGGCGCCGCCTCAGCCCATCGGCAATCGCCTCGTTCAGTTCGCTGGCCAGCTCCGGGGACACGGCGGTGATGCGCAGCACCAGGTCGATGTGCTCCCGCACCCCTTTGGCACCTGACTCGAGCATGGCCAGACAGAGGTTCACCCGCGACTGGGGGTCCTGGGGGTTCAGCTTGACCGCCATCCGGGCTGAGCGCAGCGCTGCTTCGGATTGGTCCTCGAGCAGCTGCAGCCAGGCCAGGCAGGTCCAGGCTGCCGCTAGGCGGGGAGCCTGGGACGTGATCGTCAGGAAGTCGTCGATGACGTCAGCGGCTGCAGCTCCCTGCTGGTAGCGGCCAATGGCCTGATCGAAGAGGGCTTCGGCGGACTTGGTGGTGGCCGTCATCGGCTGCGGCTGCGGGTGACCCAGATTCCCACGCTGAAGGTCCGCATCTGCGGCGGTTCAGACGGCGAAGGAGCTGCCGCAGCCGCAGGTCTGGCTGGCATTGGGGTTGGTGAAATTGAAGCCACCGCCGATCAGGGCCGAGCTGAAATCCAACTGCATGCCGTAGATGTACAGCAAGCTCTTGGGATCGCTCACCACCCGGAAGCTGGGGGCGCCGTCAGGCTCATAGACGTAGTGCTCGTCATCGTCGCGAATCGCGGCGCTGTCGATGAAATCCATGGTGTAGCTCATGCCGCTGCAGCCGCCGGAGCGCACCCCCACCCTCAGCAGCTTGTCGTTGCCCTGCTGCTGCATCAGGGCGGCCAGTTGCTTCATGGCCGGCTCGGTGATGCGGATGCCCTTGCCGTCCTTGCCGGTGTGAGTGGCCACAGGTGCCGCCGCGGCCTCCTGGGTCGGGGCGGGAGCATCGGTGGTGGGGCTGCTCATGGGCGAGGCTGCGGCAGGTGGGACGGGTTGTGAGGACACTCTATGGAGCAATCTCGAGCTCTGGCGTCCCGCCGTCGCCGTGGACGGCTCCATAGAGTCAGCTCACCTGAAGGAGTCAAGGGTGCGCGTCGCCATCGTGGGAGCTGGTCTGGCCGGTCTGGCAGCCGCGGTCGATCTCTGTGATGCCGGGCACCGGGTTGACCTCTATGAATCCCGCCCGTTTGTGGGTGGCAAGGTGGGCAGCTGGGTTGATGCGGACGGCAACCACATCGAGATGGGCCTCCATGTCTTCTTCTTCAACTACGCCAACCTCTTCGCCCTGATGCGCAAGGTGGGGGCCTTCGGCAACCTTCTGCCCAAGCAGCACACCCATCTGTTCGTGAACAAGGGTGGCGACCTGCGTGAACTGGATTTCCGCTTCCCGCTCGGAGCCCCTTTCAACGGGCTCAAGGCCTTCTTCACCACCCCTCAGCTCGACTGGATCGACAAGCTGCGCAACGCCCTGGCCCTGGGCACCAGCCCGATCGTGCGTGGCCTGGTGGACTACGAGGGGGCGATGGGAGTGATCCGGGCCCTCGACCGGATCAGCTTCCGCGACTGGTTCCTCGGCCATGGAGGCAGCGCCCGCAGTGTGGAGCGGATGTGGGATCCGATTGCCTATGCCCTGGGCTTCATCGACTGCGAGGCCATGTCGGCCCGCTGCATGCTCACCATCTTCATGATGTTCGCCTCCAAGACCGAGGCATCCAAGCTGAATCTGCTCAAGGGCTCGCCGCATCGCTGGCTGCACCAGCCCATCCTCGATTACATCGAAGCCCGCGGGGGCAGGCTGCACCTCCGCCACCGGGTCAGTGAGGTCTGCTTCGACGAGGGGGCGGAGCCGGAGGCGGCGCCCCGGGTCACGGCCCTGCGCCTGGGTACCCCAGATGGGGAGATCAGCGTCGAGGCCGACGCTTACCTGGCGGCCTGCGACGTGCCCGGCATCCAGCGGCTGCTGCCGCCCTCCTGGCGCCGCTTTACCCAGTTTGAAAACATCTACCGGCTGGAGGCGGTGCCGGTGGCCACGGTGCAGTTGCGCTACGACGGCTGGGTCACCGAGCTCGGAGAGGGCGAGGCCCATGCCGCTGCCCGCCGTGATCTCAGCCGTGCGAGCGGACTGGACAACCTGCTGTATACCGCCGACGCCGATTTCAGTTGCTTCGCCGACCTGGCTCTCGCCAGCCCGGCCGACTACCGGCGCGAGGGGGAGGGGTCCCTGTTGCAATGTGTGCTCACTCCCGGTGACCCCTGGATCACTCGCCGAAACGACGAGATCGCCGCTTTGGTGGACGTCCAGGTGCGTGAGCTGTTCCCCTCGGCCCGCGGCCTCAACCTGATCTGGAGCAACGTGGTCAAACTGGCTCAGTCGTTGTATCGCGAGGCCCCCGGCATGGAACCCTTCCGCCCGCAGCAGCGCACGCCGGTGGACAATTTCTTTCTGGCTGGCAGTTACACCCGACAGGACTACATCGATTCGATGGAGGGGGCCACCATGAGCGGACGTCTGGCGGCTGCCGCCATTCTGGATCAGCCGGTGCGGCTCGCCTCCGTGGCGGCCGTCGCCTGATCACCATGGGACGTTGGCTTGAGCACAGTGTGACCACGGAGATCAAGGCTCCGGTGGAGCGAGTCTGGGAGGTCTGGAGCGATCTGGAGGCGATGCCGCGCTGGATGCGCTGGATCGAGTCAGTGGTCACCCTTGATGATCCCGATCTCACCGACTGGACCCTGGCGGCCCAGGGATTTCGCTTCCACTGGAAGGCCCGCATCTCCCACAGGATCGAAGCCCAGCAATTGCACTGGGAGTCGGTGGGGGGTCTGCCCACCAAGGGGGCCGTGCGGTTCTACCCCCAGTCAGAACGGCTGACGGTTGTCCGGCTGACTGTCAGCTACGAGCTGCCGGGAATCCTTGCGCCCCTGATGGAACCGACCATCCTTGGAGGAATCGTCACCCGGGAACTCCAGGCCAACCTGGATCGGTTCCGGGATCTTGTGGAGCAGGAGCATGGCCAGTACTGACCGTCATCAACCCGGCATGAACCAGGGGCGAACCGTGACGGGTCTCGCCCTGCTGCCGCTTCTCCTAGCTGGTGGGCTGTCGGGCTGTGGAGGCACACCCCCTGCCGATCTTGGCGCGGTGTCCCCTCCAGCCCCCGCTGCACCTGGGGCAGCCCCCTCCACACCCAACAGACCCGCCCCGGCATCAGCCGCCATTGCCGAAGCAGGCTTCACCCCGCTGCCCACGGTCCAGCAGGTTGAGGCTGCGATGCCCCCAGGCCGGCTCGACCCCTTCGCGCCACTGGCGGTCACCATGGTCACCAGGGACGCCGGTAAACCAAGGGCCGTCGTGGTCCAACCTCCGCTCACCCTCCCCGATGGTTTCCGTTTCCAGGGCGTGATCAGCAGCGGCGGCCGCCCCATGGCTCTCGTCCAGTTCGGGGGTCAGAGCGGTTCCCTGGCCATTGGTGATGCAGGCGGCCGCACCACCGACCTCCTGCCCGAGGCCTGGGGTGTGGCCTCGATCGATGTGCTGCGCGGCCGCCTGACCCTTGTGAGCCGTAAGGGCCAGGCCAAGGGCCAGGTGGTGATCGCCGAGCTCTAGGGACCTCCAAGGGCGCGGCCGCAGGCCGCCATCAGCCCGTCCAGGTCATGGGGGTCGGCTTCGGCGTCCACCCGTCCAAGCAGCTCCCTGCAGGCGGTGCTGGTCTGGGGACCGATCGACACCAGGGCCACGGAGTCCAGCCGTTCGCGCCAGCCCTCCTTCAGGTCCTGCTGCAGCAGCTGCACGGTGTGGCGCACGGTCTTGCCGCTGGTGAAGGTGATGGCGTCCACCTGGCCCTGGCGCAGGGCGGCGGCGGTGGCCAGGGGGAGATGGGGCGGACAGCGGGACTCGTAGGCGGCGGCCTCCACCACCCGCGTGCCGGCTTCAGCGAAGGCTTCCGCCAGCAGGGTGCGGCCACCGCTCTGGACCCTGGGCAGCAGCAGGCGTTGCCCCCAGCCCGAGACCGGGAAATGCTCGATCAGGCTGTCGGCCACAAAGCTGGGAGGTACGAAATCGGCGGGGGCGCCCAGCTGCTCCAGTCGGGCAGCGGTCTTGCGGCCAACCGCTGCGATCTTGAGGCCGCGGGGGCGATCACTGAGGTTGCGCCCGATCCGCTGCAGCCGCTGTTCCACCGCCTCCACCCCGTTGACGCTGGAGAACACCAGCCAGTGAAAGCTCTCCAGCTCTGCGAGCGCATCATCAAGGGGCCCCCATTCATCGGGAGGGCCGATCACCAGAGCAGGGAGGTCCAGCACCCGGGCGCCGGCCCGCTCGAACATCGCGCGAGCTTCGCCCAGCTGCTGCTCGGCCCGCGTCACCGCCACCACCCGACCTGAGAGCACGGCCACCTCCATCAGTCGTCCAGTCTCACCATCGCCCCCGCCTGCCGCTGCAATTGCTCGGCGGCGCTGGTCTGGCCCTGCTGCCGCAGCAGGGCAATGGCCTGGCGAAAACTGGCGCGGGCAGCGCTGATGTCGCCCGCCAGCAGCTGGGCCACCGCCCGGTTCTGGTGGGTTTCGGCGTGCTCGGGGGCCAGACTCACGGCGATGTCGTAGGCGTTGAGGGAGCCGCGAATGTCGCCGAGGCGGCGGCGGATCAGGCCGAGGTTGTACCAGCCCAGAGCCAGCTCGGGTGCCCCGCGCGTGACGGCTTCCGCCAGCTGGGCAGCCTCTTCCGAGGCGCCGTCCTGCAGCTGCAGGGCCGCCAGGTTCAGCCGTGCCGCGACCTGCAGCCGTGGATCGAGAGGCAGCGCCAGGGCCTCCCGGTACAGGGCGGCGGCCCTGGCAGGATGGCGGCTGGCCTCGGCCATCGCCAGGTGCAGCAGCAGTTCAAAGCGTTCGGGGTGGGCTCCGGGGGGGCAGCCAGCCAGCCCGGCCCTGAGCAGGGCAATCCCACGCTTCACCCGCCCCTCGCTGATCTCCAGGCCACCGAGTTTGGCGCTGGCGTAGGCATTGCCTGGTTGCTCCCGCAGCTCCTGCTCCATGGCCCGTCGCAGCTGCCGCGCCTTGCGTCCATCGGCAAGCCGTTCCGGCCGGTAGCCCTCATGGAGGATCGCCGGCTGGGGGCAGTCCACCACTTTCCAGCGGGGCTCCCTTGCCATCAGCTCGGCCACGCTGTCATCCACCATCGCGTGATAAGGGCGACTCCAGCGGATCTGGGGGTGACGCCGGAACAGACGACTGACGCTGGAGTAAGGCGATTGCAGCGCGCCCACTTCCTGGCGCAGAAGGTTGATCAGCAGCGTGTCGGGATCGGCCATCAACGCGCGCAACGGTTCACGGGCCTCCTCCAGCAGCTGCTCATCGGCATCCAGCACCAGCACCCAGGTGCCCCGGACCCACTCCAGGGCCAGGTTGCGGGCGGGGGCGAAATCCCCGGGCCAGGCGATGCGCTCCACCCGGGCGCCATGGTCTTCAGCCACCGCCACCGTGTCGTCGCTGGAGCCGGTGTCCACCACCACCAGCTCATCGGCGAAGCCCGCCACCGATTCCAGGCAGCGGCCGAGGCGCTCGGCCTCGTTGCGCACGATCATCGACAGGCTGAGCACGGCGGCGGCCCGCATCCAGGCGTGAGGTTAGGGGGGAGAGGTCAGGACTTCTGGCGTGATCGGGCTCAGTCGGTGAAGCCGCCCTCGGCGGGGCTGCCGGCGGCCAGGCCGAGCCTTGTGAGCAGGGCGGCCTGGGCCAGGGGCATCTGGGCGGGGCTGTAGCCCGCGGGAATTCCCCTGGGAAGCAGGGGCTCCAGGGCCTCCCACAGGTAGGGACTGCCCAGCACGGCGAGGCCCGCCAACCGACCAATCCGCAGCAGCTGCCGGATCACCGCGGGCCAGGGTTCATCAGCTCCGGCGCTGCCGCGGAACGGATTGCCGCGCACGAACAACTGCAGGAACAACGGCCCATCCGGCAGGCGATACATGGCGAGGGGCGCCTCGGCGTTCCCGCTCCAGGGACTGGGGCCACGGGCGTCCAGCAGACAGCTCCGGTAGCCTGCCGCGGCTGGTCGCAACAGGGCCGGCGCCATCGCAGGCAGGAAGGGACAGGCCAGGCTGTTGTCCAGGCGGATCAGGTTGACCCCTGGCCCCGGAGGTAGGCCCTGGTGGCCCCGCGTGTTCAGACTCATCTCCACCAGCTCCCGTGCCAGGGCCTGATCCTGCGGAGTCTCCAGCTCGCCCAGCTCCTCCAGTGGTGCCATGGAGGCGGCCGGGGCCCGGGAGCCTGCGGCGGTCAGGGCCTGCTCGCGCCGCCGCAGGCTCTGGGTCAGCTGCTCCAGCGGCAGGCGCCGGGTGCTGAAGGCCTCCACCAGGCCGTCGATGGCGGCATCGGCATCGGCGGGCATCAGAATCAGATCCGAGCCGGCCTCGAAGGCCAGCACGGCGGCCTCCGCTGCGCCCCAGCGCGAGGTGATCGCCTCCATCACCAGGGCGTCAGTGATCACCAGCCCCGTGAATCCCAGCTCGTGCCGCAGCAGCCCCGTGAGCACGGGCCGCGAAAGGGTGGCCGGCCGCAGCGGATCCAGGGCGTCCAGCTGCAGGTGGGCGGTCATCACCGCCGCGCAGCCGGCGGCCATGGCCGCCCGGAAGGGGGGCAGCTCGATCGCCTCCAGCCGCTCCCTCCCATGGGGCAGTCGGGGCAATTCCAGGTGGGAGTCGTCGCTGGTGTCTCCATGACCGGGGAAGTGCTTGGCGCAGCAGAGCACACCTTCGGCCTGGGCCCCCTCCACGAAGGCCGCCGCCAGGGCCGACGCCGTGGCGGCGGTCTCCCCCCAGGCGCGCACGTTGATCACCGGGTTGTCGGGGTTGTTGTTGACATCGCAGACCGGAGCGAGCACACCGTTGAGCCCCAGCAGGCGCGCCTGGCGGCCCGTGCAGTGGCCGTAGCGGCGGGCCAGGGAGAGGGCGCCCTCAGGATCGCTGCGGTGCAGGCGCCCCACAGCCAGGGGTGGCACCAGCCAGCTGGCCCCCTCGAATCGCTGCCCCACCCCCTCCTCCACATCGGCGCAGATCAGCAGCGGTTGCTTCGACCAATTCCGCAGTTGTTCGCTGCGCAGGCGCAGTTCGGCGGCACTGCCCCCCAGCAGGATCACGCCACCCACGCCTTCGGCCAGCAGCCGCTTCAGGGTGGAGTTCTCCAGTTCCCAGAGTGGGTAGCGCCGCTGACCGTCACTCAGGTGGCCGCTGCCGCGGATCACCAGCAGCCGGGCCACCTGCTTGCGCAGTTCAGCCGCCGGTGGCAGGGGTTCCAGGGTCTGGGGCCGGACCGTCGTCATCGCCCGCTGCCGTGGCCTCCGTCGCCGGCTTCAGCTGTGAGGGGTTCATCAGAGGGGGGAGGCTCATCAACGGCCAGGGCCTCCCGTTGCTGCCGCTCCTCCCCCAGTTGGCTGAGCAGCCCGAGCACCGAACCGCCCCGCTCAAGGCCCCGATCGAGCAGGAACTGCACCTCGGGGGTGCGGCGCAGATTCAACCGCCGTGCCAGCTCCCCTTTCACGAAGGGAGCCGCCGATTTCAGACCGGCCAAGGTCGTCTGGCGGTCCACGTCGCTCCCGAAGACGCTCACGAAAATCTTGCAGTGCTGCAGATCACCCGCCACCTCCACCTGGGTGACGCTGACCATGCCCAGCGAGACCCGCTCGTCCTTGATGCCGTTCACCAGCAGCTCACTGATCTCCCGGCGAATCAGGGAAGCCATCCGCTCGACCCGTCGGCCCTGTGCCATTCCTATGCCAGTGGTGCTGGATTCACCATGGCACGCAGCACCAGGCTCAGGCTGATCATTCCGCTCACCAGGGCCCCTACCAGGGCTACGGCGGTGACAGGGTTGCTGCGCCGTTTTACCAGGGGTTCGAGCACGGAGTTGAACACACCGAGGCTGAAGGCCACCAGATAGCGCGGGTAGCGCGTCACGTTGAGGAAGAAGTCCTTCATGGCGCAGGCGGGGCAGTGGGTGGCAAGTCGTTGAAAGGCGAGGCAGTGGCGGTGTGCCGCCCACGCCGGGAGAACATGAGGGCTACTCTGCCGCCCAGAGGACCGTGCCGCCGATGCTCGAGCTCCACCAGTTCCGCCATTCCTCCTTCTGCGAGAAGGTGAGGTTGATCCTGGCCGCCAAGGGTCTGGAGTATCGCGTCATCGAGGTCACTCCCGGGTTGGGACAGCTGGAGTTGTTCCGGCTCTCGGGTCAGCGTCAGGTGCCGGTGCTCGTGGATGGAGCCGAGGTGATCGCCGACTCCAGCGCCATTGCCCAGTACCTGGAGCGCCAGGTGCCGACCCCTCCCCTGATTCCAGAGGATCCGGCCGAACGGGCACGGGTGCTCCTGCTCGAAGACTGGGCCGACACCGCCCTGGCCACCGGGGTCCGACAGGCCCTGCTCCAGGCGGCCAGCTCGGATGCGGTGCTGCGCGGCGCCCTGCTGCCTGAAGCCACCCCTGCGGTGCTGCGCTCGCTGGTGGGGGCCCTCCCCACGGATCTGCTCACGTCGCTTGGCGACACCATCGGCCAGACAGAGCGGCGCCAACTGCAGGCGAACCTCGAGCAGCTGGCGGTGCTGCTGGCTCCCGGTCGCTTTCTTGTGGGTGATCGCCTCTCTCTGGCCGATCTGGCGGTGGCGGCCCAGCTGTCGTTGCTGCTCTTCCCGGCCAGCTCCGGTGCCCCCCTGGCAGGCCGCGGCGTGGCAGGCCTGGCCGACCATCCTCTGCTCTCGAGCCTGTTCGCCTGGAGGGATGGCCTGTACCTCTCCCTCGGTCGTATTGCTCCCAGCGAGCCGGTTTCCCCGACCACACTCTGATCCGGCTACTCAGGGGTTGCGGCTGAGCAGCAACCAGAGGTGATGGCTGTCGCCTGCATGGGTCACCAGCCCCTGCTCCGGTGACGGGTAGCTGGCCTGCCACTGCTCCGCCCGGATCAGTTCGTGGCCTGGAGTGCTGGCCACGAGCCGGTAGCGGCTGAGGGTCTCCACGCGGCTGATCCGGGCTCCCCCGGGGCCGTGCAGCACCTGCAGGGCCAGCTCGTCGCTGAGAAAGTCGTCTCCCAGGGCCACAGCCTCCGAACCACCCTGGCTGCGGCGCCCGATCACGGTGGATTCCAGCTCCAGATCACCGCGCAGCAGAGCCAGCTGGCGGTTGGGGTTGGCCGGGTCGTTGGCGACCGAGAGCAGCTGACCTCCCAGCAGCGCATCGCCCACCTGGGTGGCGTTGAACGCACGATCGCCCACCACTGCCCCGTGGTGATCAATGAGGAAGCGCACGGCGTAGGGGGGGATGGGCGCACCACTGCCCTCCTCCAGGCTGTGGACCCACCAGGACCCGGCGAACCAGTCGGGGTAGCGGAGGTCGCTGCGACCGGGTCGGCTGAGGGGAGCCGGCAGACTCCATTCCGGCCAGGCCACCAGCCGCCGCTCCAGCGGACCTGGGCCGCCCTTGGCCGCCATGGCCTGCCCCGGCCAGAGGGCGATCAGGGCGGCGAGGATGAAGGCGATCCGTGAGCTGAGCATGTCCGATCCCCTGCTGCGGGAACTCGATCATTACGTGGTGCTTGAGCCCTCCCGGGGTGAACGCATTCTCTCGGCCGCCGAAACCCTCAGCTGGCTCACCACCCAGCTCGCTGAGCTGGAAGAGCCCCCCGCTGACCTGCGCTCTCTGCCCAGCGACCGTGAACGGGCCGAGCGACTGCTGGAAACGGCCTGTGAACTGGAGTTGGAGCCCGGCATGGCTGTTCAGTGGTTTGCCGTGCGCCTTGAGCCCCCGGCCCGTTGAGGCACGAACGCTTCCCCGGAAGTTTCAGTGAAGATCTGTGGATCCCTCCAGACCTGAGGCCTCCTGCAGATCTGAGGCTCAGTCCGGTCCTGTTGTGGCGTTCAGGCTCGCCGGGCTGGCGCCGTTCATGTCGATCAGTTCGGCGGGAGCCTGGGGTGGTGCCTCCCGCTGGCGCAGCACCGTCGGGATCGCCTCCAGGACCTGCTGGGCCACGGCCGCGGCCGCCCGTCCGTCCTGGGGCACCCTCAGGTCGGCCTGGCTGTAGAGGGGCCGGCGTTCGTCCAGCAGCTGGCGCAGCCGCGACTCTGGATCAGCCGCGGTCAACAGGGGCCGCTGGCCTGGATCGGTTCGCAGGCGCTTCAGCAACAGCTCCTCGGGGGCGTCCAGCCACACCACCAGCCCCTGCCGCATCTGGCCCCAGTTCACGGGACGGCTGACCACGCCACCGCCTGTGGCCACCACCAGGGAATGCCAGCAGGCGATCCGGTTGAGCACGGCCGACTCCAGTTCGCGAAAGGCCGCTTCTCCCTGGTGTTCGAACAGTTCGGGGATGGAGCAGCCGGCGTGCTGCTCAAGCACGCTGTCGGCATCGATGAAGCGATAGCCGAGGGCTTCGGCCAGCGGGCGCCCCACGCTGCTCTTGCCGGCCCCCATCATCCCCACCAGGTAGATGTTGAGGCCCTCCAGGCTCCCCGGCAAATCTGGGGTGACGCTGGCGGGGAAGGGCGGTTCAAAGGCCATGGGGGCTGGTCGGTGAAGACGGGGGTCCGGCGTTGCCAGGGGCGGAATCCCTAGGATGACCCAGCAGGACGCCGCCGAGTCGATGGCCACCGTGATCCTGGCGGTGCCCGCCACCCCCAGCACTGGCGTTTCAGCCGGCATGAATCCTCACGGCCGCGGCCGTGGCTGCGTGATCACCCGACGGGCCCTGTTCAGTGCCAGCCACCTCTACCGGTTGCCTGAGCTGAGCGAAGAGGAGAACGCCAGCCGCTTTGGCCGTTGCAGCCTCGCCCCGGGTCACGGTCACAACTATGAGCTGATCGTGGCGATGGCTGGCCCGCTCGATGGCGATGGCATGGTGCTCAACCTCTCTGATGTGAAACATGCCATCCGTCGGGAGGTCACCGATCCCCTCGATTTCCGTTTCCTCAACGACTGCTGGCCGGAGTTCGATCTGAGCCGACCCGAGGGATGCCTGCCCACCACCGAGGCTCTGCTCCAGGCCATCTGGACACGGCTGGCCCCGCACCTGCCGCTCGTCGGTCTGCGCCTCTACGAGCAACCCACCCTCTGGGCCGATGTCATCGGCAACCCCATGGAAGCCTTCCTCTCGATCCGCACCCACTTCTCCGCCGCCCACCGCCTGGCCCGCGAGGAGTTGTCCCAGAGCGAGAACGAATCGATCTACGGCAAGTGCGCCCGCCCCCATGGCCATGGCCACAATTACCTGCTGGATGTCACCGTGCGCGGTGCGATCGATCCCCGTACCGGCATGGTCTGCGATCTGGGCGAGCTGCAGGGCCTGGTGAACGAGCTGGTGGTGGAGCCCTTCGATCACACCTTCCTCAACAAGGATGTGGCCCATTTCGCCAGCTGTGTCCCCACGGCTGAGAACATCGCCCTGCACATCGCCGATCTGCTCAGCGCTCCGATTGCCGCCACTGGTGCAGCCCTGCACAAGGTGCGCCTGCAGGAGAGCCCGAACAACGCCGCTGAGGTGTTCGCCGAAACGCCCCTGCTCGATACTCGCCCCGCTGTGCTGGAGGCCCTGGCCGGCGCTTGAGCCTGCCCCAGCTGCGGCTGGTGCTGGCAATCAGCCTCGATGGCCGTCTTGCGCCAGCCCAAGGAGGTGCCGCCCAGCTTGGAGCTGCCGGAGACCGTGTTGTGCTCGAGGAGGCCCTGGCCTGGGCTGATGGTTGCCTCGTCGGAGCGGCCACGCTGCGCCTGCACCGCAGCACCTGCTTGATCCATCGCCCTGAGCTGCTGGCGCGTCGCCGCCTGGAGGGGCGCCAACCTCAACCCATCGTTGTGGTGGTGAGTCGCGGCCGCGGACTCGATCCGTGCCTTCCATTCTTCTCCCAGCCCCTGGAGCGCTGGCTGCTTTCGCTTGGGCCTGCCCAGCAGGCCTTTGATGGCCATCTGGCTCTTGGCAACTGGCGGGCTTCCCTGGCGGAACTGGCAGGGCGAGGGCTGCGCCGGTTGGTGCTGCTGGGTGGCGCCGAACTGGCCACGGCCCTGCTGGCGGAGGGACTGGTGCAGGAGCTGCAGCTGAGCCTTTGCCCACTGCTGCTGGGGGGCAGCCATGGCTGGGTGAGTCCTCTGGCGCCCGACCTCTCGGGCCAGAGCTTGGAGTTGTTGGAGCACCGGCCCCTGGGGGGCGGTGAACTGCTGCTGCGCTACCGCTGCAGTGCTCCTACGGCAGGGTGACGGGCCGCTTGAAGCGGCGTTGAAGTTCATCCAGCGACACTTCCTTGAGACTGTCGGCGGGCAGCCCCAGCAGCTTGGCAGCACAGCGCTTCACCACCACCTCGCTGTCGTCGCCAAGCCGGCCACGGGCCAGTTCGCTGATCACCCCGAAGCTGCGCCCGCTGCTCTCGGCCTCGGAGATCAGGCAGGCGCTGGCCGGTGCCGCCAGACGACGGCAGGGTTCCTTCAGGCTGCGCTCCAGGCTGGCCTGGCCGCCGGCGGCAGCACTCACGCACGCGTCGCTGAGCTTTCTCTCCAGCTGGGGCCGCATCAGGCGCAGCAACGGCCCCAGCAGACTGGCCGCGGCGGGCGGAGGGCTGCCCAGCCCGGATGCCAACGCCCCGGACAGCGTCAGGAGTGCCGCCACCAGGATCGACAACCGGTGCAGTCGTTGCGCCATGCCGTTAGTTTTGCCCCTCGCTGTCGAGCCCACGTGTTCCTCCGCCATGGCTGAGCTGCAGGCCCGCTGGCACCGGGCCATGAGGGAGATTCCCCGTGAAGCCTGGCAGGAGCTCACGGGGCCCGCGGGTCTTCCGTTCTACGGCTGGCCCTGGCTGCACGCTCTGGAGCGCTCCGGCAGCATCGTGCCCCGCCAGGGCTGGCAGCCCTGCCATCTGAGCCTTTGGCGCCAGGAGCGGTTGATTGCCGTGGCGCCGCTCTACCTCAAGGGCCACAGCTACGGGGAATTCGTCTTCGATCAATCCTTCGCCCAGCTCGCCGGCCAGCTGGGCTTGCGTTACTACCCGAAGCTGGTGGGCATGAGCCCGCTCAGTCCGGTGCAGGGTTATCGCTTTCACATCGATCCCAGTGAAGATGGGGCGCAGGTCACGGCCCTGATGCTGGAGCTGATCGATCGCTTCTGCCGCGACCAGAAGATCTTCAGCTGCAACTTCCTCTACGTGGATCCCCATTGGCAGCCCTGGGCGGAGGCCGCTGGCTGCGCCACCTGGCTGAATCAGCAGAGTCTCTGGAGCAACGATGCATTCAGCAGTTTCGAGGATTATCTGGCGGGCTTCAATGCCAACCAGCGGCGCAACATCCGCCGGGAGAGGCGCTCAATCGCCGCGGCCGGTCTGCAGGTGACTCCCCTGGCGGGTTCCGCGATTCCCGCCGCCATGCTGGAGCGGATGCACCACTTCTACGCCCACCATTGCAGCCGCTGGGGGGCCTGGGGCAGCAAGTACCTCAGTGAGGAGTTCTTCCAGCTGGATGCCCTTGAGTTGCGAGAGCATCTGGTGCTCTTCAGTGCCCATCGGGGCGATCCGCAGGAGCCGGTGGCGATGTCGCTCTGCGTGCGCCATGGCGAGGCCCTCTGGGGCCGCTACTGGGGCAGTGATCGGGAGATCGAGAACCTGCATTTCGAGGTCTGCTACTACGCCCCGATCGAGTGGGCGATTGAGCAGGGCATCCGCTGCTTTGATCCAGGGGCTGGCGGGAGCCACAAGCGGCGCCGGGGTTTTCTTGCCGAGCCCCGAGCCAGCCTGCACCGCTGGCAGGATCCAGGTTTCGATCGACTGCTGCGTCGCTGGCTGCCCGAAGCCAATGCCCAGATGCTCGAGGAGATCGCGGCGGAAAATGCCGAGCTGCCTTTCAGCCGCCGGGATCTGCCTATGGGCACCTGCTGAGGCCGCTGTTTACGATCAGTGCATGGATCAGCGATCGTCGTTCACGCCTTCACCTGCCTCTGCAGTTACACCCTTGCAGGAGCTGCGAGCGCTCGATGAACACCTGTCGCAGCGCTCGATCGATCTCGATCCCGCCGGCTATGTGCTGATCAGCCTGGATCGCGAGCGGGGAGAGTTGGTGGCGGAGCTCTACAGCAACGGCATCAATGCCAGAGGCCTGGCCACCGATCCTGACACCGGTGAAGTGCTCCGTTGCCGTGGAGCTGCCCCCCGCCGGCCGGTGACAGTGTTTCGAGGCCGCACGGCCAAGCAGCTGGGTATTCAGCTGACTGAAGGGCCATCCCCAGCCCCGATCAGCAGGCTGGATCACGCCCTCTACCTGGGCCGTGAACTTCAGAAGGCCGAAGCGGCCCTGCGTTCTGGCGACTCCTACATCCAGGACTGACGGCCTGCTGAAGCTCAGGGTTTCTCAGGCTGGCTGGAGTTCCTTCACATCGGACGTGGCGGGAGGGGGCTCCGGCGGCAGCGACTGCAGTTGCACCTGGATCTCTTCGGTGACGATGCTGCGGTACTCCATGAAGTGCTCGTTGTGGGCGAGCACCACGAGGAACTGCTCCAGCTGAGCTGGATTCGTACGGGCCATGGCCAACAGGTAACGCCAGAACCGCCCGCGGGTGTCGCGGATCAGGCCCTGGCGCCAGATCACGATCAGCAGGGCGCGCACGTCGGTCCAGCTGGGGAGCTTGAAGCCGGAATGCTCGGGCTTGAGGAACGGCGTCCAGCGGGGCTTGCCCACCTTGTGGTAGTAGCTGAAGACCCGATCCATGTAGGCGTTCGGCTCATAGAGGTTGCAGAAGGCCTCCACGTATTCGTTGGCGATGTCGCGGATCGGGCGTGTGGGCACGAAGTTGAGCAGGTTGGTCTGGTTCACCCCCTTGGCGTCAGCCTTGTCTTGGATCAGCCGTCCTTCCTTCTCAAGCCGATGCCAGAGGCCGGTGTTGGGCAGGGCCTGCAGCATGCCCATCATCGCGGCGGGGATGCCTGTGCGGGTCACGAACTCGACGATGCGGTTGCCGGCCCCGGATTTCTCCCCATCGAAGCCGATGATGAAGCCGGCCATCACCCGGATGCCGTAGGAGGTGATCCGATCGACGGATTCCTCCAGGGAGCTGCGGGTGTTCTGCAGCTTTCGGGCCGTTTCCAGACTCGCTTCATCCGGGGTCTCGATGCCGAGGAAGACGCTGTCGAAACGGCTCTCGGCCATCATCAACATCATTTCGTCGTCGGAGGCCAGATCCACCGACGCTTCGGTGGCGAAGCTGAAGGGGTAGCCGTGCTCGATCTGCCATTGCTTCAGGGCCGGCAGCAGCAACTTGGCGTTGCGCTTGTTGCCAATGAAGTTGTCATCCACCAGGAAGATCGAGCGCCGCCAGCCCAGGTCGTAGAGATATTGCAACTCGGCGATCAGTTGCTCGGGGGTCTTGGTGCGGGGCTTGCGTCCATACAGGACGATGATGTCGCAGAACTCGCACTGGAACGGGCAGCCCCTGGAGAATTGCACTGACATCGAGTCGTAGGCGTCGAGCTCCAGCAGATCGAAGCGGGGAATGGGGGTGCCGGTCACGTCGGGCTTCTCCCCCTCCGAGCTGAAGCGGCCCTGCTGCTCGCCGCGCTCCAGGGCCTCGATGAACATCGGCAGGGTGATCTCACCCTCATCGAGAACCTTGAAATCGGCCAGCGCGATCTCTGGAGCATCAGGGGTCGAACTGGCAAAGGGACCTCCCACCGCCACGGGCAGACCCCGCTGCTTTGCCTTGGCGATCTGGGCGGCCATGTCGGCCTTCTGCACGATCATCCCGGAGATGATCACCAGCTCCGCCCAAGCCCACTCGGCCTCGGTCACTTCGCGCACATTGCGGTCGACCAGCTTGAACTCCCACTGCTGGGGCAGCAGGGCCGCCACGGTGACCATCCCGAGTGGAGGGAGCAACACCTTGCGGTTCACGAGCTCGAGAATTTTCTCGTAGCTCCAGAAGGTCTTGGGGAACTCCGGGTAGACGAGCAGAGCGCGCATGCTGATCCGGTTCGTAGGGCGACAGCCTAAGGGGAACCCACGGCAGCAGGGTTGCTCTGCTCTAATGAACGGGTTGTATTTCCGTGCTGGCCATGGCGGCAGCTCTGTACCTCGTTCTGGTGGCCGCTGGACTGGTGACGGCTTTCCTGCTGTCCACGGTTTTACGCGGCATCAAGCTGATCTGAGCCCCCTGGATTCAGGCGTAGTCCCCAGCGGCTGGTGAGCTCCAGCAGCCCCAGCGCCAGGCCAATGCTGCCCATAAGGGCGAAGGTGGCTGGCAACCCAATCCTCAGGGTGAGCACGGCGGCGATCAGGCCACTGAAACCGCCGCCGCCGAGGAAGGCGATCTGGCCAAGGCCTGCCATCCGTCCGCGCAGCACGAGCGGAGCCCCCACCTGCAGGATCAGGTTGCTGCCCGCCAGCAGACCCGCAGTCCCAGCTCCGATCAGAAAGGTCATCCCCAGCCGGAAGGTCGTGGGCGCATTGAGAGCCATGCCCAGCTGGGCGAGGCTGGTGATCACGGCACAGGTGCCCAGAAGCAGGGAAGGGCGCTCGCTCAGCCACTGACTGCGTCGTTGCAGCAGCAGCCCTCCGCTGATGCTGCCCGCCGCCAGCACGCTCGTGAACCAGCCCAGGGCCTGGGGGGATGGCCCCAGCACCTGGGCGGCGATCAGTGGAGCCAGGCCGGGATGGAAGAAGACCGCCAGGCAAGCAAGGCCAGTGAACATGAGCACGTGGCGAAGGCTGGCGCCACAGCCCCGCCAGGCGCTGGCCAGGCTGGAATCAACGCCCCTGCCGCTGCGCCGCTCGGCGCTGAGGTCGGGCTGCAGCAGCCACAGCACCGTGGCGATCGGCAGCAGGTAGGAGGCCGCATCGATGGTCAGGGCCGTGACTGGTCCCGTCAGGGCGAGCAGCAACCCACCGATGGGTGGCCCCACCAGCTTGCCGACGTTGAACACCACAGAGAAGGAGGTGAGGTAGGGAGCCAGCGGGGCCGGCTCATCCACCAGCAAGGCGCAGTACTTGTTGCGAGCCGTGAGCTCGAAGGCGCTGGCCAGACCCACCACCAGGGTGCTGAGCAGGAGCAGGCTCACCTGGGCGGCCCCCGTCAGCCAGGGAATGGCCACAGCCCCCAGGGCGGCACCGGCCACCAGACCCCACTGGGAGCGGATCAGCACCCGTTCGCAGCCGATCCGGTCGGTCAGCACCCCGGCGCTGCCGCTGGCCAGCAGACTCGGCATTGCCAGGGCGCCGAAGTGCAGGGCCAGCAACAGCGGATTGCTGGTCTGGTCCATCAGGATCCAGCCCTTGGCGGTGAGTCCGGCGAAGGAGCCGGCGGTGCTCAACCCCGAGGCGATCAGAAAGGTGGTGCGCTGGTTGCGGCGGATCCAGTGCCTCAACCGCGGCTTCCGCGGGTGGCCAGAGCCTCCTCCACCATGGCCCGGGCGCCCACCACCTCGCCCTGAAGGTCGTAGGGGGTGGAGGCCGTGATGCGCACTGGCACCATGGTTCCGGGGGAGGCGCAGAGGCCGCCGGCGCCAGGGCTCACCCGCACTTCCCCGTCCACGTCGGGCGCGAAGCGGGCACAACGTCCGATCATCTCGCCGCTGCTGGGGTTCTCCTGCTCGATCAGCACATCCACGATCCGGCCCACCCAGCTGGCATTGCGCTCGGCCGCGATCGGTTGCTGAGCCGCCATCAGGCGGTTGCGGCGCTCGATCGCCACCTCAGCCGGCACAGGATCGGGCAGATCCACCGCAGCGGTGCCGTCTTCAGGGGAGAAGGTGAACACCCCCACATGGTCGAAGCGCTGCTTCTCCACGAAACGGAGCAGGTGCTCAAAATGCTCCTCGGTTTCACCGGGGAAGCCGACGATGAAGGTGGTGCGCAGCACCGCATCGGGCAGCTGCTGGCGGATCCGTCCCAGCAGCTCGGTGGTGACGCCGGTCTGCCAGGGGCGGTTCATGGCCTGCAGCACCTCGGGATGGCTGTGCTGCAGCGGCAGATCAAGGTACGGCAGCACGTTGGGCACGTCCCGGTAGGCGCTCAGCACCTCGGGTGTGAGGCCGGTGGGATAGGCGTAGTGAACCCGGATCCAGGGGATCTCCACCTCTCCCAATACCCGCAGCAGCTCCGCGAGCTGGGGCTTGCCGTAGAGGTCGAGGCCGTAGTTGGTGGTGATCTGGCTGATCAGGATCAGTTCCTGCACCCCCTGGGCGGCGAGCTGATGGGCCTCCGCCACGACCGACTCGATTGTGCGGGAGCGTTGGTCGCCCCGGAGCCTGGGGATGATGCAGAAGGCGCAGCGATAGTCGCAGCCTTCGGCCACCTTGAGGTAGGCCACCGCCTCGGAGGTTGTGCGGTACCGGGGCAGATGCTCATCGCCCACGAAGGTGGGCACCTCGCTCACACGGTTCACCCGCTCACCGGCCTCCACCCGCTCCAGTACCTCCACGATGTGTTGGTAGTCGCCTGTGCCGACGATCGCGCGTGCCTCCGGCAGCGATTCCAGCAGCTCCTCGCGGAAATGCTGGGCGAGGCAGCCGGCGATGATGAGCTCCTTGCCCTGCTCTGCCAGCTCCACCAGGGTGCGCACCGACTCCTGACGGGCGTCCTGGATGAAGCTGCAGGTGTTCACAACCACCACCGCCGCATCGCGCTCATCGGCGCTGATCCCGTAGCCCGCCTGGGCGAGCAGTCCGAGCATGTGCTCGGTGTCGACCCGGTTCTTCTCACAGCCCAGGTGAGCGAAGGCCACGGTCGGACGGCTGCTGCCGGACTCCCTGGGCCGGGTTGATCCTGCTGGGAAAGCTGCGCTGGCGGGAGACATGGGTGCGGAGGCTGAAAACCTTGGCCGTGGGTGGAATCCCTGGGGCCAATCGGTCACCCTAGGGATTCCCGGGTGCCTCGGCCTGGCTCGTTCTCCTGCTGCGGCCATTGCCATGCCCTGCTCTGGATCCCATTGGCGTGAGCTGTTTCCCCAGCCCTGCCCGCTGATCGGGGTGATTCATCTCGGCCCCCTGCCTGGATCACCGTGCTGGGCCGGTGATCTGGGGCATCTGGAGGCTGCCGCCATCGCCGATGCCGAGGCCTATCTCATCGGTGGCGTCGATGGCCTGATCGTGGAGAACTTCGGCGATGTGCCCTTCTGGAGGGGATCGGTGCCTCCGGAAACGGTGGCGACCATGACCAGGCTGGCCCTGGCGGTGGTGCGGGCCACGGAGCGGCCTGTTGGCATCAACGTGCTGCGCAATGACGCGCTGGCGGCTCTGGCGATCGCCCAGGCCAGTGGCGCTCGCTTTCTGCGGGTGAATGTGCTCAGCGGCGCCACGGTCACCGATCAGGGGTTGATCGAGGGTGTGGCCGCCGAGCTGCTGCGCCGGCGCCGGCTGCTGGGTGCCGAATCGGTGAGGATCCTGGCCGATGTGCTGGTCAAGCACGGAGCCCCCCTGGCGCCGTTGTCCATGGCGGAGGCCGTGAGCGATGTGCTCGAGCGCGGCGGCGCCGATGGGGTGATCGTCTCGGGCACGGGCACCGGCAGACCCACCGATCCTGCCGATCTGGAGCAGGCCAGGGCCGCGGCAGCCGGGGCGCCTGTGCTGATCGGCAGTGGGGCCAATCCCCAGATGCTGCAGAGGCTTTCGGCCGCCTGTGACGGGGTGATCGCCGGCACGGCCCTCAAGCGCAACGGCTTGATCACGGCGCCGGTGGACCCTGAACGGGTCAGTGCTCTGAAGCGAGTGCTGCCACAATCGCCCCAGCATCAGCCTTTGCCGTGACCTCCACCCGCTTGAGCAGTCGCCTGAGCAGCCGTCGACGATCCGACCCCGGACTGCGCTGGGTTCGCGTGGTGATGGCTGTTCTGGCCACGATCGGCGGCATCGACACCGGCGCGATCACCCTCAAGCGCTGGGGCCTGATCGCGCCACTCAGCTGCCCTGGGGGCGCCGAAGGCTGCGACAAGGTGCTTAACAGTGTCTGGGGCAGCCTCTTCGGCCAGCCGCTCTCGCTCTTCGGCTTCCTCGCTTACACCACGGTGCTGCTGCTGGCGGTGCTGCCGCTGATTCTCAAGGGCGAGGCCCGCTCGGCCATGGCTGAGCGCAGCTGGTGGGGGCTGTTTCTCCTCAGCGGCGGCATGGCTGTGTTCAGTCTGCTCCTGATGGGGCTGTTGGTGTTCAAGATCAAGGCCTTTTGTCTGTTCTGTGTGCTCTCAGCTGTTCTCAGCCTGAGCCTGTTCGTGCTCAGCCTCATCGGCGGCCAGTGGGACGACCGTGGCCAGCTGGTGTTTCGTGGGGTTCTTGTGGCCCTGCTGGTGGGGCTGGTGGGCCTGGGCTGGGCCGCCTCCGTTGATCGGCCCGCCGCCCTGGGCACCCGAGGCACACCACCGTCCGTCATCAGCGTCAGTACCCCAGCCACCCTGGCCCTGGCGGAGCACCTCAGCCAGACTGGTGCGGTGATGTACAGCGCCTACTGGTGCCCCCACTGCCATGAACAGAAGGAACTGTTCGGCAAGGAGGCCAACGCCAAGCTGAAGGTGATCGAATGCGCTGCCGATGGCGTCAACAATCAGAAAGCGCTCTGCGACAGCAAGAACCTCGAGGGATTCCCCACCTGGGAGATCAACGGCAAGCTGGATTCCGGTGTCAAGACTCTCGCCAAACTTGCTGAATTGAGTGGTTTCAAGGGCCAGCTATGAGCTCAACGGGGTGGTGTGGATCGCCTCACCGCGCCGCTGCAGTGAGTGGCGTTGCCAGAAGGGCTGGGGCGCCGGGCAGTCGGTCCGGTAGTGGCCGCCGCGGCTCTCGCGGCGGAACAGGGCAGCCTCCACCAGCAGATCTGCCAGGGTGAGCAGCTGGCGCAGATCGTTGAGGGGGCGCAGAACACCTCCGCCTCCCGGTCCAAGGGGCAGCTGATCGCCGGGCTTGAGCTTGGCCAGGGCCTGACTCCAGGGCTGATCGTCCAGCTCCTGTCGCTGGTGGCGGATCAGCCGCAGGGCCTCCCGTAGGTCACGCTCCTGGCGCTCGACCCCGGCCACACGCCAGCAGAGACGGCGCAGGCGCTCGCTCTGGGCCAGCAAGTCGCTAGGCAAGGGCTGGGCCTGGGCGAGCCGGGGGGGGCAGCTGCTCCCCCCGGCAGGTGAGGGTGATCCCCAGGAGCGGGGCCAGGGCTGCTGCTCCGGCAGGGACAGGTGCCGCAGCTGCCCGGCAAAGACAAGGCATTCCATCAGTGAATTGCTGGCCAGCCGATTGGCGCCATGCACGCCTGTGCAGGCCACTTCCCCCACGGCGTAAAGGCCCGGAAGATTGGTGGCGGCGCCCAGGTCGGTGCTCACACCACCCATCCAGTAGTGGGCAGCCGGAGCCACGGGGATCGGCGCCGTCATGGGCTCCAGGCCCAGCTCACGGCAGCGGCGCAGGATCGTTGGAAATTGACGGTTCAGCCGCTCCTGTCCCACCGGGCGCAGGTCGAGCCAGAGGTGGTCCACGCTCTGGGCCTGCATGGTTCGCACCAGGGCACGGCTAACCTGATCGCGGGGCGCCAGATCGGCACTGGCGAGGTCGGCCACCGGACTGTGGCCGTGGGCATCGATCAGGCGGGCACCTTCACCCCGCACCGCCTCGGAGATCAGGAAGTGGGGGGCCCCTGGCAGCATCAGGGCCGTGGGGTGGAACTGGACGAACTCCAGATCGCGGATGGCGGCCCCGGCCCGCCAGGCCATCGCCACACCATCGCCCGTGGACTGGGAGGGATTGGTGGTTTTCTCGAACAGGTGGCCGCCGCCGCCGCTGGCCAGCACCACGGCGCCGGCCCCCAGCCAGCGCACCTGATCGTTCTCCAGCACCTGCAAGCCAAGACAGCGGCCCTGTTCAACCCAGATCTGAAGCGCCATCAGCCCCTTGCGCTGCACCAGCCCAGGGCGGCGCAGCACCTCCCGCTCCAAGGCATCCACAAGAGCGCCTCCAGTGCGATCCTGGGCGTGGAGCACCCGCCGGTGGCTGTGGGCGGCCTCAAGGGTGGTACTCAGGCCGCTGCTGTCGCGGTCAAAGGCCATGCCCAGCCCCAGCAACCGTTCAACGCAGGCCGGAGCCTGCCGAACCAGCAGATCGACGGCGCCTGGATCGCACAGTCCTGCCCCAGCCCGCAGGGTGTCATCGCGGTGGCTCTCCAGGCTGTCCTCAGCCCGGGTGACTGCGGCGATGCCGCCCTGAGCCCAGCGGCTGGCGGTTCGGGGTCCGCGCTCCTTGCTGAGCAGGAGCACCCTCAGCTCGGCGGGCAGCTCCAGGCAGACCATCAGCCCGGCAGCGCCGCCACCCACCACCACCACATCCCAGCGCGGAGCCAGGGGTGGTCGGGGGTGGTGGGTCGAGGTCATAGGGCCACGAAAAAAGCCGCCGGAGACCGACGGCTTTCGGGGGGTCGCGACTTTAGGGGTTCAGCGGTAGACGCCTGGGTTGATGCGATCGTCGCCTTCATTCAGGGCGATCGAGGGTGGGGTCACCGTGAAATTGTCCTTGTACTTCTCGAACAATTCCTTCTGCCGATCCGTCAGATCCAGGCTGAGCACGTCGTCGATCTCCTCGTAAGGACCCCCGAGCACGATCTTGCCGGCCAGGGTCGGATACATGCCGGGGAATTGCTGGAAGCTGCGCACGGGTGAGTTGTTGAGATCCACCTTGCCTTGGCGGGCCGCGATCTTCTCATCCGCCACATTGCGGAGCTCCTCCGCCTGGACCGCCGGAGGCAGGAGCAGGGACACCAGCAGGCCGGCCAGCAGCACGCCGCTCATCATCCAGGCAACCAGCCGTTTCATCGCAGTTCTCCGTGGTGTGGATCGGTGAGGATCGCCGTTGGATGGAGGCCTTGACTCGGAAGCTCTCCGAGCAGGGTCAGGGGCAACGCTACAGGCCAGTTGGCGGATCAATCCAAACAGCGCCAAGGCTTTTGCAGTTCTTCAATTCCCGCCTCTCAGTCCCGCTCCCCTTCAGATCAATCCACTGAGCTGGGGGCTGAGCAGGGCGGCGATCAGGAACAACCCGTCCACCGCCAGGGTGGTCAGCAGCGTGGCTGCGGCCAATCGCCCGCCAGCACCCGAGCGGTGGCATCGGCGCGCCAGCAGCGTCAGGGTCACCGCCATCCCCAGAACCAGAGCCAGCGAGGCCGGCTCCAGCACCTGCATGGCGGCCCGATGCAACAGAGCGGGTGCTTCATGGACCGGAGCGCTCAATACCTGCGGCCAGAGCGGCATCACCCCCGTGAGGGCGATGGCCCCATCGGTGCAGGCGGTGCCCAGGAGTGAGGCCAGATAGAAGTGGGAGGCGCTGCGCCAGCGTCCGCTCAGGCCGGCCAGGGCCAGAGGCAGGGCGAAGGCCTCGATCGGCAGATGCCAGAGCGGATGCAGGCGGCACCATCCCCAGAAGAGACAGCCAGCCAGCCAGCTGCCACTGAAGCCCACCAGCAGCGGCCCGAAACCGCGGCAGCGCTCAGGGCCCCGCAACTCCAGCAGCAGCCCGATGGCCATCATCACGCCAGTGAACAGCGTGGCGCTGCTGGGGTGCAGGCGGACCCAGGGAGCCTGAAGGAAGACAGGCACCACCACCAGGGCGGCGGCCACCATCGGCAGCACGGCTGCATCAGATCGTCCCAGGTGCGCCTTCAGTGCCGTGCTGGACGGGTGCCAGGAAAGCACGAGGGTCTCGGGGACCAGGGCGGACGTGGGAGGAGTAGCGGTGGCCCCGATCACCTGGTTCTGTGAAGAAAGGTATGCAACCTTAAGGGACGCCGGAGGTGGAGCTGCGAGCCGGGCGGTCATAGGGTCACTGGCTCCGCCGTGCCACTCCGCGCATGGGCTCTGCCCTTTCAGCCCCGGTTCCAGGCTTTCTTGAAGCCTGCTGGCATGCCTTGGTGCTCGGCATCGTGCAGGGCCTCACTGAATTCCTGCCGATCAGCAGCACCGCCCATCTCAAGGTGGTGCCCGTGCTGCTCGGCTGGGGCGATCCTGGGGTGGCCGTCACGGCCGTGATTCAGCTGGGCAGTATCGCGGCCGTGCTCGTTTACTTCCGCCACGACCTGGTGGAGGTGCTCTCGGGCGTCAGCCGTGCCTTCCGCCATGGGCAGTGGGGGGATCCCTCGGCGCGGCTGGGGGTGGCCATGGCCATCGGCACCCTGCCGATCGTGCTGGCCGGCCTGGCCATCAAAATCATGTGGCCGGCCTACGAGAGCTCACCGCTGCGCGGCATCACCTCGATCGCCCTGGTCTCGATCGTGATGGCCCTGCTGCTGGCCCTGGCCGAGCGGATCGGTCGACGCCAGAAGGACCTGCCCCAGGTGCGCCCGATTGATGGCCTGCTGGTGGGCATCGCCCAGACCTTGGCCTTGATCCCCGGGGTGTCGCGCTCCGGCAGCACCCTCACCGCCTCGCTCTTCGATGGCTGGCAGCGGGCAGCGGCGGCCCGATTCTCGTTCCTGCTCGGGATCCCGGCGATCACCCTGGCCGGACTGGTGGAGCTGAAGTCGGCCTTTGCCAGTGGCGCCAGCCTTGGCCCGATCCCTTTGTTGATCGGCATTGCCTCAGCCGCCGTGGTGTCCTGGCTGGCGATCGCCTGGCTGCTGCGATTTCTGCAGAACCACAGCACCTGGATCTTCGTGATCTACCGGTTGGCCTTCGGGCTGCTGCTGCTGCTCTGGGTCTGGCGGATGGATCCAGCCGTCAGCTGAAGCCCTCAGCCGCCCACACTGAAACTCTCCGCTTCGAGTCCCCACCGTGTGGAACGAACCCTCCGCAGGTCTGCCCCTGGCCCCTGTGGATTCAGCCCGCCAGCCCCAGCCAGCCGTGGTGGCCACCGTGGAGCCAGGTTCGATCGGCGAAGACCTCGGTTTCCAGCCCGGGGACCGGCTGATCAGCATCAACGGGGTGCGGCCCCGCGACCTGATCGACCTGCAGGTGCTGGTGGGGGAGGAGGAGCTGAGCCTGGAGGTGGAGGACCCAGATGGCACCCGCCATCTGGTCGAGCTGGAGAAGGATGCCGATGACGGTCTGGGGCTTGCTTTCACCGAGGCCCTCTTCGATGGCCTGCGCCAGTGCAACAACCACTGCGCCTTCTGTTTCATCGATCAGCAGCCCCCCGGCCGGCGCCAGAGCCTCTACGTGAAAGACGACGATTACCGTCTCAGCTTTCTCTACGGCTCCTACCTCACCCTCACCAACCTCACCGCGGCGGATTGGCAGCGGATCGAGGAGCAGAGGCTCTCGCCCCTTTTTGTCTCGGTGCATGCCACCGACTCCGAGTTGCGCAGCCGCCTGCTGGTGAACCCAAGGGCCGGCCTGTTGCTCGATCAGCTGGGCTGGTTCGGCGAGCGGCGGCTGCAGATCCATGCCCAGGTGGTGGTCTGCCCGGGCGTGAATGACGGAGCGGCCCTGGAGCGCACCCTGCTGGATCTGGCCCGTTTCGGGGCAGGCGACTGGCCGGCCGTGCTCTCCGCCGCCGTGGTGCCCGTGGGCCTGACTCGCTTCCGTCCCCCGGGGGATGGTCTGGTGCCGGTCGACCGCGCCTGCGCCCGGCGGGTGATCGAGCAGGTGGAGCCCCTGCAGGATCATTTCCGGGCGGCCCTCGGCAGCCGCTTCGCCTGGCTCTCCGACGAGTGGTACCTCATGGCCGGCCTTCCCCTGCCGGAGCGCGCCAGCTACGAGGATCTGCCCCAGCAGGAGAATGGGGTCGGCAGTATCCGAGCCTTTCTCGAAGCTCTCGATCAGGCCACCAGTCGCCTGCCCCGCCGCCTGATGCAGCCCCGGCGCCTGAGCTGGGTCGTCGGGGGCTTGGTGGCCGAGGCCCTGCAGCCAGTGGTCGATCGCCTCAATGCCGTCGAAGGGCTGTCGCTTCGGCTCCATGGTCTGCCCAGTCCCTACTGGGGGCAGGAACAGGTGGTCACCGGCCTGCTCACTGGCTCCGATCTTCTGGCCGGCCTGGAGGGCCAGGAGCTGGGGGATGAGCTGCTGCTTCCCTCGGTGATGCTGCGTCAGGGGGAGCCGGTCTTCCTGGATGACTTCAAACTTGAGGACCTGCAGCGTCGGTTGCCGGCGCCGATCCGCCTGGTGCAGGGGGCGGATGATTTCGTGGCCGCCTGCCTCGGCATTCAGGCCTCGGCTCTTTAAGCTCTTGCCTAACAACGGGTATCGGTGTGCGGCCCTCCTTCCTTGCCTCGGCAGCCCTTGCGGGGATGGCGCTCGTCCCTGGCTTTCAGGGCGTGAGCCTGGCCCAGGACACAGCCCCAGCGGCCGCTCCTCTGGAGGCTGCACCTGGACGCCCAGCCCAGCCCGTGCCGATTCCCCTGGCTCCGGAGGTCAAGGGAAACCGGCCCAAATCGGACCCCACCGTTCTTTCACCGGCGGCTACCGAGCTTGAGCCCGGTTTACAACCCCTGGCCTCTCCCCCCTCCCTGGCGCTGCCCACCAGGCCAGCCCAGGTCAAAATCCAGCAACTGCGGCCCCTGGGCCTCCGGGAGGTGGAGACCCTCGCTGAGACCAACAACCCCAGCCTCAAGGCGGTGGCCTCCCGGGTTGATCAGGCCAGATCCAACCTGAGGGCCCAGATCTCCGCCTGGTACCCCAGCATCAACCTATCCACCGGAGCCTTCCCGGCCCTTACCAACAACTACCGGTTCAGTTACGACGCCGACGCCACCGGCCCCTTGGCCACTCCTGAGTCGCGCACGAAAGGGCAGACCCTTGGGGCCAACATGAACATCGGGATCAACTGGGACCTGATCAATCCCCAGCGGGTTCCCCAGATTTCAGCGGCCCGCGACCAGTTCGAGCAGGCCCAGAATCAATACCTGATCGCCCTTCGCGACCTGCGCCTTCAGGCGGCCCAGAATTACTTCAACCTGCAGCTTGCCGATGAGGGCGTGCGCATCGGTCAGGAATCGGTGCGGGCCTCTTTGGTGAGTCTCAAGGATGCCCGAGCCAGGTTTCAGGCGGGGGTCTCCACCAAGCTTGAGGTGCTCCAGGCGGAAACCCAGCTGGCCCGTGACCAGCAGTTGCTGACCAACTCTCTGGCCGAGCAGTCGGTGGCTCGCCGGGCTCTGGCCTCCCTGCTGGATCTTCCCCAGGACGTCACGCCGACGGCCAAGGAGCCGGCACGGGTGGTGGGCACCTGGATGCCGTCGTTGCAGGAAAGCATCGTGGCGGCCTATGCCTTCCGAGAGGAGCTCGATCAGATCATCTTGCAGATCTCAATTGCCAACAGCAATGCCAATGCGGCGATCGGAGCGGTTCAGCCCTTTCTGAGCATCGTCAACAACTTCGGCTGGGATCGCAGCAACGGCCGGAATGGGGTTCCGGTGGATCTGCCGATCAACATGGGCAGTTACACCTACGGCGTCGACAATTCGATCGGCCTGAATCTGAGCTGGAATCTCTTTGACGGTGGCCGGGCCGCCGCCCAGTACCGCCAGCAGAAACAGGCGGCAGAAGAGCAGCGTTTCACCTTCGCCGACCGCCGCGACCAGATTCGGCTGGAAGTGGAAACCAGTTTCTACCTGCTCCTTCAGAACAACCGCGACATCACCACCACCTCCCGGTCGGTGATCTCTTCGCGCGAAGCGCTGCGCCTGGCCCGGCTGCGCTTCCAGGCGGGCGTCACCACCCAGCGGGAGGTCGTCGACAGCCAGCGCGACCTCACCCAGGCGGAGGTGAGCTACGCCCGCGCCGTGACCGACTACAACCGCCGGCTGGCCGAACTGAGGCGCCGCACGGGCTTGGATCAGGTGGCTTTCTGTCAGCCGCCCACCCTCCCCTCCAGCAAGCCGGCCTCCGATCCCACCACCCAGATCCCGATCGAGCCCCAACCGTTGTTACCGGCCTGTCAGTCTGAGGTGCGTGCGCCGGATGGGCGCGGTCCTCTCTCCCCCTAGAGAGCGCCCGGCTGGGGATCAACCCGGGGACACGGAAGGCTTCGTTGCCTGAATCTTGCGCTCCACCATGGCCCTCTCCAGCTCGCCTCCCAGCCTCTCGATCTCCAGCACCGTGCGGCTGGGGCTGTTCCAGGGGAGCCTCGGTTTTCTGGCGGTGATCTTCGCCGGCATGCTCAACCGGGTGATGATCAGTGAACTGGGCTTTCCCGGTCTGCTGGTGGGTGGGGCCCTGGCCTTCGAGCAATTCGTTGCCCCCTCGAGGATTCTCTTCGGCCAGCTCTCCGATGCCCGGCCGCTGGGGGGGCGTCACCGCACCCCCTACATCTGGCTGGGAGCTGCGCTCTTCTGTGGCCTGGCGGTGCTGGTGGTGCCGGTGATCTTCCGGCTGGCTGCGGCCCGGGAGCTGGGGGATGGAGCCGCCATCACTCTGGGCACGGTCCTGATGTGTGCCCTGTTCGCCGCCTACGGGCTGGCGGTTTCGATGGCCACCACCCCGTATCTGGCCCTGGTGATCGACCGCACCCAGGAGCGGGAGCGACCCCGGGCGGTGGGAATCATCTGGTGCATGCTCACCGTGGGGATCGTGGTGGGAGCGGTGGTGATCTCCCGCAGCCTCAAGGGGCTCGATGGCGTCACCGACCCGCTGGTGCTGGAGGCTGTGCTCTCCCGGTTCATGGTGCGGGCCGCCCTGGCGGTGATGGGCCTCACCCTGCTGGCCACCTGGGGCGTCGAGCCCGCCCTACCGGCTACCACCAAGACCGTCGGTGGCTGCACCAGCCCAGCCCGCGACGATGCGATCACCATGCCCCAGGCCTGGCGTCTGATCACCTCCACCCGGCAGGTGGCGGTTTTCTTCCTGTTCGTGGTGCTCTTCACCCTGGCCCTGTTCATCCAGGACCCGATCCTGGAGAGCTATGGCGCCGACGTGTTCGCCATGCCGATTGCTGCCACCGCCTCGCTGAATGCCTTCTGGGGGGTCGGCACCCTGCTCGGCCTGGTGCTGGCGGGTTGGTGGATCGTGCCCAGGCTGGGTAAGTACGCCACGGCCAGGCTTGGCTGTCAGCTGATCCTTGCCTCGATGCTCCTGCTGATCCTGAGCGGATTGGTGGGTGAGGTCCCCTTGCTTCAAGGGGTGCTGCTGCTCTTCGGGCTGGCCTCCGGCATCGGCACCAACAGCACCCTGTGCCTGATGCTCGATCTCACCCTGCCTGAAGCGGCTGGCACCTTCGTGGGTGTGTGGGGCCTGGCCCAGGCCTTCTCCCGCGCCACGGCCAAACTGATCGGAGGCGGATTGCTGGATCTGGGTCGTGCCATCATCCCCGGCCAGGGTCCTTTTCTTCCTTATGCCCTGGTCCTGGGCACGGCCGCGCTGATCGCCCTGGCGGCCCTGCGGGTGCTGGTCGCCCTCAATGTTCACCGCTTCCGCGACGAAACCACCAGGCAGCTGACCCAGGTCCTGACCACCGAACTCGGATGACTGCCACCTTCACCGCCATTCCACCCGAGGCTCTGCGGCTCACGGATCTGCTTGATGCCGTTGCCGAGCGGCAACGCAAGGATTTCGGCCACATGGCCTCGGAAGCCAAAGCAGACGGCAGTCTGATCACCGCCTGTGACCGCTGGAGCGACGAAACCCTGGTGCAGGGGCTGGAGCTGCTCTATCCCGGTGAGGGGGTTCTCAGTGAGGAGGGCCGCAAGCTGGTGCCCTCCACCGACGCCTACTGGGTGGTCGATCCCCTTGATGGCACCACCAACTTCGCCGCCGGGATTCCCTACTGGGCGATTTCCCTTGCCCGCTTCGAGGGCGGTATCCCCGTGCTGGCGGTGCTGGATGTGCCTCCCCTGCGCCAGAGAATCATCGCGGTGCGTGGAGTGGGCGCCTGGCGCAATGGCAAATCCTTGAACCCCCCGGGCGATGAGGCCCAGGCGGCCGGGTGTGCTTCGCTCTGCAGTCGTTCGATCGGGGTGCTGCAGAAGCTGCCTGATCGGCGCTTCCCCGGCAAGATCCGCCTGCTCGGGGTCGCCAGCCTCAACCTGGTGAGCGTGGCCATGGGCCAGACCGTGATGGCGCTGGAGGCCACCCCCAAGATCTGGGATCTGGCTGCAGCCTGGCTGGTGCTGAGTGAATTGCAGTGTCCCCTGCGCTGGCTGGTGCGCAGCCCCGAGCACCTGAGGCCTGGCGACGACCATGGCCACACTGATTTCCCGGTGTTGGCCGCCAGCAGCCCGGAGGCGCTCGAGCGCTTCATGCCCTGGGCTGAAGCGCTTCTTCGGGGTTGAGCCCTGAGCCTGGCTTCTTGTGTGGTATGTTTTTGGACTGCGCGTGAGCCGGAAGGTGAGCGCTGCAGGGCTTGCAACTGAAGAGGGGGCGAGAGCCTGCCGCCGGTGTTGTAAGTTTCCAAAGCGGTTGGGAGACCACCGCGAGCCGCCGGAAGCCGAGAGGCAGAAG
>CALRVC020000028.1:0-38074 GCA_943371515.1 Synechococcus sp. UW140 | reverse complement strand
GGACCTTGGCCCTGAACCTCTTGCGCTGCAACGGCTTTCGCTCAGTCCGTGCTGGTCTGATGGCCGTGGCCCATGACATCAGCCGAATGCTCGGCTGGGTCGGAATCAGCGCCGCAGAGACGGGATAAGACAACTTTCAGTCAGCCCTGGGGGGTCAGGAGGGCGGCAGCGCAATTGGAGCGAGCTGCTGCTTAAGGCGATCCAGGCGTTGCTCCGGCCCTATGGCCTTTGCTGTGAGCGGTTGCTGCGGCTTGCTCTGGTGCTGAAGCTCACCCTGGTCATTCCGGATGGCACTCCGCACCGAGATGCCGGCGACATCAGTGCAACCTGCTGTCGCGTCCTGAGACCCGCCCATGCAGTCGTGAGGTCCCGCCTGTCTCATCGTCGATGAACAGTGATTGCCCCCTTGTGGGTGCATCACAGCGTTGCCTGTTCCCCGAGACTGAAGCCAACGAAAGCAAGGGGGTCCGCCTTGGAAGAATCCGACATGACCATCAGCGTCAGCATCAGCAGCTGCCTGGGGCGCACCTGCATGAAATGGGGCAACGATGGCGAGCTCACGGCCCTGGATATGAAGTTGGTCATGGAGCGCCTGGCCCAGGTGGATCAGGATGTGTCGGTGTCGGCCCTGCGCCAGGGGACCCAAGGCAGCGAACCATGTCCCTTGATCAGTTGAAGGTCCTTTTCACCAGGGTTCAGGGACATACAGACCTGTTCCAGTCGGTGGTGACGACGACAACAGCCGACGATGAAGCCCAGATCACCACTGCTTCTCGCCACGTCATCTTGGACGACAAGCTACTTACTGCGCATCTCCTGCCAGTAGGTGGGTCGGGTCAGAGTGCCAGACCCCGTTAATCGCTCGGCATAGGCCCAGCATCACACGAAGAACATAAAGAAGTTGGACCCAGCCAATGCCTAGGCCCTTCTCGTCAACCAGGGTGTATCCATGACCCTCAAAGACCTTCACCGCAACCGCAGCACCCTGAGGAGCGGAGGGTTGCCCACCTCGCAAGGGAGACAGGATCACCATCTGGCCACTGGTGTTGCAGTAGTGACAGGTTTCCAGCATCAGGAATTACATCAGTGATGATCACATTGCCGATCACGCCAAGCAAGAATAGTGGCAAAGCGAACAGGTTTGCCGATTGTCCCCAAATAGCGGTGGTGAGGGTGCAAGATAGCAGGCGATCAGGGCCAGGCGAAGAAACTGACCGGTTCATATTTGGCGATCGTGATGCGCCAGGCCCTGATCGCCAGGCCCTGAAGGCTGCCAAGAAACGCTTCCGTATCACCACCGGAAACCCAGTTCGCCTTGAGCAGTGGCAGTTGTTTGCTCATCACATCCATCGGAAGTTCCACCAGCAGCAAACTGGGGTCCCCGGCAGTCCGTTTCAGAGGGCCCTCCTCGCTGCGCTGCCAGAGGCGAAGCAGCAGTTCCAACGCCAGGGTGCGGCCATCATCGCCGGGATCAGTGGCGTCGGCAGCTGCTGCTGACTGGGATTTACCAGTGAGCGGCAACGCCCGCTTGCCTGCAAATTCCACCAGTGCCAGTGCAACAAGATAGGGAGCATCGGCCATGGAATTCATCCCGAGGAGCCGTTCCACACTGCTCGATCGCGGGCAACGAGGGGCGATCGGCCGCGATAAGCATAAATACCTCTACCCTGAGAGCGAGACCGGCGATCGAGAGCTTGGACGATCAATCCAAGGATCGACATGGCTACATTCGCTTGGCCAATTCGGCCCCCCGTTGGGGATGTGTTCCATGCCCCCCACGGTCAGCAAAGAAGTCCACTCGGTCTGACCCATCCAGCTGGGGGCCAAACCGACGACCATGAAACTGACCTACGACAACGCTGTGCGCGAACAATTCCGCCGGCGCATGAATCCTCCCAACCGGGAAAGCGTGGCCGGGATCGCCCGCTCCACCGGGATCATGACCCAGACCCTCTGCCACTGGCGCAGCCAGTGGCAACAGTGAGCGGGGCGGTGAGCCTGAACCTGGCGATGCCGAAGCACGGGCCAGTCGGGGGCGGTTTGGAGTCGGGAAGGTGCCTGGTTGAATCACCCTGGCCTGGGACCGTCATCGCACGAGAGCATCGACTCGATCCGCTGCTGATTCCGGATCCATTCCTGGTGGCCGCCGCTAACGATCTGGCGTGATCCACTCCTGCGCCCGCGACCAGGATCTACGGCAACCTGCTGGTCGGCAAGGCTTACACCGCCTTAATCGATCTCAAGCCGGGTGATGAGTTCGAGATCAAGATTGGCAAGAAGCAGATCCGGCTGATCCCGGTTGGCGCCAGCGACGATGAGGATTGATGATTCCAGACTGGAGGGCCACCGATGGCAGTACGTACCGTCCTGCGGCTCGGTGATCCACGCCTCCGGCAGCTGTCTCAACCCGTTACCGGGTTCGGGACATCCGACCTGCTCGCCTTGATCACGGATCTCCGGGACACGATGGCTGCTCGCGATGGGGCGGGCCTGGCCGCTCCGCAGATCGCCGTACCGCTGCGGGTAGTGATCTTTGGCATCACCCACAACCCGCGCTATCCAGAGGCGCCCCCGATCCCTGAAACGGTGCTGATCAACCCGGAGATCACCCCGATCGGCGACGCACGGGATTCAGGCTGGGAAGGCTGCCTCAGTGTGCCGGGGCTCCGAGGCCAGGTTTCCCGCTGGCGGGCGATTCACTACCGAGGCTTCGATGGTGAGGGACAGCCGATCGAGCGATCCGTGGATGGATTTCACGCCCGCGTGGTCCAGCATGAATGTGACCATCTCGATGGGGTGATCTTCCCTGATCGCCTGGACAACACACAGCGCTTTGGCTTCACAGAAGAGCTCGAGGCCAGTGGTGTGCTGCCAAGCAACCAATCAGCGGTGCCCGGGAAGCCGCTGGGCAGCCTCGATGCGATGCGCCGGCAGCTGCAGCAGCACTCGGCGCTGGAGGATCTCGGCCCCATGTTCAGCCCGAAGACCTAGGGACACCGGACCTCGTCGCCGTCTAGAGACCCGCCTTCCCTCGACCCCGCCACATGCCCGCCGCGTAGCCGATCGCCGGTAGCAGCAGGTCAGGCCGCAGGGGCAACTGCAACACCAGGGCGATCCCTACAAGCCAGGGCAGGAGCAGCAGACTCCCATAGGCCAGCTGGGTGCCCCGGGAACGGCGCGCCAGGGTGCCTGAGCGCTGCACCAACCGCGGAACGCCTTTCCCCAGGCCATACCCCAGCAGCACGGTGAGAACGGTGAGCAGAATCACGCCCATGTGTGGGAAGCAGCCGATCGGAGTCTGCTGCCGGAACAGCCAGAATCGGAAGCTGTCCAAAGGGAGTTCCATCTCGCTGGTCGCAGCCAGCTGTGGCCGGACCTTGATGTGGAGTGAGGGAGGCGTTCGTGATGGGTATCGATCAGGCGTGGTCTGAGTCCATCAGAAGTCTCGAAGTCGCTGCCGAAAGGCCACCGTTGCTCACACCAGCTGCTGGCGCAGTGGATCAACCGCCTCGCCAGAATCGACGCAAAACACCTCCCCATGCTGCTGCCCAGCCCCTTCTGCCCCCTCACTGCCGCCAGGATCGCCGGGCTGCAGGCCACGGTGCTGCTCCTGCTCACCTGCCTGATCAAGGCCAGAATCCAGATCAAGGCCGCCTCGGCGCTGGGGCTGTTCCTGCTGGCCCTGCAGACCCTGGTGTTCCTGGCCGCCAGTGGGGCGCTCGGCCTGGCAGCCCTCGCGGCAGGGGCCGTGGCTCTCAACCGCCGGCCAGCCCAGACCGTGTGACGACCCAGCCTCCATTCATGGGGCGACCGGAGGATTCTGGCGTTGGAACACGCCCTGGCCATCGAGGTTCAGGTTGTCGATCTGGACGCGGCTGGCAGGGCCATCGCCGCCGACGCTGAAGGCGACGGCGCTCGGTCCCGCGGCGTTCTCGCCGCTGGGTTGGTAGCGAAAGGTGTCACCGCTGACGTGGGTGAGGGGGTAGGCCCTGCGCTGGGGTCCAAGCTCCAGTACAAGGCCACTGCCCTGGGGCTTCACGGCGATCACTCCCACGAAGGCATTGCTGTAGGTGCCGCTATAGGCCGCCAACGGCCGCGCCGGGCCGGGGTTCGCTGGCTGGGGCACCCGCGGATACTCCTGCCGGGCGATCTGGGCGAAGATTCCACCCATGGGTTTGAGGTAGTCGAGCTCGACCCTGCCGAAGCGGGCCAGATCCAGGAAACTCAGCGCCACCGTTTCAGGCACCCCGATCGGTTGGCCGTTGGTGAGCACCACGATGCCGAGCGATTCGCCTGGCAGCAGATACACCGCCGTGGCGGCACCGAGCTCAAAGCCACCTGAGTGGCTGAGCTGCACGGCGCCCTGGTCGGTGCTGTTCACGTTCCAGCCCAGGCCGTAGAAGCCGGTGCGGTACACGGCTGGATCCCGCGAGGGTGCGCTGGCGATGAGCGGGCGGTGGGTGTCGGCCAGGGCGGCTGGGGCCACGATCTGACGGCCGCCGGCCGCGGCTCCCAGGCGCCCTCCCGCCAGCTGCAGCCGCAGCCACTGGGACAGGTCGCGCGCTGTGGAACTCACCCCACCTGCAGGCGACTGGGCATCAGGGTCCCGCTGGTAACGGGCCACCCAGCGGCGGCTGGCCACTCCCTTCGGGGTCTCCAGCACATGCAGGACGGCGCGGTTGGAGACATCGATCAGATCGGCGTAGCTGGAGCTGGTGCGGCCCATGCCCAGCGGGCGATAGAGCCGTTCCCTGGAGAGCTCCTCCCAGCCCTGGCCGCTGGCGTTCGCCGCCGCGATGGCGCCGGCAGTGAAGCCGAAGTTGGTGTAGTTGAAGACGGCCCTGAAGCGATTCCCCAGTGACAGCACTCCCAGTCGCTGGAAGATAGTGGCGCGATCAAAGCCGATGTCCTCCAGCAGGTCGCCGGCATGGTCGGGCAGGCCACTGCGGTGCGAAAGCAGATCCCGCAGGCTCACCTCCTCGGCGATGGCGGCCGGACCGAGGCGAAAGCCGGGGAGATCACCGATCACCGGATCATCCCAGCGCACCCGCCCATCCCCCACCAGGGCTGCCACCACTGTGCTGGCGATCGGTTTCGAGAGTGAGGCCAGCTGAAAGACGGTGTCGGGATCCACTGCCCCGGCCTTGCCCACCTCCTGCAGCCCGTAGCCCTTGAGGAACACCACCCGGTCGTCGTGGACCACCGCGATGGCCATGCCCGGCACCCCTGTCTGCCGCAGGATCTGCGTGGCAAAGGCGTCCAGCCTGGGCAGCGCCGCCGACACCTTGGCCGTGGTCACCAGTCTCGGCGGCGGCGGCGGACCGGCGGCGGCGGCCATCAACGAAGGCGCCGGACTGATCACGCCAACTCCGAGCACCAGGCCCACCAATCGGGGCACCAATCGGTGCCGCAGCAGCAGCCGGGGCGCAGTCAGGAGTGGTTGACGCTGCATCACCGAGAACACGGCAAGGACCTCTGCAAGGCCCGGGGCCCAGGTGAGGGGGAATGGTGGGAGCTGATTCATCTGGCCATAGTCTGGCTTCTACCTCTCCAGCAGTTGCCAGAAGCTCCACGTCGTCGCGAAGGCCTCCCGCAAACGACCCGTGAAACTCTCGTGGCTCTCAACCCCTTGCCATTGGTCAATTCTGGCTGAAAGCTGCTCGCAGGTGCGCAGGTGTTCGGCGGCGTAGCGATAGCGCTTGGTCCGACCACTCGACAGGGCGAACACCACCATCGCCCGCAGCAACACCGTGGCAGCCAGTGGTTGGTCGGCGCTGAGACGTTCGGCGGCGGGGCTGCAGATCTCGTAGGCCTCCCCGTCCCACTCCGCCCCATGCTCGATCACATAGCGGGCAGCCCGGGGCAGGGCGGGCCAGGCCACCAGAAACTGCAGAGCCAGCAGCGGCAGTGCGTGCCCTTCCACCAGCAGGAAAGCCCGCTCCTCGGCCTCCGCATCCTCGAAGGCCTCAAGCCGCTTGAGGTACTCGCGCAGGTGGGGGATCGACAGGGTTTTGCTGAAGCTGTGCCAGCGCAGCTGCTGGGCTTCTGTCCCCCGGCCGAGTGCTTCCATGGCAGCGATGCGGGCATCGTCCCACTCGGGGGAATGCCAGGTGTTCGCGCCCTTGGCGGCGCCATCCAGCACGGCCAGGGCCTGCTCCGGCCGGCCCGCTGCCAGCAGGTGACGTGCCACGTCGGCGGCGGTGTTCGGCCAGCTGAGCTGGCTGGCGTTGAACTGAGCCAGATAAGCCTCGACATCACCGCTGTGCTCGGCGATCTGCAGCAGGGCGGCATGGCCATCACGGGCGCCGCGGTCGCGGCAGTCCTGCTCCAGCAGCCGCAGCCCCTGCTCGCCCAGGGTCTCGGCCATCGCTGGAATCAGCTGATCGAACTGGCCGTAACCGTCGCCGGCCAGCAGGTCGGCCACCTGCTCTGCCAGTGTTTCAGGCTCCATCTGGGCCGCGGTGGCGATCGGCCCCAGGTCGGTGACCGCCTGCCGGAACACTCCGATCACGGTGCCGGTGCTGTCGGAGCAGCGATCCATCACCCCATCGGCCAGCTGCAGAAACCGCACCAGCAGATCAAAGGCCAACGGTGGATCCGCCTTGGCGATCGGCCCGGTGATCGCCTGGCACTGGGCCTCCAGCTCCGCCACCAGGGCCTTGCGTTTGCGGGAATCCACGTAGGTGGTGGAGCGGGCAATGGCCGCGAGGCGCTTACGCACTTCCTGGGCTGCTTCGCTGGCCCCCTCAGCGGCGGCCAGGGCCAGGCGCAGGCGCCGCTGGATCACGGCGTTGCCACTGCTCAGCTCCATCAGCAGCTCGGCGAGGGCTGCCGCCCCGAGGGTCTCCAGGTTTCCGGCGCTGAGGGTGCGCTTGCCGGCCATGGCTTCAGAGGAGCGCAGGGAGCAGGTCGAGCGCTGCCTCGACCCGACACATCTGCCCATTGAAGCTGGCCCCAGGGTGAACCGGCCAGCGGCTGTCCTGACGAGGGCATCGATCAGACCAGGCCATGGTGGGAGACCATTTCCCAGGCGATACCAACCGATGCCCATGCCCCGGCAACCGATCGTGATCCTCGGTGGCTTCCTGATCAGCCCGGAGGCCTATGCCCCGATGGTCGCCCGGCTCCAGCAGCTGAGCGGCCAACCGGTGCGGCTGGTGGCCGTGGGCAAAGCCGAATGGGTGCTCACTGTCTTCGCCTTCGCCTGGGCGCGGATCCTGGATCGGGTCGCGGCAACTGCGGCCGAGCTGGCCCGGCAGTCCCCCAGCGGCAGGGTGACGCTGATCGGCCACAGCTCCGGGGGAATCATGCTGCGGCTCTACCTGGATGACGCCCTGTTCCAGGGCCGCAGCTACGACGGCAAGGCCCTGGCTGACACGCTGGTGATGCTGGGCAGTCCCCACACGGCGCTCAAGGCCACAGTGCTGCGCCAGATGGTGCAGCGGCGCCTGCCGGGATCGCCCTTCGCCGATCGGGTGAGGTACCTCTCGGTGGCGGGGGATCTGGATCTGGAGAACGCCAGCCCCATGGCCCGGCGCCTGGCGCCGACGGCCTACCGCAACAGCACCGGCGATGCCCACGACCGTGGCGACGGTCTGGTGCCGGTGGCCTCGGCATTGCTGGAGGGCTCCACCCAGCTGGTGCTGCCCGGCGTGGCCCATGGCGGCGCCTTCGGGCCCTGCTGGTACGGCAGCCCGGAAGTGGTGGAGCGCTGGTGGGCCCTGGCTCAGGAAGCCGGATCGAGCCGTGCTCCCAGCAGCACAGATCAGTAGCCGCGCCGGGTGTTCAGGGGCCGGCCGCCCTGAACAAGCGCGAGCGCATGGTGCAGACGGTGAAGGACCGGGCAACCACAGGCGGCGGCCCGTTCGTGGTGATCGGCCACAGCCAGGGGAGCATGGTCACGTATCAGGCGCTGATGGAGCTGGGCGCTGAGTTAACGGTGGATCTCTTTGTCACCATCGGCTCACCCCTGGGGCTGCCTCAGGTCACCGACGTGCTGCACAAGTGGTATGGCGGGACTCTGCCGATCCCTGCTGGCGTCAAGCGCTGGGTGAACATCGCCCAGAACGGCGACATTGTCTGCCTGGACCAGATCCTGGCCAATGACTACAGCGCCCCCGGCAAGCCGGCCGCGGTCGATCAGCGGGTGGAAGCCATCGTCTGGCCGCCCAGCAAGGCCCACTCCGCGAGCCTGTATCTCTCGCGCCGGTTCACCCAGGGCACGGTGATGGAGGGGTTGGACCGCTCCCGTTTCCAGCCGGTGAGCCCGATCACGGTGAAGCGCAACCTGGCCGATTCACTCGATGCGCACGCCACGGCGCGGGTGCCGGTGCTGATCGAGCTGGTCGACCGCCACCATCCCCATTTCCACAACCCGGCCTTCGCCCCGGAGGGAACGATTCCGCCGAGTGGGACTGCACGTCCCGGGGGCCGGCGCTGCCCGGCAGCGGCAACGACTCCAACGGCCACTGCACCCACGTGGCGGGGGCATCGCCGGGGGACTGCAGGCGGTGGGAGGCCCGATGGGACCGAGACATGCTGGCGATTCTGGTGCGTTGACGGATCTGGGGCTGCTCAGTCCGTTGGTTGACGCCGAGAGTCTCAGGTCTTCGCCAAGCCGAAGGTCTGGTCTTCATGCCTGAAACATTGCTCACTGCTAATTTCTCATTGCTCATTGCTCACTTCTGGGCAACAGGCGCTGGTCAGCGGAAAGCTCAACGGTGGACGTCAAAGTTTGTATGGCTTACAGATGAGTAGTCCTGAGCAGATGATGATCAAGGTGCTTCTATCAGCAAAAGATCACCTGCATCGTGGCCAACAAAGCAGTAGTTTCAGCATCTTACAGGCTGGTCCAAGCTTGTTCTGGGGCCCGCTGTCCTAGGGTTGTTTTGATTAAACAACTTCCTGGCGCTACCCCTTCATGCTGCACGTTGACATCCCCACCCGCGCAGAGATCGAAGCGCTGATGCTCAATCACGGCCCGGCACGGGTCAGCCTGGTCCTGCCGACCACGCCGCTGACCCAGGAGGCCCAGGCCGATCGCATCGCCCTGAAAAACCTTGCTGGGGAGGCCCTGGAGCAACTCGCTGACCACGACAAGCGCGAGGTCCTGGCCATTGAGGAGCTGCTCCACGACCTCATCGACGACGATGACTTCTGGGAGGTCCAGGCCAACAGCCTCGCCGTCTTCGTTTCGCCGGAAGGCCTGCGCAGCTTCCGCCTGCCCAACCACCTCAAGCCAGCTGTGGAGGTCAGCGACCGCTTCCATGTCCAGCCCCTGCTGCGAACGGTCACCGTGCCCCAGTCCGCCTTCGTGCTGGCTCTGGCGCAGAACAGTGTGCGGCTGGTGGGTGTCTCCTCCGACCTCCCGGCCGTCGAGCTCAAGTTGCAGGGCATGCCGAAGGATGTGGCAGGCGCGGCTCGGAAGGCTTCGATCAAGGACCGCTCGCCCAGCGGTCGCCTCCAGGGATCCGAAGGCATGAAGGTGCGCCAGGCGCAGTACGCCCGCAAGATCGACCATGCCCTGCGGGGTCTGCTGATGGGCCGGGAAACCCCACTGATCCTGGCCGCCACAGAACCGATGCAATCGATCTACCGCGAGATTCAGTCGTATCCCCACCTCGCGCGTCCCGCAATCCTGCACAACCCTGAGGTCCAGAGCGATGCCGATCTGGCGGCAAGTGCCCGCACCATCCTCGATGAGCTGTTCCGGGATGAATTGGCGGAGATCCAGTCGCTGTACAAGTTGCGCTCCAACCAGGGTCGGACCACTTCCGATCTCGCCCAGGCGGCACGCGCGGCCACCTACGGCGCGGTTCAACTGCTGCTGATCGACATCGACGATGTGACCCCCGGCACCGTCGACGATGAAGGGGCCGTTACCTTCGCCGACAGTCCCAGTGCCCAGAGCTACGGCATTGTCGATGAAATCGCCAGCCGGGCCCTGGTCACTGGTGCCAAGGTGATGGGTGTGCGCAAGGGAGATATCCCTGGTGAGGCCAGCCTGGCGGCAATCCTGCGCTACCCAATCTGAATTCTGGCGATCCAGCCAGTCCCGGCACCTGATTCCTGGTTCCTCAGGTTGCGCTGGAACTGGCTGGCATCGGTTTGACAGTCTTCAACGGGGCAGTAGGCATTCCAACTGCCGCAAACGATGCTCCAGGGCCTCGATCTTCTCCAGGTAAGTGAGAGCCAGAGCCATGCCGGGGGGGTTGAGCCCGAAGGAATCCCGCAGCTTCACCATCCGCCGCGCCTGGTGGACCGCCCGGGACTGGAAACACCAGCCCGTGGCGCTCTCCCTGATCTCGAACAGGCCGAACTCCACCAGCTCCACCAGCTCGTCGTGGGCCAGGCCCGAGGCCGCCAGCAGCTCCGCCGACTCCACCAGACTGTCGGAGTCCACGGGGATCAGGAGATCGTCAGCCATGGGTCGACCCTCCGGTGTATTGAGGACGGGGTTGGAAGGATGACGCCTTCGCCAGCTCACGATAGAGCTCCTGTTCACGTTCGCTGATCTCCGTGGGCATCACGATCTGCAGCACCCCATAGAGATCGCCGGCTCCCTCGCCCCGCTTCGGCAGCCCCTTACCGGCCAGCCGCAGTTTCTGGCCAGCCTGCGCGCCTGGTTTCACCGTCACCCGCACGCGTCCATCGAGGCTGGGCAGCTCGATCTGAGCGCCGAGGGCCGCCTCCCAGGGGGTCACCGGCAACTCCAGGTAGAGGTCATGGCCCACCGGCCGGAACAGCTTGTGCGGCAGCACCTGGATCTGCACATACACATCCCCATCGGGGCCACCACCGCTGCCGGGGCCGCCGCGCCCCGGAATGCGCAGCCGCTCCCCGTCGGTCACGCCCATGGGCACCCGGATGCGCACGCTGCCGCCGGGCCGCTCCAGGGTCACCTGGGTGCCGTGTGAGATCTCCTCGAGCGTCAGCCGGGCCACGGCCTCCACGTCCTGACCTCGGATCGGGAAGTCCATGCCCCGGGCCTGGCGCCGCTGCTGGGAGGCGCGGAATCCCATCTGCTCGAAGAGCTCGGAGAGATCCACCTCCTGGTGGGCCTGGCCCTGCCAGAAGCGGGTGTCCCAGTCCGGAGGCGGCTGAAAGTCCTCGCCCGGGTGATGGCGGCCGAGTTCGTCATAGGCCTGGCGCTTCTCCGGATCGAAGAGGGTCTGGTAGGCCTCGCTGATCTGCTTGAAGCGCTCCTCGGCGCCCGCTTCCTTCGAGATGTCGGGGTGGTACAGGCGGGCCAGGCGCCGGTAGGCCTTCTTGATCTCCTCCTCACTCGCTCCCCGCTCGATACCGAGGATCTCGTAGTAGTCCTTGAACTTCATCGGGCTGTCGCACCGGGTGGCCGCTGGGGCCTGGCCCCCATCCTCCCGCGAGCCGCAGGGCGGGAGCAATCAGCCGCGGGGCTTGCCAGGGTGGGGGGGTCGAATCGCTCGAGCCGCCGCCCCGCCCATGCGCGACTTCTGCGCCCTCTACGAGCAGCTCGACCGCAGCCCCGGTACCACTACCAGGGTGGCGGCTCTTGAGGCCTATCTGGCAGCAGTGGATCCTGCCGATGGGGCCTGGGCCGTGACCCTTCTGCTCGGCAAGCGGCGCAAGCGGCTGATCACCGGCCGGCGGCTGCGGGAGATCGCGCTGGCCGCCTCGGCCCTGCCCGGTTGGCTGTTCGACGACTGCCACGCCCAGGTGGGCGACAGCGCCGAGACCATCGCCCTGCTGCTGCCGCAACTGCAGCTGCCCGAGGCCGAGCCGATCGAGCGGCCCCTGGCGGTGTGGGTGGGGGAGCGGCTGCCGGCGATCGCGTCGCTGGAGCCCGGTGCCCAGGCCGAGGCCGTGCTCAGCACCTGGGCCTGCCTGCCAGCAGGCCAGGCCTTCCTGTTCAACAAACTGCTCACCGGCGGGCTGAGGGTGGGGGTGTCCACGGGCCTGGTGACCCGGGCCCTGGCACGGGTGGCCGGGCTGGAGGAAGCCGAGATCGCCCAGCGCCTGATGGGGGGCCTTGAGCCCAGCGCCGAATCCTTCACCGCCCTGCTCGCCCCGGCCCTGGAGGGGGAGGCTGTGCCGGCGAGCCGCCCCTTTCCCTTCTTCCTGGCCAGCCCCCTCGATCCGGCCCAGCTGGCGAGCTGGGATCCCAGCCAATGGCGGGCGGAGTGGAAGTGGGATGGCATCCGCGGCCAGCTGATCCGCCGCTCCGGCAGCAGCTTTCTCTGGAGCCGGGGCGAGGAGCTGGTGAACGAGAGCTTCCCCGAGCTGGTGAGCCTGGGGGAAGCCCTGCCGGAGGGCACGGTGCTGGATGGCGAAGTGATCGTCTGGCATCCCGGCGAGGAGCGGCCCCAGGGCTTCGCCGCCCTGCAGCGGCGGCTGGGGCGCAGGAGCGTGGGAGCGAGCCTGCGCCGCCAGTGCCCCATGGCCTTCGTGGCCTACGACCTGCTGGAATCAGAAGGCGCCGACCGGCGCGACGAACCGCTGCGGCAGCGCCTGGAGCGGCTGGAGGAGCTGCGCGCTGCCGTGATCCACGGCGATCACCCAGAGCGGGGGCGCCTGCGCGGCTCAGCCGCCGTGCCCCTCGGCAGCTGGGAGGTGCTGGAGCAGCAGCGCAGCCGCGCCCGCCTGGTGGGAGCCGAGGGGCTGATGCTCAAGCGGCTGGAGTCGCCCTACCGGTCCGGCCGTCGCCGAGGCGACTGGTGGAAGCACAAGCTCGAGCCGCTCCACCTCGATGCGGTGCTGCTCTATGCCCAGGCGGGCAGCGGCCGCCGCGCCAACCTCTACACCGACTACACCTTCGGTCTCTGGAGCCATCCGCCGGGGGATGCCGACACGAGCGGCTACGCAGCCGGCAAAACAGTCGGCGACACACTCGGCAAGCCGAACGCCGACGAGAGCGAGCCCCAGCTGATGACTTTCGCCAAGGCCTACTCGGGTCTCGACGATGCAGAGATCGCAGAGCTCGACCGCTGGATCCGCCGTCACACCACCGAGCGTTTTGGGCCGGTGCGGGCGGTGGAGCCCCTGCAGGTGTTCGAGCTGGCCTTTGAGGGGCTGCAGCCCTCGAACCGTCACAAAAGCGGCCTTGCCGTGCGCTTCCCGCGCATTGCCCGCTGGCGCCGGGACAAACCGGCGGTGGAAGCCGACAGCCTCCGCAGCGCCATGGCTCTGATGGCGGTATCCAATCCGCGGCTAAATGCTCCAAGCGATTCGATCCACGATGTGCTGGATTCGTGAATCGTGAAACGCTCAACCACTGCTGGCTAAGATAGATCAAATCAAGTTGCCCTCCTCACCGAGCCTTGTAGGCCCTGATTCCATGTTTCAGACTTTGATCCGCAATCTGACTTGGCGTGATGCTGACGACTCCATCGTCCCAGCCACCGAGTTGGAACGCTTCATCAAATCCTTGATTAATCAATCAGGCGGCATCCGTCAGCTCCAGCGACGATTTTCTGGCAGTTCTGAACTGATCACAATCATGCCTATGGGCGATTCCATCACGGCTGGAACAGAGCCTGGCGGCTACCGTACACCACTGCAAACACTTCTAAAAAGGGAAGGTATTCAGTTTGATTTTGTAGGCAGTCAGATCAGCAATGACGACCCCAGCCGCGATCCCAACCACTGGGGAAAGTCAGGCTGGGGTATTGCCAAAACAGACGAATCGCTTGCCGGCAAAATCTATGTATCACTTCAGTCAAACGAATCAAGTGCTGGCTCGATTCGAAATGGACTCCTAAGCGACTTAGATCTTGCGATCTCTTCAAACTATTTCTCAAACACCATTTTCGCTCGCAACATTGTGCTGCTGATGGTGGGAACTAATGATATTATTCATCAGGTCGTGGGCAGCGACCTGGGAGCCTCTCCAGCAGGTGACAAAAATAACGATGGCCTTGGCGAACAACAAGATAAAATCGCTGAATCAACGTTCGAACGACTGAGATTCTTTCTTGCTCAGATGGATCAGAATGCCCATGACTCTGACCTCGAAATTGATGTGATCATTGGCACAATCCCAAAAGTCACTGATCAGTGGAGCAAGGATCCTATCAGCAGTGTGATGCAGGATGAAATCATTGAATACAATGGCTTTATCACCGAAGAACTGCCTAAATATACCTATGACAATCTGTCGGTGTCTATCGTGGATCAATTCAGTGCGATCGGTTCATCTCTCTCCGATGGCCTCCATCCCAACTCAGAAGGCTATGCCGCTATGGCGCAGGCCTGGCTGGGGGGTATCGAACAAGTGCTGATCAGCTAAAGGCTGTCGGAATAAAGAATTCAGGTTAAGCAATCCGTTCAACCCTCCGTGCACCCATGGAGCCAGCAGCCAAGACTGCCCACTGATCACCTTGCCCTCCTTAACGGAGCGGGTCTGGATCAGTCAGAACCCAGTGGCAAACGTGCCACTCCCTTCATTTCGGCACATCCTTCTTTTTCGGACATTCAATTAGTTGTAACCTGCATCGACTTGGTATGGCTGACCGTGCAATCTCTAGGCTATCCAATCTCACCTTGGCCTGAACAGATGGCTGTTGTCAGCATCACATCAATCCATCCGTTATTTTTGATTCATTCACAAAGACAACAAGGTCCGAACAAAGCAGTGTCATGCCTGTTCGCAGTTTTGAAAGGGCCAGGCGAATCAGAGGAATAAACAACGGCCGCCTATCTGTACACCGAGCGCCCATCCCCCGGCAGCAGCACCAGTGAGGCGGGATCCAGCAGGCGGCCGAGGGTCACCTCCGCCTCGGCCAGACCGGGATCGGAGCCAGGGGCCGGTGGGCGGGTGCCGGGGCTGCCCCCGTCCCAGCGCTCGAGGGACAACACCTGGCCATCAGGGGCCTCGTAATCGCCGTAGCGGCAGCCGCTCAGCCTCCGGTTCATCGTCCGGGAACTGGAGCTCACCGCAGCGCGGCCCTGCTCCTTGAGCTGATAGGTCACTCCCTCCCAAGTGATCTGGGCGGGGAAGGGCAGGGGCTGACGATCCAGCTCCAGAGCCAGCTCAGTCGGCCCCCGCTCCAGCCAGCTCACCTCCAGCCAGTCGTCTTCGCAGACGCTGAGCCAGCGACCCTCGCCGCCGTCGCGCAGGAGATACTCCAGCCACTGAAAACCCTCCTCGTCGTAGAGCAGGCGGTCTTCCACCATCCAGTCGCGGCCGTCGGTCTGCACGATGTCGCCGGTGCGCAGATCGAAGAGGGTGCGCTCCAAGGACTCCTGGGGCAGGTTCGCCACCGACCGCTGGCGTCGCTTCTGCAGCTGGCGCAGGCCCCACGCCGCCACCAGCAGCAGCACCAGCAGAACCCAGACGCCCATGGGCATGGCCTCGGCCCGGAGCCTGACGTCCGGAGGAGTTCAGCCTATCGATCGCCACCCGACGAGGGATCAGTCCTGCCGCCAGAGGGGCTGGCGCTGATATCGATCCAGCACCGGCCGCGTCAGTCGGTTCGGCAGCACCTCCGCACCCTCCGGAGGGCGCAGATCCCGGGGCAGCACAAACAACTTCTCCAGCTGGGCGCGATCGAACCAGCGCCCCTCAAACGGCGGAGTTGCCAGCTGAAGGCTCCGGCCGGGGCGATGGGCCAACACGAACCCCCACGGCCCGAAACTGGGCACATCGACGCTGTAGGGGCGCGTGATCAGATTCAGCTCGGCCATGGTGGCCTGAATCGAGGCCATCACCTTCGGCGTGAAGAACGGAGTGGAGGCCTGGGTCACCAGCAAGCCGCCGGGTGCCAGCCGCTCCAGCAGGCGCCCATAGAACGTGACGCTGTAGAGCCGCGCCAGGGCAGGGCTCTCGGGGTCGGGGAAGTCAGCGATCACCACGTCGTAGGGGGCCTTCAGGCGTCGCACCAGCTCGAACGCATCACCCACGTGCGTCTGCACCCGCGGGTCTTCGAGGCTCGCCTGGTTCAGGCGGCGCAGGAAGGGATGGGCCCGTGCCAGCTGCAGCATCTGCGGATCCAGTTCCACCAGATCGAGCCGGCGCACCCCCGGCCAGCGCAGGATCTCCCGGGCCGCCAGCCCATCGCCGGCCCCCAGCAGCAGCACCCGCTCAGGCTGACCATGCAGCGCCAGGGCAGGATGCACCAGCGCCTCGTGGTAGCGGTATTCATCCAGGCTGGAGAACTGCAGGTTCCCGTCGAGAAACAGGCGCAGATCACCGCGACGGCTGGTGAGCACGATGCGCTGATGGCGCGACTGAACCCGCCCCACCACCGGATCGTCATAGAGGCCGTCCTCGATCCGGTTGCCGAGGGGCACCAGCGCCCAGGCAGCCAGGGCGGCCAGGGGCAGGGCACCGCTGAGCGGCCAGCGCCAGCGACGGCAACTCGGGAACACCCAGCACAGCACCGCACTGCTGATCAGGGGCACCAGCGCCAGCAGTCCCGCAGTGGGCAGCAGGCCGAAGACGGGCAGCAACAGCAGCGGAAAGAGCAGGGAGCCCAGCAGGGCGCCGAGGTAATCAAGGGCCAGCACCCGGGCCAGGGCAGTGCGCAGGTGCTGCTGGCTCTCCAGCAGCCGGGTGAGCAGGGGCACCTCCATGCCCCCCAGCACCCCCACCATCACCGTCACCACCACCAGGACAAGCCAGAGCGGGCCATCGACGCTGAACACAGCGAACAGCGCCAGCGGGCCCAGCAGACAGAGCGGCGAGAGGCAGATCTCCACCAGCAGGAACGCGCCCAGGAGTCGCTGCATGGGCCGCTCGCCGCCGCCCACGAACTGGCTCAGCCAGGCCCCCAGCCCCATGGCCGCCAGAAAGGTGCCGATCACCACCCCCGTGGCCAGGGCCGCGTCGCCGAGCAGATAGCTGGCCTGGGTGACCAGCATCAGCTCCAGCACCAGTCCCACGCTGGAGGAGAGTGCCGCGGTGACCAGCAGCACCCGCACCTGCAGCGCCGAAAACGGCGGCATGCCTACTTGGCCGTCCCGGGGCCCCGCCCCTGAAATCCAGGCCAGCTGGAGCGACCACTGCGTGGAATCCACAAGCCACCCCGGTAGCTGCCGCGGTAGCTGACCCCAGTGGATCCAGGCGGTACCCCCTCCTGCCCCAGCTGGAACAGGAACGGCCTGCGAACCGCACTGACCGTGCCCACCGTCACCGCCGAGAGGGTGAGCAGGAGGATCAAAGTGCGTTCAGGAGCCATCTCAGCTCTCCAGCGTCAACACGGCCACCGGGTGTGGGCTGAGCACGCCGTCTTCCAGCACCAGCCGCAACCACTCAATCTCCCAGGGCTCGCCGCCATCGGCGATGGTTTCAGGCAGCGTCAGCCGCAGCCCCAGGCTGGCTCGCTCGCGCAGCTTGAGATGGAGCACCTCCTCCACGGTCAGCCAGTGGTCACCGTCGCTGGAGTGGGCCGTCACTGGCAGGCTGCACTGAAAACTCAGGCACGAGCGGCCGAGGGCATCGCTCGCCTCCAGCTGCAGCGCCGCCTTGAGTTGGGAGGCGAGGGGGCCGGCATCGCTGCTGGGCCGTTCGTAGCGGGCACGCACCTCCACACGCACCAGGCCAGGTCCCCCCAGGCGGCAGCGCAGCAGCACGCGACTCTCCTCCACCCGCAGCACCTTGCGCAGGCGCCAGTTGCGGTAGGTGGCCCTCATGGCGATTCCCGCCATCAGCTGCGTCACCAAGGCGGTGAACCAGAGCAACGGCGCATTGACGCTGTGGTTGCGCACCTCCACCCGCACCAGCAGGGGGCTCTCCAGGGGACGGCCGGCTGTGTCGAGCAGATCCTCGAGCGTGAGCCGCAGGCGGTACTCCCCCGATCGCGGCGGCCGCAACGACAGAACCACGCCGTTGTCGCTCTCGTCCCAGCTGCCGGTCTCGCCCCCCTCCGACCAGGTGCCGGTTTCGCGCCAGCCGTCCTTGGCCAGCTCGAGCACGGTGGCCCCGCCGGCATCAAGCAGCTCCACCCCAAGGCCCATCGAGGTGTTCACGGGCAGCTCGGCGCGCAGCTTGATCAATGGACTGCCGAACCAGCCTGACTCCAGACGCAGGGAATCACTGGTGGTCGGCTGCTCCGGTGCCACCGCCATCTGCCTGCGCTGGGGCGGCTCCAGCCATGAGAGCAGCAGCACCAGCAGGGGGATGAGGGGCAACAGCCCCAGCAGCAGCGGCCAACGCCGCACATCCGCCTGGCCAAAGCCTGATCCGGGCCGGTCCTTAGCCTGAAAGGCGCTCTGGGATGCCGCCATGGTCAAACCCCTGCTTCAGCTCCTGCTGACGGTCGGGTGGACCGTTGTCGGAGTCATCCTCATCTATGCCGGCCTGTTGCTGTTCGACAAGCTCTCCCCGATCGACTACCGCGCCGAGATCCGCAAGGGCAACGTGGCCGCCGGCGTGGTGCTGGGGGCCGTGATCCTGGCCATCGCCGCGGTGGTGGTGGGCATCCTCACCACCTGAGACGGCACCCTCTGCCTTGGCCTCCCAGTGCGCCGCACTTGAGCCGATCGAGGCCTGGTTCCGCCGGAAGGGCTGGCGACCCCTTCCCTTTCAGCGCCAGTGCTGGGCGGCGTACCTGCGCGGACAGAACGGTCTGATCCAGGTGCCCACCGGCGCCGGCAAAACCTATGCGGCGGTGATGGGGCCGATCGCCGCCATGCTGGCCAACCCGGGTGCCGGCCTGCGGCTGCTCTATCTCACGCCCTTGCGAGCCCTCAGCCGCGATCTGGCCCTGGCGATCCGCGAGCCGATCGAGGCCATGGGCTGGCCGCTGACGCTGGGCATCCGCAACGGCGACACCGCCAGCGGCGAACGCAGCCGTCAGCTCCGGCAGCCGCCCCAGATCCTGATCACCACACCGGAATCGCTCTCGGTGCTGCTGGCGAACCGGGCGGCCCCGCAACTGTTTGCGGGCCTCGAGGCGGTGGTGCTGGATGAATGGCACGAGCTGATGGGCAGCAAGCGCGGCAGCCAGACGGAGCTGGCCCTGAGCTGGCTGCGAGGGCAGCGCCCGGGACTGCGGACCTGGGCGATCAGCGCCACCATCGGCAACCTGAAGGAGGCCGCCCGTGCGGCGGTGGGCGTTGGCGCAGGCGAGGACCCCCTGCTGGTGCGCGCGCGGCTGCGGCGGCACACCGAGATCCGCAGTCTGCTGCCGGAATCGATCGATGGCTTCCCCTGGGGAGGACACCTGGGCCTGCGCATGTATGAGGACCTGGTGGCAGCCCTCGATCCAGCCATCTCGACGCTGATCTTCACCAACACGCGCAATCAGTCGGAGCGCTGGCATCAATGCCTCCGCTACGCCTGCCCGGAGATGGAGGGGGCGCTGGCCCTGCACCACGGCTCGATCGACAGGGCCGAGCGCGAGGCGATCGAGGCGGGGGTGAAGGCGGGGGACGTGCGCTGGGTGGTCTGCACCAGCGCCCTGGATCTGGGGGTCGACTTCCAGCCGGTGGAGCGGGTGGTGCAGATCGGCAGTGCCAAGAACCTGGCGCGGCTGCTGCAGCGGGCCGGCCGCTCGGCCCACACCCCCGGGGGGACGTCCCAGGTGCTGTTCATGCCCACCAATGCGCTGGAACTGCTTGAGGTGTCGGCGATGCGGCGGGGGCTGGGGGAGGGGCTGGTGGAAACCCGCCGGCCACCGGCGGCGCCGCTGGATGTGCTGCTTCAGCACCTCACCAGCCTGGCCTGCGGGCCGGGCTTCGACCCGCAGCTGGAGCTGGAGCGGGTGCGCAGCTGCTGGAGCTACCGCCACCTCGATGCGGCCAGTTGGCAGTGGTGCCTGCGCTTCCTGGAGCACGGCGGCGACTGCCTCGGCGCCTACCCCCGCTACCGCAAGCTGGAGCGGGAGGAGCACCCTGATGCCGTCCCAGCCACGGGCGCGCCCGTTCTGTTCCGGGTCAAGGACCCCGTCATCGCCCGCCTGCACCGGCTGGGGATCGGCACGATCACCTCCAGCAGCTCGATCAGCGTCAAGGTGGTGCGCGGCGCCACCCTCGGTCATGTGGAGGAGGGCTTCGTTTCGCGCCTGAAGCCAGGCGATGTGTTCTTTTTTGCCGGGCGGCAGCTGGAGTTCGTGCGACTGCGCGACATGACCGCCCTGGTGAGGGCCAGCACCCGCAAGAGCCGCCTGGTACCCGCCTGGGCCGGGGGCCAGATGGCCCTCTCCGACCTGCTCAGCGTTCACCTGCGAAGGGAAGTGCACCGCTGTGCCGGTGCGATCCAGGCCACCGATCCGGCTGAAGCCGCGGCTGCCGGCGCCGACGAAAAGGGGCTCGACACGGCCGAACTGCGTGCTCTGGAGCCACTGCTGCGCCGGCAGGCCCACCTATCACGCCTGCCCCGGGAGGATCAGTTCCTGGTGGAGGTGACCCGCAGCCGCGAGGGCAGCCACCTGTTCGCTTACCCCTTCGAGGGACGCTTCGTGCACGAGGGGCTGGGCTTCCTCTGGGCCGGGCGGCTCACGCGGATCCGCTCGTCCACGATCACGGTGTCGGTGAATGACTACGGCTTCGAGCTGCTGGCCCCCCGCGGCTATCCCTTCGAAGCGCTCTACGAGGAGTGGAGCGAGGTCCTGCTCGATCAGACGGAACTCGAAACGGACCTGGAGGCCTCGATCAACCTCTCCGAGCTCTGCCGCCGCCGCTTCCGGTCCATCGCCCAGATCGCCGGCCTGGTGGTGAACGGTTATCCGGGGCAGAAGAAAAGCGCAGGCCAGCTGCAGATCAGCGCCGCCCTACTCTTCGATGTCTTCAGCCGCCACGAACCCGGCAACCGCCTGCTGGAGCAGGCCCGCCGCGAGGTGATGGAGGAGCAGCTGGAACTGGGCCGCCTGCGCCAGGCCCTCGAGCGACTCAGCCGCGCCCAGCGCCTGCTGGAACGCACACCACGACCGGGACCCTTTGCCTTCCCCCTGCTGGTGGAACGCCTCAACAACCGCATGAGCAACGAGTCGGTCCTGGAGCGGGTGCAGCGACTGGTGGCCGAAGCCAGAAAGGCGGAAGACGACGGTTGAGCCGGGCCGGCTCGGCCCCAGCGGCGAGAGTGAGCGCCCCTGGGCTGGGACCGATGACCATGGCGATCACGCTTCTGCTGCTCCAGGCGGCTGGTTGGCTGGCAGCCTTCGGGCTGCTGGTGCTGCTGCTGGCGCTGGAGCTCACCATGGGGCGCGCTCCGCGCCTGGGGGCCGCAGAAACCACCCCCACGGGCGGCTCCACGGGCGCAGATGAGGCCGGCGGCGGCGACATCCTCAGCGTGATCGTGCCTGTGTACAACGAAGCGGCCCGGATCAAGAGCTGCGTGGGCGCCCTCCTTGCCAGCGAGCTGCAGGGTCTGGGCTGGCGCCTGATTGTGGCCGACGATGACTCAAGCGACGGCACCGCCGAAGGGCTGGAGGCGCTCATCGAGGCCGGCACCTTCCCATCACCGCCCCTGCAGGTGCTGCGCTGCGGGCCCCGCCCTGCCGGCGAGCGCTGGAGTGGCAAGAACTGGCCCTGCAGCGAAGCCGTGCGCCTGCTGAGCCACCACCCCTCTCAAGGGCAGGAACTGGCCGCCCCGACGGAGTGGCTGCTGTTCGTGGATGCCGATGTGACCGTGGCTCCGGCGGCCCTGGCCAGCGCCGTGGCCGAGGCCCGCCGCAGCGGGGCCGATCTGCTCACCCTCGCCCCGCGGATCCGCTGCGGCTGCCTGGCCGAGTGGCTGGTGCAACCGATCGTGGTGGCGCTGCTGGGTCTGGGCTTTCCGATCGCCCGCGCCAACGATCCCGCTGACCCCACCGCCTTCGCCGCCGGACCGTTCATGCTCTTCCGACGCTCCAGCTACGAGGCCATCGGGGGGCATCGTGCCCTGGCGGCGGAGGTGGTGGAAGATCTGGCCCTTGCGCGTGCGATCAAGCAGCGGGGCTTCCGCCTGCGTTACTTGCTCGGCATCGACCTGCTGGAGCTGCGCATGTACCCCGATTTCAGAGCGCTCTGGGAGGGCTGGACCAAGAACTGGTATCTGGGCCTGAACCGCAATCCCATGCTCACCCTGGCCAGTGGTGTCGTGGTGTTCGCCCTGTTCAGCGGCCCCTGGCTGCTGCTGCCGCTGGCAGGGCTGCAGGTGATGCAGCAGCCATCGGCTTGGCCGTCGCTGCTAACGGCGGCCCTGGTGGGAGTGGCCCTGCAACTGGCGCTACGGCTTTGGAGCCGCTGGCGCTTCAAGCTCGACCTGCATTACTGGTGGCTGACCTGGCTGGGGGGTGTGGTGATCGCGGCGATCGCTCCTGTCTCGATCTGGAAAACCAGCACCGGCCGGGGCTGGACCTGGCGGGGTCGCTCGCTGGCCTGAGGTCGGGAATCCCGGAGGGGTTGCTGCGACCGGGCTCAAGCCTTACTGAGCTTCTTGACGATCCAGCTCATCAGCACCAAGGAGCCCACCAGGGCAATCAGCAGGGCGATGGTCATGAGGGGAGGCCGTCTGGCGTGATTATGTCGGGTCGCAGAGAAGGGAATCCACCAATACGGTTCGATCCCGCAGCAGCCGAGCCACGGTGAGGTTGCTTACGGGTTGATCGTGGCCGGCCTCCAGCAGCCACTCGGCCATTTCCATCCGCAGGGCATAGGCCTCTTCAAATCGATCTCGACTCTCGAGGGCGTGCAGGCGGCACTCAAGCCAGTGGAGGGTTTCGCCCGGAAGCTGGCGCTGGAGGCGTCGTCGAGTCACAGGGCTCTCCATGCATTGATCAATCCTGGCGGAGCGCGTCAGCTTTGGTGTAGCAAGTGGAACACATCTGGTTGGACACTGGACACCGCTGGGTGTCGTCGATGAGCCACCGCTGCCTCGGGCCTTCCCTGGTGATCATCACGCTGTTGGCGGGCCCAAACGGGGTGTGGGCGACTGACGTCACCAACAACACCCGCCACGACTGCCTGCTCTGGCGGAACAGCCGCGGCCTCGAGCGGGTGGAGATCGCCAACCGCCTCGGTGCCGCGAACCTGCTCACAAAAGAGCACAACTTCGCCGTGCTCACCCCCGGAGCAACGCGAAGCCTTTACAGCAGCTCCGACATCCGACGGCTCTGCGCGCTGCTGTGAGGCCCAGACGGATCCTGCCGCCAGTGCGGAGCCTGCGGCCTTGACGAGCCCGCCTAACCCGCCACCAGCCAGCGCCCCCCCGCCCCCAGTGCCAGGGCCGCGGCGCTGCCCCACCACAGAGCCGCCCGGCTGTTCAACAGCAGGCGGCGCAGCAGCACCAGCGACCCGCCGACCCCAAGCAGCAGCACCAGGCTCTGGCAGAAGGCAATCACGTGGTGATCGGCGCTCCAGCTGGGCAGCGGCTGCTGGAAGGTGACCGGCAGGAGCCTGCCCGCTTCCGCCATCCCCACCGGCAGGTGCCGCGCCAGCAACAGCGCCCAGAGCAGGGGCAGCAAGCCATAGAGCCCGAGGCGCAGGCGGCTGCCGAGCCGAAGCGCAACCAGGGCCAGGGCCGAGGGCAGCGCCAGGGCCAGGGCGGCGAAGGCCAGGCGCGGCAGCAGGGACCCCTCCTGCAGGCTGTCGGGGGCCAGGGGCAGCCCCCCCAGCAGCCGATCCCAGAACTTCAGACAGACGCCGCCGGCGAGCACCAGGATCAGACCAATCTCCCCGTCGGGTGGAGCCATCTCCCGCTGCAGATCGGCAGCTGGTGGCCGCAGGCTCAGTTGCACGGAGCGGTGCGGGCAGGCCTGGGCGCAGGTGAGGCAGAGCACGCAGTTGCGATTGTCCTCCAGGTGGGCCGGGTGGGTGCCGAGCGGGCAGCCGGCTGTGGCCAGGCCTTCCCCGTCGGCGGGACCGCCCTTGAAGCAGGCGTAGGTGCTGCAGCTGCCGCTGCAGGTGCCCACCTGGGCGCGCAGCTCCAGGACCGAGAGCTTGGCGAACAGGCCGTTCATCCCCCCCACCGGGCAGAGGTAGCGGCACCAGAAGCGCTTCTCGAAGCGCAGGGAACCGATCACGGCCCCGGCGGTGATCAGCAGCAGCAGGCAACTGCTCAGGCGGGCGCTGTTCTCCAGGTCCGCCAGCTCCTCCCAGAGCAGGATCGCGGCGAAGCCGGCGGCCAGCGCCGGCGCGGCCCAGCGGTCGGTCTCCCCCCTCGGCCAGCGGGAGGGCTGCCAGCCAAGGGCTGCGGCCAGCCGCTGGCTGATTTCACCCCAGACCATGAACGGACAGAAGGAGCACCAGAGGCGGCCAACCAGGGGATAACTCAGCAGGATCAGGGGCCACCACCAGGCCCAGAACATGTTCAGCGCCCCGTTGTGGGCACGATCCTGGGGACCCAGCCACAGCCACAGGTTCACCAGCACGAACACCCAGCTCACCAGGCCGAAGAGCAGGGCGTTCCACAGCCGTGGTGAGCGCATCCGCAGGCGCAGGGACGGCTTCCAGCGCCACAGGTCGAAGCGCGGGCGGATCTGACGGGAGGGGAGCCAGAAGACCTCTTCCGGAAGCTCCGGCGGCGGCTCGCCTTCGGCCGGAACCGGCAGCTGGCGCAGGGCCCGCTCCACCAGATCCTCAAGCTCGCGCACGTTGCCGGGGAAGTCACGGGTCTGCAGGCGCCGGATCAGCTCCGTGCCCACCACCGGCGCCACAGGCCACCCCAGGGCCCGGCTCTTGAGACGCAGGTCGTAGCGCAGCCAGTCGCCCAGGTCCTGGCGCCGGACCCGTAACGGCGGCACCCGGATCAGCGTGCAGACGCGCTCGAAGCCGGGCACCACCGCCTCGGTGGTGAAGAACACCCGGCCGGGGAAGTGGTGGGGGGGTTCGGCTGGATCCGCCGTCTGCCAGCGGCCGCTGCTGGCCAGCTCCAGCAGGGCGGGCAGCAACTGGGGATCGACCCGATCGAGCTTGTCGATCAGCAGGGCGCCCACCTCGTGGTTCTCGAGAATGGAGCCCTCACCGCCACGGCCGGCGGCACCGAAGAGCTCGGCGCCGTCGCCCCGCAGCAGCGCGCCGTCGAGGCGCACCATCAACTGCCGCCGAGCGGGGGAGCCGAAGTGGATCAGGGCGGCGATGTTGTCCTTCTCCAGCCCCGGTTCGCCGCTGATCAGCAGCGGCCCGCCGCGCGGATCCTGGGAGGCAGTCCGCACCGCCTCTCTCAGGGAGCGTGCATAGCGGCTGTCGCCGACGATGCCGCGGCGGGCGCTGCCCACCAGATGGGGCGCCAGTCGGAGCAGGCTGTCGGCCACTGGCGCTTCCTGCTGATGAGGCTCCATTCTGCGGCGAGGAATCACACCGCACCCATCCCATGACCCTGACTCTTTACGGCGGAGCCCGTTCGCGGGCCTCGATGCCCCGCTGGTATCTGGCGGAGAAGGAGATCCCCTACACCTGGCGCCTGCTGGACATGCAGGCTGGGGAGCACCGGCAAGAGGCCTTCCTGGCCCTCAATCCCTTCGGCAAGGTGCCGGCCCTGGAGGACACGAGCGCCCACGCCCCTATGGGCGGACCCCTGCGCCTGTTCGAGAGCGGCGCGATCCTGCTCTACCTGGCCGATCGCTACGGCCAGGAGTTCACCAGCCCCGAGCAACGGGCCCTGGCCGAGCAGTGGGTGCTGTTCGCCAACGCCACCCTGGCCACGGCCCTGTTCGTGGAGTCGGCCCGGGAGCGGGAGTTTCCGCGGCTGATGGCCGCTCTCGAGCAGATCCTGGCCACAGGGAGCCCCCTGATCGGTGAGGCCTGGGGCGTGGCCGACTGCGCCGTGAACGCCCACCTGGCCTACCTGCCGGTCTTTTTCCCCCAACTGGATCTGAGTCCCTACCCGGCGGTTCAGGCCACGATCGAGGCCACCCACGCCCGGCCCACCTACCAGGCGGCGATGGCCACGGCCTGAGCGGACACTGCGATGGCTGATCAACCCCTTGAGCGGGCCCGCTTCCACTGGCGTGGGCAGCGGCTGGAGCTGCTGGCAGCCAAGGCCCTCTGGGACCCCCGGCAGGAGTTGCTGCTGCTGGCCGACCTGCATCTGGGCAAGGCCGAGACCTTCCAGAGCCACGGCATCGCCCTGCCCAGTGACGGGGATGCGGGCACGCTCAACGCTCTGCTGGCCCTGGCCCACCGCTGGCGCCCGCGGGAAGTGGTGGTGCTGGGCGATCTGATCCACAGCCGGATCGGCCTCACTGCCGAGCTGCGCCAGAAACTCAGGGCCCTGCCCCAGCTGCTGGGCTGTCCTCTGCGGCTGATCGGCGGCAACCACGAACGGGGCAGCTGGATCGAGGGCCTGCTCCAGGAGCCAGCCACCGCCCGGGGGGGTCTCTGGCTCAGCCATGGCCCCGAAGACCAGCCTCCGGCCGGGTCCGCCGATCTCCTGCATGTCTGCGGCCACCTGCACCCAGTGGCCCTGATCGGCGACCGCAGCGACCGACTGCGCCTGCCCTGCTTCAGCTACGACGCCCAACGCGGGCGGCTGGTGCTGCCGTCCTTCGGGCAGCTCACCGGCGGACACCCCTGCGCTCGTCGCGAGCAGATCTGGCTGGTGGCTGACGGGGCGATCGTTCCCTGGCAGGACCTCAGCCCTCGGCCGCCAGCGCACGCACCACGTCGCCGCGGGTGAGCACCCCCACCACGGTCTCGCCGTCACGCACGAACAGCCGCTGGGTGGAGCGATCGTGCAGCAGCTTGGCGGCCGCGGCCAGCGAGACCTCGGCGTTGCAGCTATGGGGGTGACGGTTCATCACATCAGCCACCGTGTTGCCCAGCACCTGGTGCACCTGCTTGTCCCAGTCGAGGGGGTTGCGCAGATAGATCACGGCGTCGAGCAGCATCACGTAAGGGCCGGCATCAAAGCCGCTTTCGCGCACCATCAGGTCCTGCTCGCTCAGCTCGCCGATCAGGGCCCCGTGCTCGTCAAGCACGGGCAGGCCGCTGATGTGGTGATCACTCATCAGCTTCACCGCCTCCTGCAGCAGCGTGGTCGGTGTCACCGACAGCACGGGTGTGGACATCGCGTCGGCCACCCGTACGGTTCCTGGGGTGTCGGGGGTCATCGGTGCAGAGCGTCTGCAAGGGTTCTAGGCCAGCGTGGGGGCACGCCCAGGCACGGCCGCGATGACCCCCTTCGCACCTGAATCCGATGGCGGGCAGCCCGCCGCGCCCCTGGCTCGCCGCCTGGCCGACGCCCTCACCGTGGTCCGGGCCTTCCTGGGGCTGCCGATCCTGTTGGCCCTCGGCGCCGGCCAGGCGGGCCTGGGCTGGGCCTTGCTGCTGCTGGGCGGGTTCAGCGACTGGGCCGACGGCTGGCTGGCCCGGCGCTCGGGCGGTGGCTCGGTCTGGGGAGCACGGCTCGACCCCCTCACCGACAAGATCCTGATCAGCGCTCCCCTGCTCTGGCTGGCCAGGGAGGGGACTCTGCCTCTCTGGGCGGTGTGGCTGCTGCTGGCGCGGGAGCTGCTGATCTCCGGCTGGCGGGCCGGCCAGGACAGTGGCGGGCCGGCCTCGAACGCTGGTAAGGCCAAGACCGTGCTCCAGTTCGCCGCCCTGCTGCTGCTGCTCTGGCCCCAGGCCTGGCCCCTGGCCAAGGGTCTGCGCAGCCTGGGCTGGTGGCTGTTCTGGCCGTCGCTGCTGCTGGCGCTCAGCTCCGGGTTGGGCTACCTGGGTGTGGGCCTCAGCCGGCCAGGAGGGCCTCGTCGGAGCTGAAGTCGGGGGTGGTGGGGCCGCGAAGGGCGTAATCGTTGCCGAAGCTGTCGGCCAGGCCGGCTTCGAGATCGAAGCAAGGCGACCAGGCCAGCTCGCGCTGCACCCGGTGGATGTCGGTGAGGAAATGGGCCAGGCGCAGGGGGAAGGCCTTCCGGGCCTTTTTGTCGAGCCCAGAGGGATCGAAACTGCGGATCTCCACCGCCGCCGGATCGACACCGCAGGCCCGCGCCGCCGCGGCCACCAGGCCCCGGAAGGTGACGCCCTGGGCCCCGCTGCAGTTGTAGATGCGGTTGGTCGCAGCCTCCACATCCAGGCAGCGGGCCATCGCCGTGGCCAGATCACTCACATGACCCAGTTGGGTGATGGTGGTGCCATCACCGGGCAGGGGCACAGGCCGGCCATGGACGATTCGATCGAAGAACCAGCTCTCAACCGGGTTGTAGTTGCCGGGTCCGTAGATGTATGTGGGGCGGAAGCTGGTGAAGGGAATCGCCTGCTGCCGCAGCCACGTCTCGGTGTCGAGCTTGCCGGCATGGCGGCTGGCGGGGTCGGTGGCGGCGTCCTCATCCAGGGGCCAGAGCTCGCTGTCGGCATAGACCCCGGCGGAACTCACGTACACGAAGCGGTGGCTCGGCGCTCCGGTGCGCTCCACCACGGCCTGGCTGTCGGCTCCACTGCGGCCGCTTGAGTCGATGATCACATCGAAGGCGCGACCCCGCAGCGGCTCCAGGGCGGCGGGGTCGCTGCGGTCGCCCGAGAGATGGTCCACGCCCTCGGGCAGGGGCTGGCGGCCGCGGGTGAAAAGGGTGAGCTCGTGCCCGGCGGCGAGCAACTGAGCCACCAGGGGCTTGCCGATGAAACGGGTTCCACCCATCACCAGGATCTGCACGGCCATTCAGCGGAGAGGGCGCCATTCAAGCGGCCGGGGCGGCTGCCGCTGCGATGCTGTGCAGCAGGGATCGACCGTCAGACCATGCCCCGCTGGACCGAGTTGCTGCGTTCCCTGAACAATCTCAAGCTGCTGGCGGCCATTGGCCGCAGCGGCGGCGATCTGCACTCGGTCGCCGATCTCGTCGACAACATGCTCGAGAGCCCGCAGATGGACGCCTGCGTGCGCCGCTTCCGCGCCGTGCCTGGCGGCGCCGAGATGATGGACCAGCGCTACCCGCCCCTTCAGCCGGACATCGAGCGCATGTTCCAGATGCCGGAAGGCAGCCTTGGCCGCGGATACGCCCAGCTGATCCGCGAGCTCAACTATGACCCCGAATTCTTCCGGCCCCGGCCGATCGACACCGAGGCACGCTGGCTGACCCAGCGGATCGCCACCACCCACGACATTCACCACGTGGTGACGGGTTTCGGCACGGGGCCCGTGGGCGAGAACGGCGTGTTGATGATCACCGCCAACCAGATCGGCTTCCCCGCCTACGTCCTGCTCAACAGCGCCGCTCAGCTGAGCTGCTTCCGCCAGCAGAGCACGCAACGCGCCGTTCAGCTCGACTTCGAGCAACTCAGCGCGGCCCTGGCCCAGGCGATGGCCATTGCCCGCACGGCCTCCTGCCTGGCGGCGGTGCGCTGGGAGGAGGGCTGGGAGCGTCCCGTTGCCGACTGGCGCCAGAAGCTGGGAATCGCAGATCCTGCCGATCACGAACCCTATGGGCTGGGTACAACCGTGCAGGTATAGGGACAGGAATCACCCCTTGATCTCAACGGCCATACCGCCAATCCCCACACCAATCGCTCCGCTGGGTTGCTGGGTGTCTGTAGGCCCACCTCGTGATGATGTCGTGGCGCTCAGCCTCGTCGAGAGCAACCTTTTCTGAAGGGGGATAGCGGCGGCAGCTACCCAGGGATGGGAGAGAACTGGAGCCCCCATGCCAGACCTTCCAGAAGCGGCAGTTTCCACAGCACTGATTGTCTCGCCTCATGGCTCACCACCTCTTGACTTGCCGAATTGAAGAGCAGTAGCCTAGGAAAACAGACCACCTTCCAGGCATTGATACCTGAAGACTCAGCGTCCAACCCTGACCCCTCGGATCGAGTCCATCAATCCGAAAACGTTGAGAAGCCAGACGACTACGGCACCCACGACAACGATATTCAAAATCATCTTGATCTTATGATCCATTGGCATGTAGCTATTGACGAGCCACAACAGAACTCCAGCAGCCACATACTGTCGATCATAAGGCCACCAACAGATAGGTCACCTACAGGCTATTCACACGAAAAAGCAATCAAAGATCAGGAATCGTCTTGACCCGGGAATCCGCTGTCAAGGCGATTCCAATCACCTTCCACCGATTCAGATTCCCCTCCTCCCACTGAGAAGACGAAAGATGATAATAATTACAGCAATCACCAGCAATAAGTGAATCAACCCTCCCAAGGACGTGGAGGTAACCAAGCCAAGCAACCATAGAACGACCAGCACAACAACGATCGTTTCCAACATGATGATTTTGCGGGGGATGTTTTAAAGCGAGGGGCATGGACGCACCCAGCCAGGATGGTGGAATCACGGCGGCCCGGATGCCGTCCAAGAATCGATCAGCTGAGATTGTCGGCAAGTCGATCCGCCGCATCAGCGACATTCTTCGCCACTGACTTGGCTCCCGCCTTAAGGTCTTCTGCCACATTCATTGCTGATCCCTGCACCTGCTTTGCCTTGCCCTGAATCTGGTGTCCGGTATCACCAGTCAGTTCCCCATAGGCCGACTCGAGACGACCTTCCGCTTCTTTGGCTTGTGCATCTAATCGATTGGACATGGTACTCAGTGCGATTGGACTGAAGGGGCACCTCAAAAAATTGCCCAACCCGCCCCTGCCAGCCAGGAGCGAGCAAGTGCCTGCAATGCTTCGTGCGTTGCCTGCCTGGTGAGATTGGGGACGTTTCGAGGTCCCCTGAAGGAACAATGACCTGACGCTGCCATGACTGACCATGACAGGATCACTGAGCAGAAGATCAGTGCTGCCGCAAAAGCGACGGCTAGATTCCTGCCTAGGGAGCCCAAGTGGGCATCCCGAGGGTGTTCCAACCCAAGGTATAGACACGCCGCCATCCTTGAACCGCATCACGGTCCTCCCCTCCTCGACTGCACCGCTCGCAACGGCGCAGACCCCAGGTGCAGCAAGACGTCTGGGTCGATTATCGATTTATTGCACGCCTGACTGTTCGGGACAAAACCCCCGGGAACTGGCAGGGCTGCTGGCCCGCTGGCCTGACATCGCCATCGCTGAGGAATGACCGAGTCAGCAGGATGGCAAACACCTGAGACTGAACTAAAGTAACAGGATCTCAGCACAGAAGCCAGCTCACCGGCAAGGATATGCGTCTCAATGCAGGCTGTAAACTTCTCTTTGAGGCATCCGCTCCTTCTTCGCTGATCGTGATGCTACGACCGCGCAGTGGCCCCGGGCAAAGGGTTGTACGAGAGGCGAATGAAGTCAGGCCGGATACTGTCGCCACAGATTTCGTGGACATCAACGGAAATCTCTGCCAGCGCCTTCTGATCGCTCCAGGCTGCTTTCAAATCGAATATACAGTTACAGTCGAAACCGCTGATCGAATTGACATCGCGCCAGGAGCAGCATTTGTTCCTGTGCACGAGTTGCCTGAATACGCTCTGCCGTTTTTGTTGCCAAGCCGCTACTGTCAGTCCGATTTACTGAGTGACTTGGCACGGACGATTGTTTCAGGCCATGAGTTTGCTTATGACCAAGCCGAAGCAATAAGCGCCTGGATTCATGCCAATGTTGAGTATCGCTATGGCACCAGCAACGCCTCAACATCTGCGCTTGATACCGTCAGCACACGGGTTGGCGTCTGCCGTGACTTTGTCCATTTAGGAATTGCTTTGTGCCGCAGCCTCAGCATTCCTGCTCGCATGGTGGTGGGCTATCTTTACAAGCTTGAACCAATGGATCTCCACGCCTGGCTTGAAGTCTTTGTCGGAGGTCGATGGTATATTCTTGATCCAACTCAGGCCCTGCCAAAGGGAAATCGAATCGCGATTGCCTATGGCAAGGATGCGGCTGATGTTGCCCTGGCCAACGAGTTTGGGCCCGTCAGCCTCACAGGGATGAAGGTATGGGTTGAGGCTGCCCACAATGAGAGGTGATGGGTTGCCTTGCTGATCTCCACGCCCAGCACCAACACCGAAGCCATCAGCAGCCGGCTGATGCTCTGCATCAGATCAAAGCGGCTGCGGCAACGCGAGCGGAAACTCACAGACGGCCTTCAAGGCACCGATGCAGGAACGCTCAAGCAATAGCCACTAGCCCACCCGATCTGTTCCCCCGGGATGCAGGGCTGCTGAAGCCGGCAGGCCAGCTCCAGGTTGCCCCAATCACCCGGGTGCGTCGGCTGCATTCGGACCGGTATCCAGGCCCACCACGCTTCGAGAGCCCCCGCCAGCACCGGCACGCCCAAAATGCGGACCTGGGCGAGCCCAAAGCTGCCCGCATTGAACGGGGCAGCAAGAGCGTCGTGAGGGCCACCACCATCACCAGCGGTGCCTGGCAAGCCGCCAGGAATCAGTGTCCCGAAAGACCCAGCTTCCATCATTCGAATGGCACGGACGCCACCCAGCGAGGATGAGCGACGTCCACGGCTCCGACCGCTCCGCCATGCAGATCATCCCCGCCATCGACCTGCTCGACGGCCACTGCGTGCGCCTGCATCAGGGCGACTATGACCAGGTGACCCGCTTCAGCGATGACCCCGTATCCCAGGCCCTGGCCTGGCAAAAGCAGGGCGCCGAGCGGCTGCATCTCGTCGATCTCGATGGCGCCCGCAGTGGCCAACCCGTCAACGATGCCGTGGTGCGCGCCATCACCGCCGCCCTCACGATCCCCGTGCAGCTGGGGGGCGGTGTGCGCACGGCCGAGCGAGCCGACGACCTGCTGGCCTGCGGACTCGATCGGGTCATCCTCGGCACCGTGGCGATCGAGCAGCCGGAGCTGGTGCGGGAACTGGCGACCCGCCATCCCGGCCGCATCGTGGTGGGAATCGATGCCCGCAACGGCCTGGTGGCCACCCGGGGCTGGATCGAGGAGAGCCGCACCGTGGCCACCGAGCTGGCCGCCAGCTTCGAAGGCAGCGGCGTGGCGGCGATCATCAGCACCGACATCGCCACCGACGGCACCCTGGCCGGGCCGAACCTGGAGGCCTTGCGGGCCATGGCCAGCGCCAGTTCCGTGCCGGTGATCGCCTCGGGCGGCGTGGGCTCGGTCACCGACCTGCTGGCCCTGCTCAGCCTGGCCCCACTGGGGGTGGAAGGGGTGATCGTGGGCCGAGCGCTGTACGACGGCAGTGTCGACCTGGGCGAAGCCCTGCAAGCGGTGGGATCCGCGCGGTTGCAGGACCCGCTTGATGCCTCGCACTGCTGATCGAATGAATCTCAGGGACGTCGAAGCCAGCTGCTCGATCCTGCCCCTTAACATAAGGAATACTTCCGATCATGCCGTCGTCTCCGTGTCCGTCGCCCTCACCACCACAGCCGTGCCGGTGAGCTCCGGAGCGACCCCGTCACCCGGCGGACGTCCAGCCCAGGCCGGCGGTGAGATCACGCATCAGGATCCGGCCCCGTCCGACCTGCGCACCTCGGTGGCCCAGGCGTTCCGGCGCTGCCGTGACCTGGGCATGCGTCTGAGCCGCCAGCGGCGGATGGTGCTGGAACTGCTCTGGAGTGATCGGCGTCACCTCAGCGCCCGCGACATCTTCGAGCGCCTCAATGCCCAGGGCCGCAACATCGGCCACACCTCCGTCTACCAGAACCTAGAAGCCCTGCAATCCGCTGGTGTGATCGAGTGCCTCGATCGTGCCAGTGGCCGGCTCTACGGCTACCGCAGCGATCCCCACAGCCACCTCACCTGCCTGCAAAGCGGCGAGATCGAGGACCTCGACGTGGTGCTGCCCGAGGAGTTGGTGCAGCAGATCGAGGATCTCACTGGCTACAGCATCGAGTCGTACACCCTTCAGCTCTACGGCCGCCGCAGGCCCTGATCTGATTCCGACCCTGGAGTTTCCAGCTTGCGCTCGTTACCTTGAGTCCATGAACTGGAACGGCGCGTGACTGAGCCTGCGGCCGCCCATGGGGCTGCCGGGACCCCCAGTGTCCAGGTGCTGCTGCTGGCTCAGCCCCTGCTGCGTCAGGGCCTGAGCCGCTTGCTCAGGGAGGCGAGCCCCCCCTGCCGGGTGGCGGGCGAACCCTCCGAACTCGAAAGCGCCCCCCAGCTGGTGATCTGGAGCCTGGAGGCCCCGATCCATCCCAGCAACCTGCTGCTGGAGCTGGAGCGGCTGGAGCAGCGCTGGTTACCGGCGCCCCTGCTCCTGCTGATCCCCGCCCAGCCCGGCTGCAGCAGTGAATGGCTCATGCAGCTGCCGGCCGCTGGACTGCTGCAGGAGCCCGAACCAGACGCCTTGCTGGAGGCCGTGGCCACCCTGCTGCAGGGCGGACGGGTGGTGGCGCTGGACGGCGGCACCAGCTGCAGCGTGAATCCCCTGACGAGCGGCGTCTGGGGAGCTGGAACGATGGGGCTCGGGCAGTGGCTGCTGATCAGCGGCCTGCAGCAGATCGATCAGGAGCTGGAACTCTGCAACCGCCTGCTGGATCCTCCCCCCGCCAACCTCCTGCTGCAGTTGATCCTGGAGGGGCGGCTGCGGGAATTGCGCTCCGCCCGGACCCTGCTGATCTGGCTATGGGGGCCGGTGTCGGTGGCCTGGGGTGCCACGGGACTGCCCCCCGAGCCGAAGAGCCCTGCCGACGAACCCCGCCCCCCCAGAGGGGGCAGCACCGCCATCACCCTGCGGCAGCGCACCGCCGTGGCGGTGTGGGAGGCGATCCATCAACGGCTGAGCCAGGCCAGCCAGGGTCCGCTGCTGCGCCAGGGCAGCGCCGAGCTGTTCGCCCTGGAAGGACTGAGCCCTGAGCGGCGGCGCGATCTGTTCCTGGCCTTGCTGGCCCAGCTGGATCAGCTGTTGCGCCAGCTGCGCCAGGAACGCCTGCGCGGCGACGACCTGCAGGGACGCTGGCAGGGCCTGCAGCCGGAACTGCGTCGCCAGGCCATGCGCCAGATGGCCGGCCCCTATGTGCAACTGCCCCAGCAGGGGTCCCTGCTTCCCGTGGCCGACACCCTCACCAGCCAGGGGAGCTTCGAGCTCGACGACCCTGAGCTTCCCCCCAGCCAGCCGATGCTGGCGGCCCTGCTCTCCGCCCAGCCGCTGCTGGTGGACGGCCGCCTGCTGGCCCCTGACGAACCTCAGGCCCTGCTCTATCTCGAGTCCCTGGTGAGCAACTGGGTAATCCGCAGCGCCGAGCGCATCAGCGCCGATGTGCTCGCCAGTTGCGGCGACTGGCCTGAACTGCGCCGCTACCTGCTGGTGAAGGAGCTGATCGCCACCCGCAGCCTGGAGCGCCTGCGCAACCAGCTCAATGCCCAGCAGCGCTGGAGCGAGTGGTTCGAGAAGCCGATCCAGCTCTACGAAAGCCAGCGGCGCCTCTACCGCCTCGAGCAAGGGGGAACGATCTGCCCGCTGCTGCTCACCGAACCCCGCGACGAGGAACTGCGCCAGCTGGGTTGGCTCCAGCAGAGCGTCACCCTGGCGCTGGAGGCCCGTGATGCCCTGGCACCGCAGCTGCGCTCCCTGCTGCAGCGCGTCGGGGATCTGATCGTGGTGGTGCTCACCCAGGTGATCGGTCGTGCCATCGGCCTGGTGGGACGGGGGATCCTCCAGGGGCTTGGGCGAGGCATCAGCAGGCCCTGAGAGTCACAATGGCTCAAGCCCATCTGGTGTTCGGTTGCGCCTTCCTGCCCGCCTCGGCTTCCAAGCCGGCCCCTTCCACCCCCTCAGAGCCGGTCTTCTCAGCCTGATCCTCAGCGCCTGGCTGCTGCTGGCCCCGGCATCTCCAGCGGCGGCGGCCCTCACCACCAACAGCTACGACGGCAACATCTATTCGCTCTATGCCGGCAATGGCTCGCTGGTGCCGCCCCGGAGCAGCCTGGCCCAGGCCATGGCCGATCACCGTCCAGTGGTGCTGATCTTCTATCTCGATGACAGTGCCGACAGCAAGCAGTTCGCCCCCGTGGTCTCGGAGCTGCAGCGGCTGTGGGGCTCGAGGGTCGAGATCATTCCACTCACCACCGATCGCCTCCAGAACCGACCGGAGGAAGGCACCAGCGACCCCGCCCACTACTGGAAAGGGCTGATTCCCCAGGTCGTGGTGCTCGATGCCGCCGGCCGTGTGGTGTTCGACGGCAAGGGCCAGGTGAGCAGCGAGGCGATCAGCGCGGCCCTGAGCAAGGCCACCGGGCTGAATCCAGCCGGCAGCGCCGACACCAGCGCGACCCGAAGCTTCAATGAGCTGAACAGCGAAGTTGTGCCCGCAGGCTGATGACGATCCAGCCGGATGCCCCCACCCGCCGCGAAACGGACAGCCTCGGTGCCGTCGAGGTGCCCGCCCACCGCTACTGGGGCGCCCAGACTCAGCGCTCGATCAGCAACTTCCCCTTTGGCGCTGCGATGCCGCTGGCGATCGTGCATGCCTTCGGCCAGCTCAAGGCCGCCTGCGCCGAGGTGAACCAGGCCGAAGGAAAGCTCGCGCCGGAGCTGACAGCTTTGATCGTGGCCGCTGCCGAGGAAGTGGCGAGCGGGGCCCTGGATGAGGAGTTTCCCCTCAAGGTCTGGCAGACGGGGTCTGGCACCCAGACGAACATGAATGTGAACGAGGTGATCGCCAACCGGGCGATCGAGGCGGCGGGCGGTTTGCTGGGCAGCAAGCGGCCGATCCACCCGAACGACCATGTGAACCTGAGCCAGTCGAGCAACGACACCTTCCCGGCAGCGCTGCATGTGGCGGTGGCGATCGAACTGGAGCGACGGCTGGTTCCGGCTGTGGAGACGCTGATCGAAGCCCTGCGCACAAAGGCAGAGGCGTTCGCGGGGATCATCAAGATCGGCCGCACCCATCTGCAGGACGCTGTGCCGCTGAGCCTGGGTCAGGAATTTGGTGGCTACGTGGCCCAGCTGGAACTGGGACTCGAGAGCCTGCGCCACGCCCAGCCCCAGGTACGCCAGTTGGCGATCGGCGGCACAGCGGTGGGTACCGGCCTCAATGCACCCTCGGGCTTCGGCGAGAAGGTGGCGGAGCGGTTGAGCGAACGGACAGGCCTGCCGTTCACCTCTGCGCCGAATAAGTTCCAGGCCCTGGCAGGCCATGAACCCCTGGCAGCGGCCCATGGCGCGCTCACGGTGCTGGCCGGCAGCCTGTTGAAGATCGCCAACGACATCCGCTGGCTCGGCAGCGGCCCCCGCTGCGGACTGGGGGAGCTGATCCTGCCGGAGAACGAACCGGGCTCCTCGATCATGCCGGGCAAGGTGAATCCCACCCAGTGCGAGAGCCTCACGATGGTGGCGGTACAGGTGATGGGCAACAACACGGCCGTGCAGATGGCGGCCAGCCAGGGCAATTTCGAGCTCAACGTGTTCAAACCCTTGATCGCTGACAATGTGCTCGACAGTATCGATCTGCTCGCGGGCGCCTGCACCGGCTTCCGCGAGCTCTGCATCGATGGATTGGTGGCCAACGAAAGCCGCATCAGTGATCTGCTGGATCAGAGCCTGATGCTGGTCACCGCCCTCACACCTGCGATCGGCTACGACCGTGCCTGCGCCATCGCCAAACATGCCCACGAGCACCGGTTGAGTCTCAGGGAAGCGGCCCTGGTGCTCGGGGAGATCAGCGCCGAGGAGTTCGATCGGTGGGTGAAACCGGAAGCGATGGTGTGAGCGAGCCCCATGGCGGAGGCAGCAATAGCAGCGTCCCAGGGAGTGATGCTCCTATAGATCGTCAAGCCCCTGAGCGAGGTTTTTGGCTGCGGTTCTGAGCCGTAGCGGCCGGCTCTGATCCATCCGATCACCCGACCGCTGGTGGTGGCGGTCGGGTGATCAGATGGGAGCCTGAGCAGCTGATCGTTGGGCCGCTCATGTGGCCGCGGTTCTGCGGGGTGGTTTGCCCATCAGCAGATGGAACACCTCCCTGGCGATGAACCGTTTGAGGCAGCGCAGGATGTCCTTGTTGCTGAGCCCTTCTGCTTTGCGGCGTTCGGCGTAGGCCTTGGTCTGCTCATGCCAGCGCAGCCTCACCACAGCGATGCGATGCAGGGTGGCGTTGGCCTGGCGATTGCCACCCCGATTCAGCCGGTGACGCCTGCTGTTACCGGAACTGGCCTGCAGGGGGCTGGCGCCACAGACGGCGGCGAACGCCGCTTCTGAGCGAATGCGCTCTGGGTTGTCGCCAGCGGTTGTCAGCAGCACTGCGGCGCCGTCGCCCCCTGCGTCAGGAAAGAAGTCCGCTCGGTCTGACCCATCCACCAGGGGGCCAAACCGACGACCATGAAACCGATCTATGACCAGGCCCTGCGGGCGGAGATCTGCAAGCGGATGAGTCCGCCCAACCGGGAGACCGTGGCGGAGATT
>CALRVC020000027.1:0-39941 GCA_943371515.1 Synechococcus sp. UW140 | reverse complement strand
CAGATCTTCGGGATCGCCTTCTCCAACAAGCGCTGGCTGCACTTCTTCATGCTGTTCGTGCCGGTGATGGGTCTGTGGACCAGCAGCATCGGCATCATCGGCCTGGCCCTCAACCTGCGTGCCTACGACTTCGTGTCGCAGGAGATCCGCGCCGCCGAGGACCCTGAATTCGAGACCTTCTACACGAAGAACATTCTTCTGAACGAAGGTCTGCGTGCCTGGATGGCACCGGCCGACCAGCCGCATGAAAACTTCGTCTTCCCTGAAGAGGTCCTGCCCCGTGGAAACGCCCTTTAATTCGTCCATGGTGGCCGTCGGGGGCAAAGACCTCGACTCCACCGGTTACGCCTGGTGGGCGGGTAACGCCCGCCTGATCAATCTCTCCGGTCGCCTGCTCGGCGCCCACGTGGCCCACGCCGGCCTGATGGTCTTCTGGGCCGGAGCGATGATGCTGTTTGAAGTGAGCCACTTCAGCTTCGACAAGCCGATGTACGAACAGGGACTGATCCTGTTCCCGCATGTGGCCACCCTCGGCTACGGCGTCGGCCCCGGCGGCGAGGTCACCAGCCTCTATCCGTTCTTCGTGGTCGGTGTGCTGCACCTGATCAGCTCCGCCGTGCTTGGCCTCGGCGGCCTCTACCACGCCCTGCGCGGTCCTGAAATCCTGGAGAACTACTCCTCGTTCTTCTCCCAGGACTGGCGCGACAAGAACCAGATGACCAACATCATCGGCTACCACCTCATCCTTCTGGGTGTGGGTTGCCTGCTGCTGGTGTTCAAGGCCATGTTCTTCGGCGGCGTCTACGACACCTGGGCCCCCGGTGGCGGCGACGTGCGCATCATCACCAACCCCACGCTGAGCCCGGCGGTGATCTTCGGGTATCTCTTCCGCGCCCCCTTCGGTGGCGAAGGCTGGATCATCGGGGTCAACTCGATGGAAGACATCATCGGAGGCCACATCTGGCTAGGCCTGATCTGTATCTTCGGCGGCATCTGGCACGTGATCACCAAGCCCTTCGGCTGGGTGCGTCGCGCCTTCATCTGGAACGGTGAGGCCTATCTGAGCTACAGCCTTGGCGCTCTCAGCTTCATGAGCTTCATCGCCTCGGCGTTCATCTGGTTCAACAACACCGCCTATCCCTCGGAGTTCTACGGCCCCACCAACGCTGAATCCTCCCAGGCGCAGAGCTTCACATTCCTGGTGCGTGACCAGCGCCTCGGCGCCAACATCGGGTCCGCCATGGGCCCCACCGGCCTGGGCAAATACCTGATGCGCTCCCCTACCGGCGAAATCATCTTCGGTGGTGAAACCATGCGCTTCTGGGATTTCCGCGGTCCCTGGCTCGAGCCCCTGCGCGGCCCCAACGGCCTCAGCCTCGACAAGCTCCAGAACGATATTCAGCCCTGGCAAGTCCGCCGTGCGGCTGAATACATGACCCACGCTCCCAACGCCTCCCTCAATTCCGTGGGCGGCATCATCACCGAGCCCAATTCGGTGAACTTCGTGAACGTGCGTCAGTGGCTCTCCGCCACTCAGTTCGTGCTGGCCTTCTTCTTCCTGGTCGGTCATCTCTGGCACGCCGGTCGCGCCCGTGCAGCTGCCGCCGGTTTCGAGAAGGGCATCGACCGTCAGGCCGAGCCCACCCTGGCCATGCCTGATTTGGACTAATCTTTTGCTGCTGCTTCACCCCGGCATCACAGCTATCCCCCCGCGATTGTGGGGGTTTTTTTATGGGCAAGACATGCCAGACCAGCCTTGTCATCCCCACAGGCCGGACAGAAACAGTCGAGACATGTTTGGGCCAATGGATCGTGCCTACGTTTGAACCACCGACGAGGTCATCACTTGAACATCCGCACATTCGCCGGCCGCGCCCTTTCCCGTGCGGCCCTTCCCCTGGCGTTACTGCCCCTGGTCGGGGCGATGCCAGTGGCCGCCCAAAGCAGCACGGTCGACTTTCCGCGCCAAGGCGTGGTCTGCGACCTGCCCACAAAGAGGTGCTTCAACTCCGAGGGCGTTTCCGTGCCGCTAACCCGCGAGTTTTTCGGCAGCTACGCCGAGCGTGAGCTGATTCCCAAACTGTCGGGCAACAGACGGCCCACCCAGTTCACGTTGAGCGATGGGAAAACCTGCGACGTGCGGCGGCAAACCTGCTGGGATGACAGACAGGGTGGCAAGAACGTGAGCAAGTCGCTGACCTCACAGCTGTTCGGCAACAGGGGCGCCTGGAGCAACAACGGATCCGGCAGCAGCGGCTGGGGAAACGACAACAACTGGCAGCAACCCGGGCAAGCCAGCAGCTCCTGTGAGCTTCGCCAGGGGAACCGTCGCCTTTTCGAAGGCTCTTGCCTGCTGAATCGTCGCGAGTCAGCCAACGGCATGTCTTACAACGTCGAGCTTGCTGATGGCCAGCGATACAGCTTCTACAACCGTCAAGGAAGGCTCGTGCTCCAGGATTCCTCTGGCTTGTGGCCAGTCCAGATCAGCAACCGCAACGGGGACGTGAACTTCCGTTGGGCCGACCGGCAACTGGTGACACGCGACCGCCGCTGGGCCAACCAGGGGTCGCAGGGGGGGAGCAGCGATTTCAACCCGACGGGCAACTTCCTCCAGGACCTGTTCAACACCATGTTCCGCTGACAGTCGCACCTCAACAGCGGGGGGGGTTTGATCGCCTGAACGCTCAGAAGGTCCGTCAACACTGGGCGCATGAACCTTGTCACCTCTGAAGCGACCCCAGACAGACTCTGGTTGCACCTTCAGCGCTCATGGCCCATAGGTTGCGGGACGACCGCTGATCGCTGCCCCATGACGACCAACCCCCTGATCACATCCAGGCCTCCCCATGCCTCTCTGGCGCTGGCGGCCGGATGGCTGGCCCTGCTCACCACTGTGGTGCCCCAGCCGGGCTGGACCCAGAGCAACAGCCTGAAGCTCACAGGCAACGGAATCGTCTGCGACCGCGGCAGCAGGATCTGCTACGACCGCCAGGGTCCCTCGCTGGCGATGACGCGGCGTGAATTCGGGCAACGCTCCGAGCAGAACCTGCGTCGGCAGATCTCAGGCCGCCCAAACGCCTGGGATGTGCGTTTCAGCAGCGGAGAGGTCTGCGATCTGCGTCGGGAGATCTGCTGGGATGACGGCTGGAGCCGCACCAACATCAGCAAGCGCCTCAGCCGCCAGCTGTTCGGCGAAAACGGCGACTGGGCTAGAGCCAACGGCAAGGGAAACAACGGCTGGGGAAACAATGGCCGTGGCAGCTGGCAATCGCCGAACCAGGACACCGGCTTCTGTCAGCTGAGCCAGCGCGGGCGGCGGATCCTGGATGGCGAATGCGATCTCCAGCAGCGCCGCACATCGGGGGGCACGGCCTACATGGTGGATTTCCGCAATGGCCGGCGCTACAGCTTCTACGACCGTCAGGGATGGCTGGAGATGCGCGACGCCAGCGGCACCTGGCCGGTGACCGCCCAGGGGAGAGGCGACGCCACGGTGTTCCGCTGGTCGGACATGGAACTCTCGGCCAGCCGCGGCGAGCCTGGACCCTGGTCTGACGGCGGCGCTGCGGTGGTCAATCCCTCCGGGCAGGTGCTGTTCAACCTGATCAACAACCTGTTCCGATGATCCCCGCGGGACCGGACACACAGCGGTGAGTGCAGCAGGTTCCGATCACGGCAGCACTGACGACGACTTTGACGACGCCAGAGCCACGCCCTCACGCTCCAGGCGTCGAACCAGGCGACCCAGCAGTTCCCGCTCCACCGCCCACTGCCGACCGGCTGGAGTGAGCACCAGGATGCTCAGCTCCACCGCCAACGGCGTGACCCGGCGTACGCCACGCACGATGGGATCTTTCAGCAAGAGGTCCTTCCAGACCGGATCGGCGGCAAAGCCCTGGCATTCCTGCCGCACGAGGGCCACCACCTCATCCAGGCGCGGGCAGGCCGGATCGAGGGGCAGGATGAGTTCAACGCCGGAACGCAGCTTGGTGTGATTCACCAGCAGCTCAAGGCGGCTGTTGCGCAACACCACCACCCGCTGATCGACGGTGCGCAGCACCGTCGCCAGCACTCCCACATCCTCCACATCACCGCCGAGGCCGTCGATCTCCACGTAATCGCCCACCGCGTAGTGGTCGTCGAACAGCACCACGAGGCCGGCCACGAAGTCGCGCAACAGACCCTGGAACACCAGCGCCAGAGCACCGAGCACGGCACCTCCGGCCAGCCAGGTGGCCACGGGTGTTGCCCCCAGCCCGGGCAACCCTGAAACCACCCATACCACCAGCACGATGAGCCCCGAAAGGTTGATCAGGCGCCGGCCGACCTGGAGCAGATTCCGATAGCGCTGCTCGCGGCGCGCCCGTTGCTCCAGCAGCGCCGACCGGTTGCTCAGCCACTGCCACAGCAGCACATGCAGCAGCTGACGCAGCACCCATACCACCGCGGCCACCAGGATGGCCTTGATCAGCATCGTCAGCGGCTGCAGCAGCACCGCCACGGCCAGCGGCAGCCGGCCCGGCACCGCTGCCAGCCCAAGGCCCAGCATGAGCACTACCTGCACGAGTGTCAGGGTGACCAGGACGTGGCTGGTGGTCTGAAGGCGTCTGGCCCTGCTGGCCTGGAGATCCTTTGAGGCTCGGGCCAGCAGCTGATGACGGTGGAGGGCTCGCCGGCTGCGGCTCCACAGCCAGAGGCATCGGGCTGTGGAGGCGGCCAGGATCAGCTGGACCACCAGCGTGATTCCCAGCCGCAGCTCCAGCTGTTCCGGCTGCATGATCCGCCGGGCATGGCGCACTCGCCGCTCCAGCACCTCGCGCCAGTCGGCCGCGAGCTGAGTTGTCGAGAGGCCGTGGAGCTGGGCATCGGCCGCAGTGACCGTTAGCAGGGGAATCGCCACCGACCGCCCCGGCAGCCTTGCCTGCAGCATCACCGCCCCGTCCTGCAAAGGCTCCGCCTCCACCCGCAGATCATGGCTACGGCCCAGCAGGCCCCAGCGATCGCCGCTGCAGAGGCGTTGTCGACGGGGGCCACGCAGCACCAACCCCTCCAGCAGCTCCTCCGACAAGCGTTCCGAAGCCGTGCAGAGACTGCGCGGTTCGTAGAGGAGGCGGAGATTGCCCTCGATCAGCTCGGCCCGGCGGCGTGCCGCCACGACTGTGCCTTCACCGTGGAGCTGGGGGGAAGCCACCACGATGGCGGGAATGCCGAGAATCCGCACCGGAGCCACCTCGTAGCTGCCGGCTGCCATGGCCCGATCGGCCTGACTCGCTCTCGACTCCGGCGTCGGGGCGGTTGCGGCGCAGAGGGGACTCTGCGGCAGGAGCACCAGCAGCGCCACAAGCACACCCCAGACCCAACGCGTCATCAACAGAGGACCACCGCCTCTCCAGCAGCTGAACCATCGTGCGGGGCGCATCGGGCGGCCTCAGCGAAGGGACGATTGCAGCCAACGCCGCAGCAATGGCAGGCTCAGCCCGATCACGTTCGAGAAGCAGCCCTCGATCCGCTCCACCAGCCTTCCGCCGCGTCCCTCGAGGGCAAACCCACCGGCGCACTGCAGGGGCTCACCCGTGGCCACATAGGCCTCGATCTCGGCGTCGCTGAGGCTGGCGAAGCGAACCCGCGTGGTCACGGTGGCGAGGCGTTCGGGTTCTGTCCACGAGGCTGCCGCCGGCCCGGCCAGGAGACAGTGGCCGGTATGCAGTTCTCCCCAGCCGCCGGCCATCCGCCGCCAGCGGCGGATGGCCTCCGGGGCATCCGCCGGCTTGCCGAACACCTCCTCTCCGAAGGCCAGCACCGAATCGCAACCCAGCACGCCGGTGATCACGCGGTGGCCGGTCCGATCGCGGATCTGATCGCTCACCGCTGTCGCCTTGGCCCGCGCCAGCAGCTGGACGAGCTGCGTCGGGTCGGTATGGCTGATGCCCTGTTCATCCACCCCACTGGCCTGCACCCGATGGGGGATGCCGGCCTGCTCGAGCAGGCGGCGGCGGGCCGGGGAAGCGGACGCGAGCAGCAACGGAAGCATCGGCGGGAGAGAGACCCGCCCCCATCCTCCGGTGCCATGCGGGAGAATCGCCGGCATGGATGCGAGCATCAACGACCCCCGCTCCCTGGAGCGGGCGGCCAGTGCCCTGCGCTGCCTGCCGTTCCGGCGGGCCTTCTACGGGCTGCTCAGCGGCGAGGCGATCAGCAGCGAGGAGCTCCAGCGACGGGACGACCAGGCGCAGCTCAGCTTCGTCCCCCTGACCAGTGCCCGGGCCGAAGACCATTTCATCTGGCTGATCCGGGTGGGGGTGCTACGCCGGGAGGTGGATGGCCAGGGGCTGACGGAGCGGGTGCGGCTGACACCAATGGGCCGGGAACTGCTCAGCCGCTGGAGCGGGGAGATTCCCAGGGCCGCTCTGCTGGAGCGGATCCGCCAAGGCCTTCGCCGTCGCTGGCCGCGCCTGTGAGCCCCGACCGCCTTGAACACCCTGCACTGATGGTGCTCGGAACCAGCAGTGGCGCAGGCAAATCGCTGATGGCCGCAGCCCTCTGCCGGGTGCTGCTGCGCCGGGGCGAGACGCCCCTGCCCTTCAAGGGCCAGAACATGAGTCTCAATGCCTGGGTGGATGCCGCTGGCGGCGAGATGGCCTACAGCCAGGCCCTGCAGGCCTGGGCGGCGGGCCTGGAGCCGGCGGTGGCGATGAATCCCGTGCTGCTCAAGCCCCAGGGCGACAGCACGAGCGAGGTGATCCACCTTGGACGATCCGTGGGAGTGTGCCGCGCCGAGCACTACTACCGCGACTGGTTCCGCCCGGGCTGGGCCGCGATCCGCCAGGGCCTGGGCGATCTGCAGGCCCGCCATCCCAACGGTCGTCTGGTGCTGGAAGGGGCCGGCAGCCCCGTGGAGGTGAATCTGCAGGCCCGGGATCTCACCAACCTGCGTCTGGCCCAGTTCCTGCGGGCCCGCTGCCTGCTGGTGGCCGACATCGAGCGGGGGGGAGTCTTCGCGCAGATCGTGGGCACCCTGGCCCTGCTGCGCCCGGTGGAGCGGCCCCTGATCCGGGGCATTCTGATCAACCGCTTCCGCGGCCGGCGGGAGCTCTTCGATGAGGGGCGCCTCTGGCTGGAGCGCCACACCGGCCTGCCGGTGCTGGGGGTGATGCCCTGGCTCGATGAACTCTTCCCTCCCGAGGATTCCCTTGACCTGCTGGAGCGCAAGGCACGCAAACCCGATGCGGAGCTGGAGATCGCGGCGCTGCGCCTGCCCTCGATCAGCAATTTCTCCGATCTCGATCCGCTCGAAGCGGAGCCCAGCGTGCGGCTGCGCTGGGTTCGCCCCGGCGAGACGCTCGGCAGCCCCGATGCCGTGGTGATCCCCGGCAGCAAGCAGACCCTGCGGGACCTGGGGGCCCTCAACACCAGTGGCCTGGCCGCCGACCTGCGCCGCCATCTGGACAGCGGCGGCCATCTCTTCGGTCTCTGCGGCGGCCTGCAGATGCTGGGCCGGAGGCTGCTGGACCCCCACGGGATCGAAGGCAACGGCGGCAACGGCAGCGGCGATCATGCCGGGCTCGCTCTGCTGCCCCTTGTCACCCACTACGGCCACGACAAGGCGACCCGGCAGGTCCGCGCCCCGGCCCTCTGGCCGCCGGGCAGCAGCCTGGCTCTGGAGGGGTTCGAGTTGCACCGGGGTCAGAGTGAGTGCCAGGAGCCTGACCAGTGCCGGCCCATCGCCGAGCGCGAAGGCCTTGGCTGGTGGCGGGCTGAGGAGAACGGTGCCGTGGTGGCTGGCACCTACCTGCACGGGGTGTTCGACTCGGGCCCCTGGCGGCGGCGCTGGCTGAACCAGCTGCGCCGCCGCCGCGGCCTGCCTCCCCTGGGGGAGCAGCCACCCCACCACGGCCAGCAGCGGGAGGCACTGCTCGATCGCCTCGCCGAGGCCTTCGAGACCCACGTGAACCTGGCCCCCCTGCTGGAGCGGGAATGACCTCCGCTGCTCCACCAGTTCAGGTGCACTGGCCCGATGGCCGCCGCACCTTGGTGCCCCCAGGGACCGACTGGCTGGAGGCGGCCGCAGAGGCGGGGCTGCGGATTCCCACCGGCTGCCTGGGGGGCAGTTGCGGCGCCTGTGAGATCGAGGTGAACGGCAGGGTGGTGCGAGCCTGCATCGCCACGGTGCCCGCCAGCCGCAGCGGTGAGCTGACGGTGGAGCTGGCCAGTGATCCCTACTGGTGAACCGGATCGCTCGGGTGTCCCTGAATCAGACCGCCACCGAGCACCACCTCGCCGGCATAGAAAACCGCTGCCTGGCCCGGGGTGATTGAGAATTGCTCCTCGAGGAAGTCCAGCCGAGCGCGGTGGGGACGACCCGCAGCCCCATCGGCGGCCGTGGGCTCAACAGGGATGAGCTGGGCGGCCACCGGCCCGCTGCGATAGCGCACCTGCACCTCCAGCTCGAGGGGTGCCTCGGGCGGGGGGATCGAGATCCAGTTGATCGCGCCCACCACACAGCTGCTGCGGGCTGCCTCGGAGCGGGGAGCCACCACCACCCTGTTCATCGCGCCATCGAGGCGCACCACATGCAGGGGCTCGCTCCAGGCCACCCCGAGGCCCTTGCGCTGGCCGATCGTGAAGTGCTCGATGCCGTCGTGGTCACCCACCACCGTGCCGTCGACCAGAACGATCTGACCCTGGCGGGGCGGCAGGTAGGCATCGAGAAAGGCCTTCATCGAGCCGTGGTGGTCGGCCAGGCAGAGATCCTGACTTTCGGGCTTGCGGGCGGTGCGCAGGCCGAGGGCCTCAGCCTCGAGGCGGGTGTCGGCCTTGGTGAGTTCACCGAGGGGAAACACCAGCCTGGAGAGCACCTCCTGGGGAAGGTCGTAGAGGAAATAGCTCTGGTCCTTATGGCCATCAAGACCCCGCAGCAACTGGTGGCGGCCGGCCGGCACGCTGGGGTCGGCCAGACGGACCCTGGCGTAGTGACCGGTGGCGAGGCGAGTGATGCCAAGTTCAGCTTCAGCCCACTCCAGCATCGGCGAGAACTTCACCTCCCGATTGCAGCGGGAGCAGGGCAGTGGGGTGACCCCGCCCCCATAGCCCTCCACCAGAAAGTCGACGATCTGCTGCTGAAATCGCTCGCGGCTGTCGACCACATGGTGCGGCACCCCGAGCTGCTCACAGAGGCCGGCGGCATCCACCAAGCCCTCAGCGCAGCAGGCCCCCTTGCCGCTCATCAGCCAGAGGGTGAGACCCTCCACCTGCCAACCGGCCGCCACCAGCAGCGCGGCGGTCAGGGAGCTGTCCACCCCTCCGGAGAGCCCCACGGCCAGCCGATGCTCTCCGGGCCAGGCGCTCAAGCGCTCGAGAGCCTCTGCCCCGGCGGCGGTGACGGCGCCGCTGGCAGCAACAAGAGAGGGATGGACGCAACCGGGGGAACCTGGGCCGGCAGCAGGGGCGGTGGTGGTCAAAACCGGAACCCTCCGGAGCGGGGGAGGAACATGACAGGACGAAGTTCCCATCATGGGGCCAGGGCCCCGGCGGCGGGCGCCCCGCCATCTCCTCGCCTGGAGCCCCCTTGAGCAGCAGCCCCCCGATCCCCTGGCCCCGCCGGGATGCCGCCCACCTGCTGGTGAGCTCCGAGCAGATGGCGGAACTGGAGCAGCAGCTGTTCGCCAGCGGACTGCCGGTGGAAGCCCTGATGGAGAAAGCCGCCCTGGCCATCAGCGCCCGGCTGCTGGCTGAGCCCGAGGCCCTGCGCCAGGGGGTGTTGCTGCTGGTGGGCCCGGGGCACAACGGCGGGGATGCCCTGGTGGTGGCCCGGGAGCTGCACCTGGCCGGGGTGCCGGTCCGGATCTGGAGCCCCTTCGAGCGCCATAAACCTCTCACCGACTCCCATTGGCGCCACGCCCGCTGGCTGGGGATCGAGCGACTGAGCTCCAGCCCAGATCCCGTCGAGGACACCCTCTGGATCGATGGTCTGTTCGGCATCGGCCAGCGGCGCTCTCCTGGAGAGGCGATCGAGGCCCTGCTGGGTGATCGGGCGCGGCTGAGGCCCGATCAGCTGGTGGCCATCGACACTCCCACCGGCCTCTGCGCCGACAGCGGCAGGCTGCTTGGGAGCTGGGCCGCCCGGGCCCGCAGCACCTACTGTCTGGGCCTGATCAAACAGGGGCTGGTCCAGGACCGTGCCCTGGCCTGGGTGGGACAGCTGGTGCGGCTCGACCTGGGCCTGCCGCCGGCTCTGCTGCACCAGTTGCCGCCGGATCAACCCCTTGGCCTGAGCGCCCTGGATCAGACCAGAGCCCCCTCCCCGCGGCCGGCACCGGAGGCCGCCAAGTACGGCCGTGGCCGCCTGCTGGTGGTGAGCGGCAGCGCCGCCTATCCCGGTGCTGCCCTGCTCAGCCTGCTGGGGGCAAGCGCCAGCGGCTGCGGCAGCCTGCGGGCGGCCGTGCCCGAGCCGGTGGCCCAGCAGCTCTGGAGCCTGCTGCCCCATGTGGTTCTGGGGCCGCCCCCGGGGCAGCCGGGCGCCCTCGAGCGCTTCGATGCCGTGCTGATCGGCCCGGGCCTGGGACCAGCTGCCTCAGCGGAGCGACCTGCCAACCAGGCGCTCTGGGAGGCCTTGCAGGTCTTCGCGGGTCTGGTGGTGATCGATGCCGATGGCCTCAACCAACTGGCCGCCGGGGTCGCCGGCGAGCCAATGGCCTGGCTGCAGGCCAGGCAGGGAGCCACCTGGCTGACGCCCCATGGAGGTGAATTCGCCCGCCTGTTCCCCGAACTGGCCAGCGAGCCTCCGCTCGAGGCCGCCGCCGCCGCCGCCGCGCGCAGCGGCGCGGCCTTGCTGCTCAAAGGCGCCCGCAGCGTGATCGCCGCACCCGACGGCAGGCGCTGGCAGCTGCTGGAAGCGGCGCCTGAGGCCGCCCGGGCCGGCGCCGGCGATGTACTGGCTGGATTCGCAGCGGGGCGAGGGGCCGTGGCGATGGCGGCCGGGGTCTCACCAGGGGAGGCCTCCACCCTGGCCTTGGCCGCCCTGAACCACGCCCAGGCGGGGCTGGCGGCCCGGGAGCGACTCGGGCCAGGCCAGGTCACGCCACAGGCTCTGGCCGCAACCCTGGGCCAGTGATGTTCAGCCGGGAACAGTCCTGACTGGGATTCATTGTGTCGTTTTACTTGCACAACCTTGAAAGGTTGTGGAAATCACATCACTTGCTATTCAGTTCATCAGACATTGAATGGACTTTCCGGATCGGCTCATGACAGCCTCCACCCTTCAGCCCCGCGAGCAGCGGCGGCGGGGGAGCGATCCAATCAGCTGGTATCTGGGCACGATCGGACGGGTGCCCCTGCTCACTCCAGCTGAGGAGATTGAACTGGGCAACCAGGTGCAGGCCATGATGCAGCTCATCGATTCGGGTGTGGAGGATCCCCCCAGCGTTCGCCACAAGCAGCTCCTGCGCGTGGGTCGTCGCGCCAAAGAGCGCATGATGAAGGCCAACCTGCGTCTGGTGGTCAGTGTCGCCAAGAAGTACCAGGGCAAGGGACTGGAGCTTCTCGATCTGATCCAGGAAGGATCGCTGGGCCTGGAGCGGGCCGTTGAAAAGTTCGATCCCACCCGCGGCTACAAATTCTCCACTTATGCCTTCTGGTGGATCCGCCAGAGCATGACCCGCGCAATCGCCTGCCAGTCCCGCACGATCCGTCTGCCGGTGCACCTGAGCGAACGACTCAGCGCCGTGCGCCGCGTCACTCTGGAGCTGGCCCACAAACTCGGGGCCATGCCCAGCCGCAGCGAGATCGCTGAAGCGATGGCGATCCCGATCGAGGAACTGGATGGGCTGCTGCGCCAGTCGTTGACCACCTCCAGCCTGGATGCTCCGGTTAATGGAGAGGAGGGGCGCAGTTTCCTTGGTGATCTGATCGCCGACTCCAGCCACGACGAACCGCTCGACCAGGTTGAGCGGGGCATGCACCACGAGCAGCTGGAGCGCTGGCTCAGTTACCTCACCGAGCAGGAACGGCAGGTACTTGACTTGCGCTTCGGCCTGGATGGACATGATCGTCACACCCTTGCTGAGATCGGGCGCCTGCTCGAGGTGTCACGGGAGAGGGTGCGGCAGGTGGAATTGAAGGCCCTTCGCAAACTGCGCGGCCTCACGAGCAGGCTGCCCAACCAGCTCTGAATCAGCCCCTCTGAATCGGCCCCGAAGTCAGTCTTCGGCCCAGATGTAACGGGTGAGCTCACTGGGATCGGGCTCGGGTGCAGCGACGGCGAATTCAACGGCATCGGCCACCTCGGCGTCGATCTCCTTCTCGATCGCCTTGAGGTCCTCGGAGCTGGCCAGACCGTGACTGGTGAGATGGGCAGCCAGGGCCTTGAGCGGATCCCGCTTGGCCCAGAAGTCCTTCTCCACTTCGCTGCGCAGTTCGTCGGGGTCGGCCAGGGAATGGCCGCGGAAGCGGTACGTGAGGCACTCCAGCAAGGTGGGACCCTCGCCGGCCCGGGCACGCTCCACGGCCCGCTGGGCTGCGGCGCGCACCGCCAGCACATCCATGCCGTCCACCTCTTCACCCGCCATGCCGAAGGAGGCGGCCTTGCGCCAGATCTCCGGATCACTGGTGGCGCGGTCGTGGGCCATACCGATCGCCCATTTGTTGTTCTCGACGACAAACAGGATCGGCAACTTCCACAGCGCGGCCATGTTCAAGCACTCGAAGAACTGACCGTTGTTACAGGTGCCATCGCCGAAGAACGCGGCAGTGACAGCATCACTGTCGGCCTGACCGAGGGCATCACGCTTGTAGCGGCTGGTGAAGGCGGCGCCGAGAGCCACCGGAATGCCTTCACCGATGAAGGCATAACCCCCGAGGAGATGGTGCTCCTTCGAAAACAGGTGCATCGAACCGCCCCGGCCCTTGCTGCAGCCAGTGGCCTTGCCGAACAGCTCACTCATCACCTCGCGGGCGGGCACCCCGGCACTGAGGGCATGGACGTGGTCGCGGTAGGTGCTGCAGAACCAGTCGTGCTGGGCGCGCATCGCCTTGATCACCCCGGTGGACACGGCCTCCTGGCCGTTGTAAAGGTGAACAAAACCAAACATCTTGCCCCGGTAATACATCTCGGCACACTTGTCCTCAAAGCGGCGACCGAGGGTCATGTCGCGGTAGAGGGTGAGGCCCTCCTCACGGCTCACGGTGGCCGGACCCGCCGGGTAGAGCGCCGCCAGGCGTTCGGCGTGGCTGCCGGCTGCTGCTGCGGCAGCCCCGTCGACGGCGCTCTGGAGCGTGGCGGCGATCTCCTGAGTCATGGCAAAGGGAGTCGAGGCTGTTGGGTCCAACTGTAGGGGGAGGCCTGAGCAGGAAAGGTCAAAACCGATGCCGCTGCCTACACTCGCCCCAACGCCCAGGATCAAGGGCCCGCGAGCTGACGGGGTTGGAACTGCCGATCGACCACTTCCGTCTGCTCGGCGTGAGCCCGGCGAGCGATGCCCAGAACGTGCTGCACACCCTTCAGCATCGCCTGGAGAAGGCGCCGGATCAGGGCTTCACCCTGGATGCGATCCGGGCCCGGGCCGATCTGCTCGAAGCCAGCGCCGACGTGCTCTCCGATCCCCAGCGCCGCCAGGCCTACGAGGCCCAGCTGATGGAGATCGAGCAGGTCAGCGAAGGGGAGGGGGTGGCCGCTGGCCTCGACGTGGCGCCATCCAAGGAACTCGGTGGCCTGATGCTGCTGCTGGAGGCGGGGATGCCGCTGGAGGCCTTCGAGGCCACCATCGCTTGCCTGCAGCCTCCCCAGGCTCCGGCCCTGGGCAGCGGCCGGGAAGCCGACCTCTGTCTGCTGGCGGCCCTGGCCTGCCGCGCCGCAGCCGCGGAGATGCGGGGCCAGCGCCATTACGAGGCCGCGGCCCAGCTCCTGCAACGAGGGCTCCAGCAACTGCAACGCATGGGCCATCTGCCCGAGCAGCGGCTGCAGCTCTCTAACGACCTGCACGCGCTGTTGCCCTTCCGGGTGCTGGGTCTGGTCAGCCGGCCTCTCACCTCCACTCAGGAGCGCGCCGAAGGCCTGGAGCTGCTGGAGAGCCTGGTGAAGCGACGCGGAGGTCTGGAGGGCGAAGACGATCCCAGCCTGCCCCGCGACGACTTCCAGGCCTTCATCAAGCAGATCCGGCTCTTCCTCACCGTCCAGGAACAGGTGGATCTCTTCGACCGCTGGGCCCGGGGCGGTTCGGCGGCGGCTGAGTTCCTGGCCAGCTACGCCCTCACCGCCTCGGGCTTCGCCCAGCGCAAGCCCGAACGCATCGCTGCCGCCCGGAGCCGCCTGGAGGCCTCCGCCCAGCCCGGCATCCAGCCCCTGCTGGCCTGCCTGCATCTGCTGCTCGGCCAGATCGAGCCGGCCGTCCAGCATTTCAGCTCCGGAGCGGGGCCCGAGCTCAAGGCCTGGGCAGCGGAACAGGCCGATGACCCCCTCGCCCAGCTCTGCGCTTACTGCCGCGACTGGCTGGCTCGGGACGTCCTCCCCGGCTACCGGGACATCGAGGTGGATGCGGATCTCGAGGCCTACTTCGCCGACCGCGATGTGCAGGCCTTCGTGGATCAGCAGGATCGCCGTCAGGCTCGCGGCCAGGCGGTGGGGACCAAAGCGGCGGATCCAATCGCGGCGACTGCGGCGGGTTGGGCCATGCCCGAGCTGGAGCCTGGCGGCCCGGACAGACGCGAGGGACTCAGCCCCCCAGCCCTGGAGCCGCCCCCTGAAGCAGTGGTCAGCGAGCAACGGAGCCGGCCCGCCCGGCCTCTGCCTCTGGCCCTGGCCGGGATCGCCCTGGCCGCTGGGGCCGCTCTGATCGCCGGCCTCTGGCTGGCGATGCGTCCCCGGCCGGCGGCACCCCCGCCGGCTCCTGCCCCAGTCAGCGGCCAGGCCCCCACCCGCACAAGCCCGCCGCCGCCCACCACCTCCTCCTCCCCAGCCCCTCTCACCAGTGCCACCCCCAGCCAGGAGGAGGTGCGCCGCCTGCTGGAGGGCTGGTTAGCGGCCAGATCGGCCCTTCTCGACGGCCGCAGCAGCCAGGCCAACCTCGATCAGATCGCCCGCCCGGCTCTGGCGAACTTCCTGCGCTCCGAGGCCCGAGCACTGAAGGCCAGGGGGGAGCAGCAACAGGTGCAGGCCAGGATTCAGACGTTCCAGATCACCAGCCAGAGCCCCCGGCGCATCGAAGCCGAGGCGCAACTCGACTACAGCGAGGAGCTCCGGGCGGGCAACAAGGTGATCAAGCCCCGAACCGAGTTCGAACTGCGCAACGTCTATGTCTTCGCCCGCGATGGCGACACCTGGAAACTGGCTGATTTCCACACTCGCCGCTGAGGGCTCAAGCCCTCATCTGCAGACTCCCCTGCCGCTGTGTCAGGGTCTGGTTCAACGAGTCACCCGCCTGGGCCAACCCTTTCCACGACGCCATGTTCGACGAGCTTTCCCAGCGTTTTGAGGATGCGGTCAAGAGCCTGAGGGGCCAGGACCGGATCACGGACACCAACGTGGAGGGGGCCCTCAAGCAGGTGCGTCGTGCCCTGCTCGAGGCCGATGTGAGCCTGGAGGTGGTCAAGGGGTTCATCGATGAGGTGCGCGCCAAGGCGGTGGGCGCCGAGGTGGTGCGTGGCGTCAGTCCCGACCAGCAGTTCATCCAGCTGGTGCATCAGGCCCTGGTGGAGGTGATGGGCGGCGAGAATGCCCCGCTGGCGGTGGCGGATCAGGCCCCCACGGTGATCCTGATGGCGGGTCTGCAGGGGGCCGGCAAGACCACCGCCACCGCCAAGCTCGGTCTCCATCTCAAGGAGCAGGGGAAGCGGGCGCTGCTGGTGGCCGCCGACGTCTACCGGCCCGCCGCCATCGACCAGCTGCAGACGCTGGGGAAGCAGATCGGGGTGGAGGTGTTCAGCCTTGGGGCTGAGGCCAGACCCGAAGACATCGCCGCCGCCGGAATCGCCAGGGCGAAGGAGGAGGGCTTCGACACGGTGCTGGTGGACACTGCCGGCCGGCTCCAGATCGATGAGTCGATGATGGAGGAGATGGTGCGCATCCGCGCTGCCTGCCAGCCCGATGAGGTGCTGCTGGTGGTGGATTCGATGATCGGCCAGGAGGCGGCAGAGCTCACCCGCGCCTTCCACGAACAGGTGGGCCTCACCGGGGCGGTGCTCACCAAGCTCGACGGCGACTCCCGCGGTGGAGCGGCCCTTTCGATCCGCAAGGTGAGCGGTGCTCCGATCAAGTTCATCGGCACCGGCGAGAAAGTGGAGGCGCTGCAGCCCTTTCACCCCGAGCGGATGGCCAGCCGCATCCTGGGCATGGGCGACGTGCTCACGCTGGTGGAGAAGGCCTCGAAGGAAGTGGAGCTGGCCGATGTGGAGCGGATGCAGCAGAAACTGCAGGAAGCCTCGTTCGACTTCTCTGATTTCCTGCAGCAGATGCGCCTGATCAAGCGCATGGGCTCCCTGGGCGGCCTGATGAAGCTGATCCCGGGCATGAACAAAATCGACGACGGCATGCTCAAGCAGGGGGAAGAGCAGCTCAGAAAGATCGAGGCGATGATCGGCTCGATGACGGCGGCTGAACGGGAGCAGCCCCAACTGCTGGCGGCCCAGCCCTCCCGGCGGCGGCGGATCGCGGCGGGCAGCGGCCACAGCCCCGCCGATGTCGACAAAGTGCTCGCCGACTTCCAGAAGATGCGCGGCTTCATGCAGCAGATGACCCGCGGCGGCATGCCTGGAATGCCAGGCATGGGCGGAGGGTTCCCCGGCATGGGCGGTGGCATGCCTGGAATGCCGGGAATGCCGGGGATGCCTGGAATGCCGGCTGCGGCAGGCCGGGGAGACGGCTCCCGCAAGGCCAGTCGTCCAGCCAAGAAGCGCAAGGGATTCGGCCAGCTCTGATGGGCGGCAAGGTATGGTCGTTAGTTGGCGGCTGAAACTCACCGCCAGGCGGAGATTCCGTCCACCCCATTCACCAAGTCAGCAAGGCAAGGCCACGATGATCAAGCTCCGCCTGAAGCGGTTCGGCAAGAAGCGGGAAGCGAGTTTCCGTCTGGTAGCCACCAACAGCACGTCCCGGCGGGACGGTCTGCCGCTTGAGGAGCTGGGCTTCTACAACCCCCGCACCAAGGAAACCCGACTGGACGCCGAAGCCATCCGGGCACGCCTGAGCCAAGGCGCCCAACCCACCGACACCGTCCGCTCGCTGCTCGAGAAGGGCGGCCTGATCGAGAGGACCATCCGTCCCGGTGAAACCGTCGGCAAGGCCAAGCAGGCCGCCGCCCGCGAGTCAGCAGTGAAGGAAGCCGCAAAGGCCGCTGCTGCTGAATCTGCCGCTGCAGCCGAGGCTGCTGCTGCCGAAGCCGCCAAGGTTGCTGAAGCTGCCGCAGCTGCTGCTGCCGCCGAGTCTGAAACCGAGGCCGTCAGCGCCGATGCCTGAGCGGACGGCCCATGGCCGGGGCTGAAACGCTTCCCTGCTTTTCGCTCGATCTTCCCGACCAGGAAGCCGCCCTTGCCCTGGCCGGTGAAGCCGAAGCCACCCTGCATCACCTCGAGGCCCTCACCGGGGCCTCACTGGTGTTGCGGGGGCTGCAACTGGTGATCCAGGGCAGGACCCAGCAATTGGAGCGGGCCTCGGCCCTGGTGGAGCTGTTGCGGCCCCTCTGGGCGGAGGGTCAGGCGATCGGCGCGGTGGATCTGCAGACCGCCCTCACCGCTCTCGACACCGGCCGCAGCAACGAGCATCGCGAACTTTCCCAGCAGGTGCTGGGCCGCAGCCAGAGCGGCAAGCTGCTGCGTGCGCGCACGGTGCGCCAGAAGGCCTACGTCGAGGCGATGGAACGCCACGATCTCACGCTCGCCCTGGGGCCAGCCGGCACCGGCAAGACGTTTCTGGCCACGATTCAGGCTGTACGCATGCTCCAGGAGCGGCGGGTGGAGCGATTGATCCTCACCCGGCCCGCGGTGGAGGCCGGCGAGCGACTGGGCTTCCTGCCCGGGGATCTGCAGCAGAAGGTCGACCCCTACCTGCGACCGCTCTACGACGCCCTGCATGGGCTGCTGGGTGCGGAGCGCACCACGGCTCTGCTGGAGAAAGGGGTGATCGAGGTGGCGCCACTGGCCTACATGCGCGGCCGCACCCTGGCCGATGCCTTCGTGATCCTCGACGAGGCCCAGAACACCACCACCGCCCAGATGCGCATGGTGCTCACCCGGCTGGGGGAGAACTCCCGCATGGTGGTCACCGGGGATCCCACCCAGTCGGATCTGCCGCGCGACCAGCTCAGTGGACTGGTGGAGGCCGCTGGCGTCCTGGCCGATGTGGAGGGCGTGGCGATCTGCCATCTCACCGCCGCCGATGTGGTGCGCCATCCTCTGGTGCAGCGCATGGTGCAGGCCTACGCCCGCCGCGACTCGGCCGGACTTCCCCGGACGGCCCAGCGGGGATGAGTGCCCTGCGGATATGGGGAGAACCGCACACTCCCACCCCGCCGGCACTGGCAGGATGGTGAGAACCGAATTCACTGGTCCCATGCCAGCCAGCAGCAATTTCCAGGAAGCGATCCGCGAGGCCCAGCAGGGCGCGCTGGTCGGTCCCAACGTCGTCAACAAGGCGCTGCCCTACGTGGGTGGCGGCATGGTGCTCACCGCCGTCGGCGTGATGGGGGGCCTGACCCTGATGGCCAGCAGCCCGGGGCTGTTCATGCCCCTGTTCTGGGTGGCCCTGATCGGCAACTTCATCCTCTTCTTCGTGGCCCAGAACGCGGCCAGCAAGGGGAACAACGGCACGGCCCTGCCGATCCTCACGGCCTACAGCCTGATCACCGGCTTCACCCTCAGCGGGATCGTGGCCTACGCCCTCAGCGTCGCTGGAGTCGGCGCCATCGGCACCGCCAGCCTGGCCACTGGCATCACCTTCCTGATCGCCTCGGTGGTGGGACGTCGCATGAGCGACTCCATCGGTCAGGCCCTGGCCGGTGTAGTGGGCCTGGGCATCATCGGCCTGATCATCGCCATGGTCATCCAGATCGTGGGCGGCATCTTCATCCCCGGTTTCGGGGGAAGCGGCTTCGAACTGCTGATCGCCGGCTTCGGCACCGTGCTGTTCGTGGGAGCCGCCTTCCTCGACTTCTACACCATGCCCCGCACCTACAGCGACGACCAGTACCTGGCCGGCGCCCTGGGCATGTACCTCACCTACATCAACCTCTTCATCTTCATCCTGCGTCTGATCATCGCTCTCAACGGCGGTGGTCGCCGCGACTGAGGCCAGGGGCTGAAGCAACGGGATCAGGCGTCAGCCACCGCCAGCACCGCTGCACGGATGGCCTGGCGCTGGGCCTCGTCGTAGCCCCAGCGATCGAGGAAGGCCACATCATCCCCGGATCCCTCGGCGCCGGCCAGCAGCACCTCCAACCGTCGCTTCACCGCCAACGGCTCAAGCAGCCGCAGCAGTTCCGTGCAACGGCGGCCCACGCGCATGGATCCGGCCCGCTGGCCTTCATCACCGGCTCGCTGGTGATGAAGGGCCATTGCCGTGCTCATGGCCAGGTTGCGGGCACTGAGATCCACCACCCCATCGCCGGCCTGGCGCAGGCTCAGCACCAGGGCCTCCGGCAGCCGGTCCATCAGCGGGGCGTCATGGGTGAGGGCCACCACGAAGAAGCCGCGAGCGCCATCAAGGCTGGCCACCAGCTCCCCCACCCGATCCGCCAGCACCTCATCACTGAGCTCGCCGTTCTCCCAGTGGCCCAGCCAGGCCGCCGCGATCTCCATCGCCTGGGGAAAGGTGGGGGTCGCTGGGGTGGAAGCCGTCATCACGGATCGGTGGGCTGGCAGTGTTGAGGTTATGGACAAGCCTGGACCGAGCGAGACTGAACCGGATCAGCAGCTGGGCGCAGGGCTGCCTCTGCCTCTGCCGCAGCACGGCCCCGAAGGCTTTCGCTCCGGCTTCGTGGCCCTGATCGGCCGCCCCAACGTCGGCAAGTCGACCCTGCTCAACCGCCTGGTGGGCGAGAAGGTGGCGATCACCTCCCCCGTTGCCCAGACCACCCGCAACCGGCTGCGGGCCATCCTGACCACCCCCAGCGCCCAGCTGGTGCTGCTCGATACCCCCGGCATCCACAAGCCCCATCACCTGCTGGGGGAGCGTCTGGTGAAAACCGCTCGCGCCGCCATCGGCGACGTGGATGTGGTGTTGCTGCTGGTGGATGGCAGCGAGCCGGCAGGACGCGGCGATGCCTTCATCGTGGAGTTGCTGCGCTTCAGCCGTGCGCCGGTGCTGGTGGCCCTCAACAAGAGCGATCTGGTGGACCCGGACAGGGCCCTTGAGCTGGAGGACAGCTACCGGGAGCTGCTGGTGCTCTCCGATCAGCGCGCCGATCCGGCCGATCCCGGTCAGCGCCGCAGCGACTGGCCATTGTTGGCCTGCAGCGCCAGCACCGGTGCGGGCTGCGCTGAGCTGGTGGAGGCACTGGCTGCTCGGCTACCCCTCGGCCCCCATCTTTATCCGCCGGATGCGGTCAGCGATCAACCCGAGCAACTGCTGCTGGCCGAGCTGATCCGCGAACAGGTGCTGACCCTCACCCGGGAGGAGGTGCCCCACTCCGTGGCCGTGCAGGTGGAACGGATCGTGGAAGACGGCAAGCGCATCGCCGTGCTGGCCACGGTGCTGGTGGAGCGCTCCAGCCAGAAGGGAATCCTGATCGGCAAGCGCGGCCAGATGCTCAAGGAGATCGGCAGCGGGGCCAGGGCCCAGATGCAGAAAGTGTTCGACGGGCCGGTGTACCTGGAGCTGTTCGTGAAAGTGGTGCCCAACTGGCGGCGCAACCCGGCGCGGCTGGCAGAACTCGGCTACCGCGGCGACTGAAGGCCGCCTCTGCGGCCTGCTGCGGCGACTGAGAGGATGGAGGGCCAGAGCGCGCACCCGCCGTGAACGGCACCCGCCCCGCCTTCCCCCCCGAGGACCTGCCAGCTTTTCTCGACCTCTGCGCCGGTCAGTGGATGGTGCTGCGCAGCCGGATGGAGGCCACCACGGCCGCCAGCGGGGACGATGACGCCTGGCATGACAGCAACCGCGGCGACCTGGGAGTGAGCCTGCGCCCGGGCGCACCGGGCCGCTCCCTGGGGGGGCTGGAGGTGACGGCTCCCGATGGCCAGGCACGACAACTCGACTTCGAGGCCGGCGGAATCCTGCTGGGCGCCGAGGGCAGCATCGGCCACTGGCAGCTGTGGCCCGACGGCAGCCTGGAGCTGGTGATCGCCAGCGGTGGCCAGGAGCAGCGCGAGCGGATCTGGTTCACCAAACCGAACCTGCGCCTGCGCAGCGTGATCATCAACGGCGCCGATGGCCAGCCGGAGCAGGCCAGTTTCTGCTCGGAGATCCGCCGCGTCAGCCGCCCGGCCCCAGCGGAGAGCTGAGCGCGATGCGGCTGGATGTGGTGAGCCTGGCTCCCGAGTCGTTTGCGCCGCTCACCAGCCTCGGGGTGATCGGGCGGGCCTTCAACGCCGGCATCGCCGAACTGCATACCCACAACCCCCGCGATCACGCCAACGATCGCTATCGCAAGGTCGACGACCAGCCTTACGGCGGCGGGGCGGGCATGGTGCTCAAGCCGGAGCCGGTGTTCGCGGCCTTCGAGTCGATTCCCGTGCTGGAGCGGCGCCGGGTGCTGCTGCTCAGCCCCCAGGGTCAGCCCCTGCGTCAGGCCGACCTGCAGCGCTGGGCCCGGGAGCACGACCAACTCGTGCTGCTGTGCGGCCACTACGAGGGCTTCGACGAGCGCATCCGCAGCCTCGCTGACGAGGAGGTGTCACTGGGGGATTTCGTACTCACCGGCGGCGAGCTGGCCGCCATGGTGCTGATCAACGGCGTGGTGCGGCTGCTGCCGGGCACGGTGGGCAGCGCCGAGTCGCTGCTGGAGGAAAGCCACAGTGCCCTGTTGCTGGAGCACCCCCACTACACCCGTCCGGCCGAGTTCCGGGGCCTGGCGGTGCCGCAGGTGCTGCGCAGCGGCGACCACGGCGCCATCGCCCGCTGGCGGGCCCAGCAGCAACAGGAGCGCACGAAGCGGCGGCGCCCCGACCTGCACCGCCGCTGGCGTGAGCAACAGAACGCGGCAGGGCTGGAGGCCGCCAACCTTCAGGATGGGGCCATGCAGATGCGGATCGGCAACGGCTACGACATCCACCGGCTGGTGCCGGGCCGCCCGCTGATCCTGGGAGGCCAGACTCTGGAACACCCCGCCGGGCTGGGCCTCGATGGCCACAGCGACGCCGACGTGCTGGTGCACGCCCTGATGGATGCCCTGCTGGGGGCCCTCAGCCTGGGGGACATCGGCCAGCACTTCCCGCCGGACGACGAGCGCTGGCGCGGTGCCGACAGCCTGGTGCTGCTGGAGCAGGTGGTGGCCCTGGTGCGCGAGCGCGGCTGGCAGGTGGTGAACGTGGATACGGTAGTGGTCGCCGAGCGCCCGAAGCTGAGGCCCCACGTCGCCGCCATGCGCGCCGCGCTCTCCCAGCGCATGGGACTCAATCCCGACCAGGTGGGCATCAAGGCCACCACCAACGAGACCCTTGGTCCCACTGGACGTGAGGAGGGAATCGCCTGCCACGCCGTGGCGCTGCTGGGGCGGCTAGGAGATGGGAATGGGTAGGGTCTGGGTTCTGGCCCTGTTGGTGTTGACCATGCTTCTGGGTGTGACACCCACCACCGTCGCAGCGGCCGGCGCCTCCGTGACCCCAACCACCGTGAGCACCAGCTCCACAGCTGCCGGCGACGTTGCCGAGCCGCAGGTGGTGGTGGAGATCTTGCGCCTGAAGGTGCCCGCCGCCGATCGGGAGGCCTGGCTGGGGGCGGAGCGGCAGAGCTGGGAGCCCTGGTTGCAGAAGCAGAACGGCTTCCTCGAGCGGCGGGTCTACTGGGATGCCACCAGCGAAGAGGGAGTGCTGCTGATCCACTGGGCCAGCCGCCACCAGTGGCAGGGCATCGCCGCCGCCGAGGTGGAGCGGGTGCAGGAACGCTTCGATCAGCTGGCGCGCCACGGAACCGGCCGCAGCGATTCCCATCCTTTTCCCTTGCTCTTCAGCGGTGAGCTGATCCCACAATGACCCCGCCCGAGCCCCTGGCGCGGCTTGATCTGGGGCGGCGCGAGCGGCTGGGGATGCTGGAAGCGGTCTGGGGTGAGAACAAGGACGTCGATCAGATCACGGTGATCCTCGAGCGCCTGCACCAGGCCGGCGAACTCGCCCTGGTCACCCGGGTGACCGCCGAGAAAGCCGCGGCGATCGAGGAATCGCTCCAGCGCGAACGACCCCAGATCGCCGCCGACCTGGGTCACCACCGCCAGGCCCGCTGTCTCACCAGCGGCGTCCTGCCCAGCGCGGATCCGGCCCTGGGGCTGGTGCAGGTGCTCTGCGGCGGCACCAGTGATCTGCCCGTGGCCCACGAAGCCCAGTTGGCCCTGCGCTGCCATGGTGTGCGCACCGAACTGGTGGTGGATGTGGGTGTGGCCGGTCTGCACCGGTTGCTGGAGGAACTGCCGCGGCTGCGGGGCGCCCAGGTGCTGATCGCCTGTGCCGGCATGGAAGGCGCCCTGCCCACCGTGCTGGCGGGGCTGCTGCCCCAGCCGGTGATCGGTGTTCCGGTGTCGGTGGGCTACGGCGTGAGTGCCGGCGGGGCGGCGGCACTCAACGGGATGCTGGCCAGCTGCGCCCCTGGGCTGAGTGTGGTGAACATCGACAACGGCTACGGGGCCGCCATGGCGGCCCTGCGCATCCTGCTGGCCCTCAGAGGTGCTGCAGCTGCGGGTAGGCCGTCAGCAGCTCCTCGGTGCTGAGGACTTCTCCCTTGCCCTCCGGCTGCCAGATCACCTCCAGGGCGATCAGATCGCCGACCGAAACCGCGCCGATCACGCCAAGGGCGTCGCGCAGATCATCGGCGCTGCTGATGGTCTTGATGGGGATGCGGCCCCGGCTGGCCACCAGCAGGGTGACGGCGATGAAATCGCTGGTGGCATCAGTGGGGCCACTGGCGGCGGCTTCGTCCTGGAAGCGCCGACCGCTCACGTTGGAGGTGACCTCACTGCGCAGCTTGCTGCGCTCAGTCATCGAGAGACGATTGAAGGTGGATTCGGCGCTGGCGAAGGGCACCTGACCAAGTTCGCTGTTGGCGTACACCCAGAGGTCGGGCTGGCGCAGCAGGGACAGGCTGGTTTCCTGGAGCAGGCGCTGCAGGCCGCTGCTGCCAGTGGTGTCGGCTGTGGCGGCCAGGCGGCGCAGATCATCCTGAAGTTCACGGGCCGAAGCCAGCAGACCCACCTGTAACTGGGCGATGGTGACCGGTCCATCGGCGCGGGGAGCCGCAGCCAGGGAACCACCGCCGCCGCTGGTCATGCCGCCGCCCGCACCGCGCAGGGTGTTGACGAGAAAACCAGCGATCGCCATCAGGATCAGGAAGCCGAACAGCCCCCCGCCACCAAAGCCGAAAATGGGGATCAGAAAGGGGAAACCGATCCCGCCCCCATAGCCACCGCGGTAACCGCCACCGCCATACCCACCCTGGTAGCCGCCGCCACCGCCGCTGTAACTGCGAGGCATGGAGGGAGCCGAGCGGAAGCTGCCGCCACCGATGCGCCCACCGCGGGCGGCCCAGCTGGGAGCCGGCGATGACAGCAGCAGCAGGCCACTGGCCATGAGCGGCATCAGGACCAGCAGGGAAAGCCGGCGCAGCCTGGCGAAAGCGATCGGAAAAGGACGAGGGGACAAAGGTGTCACCCGAAGCGAGTGCGCTGAATCTAGGAACCACCCCCCACGATGGTGACCACCTCAAGTACGGCGTCCTCACCAACGGCCTGCTGGGCCCAGGCCGTGCGGGGCAGAATGTCGCCGTTGAACTCCACCACCACCAGCCGCGGTTCGTAGCCGAAGTGGCGCAACACCTCCAGCAGAGGGAGATGCGCCGGGCAGGTGCGCGCCTCCCCGTTGAGCTGGATCCTGAAGCTGCCGCTGGCCCCGTGCTCCACGCTCATGCCTCCTCCCCCAGGGTCTTGAGCAAGTCGAGGCTGGCCGCGCCCGGATCGCTCGCCTCGACGATTGCTCGCACCACCGCCACCCGGCGGCCACCAGCCGCCTGGACCGGCGCCAGCGTGGTGGCATCGATCCCTCCGATCGCGAAGAAAGGAATCGGACTTTCAGCCGCTGCCTGACGCACGTAGGCCAGGCCCACGGGTTCACGGCCGGGCTTGGTCGGGGTGGCGTTGATGGGGCCAACACCCACGTAATCGCAGCCATCGGCCACCGCCTGACGCAACTGCTCGATCCGGTGGGTGCTGCGGCCGATCAGGCGATCCGGGCCCAGCAGGCGGCGCGCCTCGGCGGGGGGCAGATCCCCCTGGCCCAGGTGCACCCCATCGGCCTCCACCGCCAGGGCCAGATCCACCCGGTCGTTGATGATGAACAGGGCGCCATGGCGTGAGCAGAGCTGGCGCAGGGCACGGGCCTCCTGCCAGCGCCCCAGGTCGCCGCCCTCCTTGGCGCGGTACTGGACCAGGCGCACCCCCGCCTCAAGGGCCGCGGCCACGGTTTCGAGCAGGTGGGTCGATGGGCTGGTGATCAGATACAGATGGCAGCGGAGCAGCTGCTCACGGCGGCCCGCAGCAGCACCACAGGCCCGCATCAGATCCACCTCCAGGTCGTAGAGGGCGTAGCGGATGGCGGCAGCCTCGGCGGCCAGGAGCGGATCACTGGCGCGGCCGAACTCCTCCAGCACCCTCAGGGCCTCCTGGGCACGGCCGGCATTGGCGGCCACCACCTGGGCGGGTTGCGGTCGCTCGGCCTGGGCTGGATGGGCCAGGCCCGCTCCCCCATCGCTGGCGGTGTGGCGGGCCGCCTTGTAGGCGGGGAGGTGGCAGCGGCCCAGGCGCTGGCGCAGGTCCTTGAGCCGAGCCACCAGATCCTGCCGGTCGAGGCCGAAGCGGCACCAGTCTTCCAGCACCCGCAGGCCTTCGCGGGCACGGTCGAGGTTGGCATCGAGCAGGCGCAGCACGGCCGGCTCAGGCGATGTCGGGGCGGCAGTCACGGGAGCGGAACCTGCGTAAGGTGATGGCGACTCCAGGTGGGTGGCCATGGATTTCGGCGGTGGCGACAGTCCGATGCTGGTGCTGATTTCAGGAATTCTGCTGCTCGGGGGCATCGCCGCCTTCATCGGCTGGGGTCTGAGCAACGCTTACGCCCCCTGAAACGCCAGGGAGCAGCAGGCTACGGGCCAGTGCCGCGTCCATGCCGATCTGGTGGCTGAGTTCCTCCAGGCCGGCAAAGCGCTGCTGGCGGCGCAGCAGCTGCACCGGCTCCACCTCCAGATCACGGCCGACCAGCTCCAGATCACGGTCCAGCAGGTGCACCTCCACCGCCGAGCTAGCCAGCGGGTCCACCGTGGGCTGGGGACCCAGGTTCATCACTGCCGCCATGGGAGCACCACAGGGCAGCAGCACCTCGCCAGAATCGACGGGCTCGAGGTTGCGCACCCAGGCGGCATAGACCCCCTCCTGGGGCAGGAACTTGCGGCCGTCCACCTGAAGATTGGCAGTGGGCCAACTGAGCTGCCGACCCAGCCCCCGCCCGCGCACGACCCGGCCGCTGAAGCGGTAGGGACGCTCCAGCAGGCGGTTGGCCTCGTCGATGGCGCCGGCGGCCAGAGCCCGGCGGATGCGGCTGCTGCTGATCCGCTCAGCCCCGTCCCAAAGCATCGAGGAGACCAGCACCCGCAGGCCATGGCGCCCTCCGATCTCCCGCAGGCTGGCGGTATCGCCGGCCCGGTCATGGCCGAAACGGAAGTTCTCGCCCACGGCCACCTCCCTGGCCTGGAGCTCCCCCACCAGCACCTGGTCCACGAAGGCCTCCGGGCTGAGCAGGGAGAGGGCGCGGGTGAAGGGCACCAGCACCAGCTGGCGGATGCCGTAGGGCTCGAGCAGGGTCAGCTTCTCGCCGGGGAGATCGAGGCGCAGGCGCGGTTCGCCGTAGAGCAGCTCGCGCGGATGCGGCCAGAAGCTCACCACCGTGGGAATCAGCCCTGGGGTGGGGGCGGCGGCGATGGCGGCGATCACCCGGCGGTGCCCCTGGTGCAGGCCATCGAAACTGCCCAGGGCGACGGCGGTGGGCCGCATCGCGTCCTGGGGGGAGCGCAGGGGAATCAAGGAATCGGACGGGGCCCGGCTTGGAAACCATCCTTCCATGGGGGTTCCGGCCATGGGGATTCGGGCCGGAGGACGGCGCCGCTGCTGGCCATGGCAAGTTTGTGACGCTCCACCCCCCGGTACCGCGCCCCGATGGTTGACCGCCTCGATCTTCAGCTGGTCTCGGCTGCCCTGCGCCGGGTGGGCTGGATCCGCTTCTGGACCCAGTTGGCCCTCGGGGTCGTGGTGGTGGGGGTGCTGTTGTTCAACAACATCGGCGGCCGCCTGGCGGCCAACAGTGCCCGCTCGCTCGGGCTCGGTCCCGGCCTGTCGCTGACCACCCTGTCGTTTTTCGTGCTGCTCTGGTGCCTCTGGCAGAGCTGGCTGGTGGTGCGCTGCGGCCAAGCCCTGGCCAGCCCCGCCCGCCCCAGCCGCGGCGAAACCAGCCGCCTGATCAAACGGGGCGCCCTGGCCGATCTGGCCGGGCTCACCCTGGCAGCGGTTGGTTACCAGGCCCTGGCCGGCAGCCTGTTCGTGCAGGCCTCCATGCAGGTCCCCGGCTTCTTCGGGGCGCAGCTGGCGGTACCGCCCGGCACCCGCGGCGGCCTGATGGGGCTGCCGATCACCTCACTCGAGATGCTCTCGGTGCTGAGCAACACCCAGGTGCTGTTCGCCCACCTGATCGGCCTGTGGATCAGCCTCTGGCTGCTGCAGCGCGTTCACCGCCCCAGCTGAACCGGAAGGTCCTCCAGACCACCCCGCCAGAACAACTCCGGCTGCAGCGGGGTGAGGGCGGCGCCGCCGGCATGGATCTGGGCCACGTCCGTGGGCCAGTCGCGGGGGCCGGCGGTGGCGGATTCGAGGTCATCAACCACCTCACCGGCCAGCCAGTAATAGGTGCGCCCGCGGGGGTCGGTGCGCTGGTCGAATTGGTCGCGGTAGCGGCGCACCGCCGGGCGGCACCAGCGCAGGGAACCGATCCGCTCAATTGGCAGTGCCGGCACGTTGAGGTTGAGCAGCAGGCCCTCCGGCCAGGACCCGGCCAGGGCAGCTTCCGCCACATCGAGAGCGAGCACGGCGGCCGGAGCGAACTGGCGCCAGTCGAAGCAGGCACTGCTGACCGCCAGGGCCGGCAGCCCCTCGAGGGTGCCCTCCATCGCCGCCGAAACCGTGCCGGAATAGAAGACGTCGCTGCCCAGGTTGGGGCCGTGGTTGATGCCGGAGAGCACCAGGTCGGGCGGGACGCTCAGCAGCCGGCCCAGGGCGAGCTTGACGCAGTCGGAGGGGGTGCCGCTGCAGGCCCAGGCAGTGACGCCATCGGCGAAGAGCCGGTCGGCCCGCTCCGCCCGCAGCGGTGTCTGCATGGTGAGGCCATGGCCGGTGGCGGAACGCTCCTGGTCGGGGCAGACCACCGTGACCACATGGCCTCGGCCCACCGCCTCGGCCGCCAGGGTTTGAATCCCCTCGGCGAACACCCCGTCGTCGTTGCTGATCAGGATCCGCAGGCTGGACATCAGGACCGGCAGGGGCAGGGGCGCAGGCGGCAACTTAGGCAGGCTCGCTCCGTACAGTCGATCGTTACCGCCCCCGATTCGTGAGCGCCACGATCAGCCTGCAGCAGCTCACTGACCAGCTCGACGCTCTTGAAGCCGAAGCGGCGGCCTCGATCGCCTCCGCCGCCGACACCGCTGAGCTGGAAGGGCTGCGGGTGGGACTGCTGGGCAAGAAGGGGCGCCTCTCGGCGGTGCTGGGCGCCATGGGCAAGCTGGATGCGTCCGAACGGCCCCTGGTGGGCCAGCGGGCCAACGTGCTCAAGGAGCAGGTGCAGGCGCTGATGGGCCAGCGGCTGGAGGGGCTGCGGGGCGCCGCCATGGCCGAAAAGCTGGCGGGGGAAAGGCTTGATGTGACCGCCCCGAGCCGCTACGTGCCGGTGGGGCACCGCCACCCGCTGATCCGCACGATCGAGGAGATCGTCGACATCTTCGCCGGGCTCGGCTACAGGGTTGAAGAGGGGCCTGAGGCGGAAACCGACTACTACAACTTCACGGCCCTGAACATCCCGCCGCACCATCCGGCCCGGGACATGCAGGACACCTTCTATCTCCCCGGTGACCGGCTGCTGCGCACCCATACTTCGCCGGTGCAGATCCGCCATCTGGAGAGCAACCCTCCGCCGGTGCGGATCGTGGCGCCGGGGCGGGTGTACCGGCGCGACGCGGTGGATGCCACCCACTCTCCCGTGTTCCACCAGGTGGAAGTGCTGGCAATCGATGAAGGGCTGGATTTCAGCCACCTGCGCGGCACCGTCACCACCTTTCTGCAGCAGTTTTTCGGCGATCTGCCGGTGCGCTTCCGGGCCAGCTACTTTCCCTTCACCGAGCCTTCGGCGGAGGTGGACGTGCAGTGGCGGGGGCGCTGGCTGGAGGTGATGGGCTGCGGGATGGTGGATCCGGCGGTGCTGGAGGGCCTGGGGCTGGATTCCGAGCGCTGGAGCGGTTTCGCCGCTGGCCTGGGGGTGGAGAGGTTCTGCATGGTGCGCCACGGCATCGACGACATTCGCCGGCTGTTCACCAGCGACCTGCGTTTCCTGGAGCAGTTCTGATGGCAATCGGGCCGCGGCAGGAAGGCTCCCCATAAACTCGACAGGTTCTCGCCTCCGACCGGTGCCCTGCGTCGGACTGATCGTCAACGACGGCAAGGATCTGGCCGTCAAGACGGCCGATGTCATCCAGAGCCGCCTGGAAGCGGCCGGCACCAGCGTGCTGCGGGTGAGCAGCTCCGGCGGGATGGTGGGTTTCGCCAATCCCGACCACCAGTTGCGCAGCCGTGGTTTCAGCGCCTGCGTGCCGGCGAGCTTTCACCCGGACATGAGCCTGGCGGTGGTGCTGGGGGGCGACGGCACCGTGCTCTCCGCCGCGCGCCAGACCGCTCCGATCGGCGTACCGATCCTCACGGTCAACACCGGCCACCTGGGCTTCCTGGCCGAGGCCTACCTCAGCGAGCTGGATGGGGCGATGGAGCAGCTCCTCACCGGCCGCTGGACCGTGGAGGAACGCACGATGCTGGTGGTGAGCGTGATGCGAGGCGACCAGCGCCGCTGGGAGGTGCTCTGTCTCAACGAGATGGCCCTGCACCGGGAACCGCTCACCAGCATGTGCCATTTCGAGATCGCCATCGGTCGCCACGTGCCGGTGGACATCTCCGCCGATGGGGTCATCCTCTCGACCCCCACCGGATCCACCGCCTATGCCCTCAGCGCCGGCGGACCGGTGATCACTCCCGACTGCCCGGTGCTGCAGCTCACCCCGATCGCACCCCATTCCCTCGCCTCCCGCGCCCTGGTGTTCAGCGACCAGGAACCAGTGACGGTGTTTCCCGCCACCCCCGAGCGGCTGATGATGGTGGTGGACGGCAGCGCCGGCTGCTACGTGTGGCCGGAAGACCGCGTACTGATTCGCCGCAGCCCCCATCCGGCCCGCTTCGTGCGCCTTCAGGACCACGAGTTCTTCCAGGTGCTGCGCAACAAGCTGGGCTGGGGACTGCCCCATGTGGCCAAGCCCGACAATGGGGAGTTCGGCGGCCGCGACGGCCCCGGGGCCGGTGCACGCCCGTGAACGGACCCCTGATCCTGCTGGTGGGGGAGGAGGCCGAAGCGCTGGCGCCTCGCCTGGAGGCCTCCGGTTACCGCACTGCCCCGGTGGGGGCCCTGCCTGATCCGCCGGCGGCAGTGCTGGTGTCGGGAGCGGATGGGGTGGCAACGATTCCAACCCTGCGCATGATTCTGGAGGATGTGCCGATCCTGCTGGATCTGGTGACCGACAGCGTCGAGGCTCGCTCCCGCTGCTTCAGCTCCGGCGCCGACGACTTCTGGCTCTCCAGTGCCGGCGGCAGTGACCTGCTGATGCGCCTGCGCCTGCTCCTGCAGATCCGCGGCGAGAACCGCGGCCAGGTGCCGCCCCTGCAACTCGCCGATCTGCACCTGGATCCGGCCAGCCGGCAGGTGCGTCGGGGGCGGCGTCGGCTCGCGCTCACCGCCCGCGAATACCAGTTGCTGCTCGCCCTGATGCGGCAGCCGGGGATGGTGCTCAGCCGCGAGCAGATCCTCGCCGAGGTGTGGAACGACCAGGGGGGAGCCGCCAGCAACGTGGTGGAGGTGTATGTCCGCTACCTGCGCCAGAAGCTGGAGGAACACGGCGAGAGGCGACTGATCCACACCGTGCGCGGGCGGGGCTACTGCCTGTGCGAGCGTGCGCCCCGCCCGGAGCGCCCCGCCCCATGACCCACTCCAGGCTGCTGCCGACAGCTCTGGCAGCTCTGCTGGCGCCGCTGGGATTGGTGCTGGGGGCCCTCGTCCTGGGCGCCCCCCGGGCTCTTGGCGGGGAGATTCGAGCGCAGGCCCCGCCCCAGGTGCTGCCGCTGGAGGCGGAGTGGTGCCTGGAGGGAACCGGCGGCTGCATCCAGCTGGAGGTGCCCAGGAGCCAGCGTCAGTACAGCCTCGGCCTGATGCAACGCCCGCCGCTGGGGCCCCTGCGGGGCATGTGGTTTCGCTTCGATCCACCCGAGCCGGCACGGTTCTGGATGCACCGGACCATCACCCCGCTCGACATGATCTTTCTGCGCGAGGGACGGGTGATCGCCATCGAAGCCGCGACCCAGCCCTGCCCGCGTCTGCCCTGCCGCAGCTATGGACCCCAGGAACCTGCCGATGGGGTGGTGGAGCTGGACGCCGGCGAGGCGGCCCGCCTTGGCGTTGCTGTGGGCACCCCGGCGCCGATCCGCTGGCTCAGTCGACGCGGCGCCCCTTGAGCACCAGCACGGGATTGAGCGGGGCCAGCCGTGTGCCTTCGGCCAGCGGGGAACCCCGCCAGGCCTGCAGCTGGGTCACGAGCACCGCCAGGCCTGAGGCCTCCAGCGGAGGCCTCAGTTCCGCCAGGGCCTCCAGAGTGGCCAGCGGAATCACAACAATGCCCCCGGGGCGCAGGCGCCTCAGCACGATCTCCAGCAGCGCCAGGCGCTGACGGCCACCGCCTCCGAGCAGCACCCGATCGGGAACGGGAAGATCGTCTTGCTCGAGCAAGCGGAGGGCTTCTCCTTCCAGCACCCCAGCCGGCTGGACTCCAAGCCGTTCGGCATTGGCCTGGATCAGGGCCGCTGAGCCACCCCGCCGCTCCAGGGCCCAGAGCGCCAGGCCAGGCCGCAGCCGCAGGGCCTCCAGGCCCACCGAGCCCACGCCGGCCCCCAGATCCCAGAGCACACCACTGGCGGGCAGCTCCAGGTCGGCGAGCAACTGGATGCGCACCTCCCGCTTGGTCATCAGGCCCGGGCGGTCGTTGTGCTGGAGGAAGAGGCCGTCGTCGAGGCCGAACAGGGGCAGGGCCGCGGGATCGGCGTGGGGAGCCGGAGGCTCGGCGATCAGCAGCACCAGGTGCAGCGGATCGCAGTCGGCGGGAAGCGGTGCGTCAGGCGCCAGACGCTGCACCCGCTCGGCCGGATGGCCCAGCCGCTCGCACAGCCAGAAGCCGTAGGCCGCTGCCAAGCCTGAGGCGGCAAGGATCCGTCTCACCTCCTCGGCGCCGCCGCGGCCGGGGTCGGTGAGCACCGCCAGGGCCGAGGGTCGTTTCTGCAGCGCCGCCGCCAGCGGTTCGGGATCGCGGCCATGCAGGCTCACCCAGGCGGCGTCCTGCCAGGGGCGGCCAAGGCGCGCGAAGGCCAGCTGCAGGGAGCTCGGGGCCGGATGAAAGCGCAGCTGATCCGGGCGGAAATGCTGCAGCAGCAGCCGGCCGATGCCGAACCAGAGGGGATCGCCGCTGGCCAGCAGCACCGCCGGTCGGCCCGCCGCCAGGGACTCCTCCAGGGGCCCGATGATCAGCTCAGGCCTGTCGCTGGCCAGGAGCTCGGGGGTTTCCGATCCCGCTGGCACCCGGCCGGCCGCCTGCTCCTGCTGCCACCAGGGGGCGAGGTCCCCCAGCAGCCGCGTCGGCGCCAGCACCAGCCTGGCGCCCCGCAGCAGCTCAAGGCTGCGGGGCGTCAGGCCCGCCACGCCGGCGGCGTCGGTGCCGATCACCTCCAGTACGCCGCGCTGCTTGGCTGCCGGCTCGCTGCCCAGGGTGCCCGTTGCGATTGGAGCCATGCTGCTCCCTCAACCGTTGATCCAGCGTCAGCCGATGGGGGACGAGCGGTCTGCAGGAATCGAGAGACCCCATGCCTCCGCCCCCTGGATGGCCTCGGCCTTGATCAGCGGATTGGCGGCATCGACCCTATCGGGATCCGTGGGGCGGCATTCGTTCTCAAATTTCGCCGGTAAAGCACCTGGCCAACACGCTCGATGTGATCGATCAGCTCAGGGGACTGCAGCGATACCCGCAGCGACAGATCGAAGCGCCAGGGCAACAACAGATCATCGAGGGCCTGATCGAGGCGAGCCAGGGTGAGGGCATCAAGATCGGCCCCGGAGAGGGTGAGATCAATATCGGAGCCGGGCCGATGGCGGCCCAGGGCACGCGAGCCATAGAGGGTGGCCTGCTCGATCGCCGGGAACGCGGCCAGAGTGGCCTGGATCTGCGCCACGGCGGCGGCGGGCAAACCGTGGCTGGCCATAGAAGTCTGAAAGGTCATGGCTGAACAGCCCGCTCTGCCAGCCAGGCTTCCAGCTCCTGGAAGGCGTCCAGATAGCGACTGGTCACCGCCGACACGATCTCCTGCACGGAGGCCTCATCGTAAGTGTGGGTGCTGAGGTTGCGGTGGCGAATCATCGCCATCCAGATGTCGCCATCGCGGATCAATCCCTGGGCAAAGGCTTCTCGGGTGGTGTCGCGGGAACCAAACAGCTCCACGGCCCCACGGGAGGAGAGAAAGTCTTTGAGGGTCTTCCAACTGAGCTCATGGGTGAACTCAAACGCCTGAATCAGACCCTGCCGCTCCAGATCGCTGAGACGGCGCTGCCGCGTTAGCGCCACGGCCTCCGTTAGCCGCGCCACGGCGCGGCGGTAATTGGTGAACCGCTGGATCCAGCGGATGTCAGCGTCTTGCATGGCCAAAGGGTAAAGAAGCCAGGCCCTGCGGATTCAGGAGCCACATCTGGGCTGGGGCGCGATGACCGCGCTGCGTCGCTGCCCAGGGGGTCCTTTGCCATTGGAGCCATGATGCTGACTCAACCAGGGCTTACGGCCACCGTGCCGGCGCTCTGGACCCCAGCCGCTGATCTGGCTTCAGTCGCGTGGGAAGCCCACTGCTGACTTAGGGGCTCACCCCTCTGGGGCTCAGATCACCGAGACGGTGCAGCCCTTGGTGCCCTGCAGCTTGCGTTCGATCGCGAAGGCCTTCTCGGCTGGCACGATGCGGATCTTCTTGGCGGGCTTGCCGCGCTTGCCGAAGAACTGCTGCTCGCACGGGTGGGCGCCGCCCTTGAGGCCTACTGCTTCGCAGAAGCCTGCGGCTACTGGATAGAAGTGGACCACGACGCGGCGGATTTCGCAGCTGGGGGCTGATGGTGTGGCCATGGCCTTGAGGTGAGGAACCCGATCGCTCAGCGCGGCCCGCGCAGGGGAGGCAAGGGGCGACGCGCAGTGACGCCTTACGCAGCCCTTGCCGCCATGGGCAGGCCAGCGCAGCCTCGGGTTGTCCTCGCCGGTGCCATGGCAGATGCCCCCTTCGAGCCCTTGTAATATTGCTGTATTACAACCAGGAAGATGCGATGCGGACGATTTCCGTGCGTCTGGACGACGGCAGCGAGGCCAGGCTCGACAGCCTGTGCCAAGCGCTTGGCCTCAGTCAGACAGAAGTGGTCAAGGCCGGCCTGGAGCTGCTGCAGCGCCAATCCGCCAGCCCCGCTGCCCTGGCTGAGCGCCTTGGCCTGATCGGCAGCTTCTCCAGCGGTGCTCCAGGCAGTGGCAGTACCAGTCGGGGAAGGGATCATTCGGCCCAACTCCGCATGAAGCTGGGCCAGCAGCACATGCAGCAACGATTCAGCGAGCCGGAAGCGTGAGCAGCTCCAGCTTTCGTGGTGCCACCATCGTCGATACCGGCCCCCTGGTGGCCTGGTTTGATCGCAGCGATCAGGATCATGAGGCATGTGCCTCTTTTTTCCAGGAGCATGCCGGGGCTTTCGTTTCCACCTGGCCGGTTCTCACCGAGGTTTGCCATCTGATCCCTCCGGATGTGGCCCCGCGCTTTCTCGGGTGGGTGTCGCTCGGTGGCCTGAGCGTTGCGGAGCTGAGTGGATCTGCCCTGGAATTGATGGCGAGCTGGATGCAGCAGTACGGCGATCTGCCGATGGATCTGGCCGATGCCTCGCTGCTCTGGTTGGCCCATGAGCATGGGCTGCGCCGCATTGCGACGCTTGATCGACGTGATTTCAGCATCTATCGCCTGCCCGGCGGCGACGGGCTCGAAAACATGCTGGAGACCTGACACGGTTGCTCTTCCTGGCTTGCGCCCACTGCGTTTGTCCGTGGACGGAGCGGACTGGTCCAACCGCGATCGATCAAGGCTCTCGATCGTCAACGGGCCCCAGGCGTTCGGGCCCGCGGCGCTCAGCGGATCCAGAGCGAGCATTCGCCGCCAAAGAAGCATCGATTTCTCTGAGACGATGTCTGCCTTGATTTGATCAGCGATCCGATCAGCGGTCGGTGGCCAGCAGCCGCTCCAGCAGGCTCTCCAGGTGCCCCACCCAGGCGGCGGTGTCGAACAGGGGCAGCTCTTGGTGGAGCCTGAGCATCCCGGCTCAATGGATGCGCACCACCCTGTGGCTGCCGCGATTGGACGGGTCGCTGGTCATCGAGAGGCACCAGCACAGCAATGCCGGCCTTTTCGAGCTGCTTGACGCATGAGCACGTCAGCCGGGGTGTGCCTGTCTCCGGGCACTGCCCCGGATCAGGCGCTTCAGGAGGATTCCGGCTGAACAAGCTCTCCCAGCTGCCGGTCCGCGAAACCCACCACGGCACGCGCCACCTGCAGGGCCAAGGTCCCATCCCGTTCGTCGAACAGATCCACCGGCGCCTCATCGCCATCCGGGTAGCGGCTGGCGGTGGTCATCCGCTGCAGCGGTTTCAGCGGCAGTTGGCGCAACGGGGCTGTCTCGATGCCAAGCAACTCCAGGGCGCAGACCAATCGCTCGATCGAGTGGGTTCGATCCGGCTCCTGATCGAGGGCCAGCAACATCGCCTTGAGGGCCTTTTCGGCAGCCTGGGAGCAGTGATAGCAGGCCTGGGCGTGGAATCCTCCCTCGCTGGCATAGGCAGCCATGGCGAGGTCGCTGTGGGCCTGACGCAGCCAGGCGTGCAGACGGCCTGTCATGGCTTCTGGGTCGGTTGCAGGCGGATCGCATCGCGGCAGATGCCGCGCCACCAGGGATCGTCGCCCCGTTGGCGCTCCAGCCAGCGGCCCTGGCTGATTCCGATCACGTCGTCGGCCAGGCCTGCTCCCAGCAGGTCCTCGGCCAGCTGGTCAGCGGCGCTCTGGTGAGGCGCCACCGCCAGCAGATCCACATCAGAGCGCGCATCCCAGTCGCCACGAGCCAAGGAGCCGAACAGCCACACCTGGGCCCCAGTCCGTCCGGCGAGCAGGGGCTCGATGCTGCTGCGCAAAGCCTCGATCCGTTGGCCGCGCAGCCGCTGGCGGATCTCCTGCACGCTCGCCATGGGCTGGCCTCGACAGAATAGGGCGAGATTAGGAACAGTTCCAGCAGTCCGGGCCCAACGTTGTCCTGACGACGGCATGTCCTGCGCGCTGGCGCGCCCTGGCCTTGCTGCCCTCACCGCAGTGGCTGCTCTCAGCAGGCAGCGGCAAACGCTTCTCGGCGGTTGCCGGGCTGGACATCGCCACAGCCAGCACAGTTTGCAGGCCTGCAGAGGCTTGCCCTCCCATCACGTCATCCCTCGGCTGATGCGCGTCACCCCCTCTGGGCCGTTTGGCATGCATCAAATTGACCCTACTGGTGAACACGGGCCCTGACCTGATCTGCATCAGCGTTGTCACGATTGGCCAGCTCCCGCAGATCAAGAGCCTTGGATTTCAGCCTCCCTCCGCATGAAGTTCCAGCTGCACCAGCAGCCTCTGCTGTCCCTGGAGCTCACCGCGGCAGTGGCCTGAGCCGCCACGGGAGTCAAGCCGTTGACGGGGGCCGCATCCCTTGATCCCGCGACGGGCCCGTGAGCGCATCCACACTGTGTAGCCATAGAGGCAAAGGAGCCCTCAGGTTCGCCCCTAGGATTCTTGGAATTTTTTTGGCAGGTTCTGGTGCGAAGCAGCACCAACGCAGCCTTGCTTTCCCCCCCGAGCTTTGCCATGCGCCCTTCCGCCGCCCCCCAGCCACTCAACGCGGCACCGGTCGCCTGCCGCGAGCTGGTGTTGATCGATCCAGCCGTGGCCAGCCCGGAGATCCTGCTGGAGGGCCTGCGCCCTGGCCTGGAGGCACGGCTGCTCTCCGCCGATGAACCGGCCCCGGCTCAGATCGCCCGGGCCGTGGCTGGCCGCAGCCTCGAGGCGGTGCATGTGATCGCCCACGGCCAGCCCGGTGCGGTGGCCTTCAGTGGCGGCCTCCTCGACGAGCTGGCCCTGGAGCAACACCAGGCTGATCTGGCCGCCATCGGCGCGGCCCTGGGTGCAACGGGACAGGTGCTGCTCTGGTGTTGCCGCACAGCCGCCAGCGCTGCGGGGACAGCCTTCGTGGAAGCCCTGGCCCAGATCACCGGCGTGCCGGTGGCCGCGTCCAGCTCCCTGGTGGGGGCGGCCGCCAGGGGCGGCAGCTGGCAGCTGGAGGGCGGGGATTGCTCCGGGGCGGCCGCACCGCTGCGGCCAGCGGCCATGGCCAGGTATCCAGGCGTCTTGATCAGCTACAGCCAGCAGACCGGCACCGCCAATCCCTTCAACGACATCGATATCCCTTTTGAGTTTAGCCCTGCTTTCAAAGGTCGCAGCAGCAAACCCAGCTTTGCCGACATCAATGGCGACGGCGATCTCGATCTCGTGGTGGGTGATGATTTTGGCAGGCTGATCTACTATGCAAACAACGGCACCGCCATCGCTCCTGCCTACGAATTCCTGTTCGACAGTGCCTTCGTTGGCGTCGAAGTCTTCAGACGTAGCGCCCCCAGCTTTGCCGACATCGATGGCGACGGCGATCTCGATCTCGTGGTGGGTGAAGAAGATGGCAGCCTGAACTACTACCAGAACATCGGCAGCGCCACCAATCCGATCTATAGCCAGCAGATCGGCACCGCCAATCCCTTCAATGGCGTCGCTGTCGGCTACTTCCCCGTGGTGGGTATGAGCGCCCCCAGCTTTGCCGACATCGATGGCGACGGCGATCTCGATCTCGTGGTGGGTGAAACATATCGCACGCTGAACTACTACGAGAACACCGGCACCGCCACCACTCCGATCTACAGCGAGCAGACCGGCAGCGCCAATCCCTTCGATGGCGTCCCTGTCGGCTACTCCAGCAGCCCCAGCTTTGCCGACATCGATCGCGACGGCGATCTCGATCTCGTAGTGGGGGAAGGCGATGGCACGCTGACCTACTACAAGAACACCGGCACCGCCACCAATCCGATCTACAGCGAGCAGACCGGCAGCGCCAATCCCTTCGATGGCTTCGATGTCGGCACATACAGCAGCCCCAGCTTTGCCGACATCGATGGCGACGGCGATATCGATCTCGTGGTGGGTGAATACGATGGCCCGCTGAACTCCTTCCAGGCCACCAGCGTGGTTGCTGAACCGCTCTACAGCGAGACGACCGGCACCGCCAATCCCTTCGATGGCATCGATGTCGGCTCCCGCAGCGACCCCAGCTTGGCCGACATCGATGGCGACGGCGATCTCGATCTCCTGGTGAGTGAAAGCGATCTCCCGGAATTTGAGAGTGGAAACGTTGGGTTCGTGGTGAGTGGAAGCGGTGGCACGCTGAACTACTACAAGAACACTGGCACCGCCACCGCACCTGCCTACACCCTCCAGACCGGCACCGCCAATCCCTTCGATGGCGCCGCTCTCGGCTCCTCCAGCAACCCCTGCTTTGCCGACATCGATGGCGACGGCGATCTTGATCTGATGGTGGCGAAGCCAGCAACCGGTCTCCAGTACTACAAGAACATCGGCACCGCCACCGCTCCTGCCTACAGCCTCCAGAGCGGCAGCGCCAATCCCTTCATCAACAGCGTCTTTCTCGGCTTCTTCAGTGACCCCAGCTTTGCCGACATCGATGGCGACGGCGATCTCGATCTCGTGGTGGGTGACACAGATGGCAGGCTTCTCTACTACAAGAACATCGGCACCGCCACCAATCCGATCTTCGACGAGGAGACCGGCACCGCCAATCCCTTCGACAGCGTCGATGTCGGTAGCGTCAGCGCCCCCAGCTTTGCCGACATCGATGGCGACGGCGATCTCGATCTCGTGGTGGGTACATACGATACCCAGCTGAACTACTACCAGAACACCGGCACCGCCACTAATCCGATCTACAGCGAGCAGACCGGCAGCGCCAATCCCTTCAATGGCGTCTTCATCGGCACCTTCAGCAAACCCAGCTTTGCCGACATCGATGGCGACGGCGATCTCGATCTCGTGGTGGGGAATCGCGATGGCACGCTGAACTTCATCCTCGCCAATGCTGCGTTGGTGATCGATAGTGCGGCCCCCACGGTGTCTGGCGTCGCCTCCAGCAGCACCAACGGCAGCTACGGGGTGGGAGCGGTTCTGACCTTGACGGTGCAGTTCTCGGAGGCGGTGGTGGTGTCCACGGCTGGGGGAGCACCGACGCTGCAA
>CALRVC020000026.1:0-39961 GCA_943371515.1 Synechococcus sp. UW140 | reverse complement strand
GCTTTGCTGCCATCCAGTAGCGGCGCCAGGTCAACTGCGGCACGATGGGTCTTGGGCATGGTCTGTCTGGTTGAGGTGGTACTCGAACCAGGGAAACGGGCCTGCCCACCCCTTGCAACGCCAGCCGTGGAGCCGATCGCCTGAGCTGCACCCCCACCCCGGCTACGCCGGGGTGGGGGTGCCGGGAGATTTACACCACTCCGGGGGACGCCAGCCATCCATGTATCCAGCCAGCCTGGCGGCACGCCTTACTAGACGCTTGGAGGAGGGGTAGGTGGACAAGCAGACCATCACCCTCTCCCTCAAAGCACTGACAGGTGCAATCTCTTCCTCTACGCGATCCGCCACCTCCCGCAGAGCCAGTTCGCGCAGGGCCACGAGATTGCGACGCTGAAAGAAATTCGCCAGGGCCTGACCGATCTTGTCCTGGGCGTAGATCTTGCCCTCCTTCAATCTCTCCTGCAGCGTTTCTGGAGTGACATCGACCAGGACCACTTCATCATCGGTGCCAGCACGGTTTCGATCGTGGAGCTGCTGCGCATTGACTGGACCGGCGGCATCAGCGCTGGGGTCGCGTGGCCGGTGTTTCTGCAGGTGGAGCGGCGACTACCGTCAGAACCGATGGACACCCAGAGTTGAGAGCGATCTTTGTCGGTCGTTGATCAGCACCCGCGCCCCGGTCTGTGCCAGGAAGGCCAACACTCCATCAAGGTCAATCAGCTGGTGAACGCTGCTCCGGCTGGAGCCTGTGGTTGCTGAGCGGCAACCCCGCTCTCACCGGGGCGCTACGGATGAAGGCGCGCCGCAAGGTGCCTGTGAGCAATGGCGGCCTCGATTGCCGCCGGCTGCACTACTGGATCCGTTGATCTTGTCCGTCCCTGGGATCCTCTGGCAACTCCGCCTGGGGGGAGCCGGCGTCGATCGAGATCAGGTGCAGATCCACCGCCTGGCCCTTGAGCCGGTGCTGGAGCTTCTCGGAGAGCGTGCGTCGCAAAAAGGCCTGGGGGCGAGAGCGCAGGGTCTGGCCCAGCACGATCTGGCTGATGCCGCGTTCGCCGGCGACTCGCGCGATCGTGCCGAGCGCATCGTCGCTGTCGATGCGCAGGAACTCAGCGCCGAAATCCTCACAGAGCCGGATCGATTCCTCCAGCCGCACCGCCTGTTCCTTGTTCAGGAAGCGGGCGGGATCCAGCACGGTGAGCGCCAGCAGCGGCGCATCCATGAAGCCCGCCAGCCGGGCGGCGCGGCGCAGCAGCCGGTTGGATCCGGGGTAGGTGGAAAGGCACACCATCACCCGCTCACGCATCCCTTGGGCCGGTGGGCCATCCTCCTCCACCCGGTCGGCCACCTCCCGCAACGCCAGCTCCCTGAGGGCTACCAGGTGGGGGCGACGGAAAAAATGGGACAGGGCCTGGTCCACCTTTTCCGCGGCATAGACCTTGCCATCGCGCAGGCGCTCCTGCAGGGTCTCTGGAGTGACATCCACCAGCACCACCTCCTCGGCCTGCTGCAGCACCCGATCGGGGAGACGCTCGCGCACCACCACACCGGTGAGCTGGGCCACCTGGTCATTGAGGCTCTCCAGGTGCTGGATGTTGACCGTGGAGTACACATCGAGGCCGGCGGCCAGCAGTACCGCCACGTCCTGCCAGCGCTTGGGGCGCTCGCTCCCCGGCACGTTGGTATGGGCCAGCTCATCCACCAGCACCAGCTGGGGGCGGCGGGCCAGGATCTCCCCCACGTCCATCTCTTCAAGGCTCACCCCCTGGTGGAGGAGCCGTCGCCGGGGCACCAGCTCCAGCCCCTCGGCCTGGCGGGCCGTGTCGCGGCGCCCGTGGGTTTCGAGCACACCGATCACCACATCAACCCCCTCCCTCCTGAGCTCCTTGGCCTCCTGCAGCATGCGAAAGGTTTTGCCCACGCCGGGGGCCATGCCGATGAACAGCTTGTGCCGTCCCGGGCCCTTGAGCATGCGGATCACGGCGCCCGCAGATCGAGTTCGTGGTTGAGCGCCAGCAGGTTCACCCGCGGTTCGCCGATGAAGCCCAGGACACGACCCTGGGTGTGCCGCAGGATCAGTTGCTCCAGCTTTGCGCTGGGTAGGGACCGGGCCGCGGCCAGCCGCGGAATCTGCTGACGCGCGGCTTCCGGAGAGATGTGGGGATCGAGCCCCGAACCGGAGGCATACAGCAGATCAGCGGCGGGCTTCTCAATGCCCGCTTTGGCGTAGGTGGAGGCCGTGGCCTCGATCCGTTTCACCAGATCGGGGTTGGTGGGGCCCAGGTTGCTGGGGGCGGAGGTCGGTGCCGTCTTGCCGGTGCTGTAGTCGACGGCACTCGGACGGCTCCAGAAGTAGCGATCGGAACCGAAGGGCTGGCCAATCAGGGTCGAACCCAGCACCTGGCCGCCCGCATTGCGCAGCAGGCTGCCGTTGGCCTCGGCGGGGAACAGGCCCTGGCCAACCGCCAGCAGCGGCAGGGTGTACAGCACCACGGTGAGCAGCCAGAGCACAACGGTGAGCCGCAGGGCCTTGAAGCCCTCTCGCAGAAAGGACATCAGAAGCGCTCCGGTTGAAAGATCACGACGAACAGGTAGCCCGAGAGCACCACGGTGCCGGTGAGGAGCAGGGCGAGGGCGGTGGTCTGGACAGGACTGGGGCTTGAGCCGAACAGTGGCGCGGTGAGGGCTGTCCCCAGTGCCAGCACCAGTGGCAGCCAGAACAGCGGTCGACTCAGGAGGCGAGACGTAGAAGCCATGGGTCGTGGAAAGGTCGGGTGACGGGTTCGCGGGGATCAGAAGGGAGGCTCGGATCGGCCAGAGCGGCTCGGGAGGTCAGACCAGCCGCAGGACAGACACAGCCAGATCAATCAACTTGATGCCGATGAACGGCACCACCAGGCCCCCCAGCCCGTAGAGCAGCAGGTTGCGCCGCAGCAACTGATCCGCCGTGGCCGGCCGGAAGGCCACTCCCTTGAGGGCCAGGGGCACCAGGGCGGGAATGATCAGGGCGTTGAACACCATTGCCGAGAGGATCGCCGACTGGGGGCTGGCCAGGCCCATCAGGTTCAGCGGCGCTAACCCCGCCTGGCCAAACAGCGCCGGCAGGATCGCGAAGTACTTGGCCACGTCGTTGGCAATCGAGAAGGTGGTGAGCGCGCCGCGGGTGATCAGCAGCTGCTTGCCGATCGTCACGATGTCGATCAGTTTGGTGGGATCGGAATCGAGATCGACCATGTTGGCCGCCTCCTTGGCGGCCTGGGTGCCGGAGTTCATCGCGACGCCCACGTTCGCCTGTGCGAGCGCGGGAGCATCGTTGGTGCCATCGCCCGTCATCGCCACCAGCCGCCCGAGCCGCTGCTCCGCCTGGATCACGGCGATCTTGTCCTCAGGGGTGGCTTCGGCGATGAAGTCGTCAACGCCGGCCTCGCGGGCGATCACTCCGGCGGTGATGGCGTTGTCGCCCGTGAGCATCACGCTGCGGATACCCATGCGGCGGAGCTGATCGAAACGTTCGCGCATGCCGGGTTTGATGATGTCCTTGAGGTAGATCACCCCATGGATCTCGGCGTTCCAGCACACCGCCAGGGGCGTGCCCCCGAGGCGAGATACGCGCTCGTAAGCCTCATCGAGGTCGTCTGGCACCGTGCCACCCCGGGAGCGCACGAACCCCTTGATCGCGTCGACGGCCCCCTTGCGCAGCTCGTTGCCATCGGCCAGATCGGTGCCGCTCATGCGCGTGCGCGCGGAGAACTCCAACCCCGTGGCCGTGTCCATCGGAAGAGCGGTTACGGCACCGAGCTTCTCGGCCAGGCGCACAATCGACTTACCCTCCGGCGTGGAATCGAACCAACTGGCGGCATGGGCGGTGGTGGCCAGCTCGCGCTCGCTGTGGCCGCCCACCGGCAGAAATTCCTCCGCCAGGCGGTTGCCGAGGGTGATCGTGCCGGTCTTGTCGAGCACCAGGGTGGTGATGTCGCCGCAGGCCTCCACGGCGCGGCCGGAGGTGGCGATCACGTTGAACTGGGCGACCCGGTCCATGCCGGCGATGCCGATGGCGCTGAGCAGGCCGCCGATCGTGGTGGGGATCAACGCCACCAGCAGGGCCACCAGCACCACCACGGGGGTGGGGCTGTTGATGTAGGCAGCCACCGGCGGCAGGGTGGCCACTGCGATCAGGAACACCTGGGTGAGCACCGCCAGCAGCACCGTCAGGGCGATCTCGTTGGGGGTCTTGGTGCGCTCGGCCCCCTCCACCAGGGCGATCATCCGGTCGATGAAGCCCTTGCCCGGGTCGGCGGTGATGCGGATCAGCAGCTGATCGGACACCACCCGCGTGCCGCCCGTCACCGAACTGGCCACATCGGAACCCGCCTCCTTGAGCACGGGAGCCGATTCGCCGGTGATCGCCGATTCATCCACCGCCGCCACCCCATCGACCACCTCCCCGTCGGCGGGGATCATTTCGCCTTGGCTGACGCGCACCTGATCGCCCCGGCGCAGGGCACTGGAATCCACCAGCGCTTCGCTGCCATCGGGCAGAAGCCGCCGGGCCTGGGTGCTGGCCTGGGTGCGGCGCAGGGCATCGGCTTGGGCCTTGCCACGGCCTTCCGCCAGGGCTTCGGCGAAGTTGGCGAACAGCAGGGTGGCAAGCAGGATCAGGCTGAGCAGGACGTTGAAGCCACGGCCCGGCGCCTCGGGGCTGAGCTCGAACAGGCGCGGCTCCACCGTGGCGGCCAGGGTCACCAGCGTGCTGCACCAGACCACAAACATCACCGGATTGCGCACGGTGAGGCGTGGGTCGAGCTTCACGAACGACTGGAGCACGGCCCGGCCCAGCAGGCCGTCGCTCCTGGGACGCTCGGTGTAGCGCCGCTGGTCGCGGCGACCCCGCGGCATGCGGGGAAAGATCGGCGGTTGCAGGGTCGTCATCGGGCATTAACCAGCGAAAAGGCTTCGGCGATCGGCCCGAGGGCCAGCACCGGGAAAAACGTGAGCGCACCCAGGATCAGGATCACCACCCCCGTCACCACGGTGAACAGACCGGTGTCGGTGGCGAGGGTGCCGGGACCTGGCGGCACCTTGGGCTTACGGGCAAAAGCAGCCGCCAGCAGCAACAGGGCCACGATCGGCAGGTAGCGCCCCCCCAGCAGGCTGACGATGGTGCTGAGGTTCCACCACAGCGTTCCATCGCCTAGGCCCTCGAAGCCACTGCCGTTGTTGGCCGCCGCCGAGGCGTACTCGTAGACCACCTGGCTGATGCCGTGGGAACCCGGATTGCTGATGCCGGAAAGGGTGGGGGCATAGGAAAGGGTGATCGCCGCTGGCACCAGCACGAACAGCGGATGGATCAGCAGGATCAGGCTGCTCCAGACGATCTCCCCCTTCTCCACCTTGCGGCCGAACAGCTCGGGCGTGCGCCCGACCATCAGGCCGGTGAGGAACACAGTGAGGATCAGGAACACCAGCAGGTAGGCCACGCCGGTGCCCTGGCCGCCAAAGATCACCTGCAGGAACAGGTTGAACAGCGGCACCAGCCCCCCCAGGGGCATCAACGAATCCATGGCACCGTTCACCGCTCCGGTCATGGAGCCGGTGGTGATCGTGGCGAACAGGGCGGTAAGTCCGGCGCCGAAGCGCACCTCCTTGCCCTCCAGGTTCGGGCCGCTGAGCCAGTTGTCGAGGAGCGGGTTGCCTGACTGCTCGGCGCTGATGGCAACCGCCGCCAGCGCCAGGAACAGGGCCGTCACCAGCAGCAGCAGCAGGGTGGCCTGACGGCGGTTGCCCAGAAAGCGGCCGAAGGCGTCGATCGTGGCGGCCGGAATCGCCAACATCGCCACCATCGCCAGCAGGTTGGTGACGGGGTTGGGGTTCTCGAATGGGTGGGCGGAGTTGGCGCCGAAGAAGCCACCGCCGTTCTCGCCGAGTTGCTTGATCGCCTCAAACCCCGCCACCGGGCCACGCACAAGGATCTGATCGGCGCCCTCCAGGGTTTTGAGCGTGATCGGGCCAGCGAGCGTCATCGGCGCGCCATTGACCAGCAGCACCAGGGCGAACACAAGGCTGAAAGGGATCAGCACTCTGGTGATCGCGCGGATCAGGTCGGTGTTGAAGTTGCCCAGGGGGCGGCCGCAGAGGCCACGGATGAAGGCGAAGCCCACCGACAGGCCGGTGGCCGCCGAGGTGAAGAATAGGAACTGCAACGCCCCGAGCTGGCTCAGATCACTGAGGCTCTGCTCCGGCGTGTAGTGCTGCTGGTCGGTGTTGGTTAGAAAAGAGATCGCCGTGTGCAGTGCCGTGTCCCAGCGCACCGCCGGCAGTCCCTGGGGATTGAGCCAGGGGGGCTGGAAGAGAAGAAAGGCCAGAGCCACCAGCCCAAAGAGAAGATTGCTGAGCAGCAAGGGCCTGAGGTAGTCCCAGGCCTGCTCAGCCGGGCGGCCGCGCTCACCGATGAAGCGCAGCACCCCGTTTTCCACTGGGATCAGCCAGGGATCGAAACGAGGCTGGGGCTGGTCATCGAACACCTGAAAAAGGTGCAGGCCCAGCACAGGTGCCGTGGCCCAGACCAGGGCCAGCAAGACAACGACCTGAAACCAGTCGGTCATGGGCGGTAGCGTCCGTTCCAGTGATCTCCGTCACTTTCCCCCGGGCGCTGGAGCGTCCGCATCTGCCGGTGGGTATGAATCGGGCAACGCGGTCTATACCCAGGGACATAGGCCCTCTGAGCGCCGCCGTTAGCCAGGTGTCGGTGATGACGATGGCCGTCGCGCTCCTGGAATTCGTCACCCCCCAGGACATCGTGTTCGGCACCCTCTATGTGATCCCGATGCTCCGTCTGGGCACCACGGCGGCGGCGCGCACGCTCTGGGGTTACGCGCTGCTGGTCTGCTCCCTCACGCTCCTCAATCTGGCGCTGCCACCCCCGGTGACCCTGGAGGGGCCCGTCGTCGTCAACCGGCTGCTGGTCTGCGGCGCCCTGCTCGTCACCGCGGGCCAATGCCTGCGGGTTCAGGCCCTGCAGCGCCAGCGGCTTGACCTGCAAGCCCGCCTCAGCGTCGAGGATTTGCGCAGCGACTTTGTTGCCACCCTGGCCCACGACCTCAAGACGCCAATCCTCGGCACGATCGCCACCACAAAGTTGCTTGGTGAGCAGAAACGCCCCGATGAAGCGCTGCTGAGCCGGGCGATCGCCACGATCGAGCGCGGCCAGACCCGCGCCCTGCTCCAGATCCAGACCCTGCTGGAGGTCTACGGAAACGACGCTGAGGGCCTGCGGCTGTGCCCCGAATGCCTGGATCTGAGCAGCATCGTTGAGGAGGTGATCGGCGAGGTGAGCGCTCTGGCGCAGGAACGGCAGCTGACCATCCGACTGGCGTTCATGGGCAGCGGCCAGTGGCAGCCCCATCCACTGCTGGGCGACTCCGTCCAGCTGCGGCGGCTGGTGGAGAACCTGCTGCTCAACGCGATCCACCACAGCCTGCGCGGCGGTCAGATCCTGGTGACGCTCGAAGCCATGGGATCGCTGCATCGACTTCAGGTGATCGATCACGGATCCGGTGTTCCTGAGCAGGAACTGCCCAACTTGTTTCGGCGCTTCCACCGGCTCTCGGATGATCGCCAGGGCAGTGGCCTGGGCCTCTACCTCTGCCGCCAGATCGTCAGCGCCCATGGCGGCACGATCACCATGCGTAACCGCCCCGGGGGCGGAGTGGTGATCGAGGTGGACGTGCCCATCCAGGCCAAGGAGGCTTGAGATGTCCCGTTGCCTTGTGGTCGAGGACGACGAACTGTTCCGCTTGGGGCTGGAGATCACCCTCGCCAGCTTCGCGCTGATCGACACGGTGGTGACCGCCAACGACGGTGAGCTGGCGATCGAACTGCTGCGCCACCAGGCCATTGAGGTGATCCTGCTTGATCTTGGATTACCGGGGCTGGGCGGCCTGGAAACCTGCCGACGCATCACGGAGGAGCATCCTGAGATTCCGATCCTGGTAATCACCAGCCAGGAGGATCCCCGTTGGTGCCGAAAGCTGCTCCAAGCGGGAGCCCGCGGCTACGTGCGCAAGGGGATATCGGCGCTGGATCTTGAACTGGCCATCCAGACGGTGCTGCGCGGTGCGTCCTGGTGGGATGCCGAAGCCACTACGGCGATGCGAGCACTGAGTGATCCGGCTGACATCCCGCGGATGCCGCAGGCCGCAGAGGATCCCCTGCTGGCCCTGCTGACCCCAAGGGAACGGCAGGTGCTGGAGGCAATGGGCCGGGGGATGAGCAATCAGCAGATCGCCGACGCTCTCGGAATCAGCCTCGGCACGGTGAGGGTGCATGGGCACGCGATCATGCAGAAGCTGGATGTTTCCAACCGAACCCAGGCCGTGCTCAAACTCAAGGTCTGAACAACGAAGCATCAGGCTCTGCTGTTAAATAATCGAAACTCTCTTTCCTGACGGTTCAAAACAACGGTCTGCAGCACGCATTTGTTGAAGAAAACCATCTTGATCGCACATGCAGGGACATTCAGTTCAGCGGCTCAGCTTCTTTGTTTCCGCCAATGATCTGCTCCACCAGCAGCTTGAGCAGTAGCGACACCAGGCCCACACCCCCCAACACCAGCGCGGCGCCATAGGCCAGTTCGGTGTCGTATTGCTTGTAGGCATCCTCCACAAACAGGGGCAGGGTCTGGGTCTGGCCGGCGATGTTGCCACTCACGACGGCGACAGCCCCGAATTCACCCAGGGCCCGGGCCGTGGTGAGGATCAGGCCGTAGAGCACGGCCCAGCGCACGGAGGGCAGAGTGACCTTCCAGAACACCTGCCAGCTGCTGGCACCAAGCGTGCGGGCCGCCTCCTCCTGGTCCCAACCCTCCTCCTCCAGCAGGGGGATCACTTCCCGGGCCATGAAGGGGAAGGTCACGATGATCGTGGCCAGCGTCATCCCGGGCCAGGAGAAGATGATTTTCCAGCCCAGGCTGGTCACGATCCCGCCCAGCAGTCCGTTGGTGGGGCTGTAGAGCAATACCAGCATCAGGCCCACCACCACTGGTGAGATCGAGAACGGCAGATCAATCACGCTCAGCAGAAAGGCCTTGCCGGGGAACTGGCGACGGGCGATAGCCGTGGCCGCTGACAGGCCAAAGATGGTGTTGGCAGGCACGGCGATAGCCGTCATCATCAGCGTCATCCGCACCGCCGAGTGCAGCTCTTCCGATTCGAAGTTATCCAGAAAGGGCTGCAGGCCCTTGGCAAAGGCACCCGATACCACTTCCAGAGCGGGCAGCAGAATGATCACTGCAACATAGAGGCCAGCTATCAGCGGGATCAGCACGGAGGCGGAAGGACGGAGCATGCGAATGCGACGACGCAATACACGCAGCAGGGAACGCATGGGGGAAACAGCAGGGGGGATCAGAAGGACTAAGCGGGATTGGCTTCCCAGTGCCGGCCCCACACCTGCAGCCCGTTGATCACCAGCAGGCTCACAAGGGAGAACATCAGCATCACCATGCCGATCACCGTTGCTGAGGAGAAGTCGTATTCCTCCAGTTTCTGGATGATCAAGGTGGGGGTGATGAGGTCCTTGAAGGGAACGTTGGAGGAAATCATCACCACTGATCCGTATTCGCCTACGGCGCGGCTGTAGCCCTGGGCCACGCCGGCCAGGATCGCTGGCATCAGCTGGGGCAGCACCACTTTGAGCAGGGTCTGGCGAGGGCTGGCGCCGAGGCACCAGGCCGCTTCCTCCTGCTCGCGCTCAAGGGCTTCCAGCACTGGCTCCACGCTGCGCACCACAAACGGCAGAGAGATGAACATCATCGCGATACCCACCCCCAGCCAGGTGAAGGACACCTTCAGGCCGAAGAGGGCATAGAGCGGGGCCCCAAGCCAGCCATTGGAGCTGTAGATCGATGCCAGCGCCAGCCCCGCCACAGCAGTAGGCAGTGCAAAGGGAAGATCGATCAGTGAATCGAGCAAGCGCCGGCCGAAGAAGGAGCAGCGCACCAGTGCCCAGGCGATCACCACACCGAACACCCCATTGAGAAGGGCGGCCACCAGCGCCAACCCGAAGCTGATTCGGTAGGTCGCCAACGCTTCATCGGTGGTGGCCAGCTGCCAGAACTGGACAGGGCCGACCGCAGCGGCCTTCAGGGCCATGGCCCCCAGGGGAAGGAACAGCACCAGGGCCAGGTAGAGCCAGGTGATTCGCCAGGACCAACTGAGCTGCAGCCAGCTGGGAAGCGCCGGGCGCCTGAGGCGGGCCGTAGAGACAGAGGCCATGGATGGAGGCATGGGATCAGGTCCGTGGGACCGTATCACCGTTTGCCGATTTATACAACGGTTAGCCGGTGGGAATATGTGGATACGCTGTAAGCTGTCGTCACCTCACCTGTTTTCCCCTGCCATGGGCATCCGCGTTGCTGGCGTGAGCAAGGAGTTCGGCACGTTCCGGGCGGTCGACAACGTCAGCCTTGATGTTGAGACCGGCTCCCTGGTGGCACTGCTCGGCCCCTCCGGCTCTGGCAAAAGCACTCTTTTACGCCTGATCGCAGGCCTGGAGGAGATCGATACCGGCCGCATCTGGATCACTGGGGAAGAAACCACCAGCCGTTCGGTGCAGGAGCGCCAGGTGGGATTTGTGTTCCAGCACTTCGCACTCTTCAAGCACCGCACGGTGCGTCAGAACGTGGGCTTCGGTCTTGAGCTGCGCGGCTGGAAGCACGAGGCGATCCGCCGGCGCGTGGATGAGCTGCTGGAGCTGGTGCAGCTGCAGGGCTTTGGCAACCGCTACCCGTCCCAGCTCTCCGGCGGCCAGCGCCAACGGGTGGCCTTGGCCCGGGCCATGGCGGTGAAGCCACGGGTCCTGCTGCTCGATGAACCGTTCAGCGCCCTCGATGCCAAGGTGCGCAAGGAGCTGCGCGGCTGGCTGCGCAACCTCCACGACGAGATGCACGTCACCACGGTGATCGTCACCCACGACCAGGAAGAAGCCATGGAGGTGGCCGATCGCATCGTGGTGATGAACCACGGCAAGATCGAGCAGATCGGGAGCCCAGCTGAGATTTACGACCAGCCAGCCAGCCCCTTTGTGATGAGCTTTGTGGGTGCGGTGAACGTGCTGCCACCGCACGTGCCCCTGGCCCTGGCCGCTGCTGAACGCTCAGGAGAAGATGGTCAAGGCGGCGATCTCTTCATCCGCCCCCACGATCTGGAGCTGCACCGCAGCCCCCAGAGCGGCAGTGTGCCCGCTGTGTTGTGCCGGCTCACCCACATGGGCCGTGACATCCAGGCCGAACTCACCCTCGCCAGTGGAGAGGTTGTGGTGGCCCAACTCCCTCGCGAGCGGATCGATTACCGCGAGCTCAAGGCCGGTGATGCCCTACACATCACCAGCCGTGAAACCCGCACCTTTGTGCCGGACTTTGTGATTTGAGCCTCAGGGCCGAGTGCCCATGGGCAGGGCCTGTTCGTTGAAGACGCATCTGAACTCTGGCCCTGGGGGGATTCCTCCTGGCGCCCTTTCATGCTCTCGAACAACAAGCGTGATCAGGAGATCCTGGCGATCTCCTGCCGCCAACTCGCCGTCACGGTCCCAGTGCAGGCACCAGGGAGGAGTGTGGATGGTCATGGCTGGAGGGGGATCAACAGGTCGCTGTCGCCCACGGCCAACAACCGGCCCTCAGCGCGAAAGCGGCAGAGCAGTTTGGTCACCGTGACCCGGGTCAAGCCGCACAGATCAGCCAGGGCCTGGTGGGTGAGATTGAGCTCACTGAGCGAGAGGCGGCAGCCGTGGCGGTTGACCTGGCCATGGGACCCGCCAATCCAGCTGAGCAGGGTGAGTAGACGGCGCTCCCCGGAGCGGATGCGCTGGATGGTGAGGAGCTCAGCCAGCATCTGGCGCTCGCGCTGCAGGTGTTGGTGTTGATCGAGGGGATCGAGCTCGATGTGCTCCACCACCACGGTGGTGAGGCACTGCAACTCCAACGGCTGGACCACAGGATTCTCCGAGGTGATCACGTCACCAGGGCCCCATAGGCCCAGGGCGATGCACTCGCCTTCGAGATCCCAGCTTGCAGACCGTACATAGCCCTCATGCAGGCGCCAGCTCATTCCTTCAGGAAGGACGTCCTTGGGATGGAGCGTGAACTGCAAGGGCTGCTTGAGCAAAGAAGACGTCACCGGGTTGGCGGGCGATTGGGCGGTTGTTCGGGCAGCGGAAGGGCGACCAGCAGGGGCATTCGCTGACAACAGGCCATGGCGGGCAAGCAACTGGCCCAAAGTATGCCCTAATTCCGATAGGTGTACCGGTATTTCTAGGCACACGAACAGGGACGCCTTGGTCTCAGATGTAGAACATCGGCGCCGGCTGCTGCAGGCTGTCCCGTTCCAGCAACAGGTGGGCCAAGGTGGTGGACTTCAGCACGGCCGTCCGGGCCTGCTCGGCCCGCTGGGCCAGGCCCTTGAGGACGCGAAACTCGGCATCCTGGCGATCGCCCTGGCGCTCAGAGCGGGCTTCACCTTCCAGACACTCCTCCACCTCCGCGATGGTGATCTGCTCTGGTGGCCTGCTCAGCTGAAAGCCGCCACGGGGCCCGCGGATGCTGTTGAGGTATCCCCCCTTGCGCAGTGCTGTGAGCATCTGCTCGAGGTACCGCTCGGGCAGCCCATGGCGGCGACTGACCTCACCCACCTGCACCAGCTCTCCAGAGGAAAAAGCCGCGGCCAGATCGATCAAAGCCACCAGTCCGTATTCCGTTTTGGCGCTGAAGGCCATGGCTGGATCGAGATCGCTCAGCAAGCCTACCAGAAAGAACGGTTAGCAGATAGGGAATAGTCCTACACGCCTCTGTGCCCCGGGGCACACCGGCCCAGGCAAGGGCAGGCTTACTTTGCGCAAGTTCCCGATCGACAAACCGTGGATACGATTCCTTCTCCCGCACCCCTGCGTCGCCGCCAGCTGCTGCTGACAGGGCTCGCTGCCCTGCCCCTGGCCGTGGCGGCGGCCACCACCTTTGACGCCTCTCAAGCTGAGGCCCAGCAAGCGCCAAAGTCGCAAACCCTCACTGTTGTGTCCTATGCCGTGACCAAGAACGCCTACGACAAGATCTTCAAGCTGTTCTCTGATGATTGGAAGAAGAAATCGGGGCAGACCGTTACGTTCAAGGGCAGTTACGGCGGCTCCGGCTCCCAGACCCGGGCGGTGATCGATGGCCTCGAAGCCGATGTGGTCAGCCTGGCCATGTCCGCTGACGTGAACAAGATCCAGCAAGCAGGCCTGATCAAACCAGGCTGGGAAAACGAAAACCCGAACAACTCCACACCCATCAACTCCACCGTGGTGGCTTTCGTACGTCCCGGCAATCCCAAGAAAATCAACAGTTGGCGAGACCTCGACAACAAGAACGTGGACGTGGTCACGGCCAACCCGAAGACTTCTGGTGGCGCCCGCTGGAACTTCCTGGCCCTCTGGGGCGCCATCACCCGCTCGGGAGGCTCGGAAGCTCAGGCCCGCAGCTTCATCACGGGCGTCTACAAGAATGCCGAGGTGCTGCCCAAGGACGCCCGCGAGGCCACCGATCTGTTCATCAAGCGCAAGCAGGGCGATGTGCTGCTGAACTGGGAAACAGAAGCGATTCTGGCCAAGCAGAAAGGGGAGTGGACGACGCCCTACAAGTTATTCAGCCCCAACGTTTTAACCGAGCAGCCCGTCACCGTGGTGGACAAGGTGGTGGATCGTCGCGGCAGCCGCAAGGTGGCGGAGGCTTTCGTGAAGTTTCTCTATACACCGCAGGCCCAGAAGATCTTCGTGGACAACGGCTTCCGCCCCGTGACCCCTCAAGGCAAGGCCTATGCCAAGGGCAAGTTCCAGAACGCAAGCTTCTTCAAGGTGAGTGATTTCGGTGGCTGGGCCGGCGTCGACAGAAAGTTCTTCGGCAAAGGCGGGATCTGGGATCAGATCTTCGCCAGGTCCCGCTGAATGCGAGCCGCCCCGAGTCCTCCAGGCCAGAGGTTCTGGCAATGGCGCTTCGTCGGTCGGACAACCGTGGTACCCTATTCATCGAGTTCCCGACCGGAAAACGTGGCTAATTCTCCCCAGCGCCTCTCCACCCTGCTTGCGGCTGGCTCTCTGGTCCTCCTGGCCGGCTGCGGTGGCCCGCCGCAAAGCTCCGGCACTGGCGACCCGGAAGGTCAACAACAGCTGCTGCTTGTGAGTTACGCCGTCACCAAGGGGGCTTACGACCGGATCATTCCCAAGTTCATCTCGGAATGGAAAGCCAAAACGGGCCAGGACCTGGAGATCAAAACCAGTTACGGCGGCTCAGGCACCCAGACCCGGGCGGTGATCGATGGCCTCGATGCCGATGTGGTGACCCTGGCCCTCTCGGCCGACGTACTCAAGCTCGAGGAATCGGGACTGTTGGAGGCCGGCTGGGAGAAGGAGTTGCCCAACAACAGCATCATCACCAACTCCACGGTGGCTTTCCTGACCCGTCCGGGCAACCCCAAGCAGATCACCTCCTGGGCCGATCTGATCAAGCCAGGCATCACGGTGGTGACAGCCAATCCCAAAACTTCAGGCGGTGCCCGCTGGAATTTCCTGGGCCTCTGGGGCTCTGTGACCCAGACGGGAGGCAACCAACAGCAGGCCGAGGCCTATGTTGCCAGCGTATACAAGAACGTTGACAATCTGCCCAAGGATGCGCGAGAAGCCTCCGACGTGTTCCTCAAGAAAGACCAGGGTGATGTGCTTCTGAACTACGAAAACGAGGCTATCCTTGCCACCAGGACCGGTGATCTCAAAGATCCGTTCCTGGTGCCAGAAGTGAACATCCGCATTGAGGGTCCGGTCGCCGTGGTCGACAAGAATGTGGAGCGAAAGGGCACTCGTAAGGCAGCAGAAGCCCTTGCCAAGTATCTGTTCTCAGAAGAGGCACAGACCATCTTTGCCGAGGAGGGATTCCGCCCCACCAACCCCACGATCTGGTCACGAGTAAAGGATCGCTTTGCCCCCGTCAAGCAGTTCTTCACTGTGCAGGACTTCGGAGGCTGGGGCCTGGTGAACAAGGAGTTCTTTGGCAAAGACGGACTCTGGGATCGTCTCTTCGCCAAAACCCGCTGATCCGGCCATGTGTGAGCTGCTGGCCCTCAACGCCAACACCCCCACCGACATGGGCTTTTCCTTTCGGGGCCTCAGTCGTCGCGGTGGTGTCACCGGCGAGCACGCCGATGGCTGGGGGCTGGCCAGTTTCAGCCCCACTGGCCATGGCCTCACCCTGCTGCGAGAGGACGCCCCGGCCGCCTTCTCCGCCCTGGCGAATCAACTGTCTGAAAGCCCTGCCAAGGCTCTGGTGAGCATCGCCCACATCCGTCAGGCGACCCGCGGGGTGGTGGCCCTGGAAAACTGCCATCCCTTCTGCCGCACCTGGCAGGACCAGAGCTGGGTGTTCGCTCACAACGGTGACCTGAAGGGCGAGATCCCCCTGGGCGTTCGCTACCGCCCGTTCGGATCCACCGACAGCGAGGCCGCCTTCTGCTGGATTCTCGAGCAGCTCGAACGAGCCCGGGTGGATCCGGAGGATGCCGGCGCCCTGTTTGCCCTCCTGCATCACTGCGCCGCCCAACTGGCCCAGCGAGGCACCTTCAATGCCCTGATCAGCAATGGCCAGTGGCTGTTTGCCACCACCACCACCCGCTTGCACTGGCTCACCCGCCGGGCCCCCTTCCGTACCGCCACCCTGGCCGATGCGCCCCTTCAGGTGGATTTCTCCGCCCTCACCACGGCCCATGATGTGGTGACGATCCTGAGCACGGAGCCACTCACCACCGATGAGCTGTGGCAGCCATTTCTGAGGGGTGAGTCCATCCTGGTAGTGGCTGGCGAAATCTGTGGCCGGCTTCGAGAGAGCAGCTGTGTCGAGAGTCAGCACAGCTCCCCAACAGAAACAACAATTCCCTCAACAACTCCTGCATCTCTCGTCGATGTCAAGGTTGATTTGGCTGGCCAGCCATCTGCATATTGACCTGGACCGTTCTTTGGCGAGCTGGTAGCGTGTCGGCCACGCCTTAGTAGTTGCCTGGGCTTTCAGCCGAGCGATTGGCGCAGGACCGGTTGCAGCTGAGTCTGTTCTTCCAGATACCCATCATGGCCAAGATGGCTTTCGATTGAGGTGTAGGTGACGCCCTTGCCGATTGCCATGGCCAGTTCCTGCTGGCTGTGTGGTGGGAAGAGGCGGTCGGAGCTGACCGACACCACGCGCACACGGGCCGTGATCCTGGCCAGGGCCGCGGCCAACCCGCCGCGTCCTCGGCCAACGTCATGTCCGCTCATGGCCTGGGTGAGGAGGATGTAGCTGTTGGCGTCGAGCCGCTCCACGATGCCTCGCCCCTCCTTGGCTAGGAAGGTGGTGATGCTGGCTTCGGTGACCTCGGAACCGGTAGCGGAAATGCGCAGATTGATCTCGCGCTCACATCCATAGGTGAGGCGGGCGATCGAGCGTGCCAGGGCCAGCCCATCGACCGGTCCGCCAGACGTACAGTCGTAGAAATCCCCTCCCAGAAAGGCCGGGTCCTGGCGGATCGCCTGAATCTGGCAGTTGTGGAAGGCGATGTTTTCGGCGCTGCAACGAGCGGTCGTGGCCAGCAGCACCAGCCGCTTCACCCGTTCGGCATGACCGATCGCCCACTCCAGGGCCCGCATGCCCCCCATGGAGCCACCGATCAGCGCATGCCATTCATGGATGTTCATGTGGTCGGCGAAGGCCACCTCCGCTTCCACCTGATCGCGGATCATGAGTAAAGGAAAACGGCTCCCCCAGGGTTTCCCGTCGGCTGCCGGGCCAGCAGGGCCAGTGCTGCCCTGGCAGCCCCCCAGCACATTGGTGCAGACCACGAAGTAACGATCAGTATCGATCGCCAGTCCAGGGCCAATCAACCCATCCCACCAGCCCCTGATGGCATGGCCCGGGCCTGCCGGCCCGGCGGCATGGCTGTCACCACTGAAGCCATGGAGCAGCAGCACCCCGTTGTCGCGCGCGGCATTGAGCCGGCCCCAGCTCTCGAAGGCGATCGTGATCGGACCGAGCTGCATCCCCGATTCCAGATTCAGCTGGCGGTGGCGGAACAACTCGACGAATCTTCGATTGCCGATGGGATCACCGCACCGCCAGCCCCCATGGTGCTTCCGTTGCTGGAGGGGGTGACTCATCATGGTGCTCGCCATGATCAGCACCCTCGCAACACGCTGAAATCGCACTCCAGGACTGCAAGCCGCTGCTCAAAGACAGCCTGGGTGGGATTCATGATCCTGGTGCAGATATTGCCCAGCTCCCCTGGTCCGAACAGGTGGGTGGCGTGGTCCATATCGCGAAGCACGCAGCTGGTGGTCAGATCAATCGGCACAGCGCGAGAGCCGGTGGCTGGATCGGGTGTCGCTCCGGCATGAATCTGACGGGTTTCGAAACCGAGCGTCATGGTGAGGAAGCAAGGAAGGAGGACATCAGGAAGCGATGGTTTGCGATTTTCACCAGGTCAATCAGGCTCCGGCACGGGATCGGGTGCTGATCCAGGGGCCCCACAACACCACAAAAACAACGATTGCCATCAAGGCGATGGGCGGATGAAGCACAAGCAACGCGATGAGCAGGCCGCCGCCTGCCACCTGGAACCGCTGGCTCCCTGGGGAAGGGAACCCTGGCCATTGGTTACCTTCCACCGGCAGATCCTGGCGCACCCAAGCCTTGAATCCGCCCGAGAGATGGTGGATCTTGCGGGCATAGCCCTGATCGTGCAGATGTTCGATCACCTCAGCCGACTGATCGGTGCTATCGCCCACCAGGATCAGATCACCGTCCGGCAGCTCAGCACTGAGCAGCCATCCGCTGGGAATGTTATGACTGCCCGGTATGTGGCTGTAGTGATACCGAAATCTGGAACGAAGATCGATGATCTGTTGAGGGTAACTCTGTCTTGTAGGTCCAAAGCCGCTGCCCAAACTGAAGACCTCCTGGGGGGTCAGCAGATTGCCTGAAGCCGAGCTGGAGCCTGGAATCAAAACGGTATGGCTCATGTTCCCCATCACCGGTGAGGATCCGATAATGCGTCAGTTTAACTTAAATCACGGTATTCCGGGCGACAAGCCGTTGTAAGGCAACATCTCAGTGTCAGAATGCTGCGCCAGGGCATGAAAAAGGGTCTCACCATCTAGCAAGACCCCTGCTTTCTTTACTCGCACTGCTTGGAGCGCCCATGAATCGTGGCGCTACCGCGGGTCTGCCGAGGTGGCTATGAGCACACAGGCGATGGCTTGAACACACATGGTGCGAAGTTCTACCAAGGCATGATTAGGAAGAAAGACGCATTTCCCCTATCTTCATGGGATATCACCACGATCACGAATGGCACCAGGATCGAGTGGCAAGCCTGTGCGATGGCGCAACTATCCGGCGTGGCCAACGCCATGAACTGCAGCCACTGGAGGTACGCAGGATGCTCTGGGAAGGTGCCACCCTCGTGCAACCCAAGCACCCCCTCAGCGATCCCCTGCAGGGGGCCATCCAGCTGGAAGCAGACATGGAAGAGCATCAGATTCGCGCTCTGCTCCCCGACAGCACCATGCCACTTCTATGCATGGGAGCGGGGAGGCAGGGAACAGCTTCCGAGCCAGCCGTGCAGCTGGCGGAACATCTGCTCAGCCTGGGTTATGGCCATGTGTTCTGCCTGGCTTCAGGTTCGCCGGAAATGTCGATTGAAGGCAGCTGATGATGCACCGCTGCCAGCCCGTGAAGCAGTAGTGAACCTCAGCGGCCGTCGACGGTTCGGTGCTCACGACAACAAGCATGTCGTCATAAGTAATGATCTTTGGGATATCTACCATCATTAGGCAAGCAGTGCCTAATGATGGTGGTCACTGAGTCTTTGCATGTTCTGAGTGTGCTCCTGAAGTTCACTCCGTGAGACACCGATGTGGTTCAAGTTACACCCGGTCGGCCAAGTCCTCGGCAGGCTGCCTCTTACTCCGTCGCATTGGTGCGGAACTACAGGGTCATGCGATGAATACCCAGCCGGACTCCCGGAGCGGCAGAGAGAACCCACTACCTCTGCCGGGCAAGCCAATGGTCGGGCCTGTCCCTAAAGGGTTGTCGATCGCGAGTCCTTCTTCAGCCCTTGGACGAATTGGCACAGCTGGATCGTGCTCCTTGCAGGTGTATCGATTGGGCACGTGATCGGATTCTCCCCTTTGGTGTTCGTTCTCATCGGGGCGCTCTGCCTGTGTTGTGGTTGGCTACGTAACTCCTGAACCACAACCACATCGTCCTGTGGCGGGAGCCACCTGCTCACCCTCCAGCTTCATGTATGACGAAGATGTTGTTCCTGAATTGCCATGACAGCCGATGCTGAAGGTCCCCCTACTGCAGAGGGATATGCCTTCACCCCCGTGCCGAATAACCTCGGTGCGACCCTGCTGCTGGCCCTTGGCCTACTGACAGCACCTGTGATCATCGGGCTTCCGCTCTTGATCCTCGGACTCGCCAAGGTGCGATCAGCCGATGGAGCCTTGGCGCTTCCGCATCTTGCCGGATCGATGAGGCGCCTGCGGCGAGTAATCGAAGACCTTAGCCTTGCAGGCCGGCGGCTAGCTCCCCGCAGACATGGGGCCAAAAGTTGTCGAGCGAAGTGAGTTCAGAAGTCTTGACCAGTGATCGTCGTCACATCAGTAGCGCGATGACTCTCTAAGGCTGATTATCCTACGGACTGATGTCCTATGACCAGCAGCGAAGGCAGTCAGTGCCTACATCGGACAGGCATAAGAAATAGATCTACGCTTCCGCAAGATAAGGCATTTATCATGGATTTGCCGGCCAAGGCAAGCCGACAATAGGTCATCCAGATTGCTACGCCATGATTCACTCCTAGACAACAGTTCATGGCTCACCATCCAGCTGCTTTGCGGCATGTGCCCCCAGGCTTGCTGCGGAGTGGCTGGGATTACATCGTCTGCAGTGAGCTCCTGGCTAGGAGTGGATCAGGCGAGCCGACCCGGTTACCCAGGTCAGTTTCACGACGCCACTGCAGCTGCTTCGATGACCGTTGCCACAGGAATTCTGCCTTCGCAGGCAGAAGAGATGACGCCCCCATTCGATGACAACAGTCTTTCGATCGGCCATACCCCATTGGTGCGCTTGAACCGTGTGATCGGGGATGCGAAGGCCAGGGTGTACGCCAAGATCGAGGGGCGCAATCCCGCCTATTCGGTGAAGTGCCGCATCGGAGCCGCCATGATCTGGCAGGCGGAGAAAGACGGCCTGCTGGGATCTGACAAAGAACTGATCGAGGCAACAAGCGGCAATACCGGCATCGCTCTTGCCTTCGTCGCAGCGGCCCGCGGTATCCCGCTAACCCTCACCATGCCGGAGACGATGAGCCTGGAGCGGCGCAAGTTGCTCACAGCGTACGGTGCCAGGCTCGTTCTCACCGAAGGCAGCAAGGGCATGCCCGGAGCCATCGCCGCAGCACAGGAGATCACCGCCTCCGACCCCAGGCGCTATGTGCTTCTGCAGCAATTCTCCAACCCCGCCAACCCCCGCATTCATCACGACACCACTGGTCCTGAGATCTGGTCTTCCACCAAGGGCAACGTGGACGTGCTGGTGGCGGGAGTCGGCACCGGGGGGACGATCACAGGTGTCAGTGAATACATCAAACGCACGCTCGGCAAACCCCTGGTTTCCGTGGCAGTGGAACCACTGGAGAGTCCTGTAATCAGCCAGACCGTATCCGGTGAGCCCTTGCAGCCCGGCCCCCACAAGATCCAGGGCATCGGAGCGGGTTTCGTGCCAGCGAACCTCCACCTCGATCTCGTGGACCGGATCGAGCGGATCAGCAGTGCCGATGCGGTGGCAATGGCACGAAGATTGACCCGTGAGGAGGGAATCCTTTCGGGCATCTCCAGTGGCGCAGCCGCTTCCGTGGCGGTAACTCTGGCCCATGAGGAGGCCTTCGTGGACCGGACGATCGTGGTGGTGCTGCCCGACTCCGGCGAGCGTTACCTGAGCACAGTTCTGTTCGAAGGGCTATTCAACGACGAAGGGTTGGCGCCATGAGCGAAGCCATGGTCAGCCCACCTCAGCTATCTCCCGTGGAAGGCCATAAGGAAGGCTGGAATCTGGCAGCCATTGTTACCTCCCTGCGAGGCATCAGGGATCGCTCCCACCTCGCATGGCGTCATCCCCATTCCCTTGTCCAGATGCCCTCACGCAAGGCACTTGGTCAAGCCCTCGAGGGCCTCAGCGCCTCGCTGTATCCCCATCGGCTGGGACAGCCGGAACCTGATCTTTTCGGCTTCCTCACACCCCTATCGGCCACCGACTACTTCGTGGGCCATACCCTCGACGCGAGTCTGCGCAGTCTTCGCGATCAGATCCGAATTGAACTGGCTGCCTGCGAGCCGACAAGAAGCCGAGAACAGCAGATACGGGATCTCGAGCATCGCGCCACCTCAATCGTGGCCGACTTTGCAGACCAGTTGCCGTCTATCCTTGCTATTCTAGATACAGATCTCCAAGCTGCATTCACTGGTGATCCAGCGGCTGGAAGCATCGATGAGGTGCTCGTCTGCTACCCCGGAGTGAAGGCGATCACCTATCACCGATTCGCCCATGCCCTGTATGGCCTCGGTTCTCCGGTGATCGCCCGCATCATCGCTGAGATCTCCCATTCATCTACCGGTGTTGATATACATCCCGGCGCTAAGATCGGGGAGAGTTTCTTCATTGATCATGGCTCCGGAGTCGTGATCGGCGGCACGGCTGTGATTGGCAAGCGTGTGCGCCTTTACCAGGCCGTCACCCTCGGCTCCAAGCATTTCCCTGTCGATGATCATGGCCATCTGGTCAAGGGTAAACCACGCCATCCGATCGTTGAAGATGATGTGGTGATTTATGCCGGTGCCACCATCCTGGGTCGAGTCACCATTGGCAAGGGATCGACAATCGGCGGCAACGTTTGGCTCACCCGCAGCATCCCTGCCGGCACCACAATCACCCAGGCCCGCGCGCGCAATGAGACATTCAATGAAGGAGCAGGAATCTGATAGGTATCCGCCCAAGCCAGGGCTACCCTGATGTTTCTCGAGTGCAGAAGTTGCACTCTTTCTGTTCCAGGAGCCATCCGGATGATAACTCCTGTTTGTCTATTCTTCATCGCTTAATGCTCTCCCCTGTCGGTCGATGTTGCATCACTGACGCGATCGACGAGGGAAACCAAGGTGCTGAACACCTTGCCCTTTCAGCTTCTTTGTTTTTCCATCTGCCTCATTGAACCTCATGACCCATTCCACTCCATCTAATTTGGCCCTGGGGGACGAGGCGGCCCGCCAGCTTGCCAATGCCACCAAGACCGTTCCCCAGTTGCTTGGCATCTCGCCCCGCTGGCTGGTTCCCCTGCTGTCCTGGGTCGGCGTAGAGGCAGGCATCTACAGGGTCAACAAGGTCAAGGACGAAACCAGGGTTCTCACCGCCTGTTCCCAGCGAGACGAGAACGATCTCCCTGAAACCTTTGTCGACTATGAAGAACGACCTCGGGAATATTTCCTCAGTGCCGTCACCACCACGATCGACATCCACACCCGGATCTCCGATCTCTACAGCAGTCCCCATGATCAGATCCAGCAGCAGCTGCGGCTGGCGATCGAGACCATCAAGGAGCGCCAGGAAAGCGAACTGATCAACAATGCCGAATACGGCCTGCTGAACAACATCGTTTCCAGCCAGAGAATCCAGCCGGTCTCAGGTGTCCCCACACCGGATGACCTCGATGAACTGATCACGAAGGTGTGGAAGCAGCCCGCCTTCTTCCTGGCGCATCCACGCACGATCGCTGCCTTTGGGCGTGAATGCACTCGCCGCGGCGTACCACCGGCCACCATCACGCTCTATGGCTCGCCGTTCATCACCTGGCGCGGGCTTCCTCTGGTGCCCAGCAACAAGGTTAAGATTGAGAATGGAAGAAGCAGCATCCTCCTGTTGCGTACTGGCGAAGCACGCCAGGGCGTGGTCGGCCTCTATCAGCCGAGTCTGCCTGGAGAGCAGGGCATGGGCCTGTCGGTGAAGTTCATGGGCATCAGCCGCAAGGCCATTGCTTCCTACCTGATCTCGCTCTACTGCTCCTTGGCTGTTCTCACCGACGACGCCATCGCCGTGCTCGAGAACGTCGAAGTTGACAAGTTCCATCAGTACGCGCATGACTACCTCTGATGCCTTCCCTGTGACCAGGTCCCTGCCGCTAGGTTTTCCAGATGAGCTGGAGTTGAGCAAACTCGCCAGCCGCCTCTATCAGGAACTCGGCGACGCTCCGGTACTCGCGAACCGGGCAGATTCTGCCCGCGGCAATCATCCCGGCAGGGAGCCTCCCTCGCCGGAGGTGCCTCTGGCCGGGACCAGTGCGGATGCCATCGAACTCAGTGTGGAGCCTCATCTGCGCGACGATGTCAGAACCACCCATCTCAGCCAGGTCGTTGATCCGGCGGCACTTGATCCAGCGGCCGCTGAACCGTGGATAGGGACCCTGGCCCCGATCGTGATTCCCCACACCGTTCCGCCCCTCGGCTCCATCCTGGGCCAGCATCCGTTGGCGTCGGATGTGCCCTACTTCCTGCAAGGCACCTTTGCCGCACCTCCCAGGATCGAGCCACCGCTGTTAGGGCCGCAGACCAGTGAACGAGTCGACCTCGATCCGCTCAAGACGCTTGGGCCCATCGGTTCAGCGCAGCCGCTCGATTCAGCCTTCGTCCGGCGCGACTTTCCGATCCTGCAGGAGCGCATTCACGGCAATCCCCTGGTCTGGCTTGACAACGGTGCCACCACCCAAAAACCCAGTGCGGTCATTGATCGGCTTTCCCGCTTCTACCGCACGGAGAATTCCAACATCCACCGGGCGGCCCATGAGCTGGCGGCCCGGGCCAGCAATGCCTACGAGGAGGCACATTCTATCGTCGCGCGTTTTCTGCACGCCTCAAGTAGCGATGAGATCGTCTTCGTGAGGGGAACCACCGAGGGCATCAATCTGGTGACACAGTCGTGGGGGCGCCGGCATATCGAAGCAGGCGACGAGATCGTGCTCACCCATCTGGAGCACCACGCCAACATCGTGCCCTGGCAGCAGCTTGCGCACGAGAAGGGCGCCAGGCTGCGCGTGGCTCCCGTAGATGACACCGGTCAGATCATCCTCGAAGCCTACGAACGTCTTTTCAGCAGTCGGACAAAACTGGCCGCCTTCACCCAGGTTTCCAATGCTCTGGGCACGGTTCTCCCCGTCCAGGAGATGATCGCGATCGCTCACCGCCACGGTGCGCGCGTTCTTCTTGATGGTGCTCAGGGAGTCGCCCACATGCCGGTCGACATGCAGGCTCTCGATGTCGACTGGTACGTATTCTCTGGCCACAAGATCTATGGCCCCACGGGTATCGGCGCCCTCTACGGCAAAAGGGATCTCCTCGAGTCCATGCCCCCCTGGCAGGGGGGCGGCAACATGATCCGCGATGTGACCTTCGAGCGAACCGTGTACCAGGATCCTCCCCATCGCTTCGAGGCGGGTACAGGCAACATCGCTGATGCCGTGGGACTCGGAGCAGCGCTCGAGTACGTGGAGCGCGTCGGCATGCATGCCATCGAGCGGGCCGAACAGGAGCTTCTGGCCTACGCCACACCACGCATGCTGGCAATTCCGGGTCTGCGGCTGTTCGGGAATGCTGCACATAAGGCCGGTGTCCTCTCGTTCCTGCTTGCCGGCTACACGCCCGATGAGGTGGGCAGCGCCCTCAACCTTCAGGGCATTGCCGTGCGGGCCGGTCACCACTGCGCCCAGCCGATCCTGCGGCGCTTTGGGGTGGAGGCCACGGTGCGGGCAACGCTGGCCTTATACAACACCCGACACGATGTGGATGCACTGGTAAGCGCCCTCCACCAGCTGGTCGGGTCCAGGGCCTGAAAGAGACGTGGGCGGCATCCGTCCCAGCAAGCTCCTCAGGCCCAGCCCCTTCAATCCCATCGTCTTCCAATCTCTATTCACCGCAGCGGCCAATCTTTTCATTGCCGTGGACGTCCGACGATCCTGGTGGCAGTGAGGCGATCCTGAGCTGCCAGAGGGCGCCGTGGATTTCGACAGGGCCATCACCGAGCTGCTGCAGGAAAGCGGTGAGGACTTGTTCCATGAGGTTGCAGTAGCCGCGACCGTTCCAGTTGGCCAGATAACGGAACCGGAGCTTTTCGCGGAAGAGGTCAGCCTCGGCGGGTGAAACCTTGAGCGATTCCGACGCAGGTGCCACCATCCGCATTTGCGTATCCCGGCGAGTCCATGGCTCTCTCCAGCCATGGGCCAGGGTGACGACAGCTCCCTGCTGCGATGACCCACGAGGTGGAAGGTTTCCCACAACCCATGGTTGGGCCGAACCCAATCCTGTTGCGGCGACTCAGCCCTCTGGCATCACCCTTTTCGCCGGACCACTCCATTGGAGCGCGGTGGAGAAACCCAGCAGTGCTGCCGCCAACCAGACCCAACCGTGCAGGCTGAAGCTCATCACCCCTCCGAGGAACGCATTGACGTTGCAGCCGGAGGCAAGCAGTCCCCCGAAGCCCATCAGAAGCCCCCCCAGACCACGGCGTATTAGATCGGCCGGATTGAGTTCCCCGGGTCCTCGCCAACGGAGGGAGCCACCGACAAATCCCCCCGCGAGGGCACCCGAGATCAGCCCCAGATCGAGAAGTACCGCTTCCTGTAACCACTAGGGCCGGGGACCCTGCAGCAGTGCCATCCGGGCTGGGGCTGACCAAAACCCTGAAGCTTCGGGATTCCAGCCCAGCCAGGTGGCCGCCTTGGCTCCGGTGATCGCCAACCCCCAGAGCACCTTCCAGGGCTCCCCCGAGACCAGCAGCACCCCGGTCGCCGCCAGGGCCAGTAGAACCGCCCCGCCGTAGGGCACTGGGCTGGAGCCGATGGATCGGCCGCTCCAGCGTAGAAGCAACCAGGCCAAAAGAGCAAGAACTGCCAGCTGAAGCAGCACCGTCCAGGGAAGGGCGAGGTGGTCAAGGATCACCGGCGACACCATCTGAGGCTGGGCGGCCAGCAGCGGACGCTGCAGGCTGCCCAAGAACGCCCCGACCACCAGACCCGCCAGGGCCACCATGACCCCCAATCCGCCCCGGGAGGTCGCGGCCAGGGTTCCGCACGCACATCCCCGGGCCAGGGCCATCCCCACCCCGAAAAGGAAGGCACCGCCAAGAAAAGGCAGCGACAGGGGAGTGCGCAGCAGCTTTGGCTCCAGCCCCACGGCCGCCCCGAAAGCCAGAGCCAGGCCCATGGCCACCACCAGCAGTGCCGCCAGCAACAACTGGCCCTGGATGCCTCCAGGATCCCGCTCGGTGATCAGCCGTCGATAGCCCGAACTGAATCCGAAACGGCTAAGGGTGAGCACCAGACCAAGGGCACATCCCAGCAGCCAGATCAGGCAATCACGGCCGTCGATGGCAGCCAGGGCGAAGGCCGCTGCCAGGAGCAGGGCTCCGGGCACGACGAATCTCAGAATCCTGATCAACGGTTCCTGGTTTTCGTTGGCGGCGGACTTTCGCTGCCTGTTTCACAGGCCAGGAGCTGCAGCGGGATCAGTGTGGCCACAGAAACCAGGGCAATCGTCAGAGCGCCATTGAAACCGACAGAGTTGAACCTGTTGGCGGGGCTGTTCGAGGAGTGGAGAAACGAGGCCATGGAAGTCAGCTGGCAGGGCTTTTTTCTGGCCCGGTCTGCACCGGGTGGGGGGAGGCGCTGTATTCGGTCCACGATCCCTCGTAGATGCGCACGTTGGGGTATTTCAACAGATGCTTCAGCGCCAGGAACTGGAGGCTGGCCTCACGCCCGGTGCTGCAAGAGATGATTACAGTCTTGTCGGGAGTGATGCCCCTGCTGACGAACAGAGCCCGCAAGTCTTCGATAGACTTGAGTTTGTGGGGGTTACTCTTCGCTGCATCAGGATTATTGGCCTAGGTCAGCAGTTGCCAAGGGATGTTGCGGGCTCCAGGGATGTGGCCGTTACGAATGAAGGTCTGGTCGGTGCCCTCGAACTGGGCCTTGGGCCTCGGATCGACGATCACCACGTTCTTCCTGCCCACCAGAGGTAGCAGCTCATCCAAGGAGATATTGAGACCCTCAACAGTGGATGGCTTGAAGCTGCCGGCATTGAAGGTGGGGAATGCCTTGGTGGTTTCGGCGCCAGAGGCCTTGTAGCCGGAGAGGCCGCCATCAAGGATGGCTACCTTGGGCACGCCGCTTTTTTCAAGGATGTAGGCCACCAGAGAAGCGCCGAGCACATTGTTGCCATCGGAGTAAATCAGCACCGAGTCCTTGTTGCTGATGCCAGCCCGGCTCAACAGACCAGCCAGCTCGCTGGGCCCCCAGATCTGAAAGGGAAGACGGCCGTTCGGCCCACGGAAAGCCTGCTCGGAGAGGTGAACGGCTCCGGGCACGTGACCGCCGATGTAATCCAGGGGAGGTACGGGGCGCACATCCAGCACCTTCCAGTCGCCGGACTTCAGGCCGGCGACTGCCTGATCAGGAGTGAGAATCTGAAAGTTGGTGGAGCCTGAAGCCACCTTGGCAATGGAGGGAAGAGTCAGAGGAAGGGCCAGGGACATGGTTGCGATCATTCCGAGGCCTGCAGAGATCCACCGACGCCGGAGTGGACGCCGAGAGACAGAGGGCATTGTACGCAAAGACGAGCGGTAATGTGATGTTAAAAATCAGATCGACGAATTGCGTGTAATTTCAGGCACAGGTGCCTGTGAGCTGATCATCAAATTGTCAACTTCCCCAGGCTCTCTCTGGGGCGGATTCTGAGCAATGTGGTTGGGGTGAGATCGTGATGGTTCCGAACTGGATCGGCCAGCCATGACCACGCAATCGGCTGCTCCGACCTCTGCCGTGAGCCTGAGCGAGGCGTCCCGTTTCTGGCTGAAGCTCGGCCTGGTGAGCTTCGGTGGGCCGGCTGGACAGATCGCCCTGTTGCACCGGGAGCTGGTGGAGCGGCGGCGCTGGTTGAGCGAACGGCGCTTCCTGCATGCCCTCAACTACTGCATGCTCCTGCCCGGTCCGGAGGCCACCCAGCTGGCCACCTATCTGGGTTGGCTGATGCATGGGGTGCCTGGTGGCCTGATCGCCGGTGGGCTGTTCCTGGCCCCCTCGGTGCTGGTGCTCACGGCCCTGGCCACGGTCTATGCCCTCTGGGGCCAGCTGCCCCTCCTGGCCGCGGTGTTTGCCGTTCTCAAGCCGACCGTGCTGGTGGCGGCCTGGCGACTGGGCCTGCGCACCCTGCGCACTCCTGTGCTGATCGGTATTGCCGTCGCGGCGTTCCTGGCCCTGGCTGTGTTGCAGGTTCCCTATCCCCTGGTGGTCGTGGGGGCCGCCCTCTGTGGCGTCGTTGCGGGCCGCTGGCGTTCTGGGCTCTTACTGGTGCCAAGCCACTCAGCCCCACCGCCTCAGCAGTCCAGTACCCCGACATCAAACGCAGGCAGGCCAGAGGAGGAGCCCATCCACGGAGACCACACCTCGACCCCGGAGCACGCGCGCTTCAGCCGCCGCCGCCTGGCACTCACCCTGCTGGCCTGGGGATTGGCTCTGCTGATTCCCCTGGCGCTGCTCACAGCTGCCGGTGGCTGGAACGGCAACCTCGCCCTGATGGCCCGCTTCTTCTCCCGGGTGGCCCTGCTGAGCTTCGGTGGGGCCTATGCCGTGCTGCCCTATGTGGCCCAGGGGGCGGTGGAGCAGTTCGGCTGGCTCTCAGCCGGCCAGATGGTCGATGGCCTGGCCCTGGGGGAAACCACACCGGGCCCGCTGATCAGGGTGGTGGCCTTCGTGGGCTTCATGGGCGGCTGGAACAGCACTGAGGGCAGCTGGCCCGCCGCCGCCACCGCCACCCTGGTCACGGTGTGGTTCACCTTTCTTCCGTCCTTCGGATTCATCATGGCCGGTGCGCCGCTTGTGGAGGCCAGCCGCGGCGACCTGCGCCTGGGCGCACCGCTCACTGCCATCACCGCCGCAGTGGTGGGCGTGATCGCCAGCCTGGTGGTGTTCTTCGCCGGGCCGGTGCTCTGGCCCAACGGGCGCTTGAATCCCGCAGCAGCGCTGGTGGTGGCTCTCGCCCTGTTGGCGCTGGTGAAACTGCGCTGGAGTGTGCTGCAGGCGATTGGCGCGGCTGCAGCCATCGGTGCCGGAAGCCAACTGCTGGAAAAGCTGGTGGGGTGAGGGTGAGAGCCTTACTCCCTGGGCGATGGGCCTGGCGGTTGGGGTCACGATCGCGCTGGGACAGCTGCTGCGCTGCCTGCATCCCCCCTGCCGGCGCCGGCGCCTTGCTGGGCGTGCTGTTCAGCCGTCTGCGGCCCTGTGATGATCCCTTTCCCACCACTGGTTCTGACCAGGCGGCTCAGGCCTGCACCAGCAACAGCAGGCGGTTGCCCTCGGGATCCAGTAGCCAGGCTTCCACTCCGAACGGTTCCTGCCACGGGGGTGTGAGCAGCGATGCCCCCTGGGCTGTTGCCTGCCCAATCCAGTCGTGCAGCACCTGGGTGGGATCGCCGCCATCGGCGTGGCGTTGCAGGCACAGCGCCACACGGCCCAGTTGCTGGGGTTGGGGCCGGCTGCTCGACGGGGCATAGATCTCCAGGAACCCGCCGGCAGGCCAGGCCACCCGCCAGTGGGAGGCACTCAGGCCCTGCTGCGGCTCCACCGCAAGCAGGGAGCCATAGAAGGAGGCCAGTGCCGCTGGATCGTCGGCGGCCAGCACGATCGAGCCCTTCATCTCCACCACGTCCACAAGCTCCACCAGCTCCACCAGGGCTTAGCGGCCGCTCGACCATGGCTGCCGTCGCAGAGGGGATAGCGGCGGGAGCGGCCGCAACCGCACATCAGCACGGTGCCAGGCTCCTCCAGCTGAACCTCACGGGCAATCAGCCCACTGCCCAGATGGGCGCCGTCGCAGAACCAGCCCTGGCGGCTGCGCCGGCAGCTGCAGAGGTAGGAGCGGCCAGCGGGCAGATCCAGGGGCTGCGGGCCGGCAGCGGGGGAACCAGGCCCTGACATCGACATCAGCGCACAACCCCCCGAATCAACGCCTGCTCCCAGTCTGGGCTGGCACGCAGAAGCCCTGGAAAGAGGGGCGGCGATTCCGCGCTCACAACCAGGCCAACGACCAACATGCTTAGCAACCTGTTACAGTTGTCGCAACAATCCGTAACACAGATGGCTGATTCCGCTTCCCGCTTCGGTTTTGTCGCTTTCGCCGAAACCTGGAATGGCCGCCTTGCCATGCTCGGCTTCGTGATCGGCCTGGGTACCGAACTGCTCACCGGCCAGGGCATCCTCTCCCAGATCGGCCTGGGCTGATCGCCATGAGCACCGACTACACCGCAGCCACCGCCGCCGTCATCGGCCTTGTCGTTGTTCTGACCGGCATGGTGACTTACCTGCTCAGCCGTCCCAGCGACCTCTCTCAGTCATCACGATGATTGCCACCCTCACCGTCGTCCTGTTCAGCACCTGGCTCGCCGGCGCCCTCTTACAGCCAGATCTTGCTGACTGACGCTTCAGTCCTTGTCCACTCACCCCAGGAACCCATGACCAACACTCCAGCCGACGCCACACGCTTCCAGCAGCCCACCGAACGGCAGATCCATCTGGATCAGCTCAAACGCGCCGAGCTCTTCAATGGCCGCGCCGCCATGCTCGGCATCGTGATCGGCGTGGTGGTCGAAGGCCTCACGGGCTTCGGGATCGCCCACCAGATCGGCCTCGGACCCCTGGTGGACGGTTACGCCGCCTGCCGCACCCAGTTTCTGCCGTTCTGTTTCTGACCTTCACGCCAAGGCGCGAAACACTTCAAATCCCTGGGCCCTGCCTGGGGTTTTGTTGTGTGTGTCGCCAGTGCCTCACGGTCCTCATCGATGAGTGCGTCGATGCGTTCAATCCGGCTTTCATGAGGGACCTCGATACCCGGCCATGAACCTGCCCCAGACCCCCGATCTCCTGGTGATCGCCGCCAGCAATGGCGAGAACCTCAAGCTGGCCGAGCGTTTTGCCTCCGCTGCCAGGGAACAGGGACATTCCGCCGATGTGCTGGACCTGACTACCGTCGCGCTGCCCCTGTTCACGCCGCGCGCCCAGGCAGCCGGCACACCGCCCGCGCTGGCCGATCTGGAGGCCCGTCTCAGTGCTTACCCCCGCTGGGTGATCTGTGCTCCGGAGTACAACGGCTCGATTCCGCCGGTGCTCACCAGTGCCATTGCCTGGCTGTCGGTGCAGGGCGACGACTTCCGAGCCCTGTTCAATGGTCGCCCCGTAGCGATCGCCACGCACTCCGGCGGTGGCGGCCACACCGTGCTGACGGCCCTGCGGCTGCAGCTCGCCCACCTGGGTGCCCATGTGGTGGGCCGCCAGCTGGTGAGCAACAGCAGCCATCCCGCCAAAGGCGACTCCATCGCCGATCTGATCACACGCCTGCACCACCTCCGCGCGCCCCAACCATGACCCTCTCAGCGAGTGCCGCGTAAGGAGGACTTCGGCGGAAAAGTCAGCTTTGCTTGCCGGTCAGTTGATCGAGAGCATCACCTAAAGCACCTGCAGCCTCTTGGACCTTGTCCTTCAGGGTTCCGGCGGTCGCTTGAAGTTTGCCCTCAGCGTCCTTGGCTGTGGCCCTGACCTTGTCTTCGAGGCTGATGAGTTTGGCAACGGGAAAATGCAGAAGCTGAATGGAATCGGTGCCTGCAGTGACAACGTAGCCACGCTCTGCCGTTCAGGCCCGCTTGATCACGCGAAGGATCACGGCCCCCAGTGTGGCTACCGGGATGCTGCCCGGAACGCCCCCACCCACGGCACCGCCAAGGCCGCCGAACAGCAGACCTCCGATGAAGGCCCCGATATGTCCAACCACAAGATCACCAATCAGCCCAAAACCACCGCCCTTGACAATGACACCAGCCATGCAGCCTGCGATCAGCCCTGCCAGTAAAAAACCAGAGGAAAGCCATGCTCTTTTGCAATCGTTACGTCTGGAGTCAACTCAAACAACAGCACGGCGATGCCGATGCTGAGAGCAGTTTCAGCTCGCTGCCCCCCGATGCCCAGACCAACCCCGCTGGTCCGACCACGATGCCGGTGAGGATGTAGCCGATGAGCAGGGGCTGGCGCAGTTTCAGCGCCACGATTCCGATGACGCCAGCAATCATCAGGATGGCTGCCAGCTCGTGAAAGACGGTGCTGAAGATCATTGCCGGAGATCGGAGTTCTGATCCATCAGGCATCAGAGCAGCCGAACGGCTGTCCCAGTTCATGGTGGGGGTGCATGGCGTCAGCTGCCGTCTTTGGCGCGTGATTGATGCATCCAGCTTGACGACCCGGGCCTTCAAACCCTCTGAGCCTGGTGCTGCTACACCCACAGCCGCCAGGACTGCAAAACCTGCCACTGGTTGGGCGGAACCCCTGAGAGTAAAGATTGTTATCCATACCAATCATCCGTTGATTCGAAAAGTCCAGAATCAATGAATGCGGAGGCTGAAAAGGCATGGGCTCTGGGCCTATACCGGCGGTCATGCCCTCACCGCGCTCAAGGAAACCTTGTGGAAGCACGCGGACTCCTGGCGGGATGGACCGAGATGATCGCCTGGCAGACATCGGATCAACGCAACGGCTGGTGGCCTCACCCCCCAGCAGCGAGATTCTCAGCTGCAGGCATGAGCAATCAGGTGGTGAATCACAGTTAAGCTACAGATCTGAAAACGCGAAGGAGATGGGCATGCTCACCCTGCTGAAGTACAGCACCCATGACTGCTCAATCTGCCAGCGGATGGCCACCTTCGACACCAGAGTAGCCGCTGAGCTGGGATTGGCTTTTATGGATGTCGACATGAAAAATCCACTGATCTACGGGCGATACCGCAAGGTGTTACTGCATCACTATCCTCTCAAGCAAAATCTAGGGCTGCCTACCTATCTGCTGGTCGACAATCCTGATGGGGATTTCAGCATCCATGGCGAAATCGCCGGCGGCCTGTCTGAGCACAGATTTCAGGCACGCCTGCAGGAGCTGCTGCGTGAATCCACCAGCGACTAAGACTGCTCATCAAGAGCGATGTGACTGAACAAGGTGGTCACGAAGGCAAACATCAGAAACGGCAACGACAGCACGTAAATCAGCCCAATCACCGCGATGCCAGCCACGGGATGGGTGGCACCCATCAGCGCCAGGCCCGCAGCGAGGCTCAGGAAGATGACCAGCAACCACACAAGGATCTGCCCATAGATATCTCCGTAGGTGAGAGTGCAGCGAAATGCATAACCTCTTGTTGATGTCATGATATCCAGTCCACTGAATGGGATTGATTGCCAAACGAAGATGCAGGCCTGCCGTTTCAGGAATACCAGTTGCGGTACCAGCGCTGCATCATATTGATCTCTTCACTTTGCACGCGCACCATGTCTTCAGCGAGCTTGCGCATTTCAGGACGCTGGCTGTTATTGAGCTCCATGGTCGCCATCATCACGCCCATCTGGTGATGGGGAATCATCTGCTCGATGAACGCCCGATCGAAGTCGGATGCCTGCCTGAGAGCCTCGAGGTTGGTGCCCATCCAAGGCCCTCTGCCGGCCCTGCCTGGCATGCCCATTCCTCCCATCATCCCGCCGCGGTGCCAGCCCCAGCCGATCCCTGGTTCCCACTTGGGGAGATCAGCGTTGAACCACTGCCGATACCAGCGCCGCATCTGTTCATTTTCGCGGCTCTGGCTGGCCTTGATGCTGCGGGCCAGCTCCTTGATTTCTGGTCGGCGGGCGCTGGTCAGGGCCAGATCGGCCATCGCGATGGCTCCATCGTGATGGGGAACCATCATCTCGATGAAACGCTGATCACTCGGACCCATCCGAGCACTCCAGTGTGGTGCAACGACCTGCGCGTGCAGCACAGCGGGTTCTGAGATCTGAGTACGAGATGCCGGCATCGCTCCGGACAGCACGGTCAAGGCAAGCCCTGCGCCCGCGAGCCGCAGGGCTGTGGATCCAGGTCTGTGGAGGGAGCCACGATTGAAGTCGCGCATGGTCTTCTCCTCCTTGACAACCGTTCATCCCTCAAGCGTTGCCGCGCCCCCGGCCAGCAGTTGCGTTGCTTTACAAGATGTAGCGGCCGGATATCCACCCGCATGAGATTTGAGAGTAAGACATAAAATAGGTGAGACTCACCTCTATCCACAGCAGGCTGCAGATTCTGTCTCGTCGGTCTCCACACCTGGGACCTCATCAACTGGGTGGGATTATCCCCTGACCCACCGCACCGGTCGTGAGGCACGATGAAATCAGCCTTGTTGAATGGCAACCCAATGGCCCTACGCGACGAAATCTGTGTGCCTTGCCGAGATGGCGGCCCAACCCTTCAGGCGGAGGAACTGGCCTCCTTGCAGGCTGAGCTGCCGGGTTGGGAGGTGATTGAAGGCCACCACCTCCACAGGCACCTCAGCTTCCCCGACTTCAGTGCGGCATTGGCTTGGCTGAATCATGCCGGCGCCATCTGTGAACACCAGGGCCACCACGGCGACTTTCGGGTGGGTTGGGGCTACGTGGAGATCGACATCCATACCCACGAAGCCGATGGCCTGACGCGAGCCGATGCCGTCCTGGCCGCCAAGTTCGATGCCATCAACCCCTGATGGCCAGCACGGTGTGACCCGTCTGGCGAGGGGCTCCCCGTTCTGATGGAGTGATTGGCCGAATGCGACGAGAGGGAGGGGGAACTGGCCCTGTTGGCGTTGACCATGGCGGGTGGGATCAAAGTGAGTCCTGCCTTGTAGCCCGCCTTGGACCGCCCACTGCTCCTGCGCGCCACGGAGCTCAAGCGTCAGTTGGGGAATCGACTCCTCTGGAGCCAGCTGAATCTGGAGCTGGCCGCCGGTGATCGCCTGGGGCTGGTGGCGCCCTCGGGGGCGGGCAAGACCTTGTTGCTGCGAGCCCTGGCCCTGCTCGATCCCCTGCAGGCCGGCACGATCAGCCTGCAGGGGCGCCCGCCGGCATCCTGGGGTCTGCCCCGCTGGCGCTCGATGGTGCTGTACCTCGCCCAGCGGCCCATCGCCCATGGGGGAACGGTGGAGGCGAACCTGCGCTCGCCCTGGGAGTTCCAGGAGCTGCGGGGGCGTGGGGGCTGGCGTGATGAGCGGATCACGGGCTGGTTGCAGGCCCTGGGGCGCGATCCCTCGTTCCTGGCCTACGACGCCGAGCGGCTCTCCGGCGGCGAGCTGCAGCTGTTGGCGCTGCTGCGGGCCCTGCAGTTCGATCCGACTGTCCTGCTGCTGGATGAACCCACTGCCTCCCTCGATGGGGCCACCACCGCCGCGCTCGAGACCCTGCTGATCGAGTGGCTCGCCGCGGGACCGCGCGCCGCCGTGCTCACCAGCCATGACAGCGAGCAGATCCAACGCTTCGCCACCCGCACCCTGGAGCTCCGCCCATGACCCCCTTGAGTTCCGGAGCCCTGACGATCAGCAATGGCCGCCTGGCGCTTTCCGCCCTGCTGATCCTGGTGAACGTGGGGCTTTCGGCGGCGCTGCGCCTGGACCTGACGCGCAGCCTGCTGGTGGCCTCCCTGCGCATGGTGGTGCAGCTGCTGCTGGTGGGCTTCGTGCTCGAGTGGCTGTTCCGCCAGGACCATGCGCCGCTGATCGTGCTGGTGGGGGCGGCCATGGCCATGATCGCGGGGGTTTCGGCCGTCCAGCGCACCCGGCGCCGCTTCGCTGGCATCTACCTCAACAGCCTGCTCTCGGTGATGGCCTCCTCGGCGCTGGTCACGGGCCTGGCGGTGTCGGGGCTGATCCAGCCCCAGCCCTGGTATGACCCCCAATATCTGATCCCCCTGCTCGGGATGGTGCTGGGCAACACGCTCAACGGCATCTCCCTGGGGCTCGATCGCTTCATGGAGGGGTTGCGCAGCGGGCGCGATCGGGTGGAAACAGCCCTGGCCCTGGGAGCGACCCGCTGGGAGGCCTGCCAGGAGGTGGTGCGTGACGCCATCCGCGTGGCGATGATCCCGACGATCAACTCGATGATGGTGATGGGGCTGGTGAGCCTGCCGGGGATGATGACCGGCCAGATCCTCCAGGGGGCGGCGCCGGAAGCGGCTGTTCGCTACCAGATCGTGATCCTGTTCATGATCGCTTCAGCAACGGCGCTGGGGGTGTTCGGCGTTGTTGGCCTGGCCTATGGACGGCTCACCAGCGCCGACCATCAGTTGCGGCTCGATCGGTTGGTCGGCTGAACGAGGTGATCGGGGTGGTGAACCTGGTGGTGGCATCCTTGGGCTCGATCGCTTCCTGCAGCAGCAGGCTCACCAGAGCATGCGCCACGGGGTCAGCCAGACCTTCGTGCTGGTTTCCAGCGGTGCCATGGCTTTCGGCCCTGCCGGGACACACCACTGAGCCTGTGCCTGCCCCTTGGCAGCTGATCGATTGAGGCGGCGGCCCTGACCGGCATGTTCTCAAAAGGCCTGCAGAGCAGTACTTACCGGCCTTCTCCGGACTTAGGCGGATTGAAAATACGGAGAGGGTGTCCGTGTGTCACGGACGGAATCGACTGCTATGGGTCGGCTTTGGACGATGTGTAGTGCTGCTTATACCGTCATTTATACCGCCATTCACCATCTGTGATGGCTGAGCGGAGTTGGTTGCCCCACGTCCTTGATGTTCCGGGTTTGGGTGCAAGCGCTCGCCAGTGCCGAACTGGTGCGGAAGGAGCGCATCGACATGGAACAGGCCGCTAGACGCCAGAGCCGGCCTGCTGAGGATCCATGGCACCCCCCAGGGCGTGCTGCTGGTGGAGCTCCTCGACGTTCCCTGGGGCTGAGCAGACACCGCAGGGCTCCGGTCGGCAGCGGCCGTCCTTCAGCGTGCCACGGCTGCGCCGTGGCGTGCATCGGCCAGCCGCCGCCGCCCTCCGCTCCGGGGCCGGTGTGGTGGTAGGTGGCGGGCAGGGCTGTTCTCCCGCGGCTGCGGTGCCCGGGCATTCGCCTGTTGCATGGGCTGGGGCAATGCCCCAAGTGTCCTCGCGCGGCTGCGCGGCCGGCTGGGCATTCAGTGCTGAATCTGTCGGCCTTGCTTATCAGGCTCCAAGTCCCACCGTGCATGGCTTTGCTTTGCGCAGACCCGTTGCCCTGCAAGCCATCAGCAGGCTTCAGAGTGCATTTGTACTGGTAGAATAAAGGTTGCGCCAAAGGCCCCAAGCCCATCGCCAGCGGCAACGAAATCCCGAGACAACCTGCTCCGTTCGTTTGCTCCGTAGGTCATGAATTCACACCCTTCTGTGGTGGCCCAGGCCACTGCATTGGGCCCCAGTCCGGTTATGCCTCTGCTGGCGTCCGCTGTGGTCACTCCATTGCGGCCCGTCCGCGCTGGTCAGGTCGTGGTCGCTGGTGGTGGCCGCGATCTGCTCTGGTCCCCTCAGCAGATCGCTGCGGCCCTGGTGGCCCGCACCAGCGGTCAGCTTGTGCATCAGCTGCTCCATGGCGGTGCCCGTGGCGCTGATCGCGCCATCGGCCGCGCCGCGCTCCAGCTGGGCTGGTCCGTAGAGGTGCTCCCCGCCGATTGGCGCCGCCATGGCCGCGCGGCCGGGCCGATCCGCAATCGCGAGCTGCTCGAGCTGGCGATCAGCCGGGCCGTGGCTCTCGGCTCCGCCGCTGCACCAGTTGTGGTGCTGGTGGTGGCGTTTCCCGGTGGTGCTGGCACCGCCTCGCTCGTGCAGCAGGCCCGCCGCTTGGCGGCCACTTCGCCGGTGCCGATCTCTGTGGCCCAGATCAGCCAGGTCCCCTCTCTCCCGTAATCCCTGCGGCATCACCGCCGCATCCACTTCTCCGTTCCATCGCCATCCCTCCCATGGCTGTTTTCACCCCCATCCCCGCCGCTCCAGTCGATGCCCTTGCCCCAGTGGCAGGCCCCTCGGCATCAGGCCCGGCCTGCTCCATCCAGCGCTCCGGTTCCCTCTGGCAGCTGGGCATCGAGGCCCAGGAGCTCACCACCGCGATCGCCCAGCTAGCCGAGCAGCTGGAAGCCGATGAGCCCGAGCAACGCACCCGCGCCCTCGCTGAGCTGGAGGCCGCACTGCTGGCCGATGAAGGCAACCGCCAGGCACTGGCGGCCAAGGCCGATGCCACCTGCTGGGTGATCGAGCACCTCCGCGGTCAGGCCGCCTACCGCCAGCAGCAGGCCAAGCGCCTCACCGCCCTGGCCACCGGTGACACCAGCCGGGCCGATGCGCTGGAGAACTCACTGGTGCTGGTGCTCACCCGGTTGGAACCCAAGTCCACCCGGTTCAGCTTCCCCAACCACGAGCTCACCTCCCGCAAGTCCTCCGCTGTCGAGATCGACGACGAGGCCGGCCTGGAAGCCGAGTGGCTCACCGTCACCACCACCACAAAGCCAGACAAGGCCGCCATCAAAGCCGCGATCAAGGCAGGGCAGCAGATCCCCGGCGCCCAGCTCCTCTCCCGCCGCACCTGGCGCATCACCTGAGGGGGGCAGAGCCCCCTTTCACGTGGGTCTGCTGCAGGAGCGGGCCCACGTGATCCACGCAGAACAACAACGGCCACCCACCGCCAATCCCTGAGCCATGAATCTCTCCAGTTACGCCAGCTCCGCCGGCAGCAACACCCCCACCAGCCCCAGGCCCAACGGCCACATCTGGTCCACCCGGCTGTGCAGCTGGGTGGTGCCGATCCTCCGCAAGAACAGCCGCCGGCCCTCCCCCGAGCACATCCACTGCAGCGAACCGCCCTGCTGGGTACTGATCGAACCCCTCGATCCAGAAGCTGCCGCCCGCTGATCAGCCTCCCTGTCACCGCCATCACGCCTCACCTCCCACACCTCACCCCCTCGTCGCCATGACCTGCACTTTCTCCGCCGAGCAGATCACTGCCCTCGCCGCACCGCTCGATCGCGCCAAGGTGCGCCAGCGCGAGCAGGGCCGCAATCAGGTGAGCTACCTGGAGGGCTGGCAGGTGATCGCAGAAGCCAACCGGATCTTCGGGTTCGATGGCTGGCAGCGGGAAACCGTCGCCCTCCGCTGCGTCAACCAGAGCGAACGCACCATCGGCCGGGAGCAGAAACCAGGCTGGGGCGTCACCTACACCGCCCGGGTGCGCATCACCGTGGGTGAGGGCTCAGGTGCCCAGCTGATCCGCGAGGGCTGCGGCGCGGGCCATGGCATCGACACGGACCTGGGCCAGGCCCATGAATCCGCCCTCAAGGAGGCCGAAACCGACGCCATGAAGCGAGCGCTGATGACCTTCGGGAATCCGTTCGGGCTGGCCCTCTACGACAAGCAGCAGCGGGAGGTCACCAGCGCCGCAAAAGCAGCTGATCGGCCCAGGGCCGCGTCCGCCACTGGTGTCAGGCCGACGCCCCTGCGGGTGGTGCCAACAGCGCCAGGTCCAGCTGCACCCCGGCCACAGACACCGGAGGAGCACCAGGCCACGGCGACATCGAAACCTGCGCCACCCAAGGCCGCTCCTGCTCCACTTGCACCAACCGCCGCAGCACCGCGACCGCAATCCGATCCCCGTCTGGCTCCTCTCGACCCGGCGACCATCCGCCAGCTGCACGCCACCATCCGCGCCTTGCCCGCCCCAGTGCTGGAGGGGTTCAGTGAGGCCTTTCGCAAGCGCTTCCATGTGCCCGCCGATGCCCCCTCGATCGCTGATCGGATCTGCCAGCGACAGCACCACGACTGGATCGAGACGTTTCTGGTGCAGCACCAGACACCGCCGCTAGGAGGCTGTTGCACGAATAATCCGTGAGCTCTGCCGTGAAAGCCATGCCGTGGCTCGGACCTGCTGCGATTCCACCGTCAGCGCTCTGAGTCCAGCGCCTTGATCTGTTGGCAGCCCCCGGTGGCTCCCGCTGGGGGCCGGG
>CALRVC020000025.1:0-41090 GCA_943371515.1 Synechococcus sp. UW140 | reverse complement strand
CGCGATGCCTTGCGCACCTACGCCGGGATGCTCTCCTTCCTGGAGTACCTGGCCCTGCCGCAGTCGTTGCAGCGGGTGATCTCCGATGTGGACGGGCGCGGCACCGATCTGGGCGTGTTCCTGTTCATTGCCGATCTGCTGGTGCTGCGTGATGGCGGCTGCTTGATCCTTGTGCTGCCGCCCTTGCGGGGCTGGCCGTCGGAAGGCCACCGGCTGGATGCGATCCGCCGTGGTGATCGCCTCTCGCTGCCCCGCCTGTCGCTGGTGCCGCGCGGCGATCTGCTGGATTGGCACCTGCCCAGCCCCGACAGCCCGCCGCACCGGCTGAACTGGCGTCAGGACCGCAGGGCACCTAAGCCGCCGCTCTATGACAGCGCCATCCCGGTGCATCACCTCGGCGCTGATGGTGCCGATGGAGCCGCGGCGCCGCAGCTCGAGGACTGGCTGTACCACCAGGCGACCCTCGGTGATGACGGCCTGGCCGTCGAAACCTTCGCCGCCGTGCCCAACAGCGCGGCGGCCAGCGGCAGGGCCGCCAGTGTCTATGGCGCCGGCGGGTACACCGCCCAGCGGCTCGGCCCGCCTTTGCTGCTGCCCCGCCAGCACACGATGCCGGTGGTTTGGTACGCCGCCGATGGTGCCGCCTTTGGCGAGGGCGATCTGCCCCACCTGGGCCTCGCCAACCAGTACCTCACCCACTACCGGCTCAAGAGCGAATACGAGGACCTGCTCAGTCGATGCGCCCTGCCGGTGGGGGTGCGCAGCGGCCTGGTCGATCAGTACGGCTTCCAGCGCAGCGAGGACGGCGAAGCCCGCGCCCCCGAGCAGCTGGTGCTCTCCACCTCCACCTTCATGGACCTGCCTGAGGGGGCGGACTTCAACTGGAAGGAGATCCGCGCCCGCTCGCTGGCGGAGCACCGTGCCTACCTGACCCTGCTGGATGAAACCATGCGCCGCGATGCGCTGGTGCCGACCCAGAACCGTGGTGCCGGCCGCAGTGAAACCGAGATTTCGCTCACCGCCGGCCAGGCCTACGCCCTGCTCCAGTCGCTCGCCACCCAGAAGACATCGGTGTTCGCGACGGTGCTGGAGCACTGGTGCTCGCTCACCGGTGACAACCTGGTGGCTGGTGCCGGCCTGGCGCTCACCGTGACGCCGCTCACCCCGCCGCTGCGGCCCCAGCCGAGCGTGGGCGAGTGGCTGACGCTGCATGAACGGGGCGTGATCAGCACCGCTGAGCTGCGCCACCAGCTCTCGCTCGCTGCTGCCCCGGGTGTGGTGAACCCGATCAGCGGCTCGGCCACCGAATCGTTCGCGGTGCCCACTCCGGAGCTGAGCTGATGAGCGGCCCACCTGCCAACCCCAATCCCAATGCCTGGCGCCCGTCGGATCTGGAAGCGATCCGCCGCGCTCTGCTGATCCCCGTCACCGCCCCTGCTCTGCGGGCCATCAATGATGCGATGGCCCAGCTGGAGCGCAGCTACCCCGAGGCGATCCCTGGCGCCAAGGCGTCGCTGGATGCCATCGCCGTGCTCGATGCGGGCCTGGCCGCTGGCGGCAGGCCCGCCGAGCCTTTCGTGATCAAGACCACCCGCAAGGCGGCCGCCGGTCCAGTGCCGGCTGAGCTGCCCAAGAAGAAGCTCGATGTGATCGAGTACGCCACCGAGCTGCTGATGGAGGAGGTCTCGACGGAGTACGCCGAACCGACCGCCAACAGCTACGGCCTCAGCTCCGGCGCCCAGCGGCGCGGCCATGTGGCCAACCTGCTGCTGATCCTGCCGGGGCTGGCCTCCTGGTGCCCCCCGGCGCCGACGCCGTTCTCCGGCACCCTGATCCGCTCCTGATGAGTGCCACCCCGGTCACGGCGCTGCAGGAGGTCGCCAATGTGCGCCTGATGCTCCAACAGCAGCAGCACCCGGGCGCCAGGAACCCGGTGACGGTCTGCCGTCAGGTGATCGACTGCTCGATTCAGCAAACCAAGCTGATCTCCAGTCGCGACAACGGCCCCGGCATCGACACCGGCGACATCCTCTGCGAGGGCTACCTCACCCGCGCTGCCCTGCTGCCGCCCGCCACCGCCCAGTCCAATCCGTGGGATTGGCTGGCGGCCGAGCAGGCCTGGCAGACCCCCGGGCTGCGGGCCACCTTCCAGCCACCACTGGTACTGCCAGCCACCGAGCAACCCCGGCCCACCGCGGTGCAGGTGCCCGCCGAGGGAGTGTGCTGGCTGGGTGATCTGTCGCTGCTGCAAACGCCGGGTGTGCTGCCGCTCAGCCCCCGCGCCGTGTTTGCTGGCGCCAGCCTGCTGATGATCGGCCAGGCCTACGGCCCGGGTGGCATCGGCCTGCAGGTGCAGCCGGAGCTGGGGGAGGCGATCAGCTTTGCCCTCAAGCCCAGCCGCGTGCTGGTAATCGAAACCGGCGACAGCTTGAACCTGATCGCCGAGCGCTACGGCACCACCGTGCAGACCCTGCGGGCGGTCAACCCGGATCTGGCCCAGCAGGGACCGATCACCACCGCCACGGGCGACACGCTCAACGTGCTGGCCAGCCGCCACGGCACCACCGTGGATTTCTTGCGCAAGCTCAACCCGTCGCTGCTGCGGGCCGATGGCCACACCACCGCGGCTGGCGACACGCTCAAGCAACTGGCGATCGACTACGACACCACGGTGGACTGGTTGCGGCTCTACAACCCGGACTACGACCGCTGGCCTCGCAGTGATCCGCTTCCAGTTGGCGTGCTGCTCGATGTGCCGGCGATCCGCCCGTCCGATGAGCTGGACGTGGGCCAGGTGCTGCAGGTGCCGTTGATCAGGCCGGCCACCTTGCTGCCTGTCGGCGGCTGGATCTACCTGCCGCCGCTGCGGGGCGTTTCCGCTGCCGATGACCTCTGGGATGTGGACATGCCTCCGGATCCGCCACCCGTCACACCGTGACTGGTTGGTTGTGGCAATAGCTGGGGTGAGTGCAGCCCGGATGGGGCGCTCGCTTCAACCACAGCCGTGATGGGTGGACCGATGACCAAACGCCTTCTCCAGGATCTCCGCGTCCTGCAGCAACCGACCGCCGAGCATCAGCAACTCGTCAGCTACACGCAGCCGCAGCACTGGCCCAACCAGGAGCCGCCTGCTCAGCCCGAGCCGGAAGATGACGACCTTGAGGACGACGACCTCGACCCGGATGAGCCCCTCGATGAGCCCGGCGAGGAAGTCGAGGCTTCCCGCACTGAACCATCAGACGCGCTCAAGGCGGAGCGGCGCAAGACCAACCAGCTGGAGCGGGAGCTGCGCACGATCAAGCGCCAGCTCGCCCAGTTCTCCAAGATCAACCCCGACGAGTACGAGCGCCTCCAGGAGGCCGAACGACAGAAGGAGCAGCTGGAGCGCGAGATCGCCAGCCGTGAACTCCAGCTCGAGGCCGCCGCTGCACGCAAGGTGAAAGCAGCCGCCAAGGAACGGGACGAGGCGCTCCAGGACGTGCAGAACCTGCGCAAGGAGCGGCTGCTGGAGCGGTTGTTCGTCGACGCCGATGGCCGCGCCGGTGGGGACAACCGCGGCTCGTTCTTTGAGATCTTCAAGCACCAGGTCGGCGGCGAGTTCCGCCTTACCAAGGACGGTGCTGGCCGTGACCTGCTGGAGCCGATCGACTCCAAGGGCAACGTGCTGCTCGGCGATCACGGCAACCTCGATGCCGCTGATCACATCGAGTCGCTCCGCACCCATCCGGTGCTCAGCTTCCTGTTCAACCAGCGCGGTGGCCTCGGCCCCGCCACGGTGATTGCCGAGTTCGATGGCAACGGCCAGCCGACCAACCTGCAGAGCATGAGCGCCAGTGAGCTCTACCTGGCCAGCTATGCCAAAAAGCCAGCCGGCGCCAGGCGTTGATCCATCCGCGCTCCGTCCATTACGGCGGAGCGCACCTTGATCATTGACAACCAAGTACAACCGAACGGCAGGGAACGAATCATCCACGCACAATCAAGCGCGAGGCAGGGGACTCATATTCACGATCAATCCAATCAAGTGAAGTACAAAAAGGGGGGGATATACCCCCGAATACGAGAAACTCGCGCGTACCGCTTCGGAAATGTCGCAAAATCTGGATATTCACTTTTCCGATCTCCTCATCGTTGGCTGACGCCCCTGCAGTGACAGTGCTGCTTGAGGCGGCCACGAGGCGCAGCGGAACACCCGAGCGGGAGCGAGCGGTTAGAGCCGCCTGGCCGCCGTCTGCTGCTGCGCCGAGGCTGGCGCGAGAACCCCGAGCAGGCGCGAGTGGGTGGAGCGCTGGGCCGCTGGTGCAGCGTGACCGTCAGCATTGCTGACCTTCCCGTCGGCAATGCTTTGCTGCCCTGCTGGCTAGCGCCGGTGAATGCCGGCCAGAAGTGGGAAGGGGCAACCAGCTTGCGCCAGCCGCCCCAGCGGACCGTGATCAGGCCCGGAAGCCGAACTCCCGGCGATAGAGATCAGGGTGGTGGGCTTCGATCAGCTCCATCGCCAGGAAGGCCGGGAAGGGGACCAGGCCCGACAGGGTGACCTCCTGGGATGACAGCCCACGCCGGGTGCGCGCAGGAACCGCCACAGGGACAGGCCTCGGAAGCGGCCCGATCTGGTGCAGCTTCTGCTCGAGCAGCGCCCAGAGATATTTCGGGATGCCGGAGGGCCGAGGGCAGCGCCACACCTTGCTGGTGGCATCCCAGGGCCGGGACTCTTCCAGCAGCAGCCCATGCTTTCCGGCCTTGCTGATCTCGATCATCAGCATGTGCTGGCTCACCGCCTTGCCGGTGACGGCCCTCCAGGTGATGCTGCTCATCGTGGACGCATAGATCGTGATGGGTGCCATGGCCAAACCAGGCGAAGGACCCCTCAGCCCTGCGCGGGGAGGGCAAGGGGCGCGTCAGCGCCTCGCGCAGCCCTTGCCCCGCCGCGCACGCTGAGGAGGGCCGCCGCCTCCCCGTTGGTGTCACCGAGACCCGTCGAAAAAAGGGGGCCGCAAGGCCCCCTGGGGGCTGGCCCCTGGGGGCTCAGATCACCGAGACGGTGCAGCCCCGGGTGCCCTGCAGCTTGCGGGCGATCGCGAAGGCCTTCTCAGCCGGCACGAAGCGGATCTTCTTGACCGGCTTGCCGCGCTTCCCGAAGAAGCGCTGCTCGCAGGGATGGGCGCCGCCCTTGATGCCATCGGGATAGAAGTGGACGATGACGCGGCGGATTTCGCAGCTGGGGGCAGAGGGTGAGGCCATGGCCTTGAGGTGAGGAACCCGATCTGACAGCGCGGCCCGCGCAGGGAAGGCAGGGGGCGCGAAGCGCCTCGCGTCAGCCCTTGCCGAACTGAGCAGGCCAGCGCAGCCTTCGGGTGCTCCTCACCGGGGCCGTGGCTGAACACCCCCCAGAGGTGCTGACCTATCCGCGTTCGTCCACGGCTGCCGCCGATCCGGGGCGGTGGTGATAGTGCCCTGGGGCCGACGTCAGAGGTGTGGTGCTTGCTTGGCCAAGGCTGCAGGCAGTTCCTGGCCGGTGGCATCGAGGTACCGGGTACGGACCTGTGCGCAGGATCGATCAGCCCGCTATCAGTGCGCCTTTGTCACCTGGGGTCGCGCCCGAGCTGGCCAGAACCAGATTGCTTCTGCTAGTACAGGTGTTCTCTGTGATGGTGTCGCCGTGGCTGCTTCTCCGCCCAGCTCCCGCGGTACCCGGCCGGCGCCCAGTTCAGCGGCAGACGATGGCGGCTACGAGCATTGGCCCTGTCTCGATGAGGAGGTGCTGGTGGCCAGCCGCAGCCGCAAGGTCTGCCTCACCTGCCACTTCTTCCGCCACCACGCTGGGGTGAACTGCATTCCCCTGCTCACCTGCCAGCTGCACCAGGGCCTGCTGGCCCATGGGGAGCACCTCACCCGCCGCTGCCAGGGTTGGACCAACGACATGGTGCGCCAGCGGGGCTGGGCACCGGAAGTGGCATGACAGCAGCTGCCAGCCGGCGGCCACCGCTCACCCCCAAGGAGGGCTGGCTGATCCATGGCCGCCAGGTGCTGCGCTTTCGCCCGACCTGCTGGGAGCGCACCTACCAACGGCTGGAGATCACCACCGGCGAGTTGCTCCCCGATCAGGAGATCCCGCTGCTGAAGTCACGCCGAGAGCTGAGCCGGGCTGAGGCCCTGAAGCTCTGGGCCGAGAAACGCCAGCAGGGCTGGGCGCCCTGCAGCCCCCAGTGGTGACCTGGTTCTGTCTGCAGTTGAGGCCCCCACCGCCGTGATCGGTTTGCCGTACTGACAAGCAAGCCAGGCGGATCTATCAATGAATCAGAGGCCTCGACCAGGGCAGCGCGAGCCCAAGCCCTGCAACCGGCCCAAGGGCGCCCGACACGGGGCGCCCTTTTCATGTGGAAGATCAGCAGATAATCACCAGCCCTGGTGGCTATTGGGGCAGTTGTGACGGCAAAGTCACGGCTCCACAGAGATTGATGGGGCGGAGATGGTCGAGCCGACCCAGTAGGCATTGCTGGAGCAATGCCGATGGCAGATCTCGCTCTGCCGTTTGCTTCGCAAGCCAGAGTTCCCAGGCCTGGACCCAGCTCGAGCCTCACGACCCAAAAGGACAACAGTGCCACTGCAACTGTGAGTTTAGAGTAGGATGCGCGGCTTCCGTGCTCCCGGCCAATCCATGACTGATCTCGCTCCAGCGACCCTGCGGTGGCTCAATCAGCTCGACAGCACGACCCGCAGCATCGACAGCCTTGTGGATGAGGGGTTCGGTGGTTGTTCCTTGCAGGATCTCTTGCCATGGATGGACGAAGGCCACGCCATGGCAGCCATCCAAGCGATCGACTGGGTGAAGAGCCAGCCGGACGAGGACGGAGAAATAGCACTGATGACCGCTGATGCGGAGGGGCTCGACAGACTGCTGGAGTGGATGCTTGAAACCCGTGGCAGCTGCCCGATGGTCTATGCACCGGAGCAGGATGTCGTCGTGCCAGACGGTGTTCCCTTGTTGCGCCCCACGGCCTACAACCTGCCGGAGGGTATGTCCTCCGATGAGGTGTTCGATGAGGAGTTCAGCGAGAACCTTTCAGAGTTGTTCGCGGCCATCAAGGACTCCTACGGGAACCAGGCACACCTCCACCGAATCGACTATGGCCAGCTGGTGGAAACGATCGAACAGGGCCTCTTCCTAACGGGTCAGTTCATCGACCTCAACGACGGCGAAGTGTTTGACTTCAGCATGGACGCGATCAATCAGCGCATTCGCTACCAATCCACTGGCCGCTACCACGAAGGCTTTCCTGCCTGACCCGGCACAACCGATTGATCTGCTCCGCTTCCGCCACCGTATTGGCAATCCCCGTTGTCAGGCCCCGGGTGGCGGCGTCGCCATCGCTGGCGGCGAGGGCTTTCCCGACCGATGGGGGTCAGGCGGGCCTTGGGGTGTGTAGGCATGGGGCGTGAGGTCTTGGGCTGTTGAGTTGGGTTTCAATGTCACCGATCTTCCTCGTACCAGATGGAGTTGCGCCCATTGCTCTTGAACCCACCGGTGAATGCACGAGCATTCCGGAAGGCGACGACGATACGCCCCTTCTCGATGCATTCTTCTACGTGGGTGCGAGCAGCTTGTATGGACATGGAGTCCTTTTCTTTCGATTGCTTGAGGATCTCGTGCTCGACGTACTCATCAAGACGCGTTGGGTCCATGACGTGCGTCGCAACCGGGTCAATCTCAGCGGCAAGTAAGAAGTGATGCCCATGGAGCGTGCCAATCCTCAGGATGCGCTCATTGCGTACGCGGTTCAGCGATGCGAGCCAGAAACCAGTGATTCCGTGGCGTGAGCCAGATGGCTTGGCTAATACTGCATCGACCACCGCATCTGCCAGCCAAGACTTGACGTTGAACGACATAGGTTTCTCCGATGTAGAATGAATGATAGAAGCGCATTTTCTTCAGCTTAGGTTCTCTGTCTCCCCCTCTGCCGGGGAAGTTGACGCCTCTCCATCTCGATCGCTTTAAGTTCAAGAGGATCACGTCAGTGGCACAATTGATCAAAATAGGCTGTTCCTCAATGGATTGAGAAGGGAATCCAAGTCAGTTCAGTTGAAATCTCTGAGATCATCCTTCCATAGGAACTAGGGCCAATTGGCACAACCGATTGATCTGCTCCGCCTCCTCCACAGTGTTGGCGATACCCGTCACGAGGCCTGGAGAACCGACCACGATCGAGAGGCAACGGGCACGGCTGATGGCGACATTCAGCCGGTTTGGCTGCAGCAGGAAACCCAGGCCTCGGGGGGCGGCGTCGCCATCACTGGCCGTGAGGGAGTGGATGGCCACGGGGGCCTCCTGGCCTTGGAATCGATCCACCGTTCCTACCCGTGCCCGGTTGCCCAACCTTTGCTGGAGCCGGTTCACCTGAACGTTGTAGGGGGCGGTCACCAGGATGTCGTCTGGGGTCAACAGCCCACAGCGTTCAGCGCCGCTGCTGGCATGGCGGTAGCTGGAGCCCAGCAGGGCTTCCACCAGCTGAGCGATGCGCTCGATCTCTTCTTCTGAGCTGACGCTGCAGCCGGTGTGCTCAACCGCCTCAAACACCAACCCTTGGCTGGGGAGGACTCCACCATTGCTGCTGGTGAAGGGCTCCCGCCACTGGATCCGGTTGATGGCATTGGCTGGGCTGGCCTGCAGGCGGCCGTCGTAGAAAAGCGCCGACACCATCGAGGTGAGTGAGGGTTCCATCCGCCAGCTGGTGGCCAGGAACACGCCCCGATCGGCCGGCACCACCGACTTGTCCTGCATCAGATACTCCAGGCAGGAGCTGCCGCTTTCTCCCGGGTGATCGGCTTGGCTTGGCTGGGCCAGTTGCTGCTGGTCGCCCACCAGCAGGATCCCTCGGGCGCAGCGGGCCATCACCAGCAGATTGGCCAGGGACATCTGCCCCGCCTCATCCACCACCAGCCAGTCGAAGAGCTCCTCCATCACGGGGCGAGCGAACATCCAGGCCGTACCGCCCACCACGGCCATCGAACCTGTGAGGGCATCGGGTTTGCAGAGCGCCACGGGCTGGCCGACCAGGCCTTTGTCGTCCTTGGCGGTGCTGCACTTCACCACCTGCTGGCTCAGGCCACGGGCGGCGCAGGTGCTGTGGGCCTTGAGCAGCAGGTTGTTGATCGCGGCGTGGCTGTTCGAACTGATCGCCACCCGCAGACCGCGCTCCACCAACTCGGCAATGACCTCGGCGGTGACGGTGGTTTTGCCCGTGCCTGGGGGCCCCTGGAGCGCCAGGGTCAGATCGCTGTGGGAGGCCAGAAACTCCGCCAGTTGGGCGGGCAAAGCGCTCGGATCGGCTGCGAGGGCAGCATTGAGCCCGATCAGGGGCTCAATGCCACGGCGCTCCAGCAGGTGAACGATGGCGGCAGGGATGGGCTTGCCACCATCCACCCAGCTCTCGGCCTGGGCCAGCAGGCTGTTCCGTAGGAGCTCGCTGATGTCCTCGGGCACCTTGATCAGGGCGATGGGACCCCTGGGAAGCTCCACCGCCTGGCCGGCGGCTTGCCGCTTTTCTCTGGCGCTCCAGGGGTACTTGAGAGTGAGGGTGCCCCGCTCGCCGTCGATCACCACGGCCTGGAGCTTCTGGCCGGTCTCGGGGATCTCCAGCTTGATGGACCCATCACCCTGGGCGACATGGAGTTTGAGGGTCTGACTCGGATCGAAGCAGAAGGTGTGCCAGTCGGAGCCGGTTCTGGGACTCGGCACGCTCTCAACGCTTTGCCAGACGGCTCCGTTGATGGCCTCGCCATCGGCGTCGAGATCATCAGGACTCTGGAGGGCCTTGCCCCTGCGATCGAAGTAGGCCCACCAGGCCACCTTGGCCTCGCGGTGATGGAACGGCAGCAGCTGGGCCAGCAGGCGCTGCACCCGCCAGCTGAGTCCTCGTGAACCCAGTTGCTCCTGGGCGATCAGTTCGGCTTCTGGGGCATTGGCGGCTGGATCGCTCTGGAGCTGCTCGGGCAACTCGGCGATCAACCGGGCGCTGAGGGCTTCCAGGGGCCAGGGTTCCGCCTCAGGGCGTTCCTCCTCCGGATGCTCGAGCGGTTGCTCGGGCAGGCCCTGGGCGCGGCGCAGCTCCAGCAGCCAGTCGTGCAACAGCACGGTGGAGACGCAGTCGTCGCGGTTGTAGTCCTCGATCGCCTGAAGCCTGGGGCTGCCTTCTGGGGCGGGTCCCGGCAGGGAAGGCTCACCGGAGGACTGCCAGTGCAGGTAGGCGACAACAGAATCACCGGCGTTGGTGACATCGGCGCCCCGGGGACCCATGTAGAGCCCCTCCACCTTCTTGATCGAGTAGCTGCCCTCACCGAGCACAATCGAGCGGGTGACGATCGGCAGCAGGTCGCAGAGCAGATCGCTGCGCAACCAGTCGTCGATCACCGCCTCACGGGTCTGGTGTTGCTGGGAGAGGCGGCGCATCGCCGATTTCTCATAGCTGGAGTAGTGGTAGACGTGCAGGCCTGGATGACGGCGCCGCCGTTCCTCCACCCAATCCACAAACCCCTCGAAGGCCCGCTTTTCTGCCATGGGGCTATGACCCCACCAGGCGATGAAGGCTGCCGGCTGAGCCAGAGCCTCCCGGTAGCAGGCCCCAAAGAGGTATTCGAGCTTCTTGGCGGCAACGGCATCCTGGATGCCCTCCATGTCAAACCAGATGTCCCCGGCATCGGCGGCGGGCAGGGCGGCCAGGCCCTTGCCTGGCTGCAGGGGGCGCACCAGGTACGCGGGCTTGCCATCGGCCCCATGGGGCGTGAGCTGTAGCTGGGCCTGTTGACGCAGCTCAAAGAGGGCCTCGGCAGCCAGGCCAGCAATGCTGGAGCCGGGAGGCAGTTCGGCCAGCTGCTCGATCGTGTGGATGCCGGCGGCCTTGAGCTTGAGGCGCTGGTTCTGGCGCATGTTCGCCACCAAGACCAGATCCCGCTCGGCGATCAGGCGCTCCTCGATGAAGGCGCTCCAGCTGCCGTGATCACCGGGTTCATCCTCCGGCGGCGGGGCCGAATCGAAGGCAGCACAGAATGCGCGGTAGCGGTTGCGGAGCTGTTGATACCAGGCCCAGAAACGATCGGTGTCGTAGGTCTGGAAGCGGCCACCACCAAGAAACAGCTCGAAGCGATCGGGCCGGTGCCCCAGCAGGGGGGTGAGCAGCTCGCAGTAGGCGCAGGCCTGGACCAGAAAAGTGGTGCGGGGCTTGCTGGCCAACTTGCACTCGATTGGGATGTAGCTCCAGTCGCCCAGATCTGATGGCTGGGGAATCCTGCGCAGCACATCGGCCGAGCCGCGGATCTCTCCGTTGTTCAGCGAAGCCTGATGGATAAAGTCAAACCCTGCTTCCATCGCCGCGCGGGTGGCGACGTAATCAGCCTCGTTCTGCTTGCCAGCCAGGCGGGCGATGCGATAGCCCTCGGCTTCCAACTGGTTGAGCAACACCTGCTCGAGGCGCAGGCCATCGGCGAACAGTTGCTCATCAAGGGAGGAGGGGGGTGGCTGCACGCCAGTGAAAAAACCTCTGGCCTTGAGCTCCTCCCACCACGCTCCGATCCGCGGGCTGCGGCTGAAGAGGGAGAGCTGGCTGGGGGTGATCAGGCGAGCAGGTGTCACGAAGGAGTCAGTCGTTTCAGTTGGCTCCAGCATGGGGTGTGCTCTCGATGTCGGGGTTGGTGTTGTGGATTGGCGCTAACCAGGCCAGAGATCTCTTTGTAATTACATGAGTCAAATATGGATCAGTAACTCTGGTGATGGAGAAGCCAAGCGCTTTCCCTAAGGACTGCGGCTGAAAAGAGAGAGCTGGATTGAGGGGGTAGAGAGGGCGAGCTATAGGGTATTCCTATAATGCGTGATAAACCTGGATCATCAAACCATTCTATTTTGTTTTTCATTAACGATAGTACATCATCTACATTACCTTGTTTATAATCCATTCGGCCAAGCCAGCATTTACGGCCAACTTGGCAACCGTATGTCCATCCCAAAGCTCTATTTGTGATTTAGCAAAGGCTTCTTTGGTTCTTGCGCTTAGTGTATGGCATGCGACAATCTTTCTTGCCTCATCGTATTCGCCGAGGCGCTCTATGCACTGCTCGGCTTCACTTGTGCTAAGACTAGATTTTACTTGAACATGAGCCATGGATTCTCTAGTGTAGTCACAAATTAGAGTAAGATCTACATCCTTCATGGTTTTGCCCAGAACAGATTTTCGTTGCCAGCCAATGCCGCGAAAAATCAGGTCCATTAAATGCTCAAAGTCTTTCGGATTTAAGGTCTTAATGGCAGATTCTATGGCTTCAATTAGATCGCAAAGAGTTTTCTTTGCTTCTTCGGCAATCGGATTAGGATCTTCATTGAGCGTTCTTATAAGTAGTTCTATATTCGGGCAGTCACATACTGTTCCCCTAAATCCTGCGGTTCTCGTGATTCTTCCGTCAAGATCAAAAGCATGAAGAATTCTACCCCTTAGCGAAGAATAACGCCAAGGCCAGTCAGGAAGCGTTCTGCGGATGCGTCCTCCACCAGGAGTTATCTCTTCGACAAAGTTGGATACTTTGCACCAATAAAGCTTGTGATGTATGAATGTGTACCACACGGTATCCGGCGGTGCTGTATAAAATGTTTGAATCTCTTTTTTGGCCCTATTGGCCGCTCCATCGTCTCTTTTGAATGGCCTCCAATATTCATATACTGCATCCCAGTTGCCAGTCAGACAGTTTGCGTGGAGGCCGCTATCGTAACCTAGTCTAATATATTGATTTTCTAGGCATTCCTTTTCATATTCACCCCCATTTCCAAGTTTGATATACTTGGCCTGAGTATTTTGAGGAAGTAATTGATCGCTCATGCTTGGATTGTGTGAATGGCTCGGGAGGGAGAGGGATTGGTCGGAAGCTCAATAATAGCTCATCTCAGTCATATGCAGGCATTTGCATGACAACAGAGGCATCATTGGTGATCGTAAAACCAAAGTTCTCGTCGAAAATTTCAGTCGACCTTGAACCTGACGCATCGATCCGTGGTAAGTAGAGAATCGCTGCTATGGGTTTGATCCACCTGCCGTTTTTGTCAACTGCGGGATAGGCACAGGATTCAGGCATCACTCCTCCTCAGTTCTGTAGACAGTCTCCCATGATCCAGGGCTACGCTGATTGTCTTCATCGAGAGGAGGCACGACAAGCATCATCGTCCCTGCACGCCTATAGAGCTGGGGCAAAGGGCCTGTCGGCTGCCAGAGGTTGCGCTTGCGCTCGACAAGGTTGGCCACGTCCTGGCAAATCCAGACGCGCTGCTGGAAGGGAGCATCTGTGGGATGCAGGCTGAGAATCTCATCGAGGGTGAGGGCCTGCACGACCGGGGTGAGGTCCTCATCAAACAGCAGGTAATGAAAGGGGCTGTCGATGGCCAGATCGCGGGCCTCACGGAAATAGTCCAGATAAGCCAGCCGTGCCTCACGGCAGATCTCTTGTTGCCTCACGCGTCTACCTCCTGATTCGGTTCGGATGGAAGTTCAAGTCGCATCGTCGTCAGCGTTCCACTCAAATACGCCCCGGTGTCGATCCCGATGCGGTGTGGCAGGCGGGCGACCTGGTAGTCGTTGCGGAACGTATGCCCGTGCACCACGGTGTAGGGCAACCCATGGGGCTGGGAGAGAAAGGGCTTGCGGATCCAGATCAGATCGTCGAAGGCCTGCCGCTCCAGCGGTACCCCCGGCCGCACCCCCGCATGTACGAACAGATAGTTGCCGCGAACTGCCGTGACCGGCAGCTGCCTGAACCACTGCTTGTGTTCGCGGGCCAGGGTGAGGAGATCCTTGTTGCCGCCGTTGCAACGCCACAGATCGAAGTCTTCCTCCGGGGTCGATTGGGCCATGGCGTCCAGAAGCATCTGCTTGTGGTTGCCTCGCAGTACGGTCACACCCGCCAGGCCGTAGGCCGCTGGGTTGTCCTGCAGCTGCCAGACCCGCTCCAGCACCTTGCGATCGCCATCGGGCTCAGGGGACCGATCGATCAGATCCCCCAGGAAGATCAGCTCTGCCCCTGAATCCAGGTGCGGGGTGAGTTCCTGCTCCAGCAGAGAGGCGCAGCCATGCACATCCCCGATCGCCACCACATCAGGACTGCTCATCGTCCTCCTCGTAGACGTTGGTGTTGGAGCGGAGGGACTCGCGGCTCAGACGCTTGCGGCTGAGCATGGGATCGCTCTGCATCAGTGACAGCTTTTCGTTGAGCAGCTCCAGCTCCTTGGTGATCTTTGAAGAGGCGGGCATCTTCAACAGGTTGTCGCGCAGGTTCCTCAGACTGAGGGTTGCGGTGCCGTGATCGCCTCGATCGAGTTCCTCGATCACGCGCCTGCGTTCACGGTTGGCCTTGAAGAGAGCCAGTTGTTCAGCCACCGCCTCATCGGGGTCCAGTGCCCCGAGCTCCTCGCTTTCCATCACTGGCAGCTGCAGATGTTCGATCAGGGTCTGGCGTTCGTTGCTGCCGGGGGCATCCCAGGCCAGACGCACGCTGAGGATCTCCTGATTGGGGATCCAGGCGGGCAGCTTGAGCTGCACACCCACATTGAGCTCCTGGCCGGCGCGCAGGTTGGGGAGCTGGTGATTGCCGGTGCCGGTCGGTTTGAGGTCGTTGAGCAGATCGACCACCTTGGCGCCGTGCTTGCCCCGTAGACCAATGCTCACCCGCCGCCCGAAGGTAGTGGCCAGCCCCTGGAGCTCGGAGGCGTAGAGATCCGCCAGCTGACTCGGGGTTTCGATGTGGGCCAGGGTGCCATCGCCTGCGGCGGCCATGGCCCCCATCAGGTCTTCATCGAAGTCCGCCCCCAGTCCAAAGGCACTGGTGCTGATGCCCCGTTGGGTGAGGCCCGCCACCTTGGTGGCGATCTGCTCCTGGTCCGTGAGGCCCTCATTGGCCTGGCCATCGGAGAGCAGCAGCACCCGGTTCATCTGGGTGGGATCGAGGTGTTCGGCCACCTGGGTGGCTCCAGCCAGCCAGCCATCGAAGAGGGCCGTGCAACCACCGCTGTGGATCGTGTTGATCGCGGCAATGAAGGGCTGGGGATCGATGACGGGGGTGGAGGGCACGACCACCTTCACCTCGTCGTCAAAGGTGACGATGGCGAGTCGATCGCGGCTGGCGAGTTCCCCGGCCAGGAAGCGGGCCGCCTTGCGGGCATAGCTGAGCTTGATACCGCTCATCGAGCCGGAGCGGTCGATCACCAGGGCCAGGTTGAGCGGCGGCCGCTGCTGGCGTTGGGGATCAACGTCAAGGGCTGGGGGTGTGATCGTGAGCAGCAGATCAAGGCGTGACGGGCGATCAGAAGCCACCGCCGGCCGCAGGGGCCGGAAGCGCAGGGTGGGTTGGGTCATGGCTGGGTAGGCGGTGGTACTTGGAAAAAAGGGATTCAGCTGAAGGGGTCGTCGATCAGTTCGTTGAGCCGATCCAGCAGACGCTTGAGCCATTGCTGACGGCGGGAACCGGCAGGTGGAAGGGAAACGGATTCGCGGACGTGAACTTCGATCCCGGGGGCGAGGGTGAAACGGAGCCAGCGGCTGGAGGCTTCGCGACTGCTCCCCCCGTAGCGGGAGCCGGAAGGAGAGCGGGAAGGGGAGCGTTCGGAGCGGGTCTGGGTCGAGAAGGGTTCGCTAAGCATCCCGAGAACGGGACTGAGCGAATGGGTTTTGCTCAACAGGTGCGCAGGAAGGTCGGCGCTGGTTGGGGTGGATTCCTCTGAGGACTGCAGATCCCGGAGGTATTCGAGGGCGGCACGGGAAGCAGGAGGGGAAGGAACGGTGGCCGCCGACCCCTCTCCATCGAGCTGCTCCAGTTGTTGCTCCAGATCGGCGTCGGCCAGAACGCAGAGGGGTGCAATCGCCGAGAGGCTGAGACCACGCCGGGCCAGGGCGCGCACCAACACCAGTTGCAGGAGGTGGCGGTGGGTATAGACCGCACTGCGGCCCTCCTTGCCGGGGCGATCGATCAACCCCTGGGTGGCATAGAGACGCACGGTGCGAGATGAGATCACCTCTCCCAGCAACTTGCCGGCAACGAGGAGGAGCTCCTCAAGGCCGTAGAGAGCGTCAGCTGGAGTGGAGACCTTCACCATGGCCTAATTATGCACACTTGCAGTGCAGGTGTCAAGCGAGTAAGCTTCGTGCCCCGTCAGGCAGATCGCCATCGAATACCCCTCTCCCAAGCTCGCCCCAGACCACACCCGACTGCTGGAGCACCTGCAGCAACTGGCCCGGCCCCGCCACGCCCGCTGGGATCCCATGGGCCTGATGGCCGTTCGGGCCTATCTCAGCGAGCAGCTCGGCGCCCTTGGTCCCGTGGAGGAGCACCGCTTCTCGGAAGGGATCGATGAGGGCACCAACCTGATTCTCAAGCTCCCTGGCCAGCGCGCCGAGCTGGATCCACTGCTGGTGGCGGCCCACTACGACGGACCCTTGCACTCGATCGGCGCCGATGACAATGCCTCCGGTCTGGCTGCCCTGATCGAGCTGGCCCGCCACTGGTCGGCCCATTCACCCTGGAGACCGGTGTGGCTCGTGGCGTTTGATCAGGAGGAATGGGGCATGCTCGGCAGCAAGGCCCTGGCCCGTGATCTCAAGGCCAGCGGCCAGAAACTCAAGTTGATGGTGAGCCTGGAGATGCTCGCCTACACCTGCGAAACCCAGAACTACCCCCACCCGGCGATGCGGGCGATTTACGGCAATCGAGGCGATTACATCGCCGTGGTGGGCAACTTCGGCGCCGCAGCGATGCTGCCGGGTCTGGCCAGCCAAATGGGAAGACACGTCACCACCAAGGTGCTGCCGGTGCCCGATGCCGGCCGGGCGATTCCCGATGTGCGCCTGAGCGACCACAGTCCCTTCTGGGATGCGGGCTACGACGCCGTGATGGTCACCGACACCTCCTTCATGCGCAACCCGCACTACCACCAGATGAGCGACACGATCGACACCCTCGATCTGCCCTTTCTCGCAGCCGTCACCGAGGGGTTGAAGGGGGGGCTGGGGGCACTTTGATTCAGGGCCGATCCTCTTCTGGAACCTCAGCTGGAGGCCGGCAGGGACATGCTGTTCACCGGGAGTGAAGACCATGGGGTCTCCAGCTCATTGCCCTGTTTCGATCAATGCATTGATGGTGGCCCAGCTATGGCCGCGATTCGGGTCATTGCTCACGATCAGCACCACGGTTCCGCAGGCCGGGGTGATCTCTGGGTCGTCATCTGAAATGGCATGGGAGGCGATGCTCTTGCGGTATTGATTGCGCTTTTCAATCAGGATCTCCAAGAGATCGCTGGAGGCCCATTGGGATCCTGAACCGCCGCAGGGATAACGACCAAGCAGTTCAAGGATCTCCACAGCTTCAATCACCGGGACTCGGCTGCGGTCCCATACAAGGATGGAGTGGGGATCCACGTGGTTGTCATCCCGCACACGCTTGAACGGCCCATCCAGCAGGGCCTGCAGCAGCTCGTCGCTGCGGTTGGGATTCTCAGCTGGCAAGGCGGTGCTCCTGTTGTTGTTTGTGCTTCAGGCCCATCAACCACAGGCTCCCACTAAGAACCTCGGATTCACATCACTATGAACAGTTGCTGCTACAGCCGCCTGACGGTAGCCACATCCGATGGACTGATGCCGGCTGCACGATCTGGCTCAAGAGCGGTCAGCTTCCAGTGACACTGGGCCCGAACGGCTCAGAAACCAGAACCAGCGGTTCGCAGAAAGGCGAGTTCTTCTCCGCTTGATCGACGCCCCAGCAGCGCATTGCGGTGGGGGAAACGACCAAAGCGAGCGATCACATCGCGATGACGGCAGGCGAACCTGGCGGTTCGCTCGTCTGTGAACTGCTGGAACAGGGGGATCGAGGGCTCCTGGATATCGAGGTCTTCTGCGTGCATCAGAGGCATCAGCCAGAACTGGCGACGGGCCGGCTCCGCTTCCTCCGCCACCCAGCCCTGGGCAACGGCCTTCTGGCTGAGGGCAAGAGCCTGGCCATCGCCACTGAAGGCCATGGCTGAGTCCCGCCAGATCTGGCGTGGGAACTGATCAAGCAGCAGCACCAGGGCCAGACCGGTGCCAGGCACCTCACCCCAGTCGGCCAAGTCAGCTGCGATTGCCTTACGGATCAGGCCGATGAAGCGCTCGCGCACCAAGCGGTCAAAGGCTGGATCTTTGATGAACCACTGGCTGGGGGTGCACTCCTGGAACCAGAAGGTCAGCACCTGGTCAGCGTCCAAATGCCCACAGCCACTGCCTGCATGGTGACTGATCGGCTTGCCGTACTGCCAACATGCCAAAACGTGCCTAATAATTGAATTGAGGCCTCGACCAGGGCAGCGCGAGCCCAAGCCCTGCAACCGGCCCTAGCCCTTGGCTTCTGCGCAGCAGTAGGGCGCCCGACACGGGGCGCCCTTCTCATTGGAGCCGTCCAGCAACCCTTCTGCTCCAGCGCATCGAGTCCGAGGAGCTTTCGGGATTCCGTTGTGGTGCCATGCCCGCGCAGTTGGGCATGCCTAGCGTTTGGGCAATGCCGCCGGGTGAACCATGGCCGTGGTGAACCGCTGTGCGGTGGGGATCTATCCCAGCGGGCAACTGCTCGATTGGGCTCAGGGTCTCGACCTGGACATCGACGCTGCCGGTGCCCAAGAGCCCTGCCTCTACTTGATCCCTGACTACGACACGCAAGAGGAGGCGGAGGAGATCCTCGAGGAGGTGTACGAGGCGATTTTTGAGGCGGAGCTCGACTACTGGCATCGCGACACCGGTACCTGGCCGGCGGAGCGCACCTACCCGGTGTTCCGGAAATGGTTTGAGGTGCGCTTCTACCCCCTGATCCAGGACCTGGTGGGCGAGGAACTCACAACCACCCAGCCGGATGAGGAGTTCATCGGTGAACTGCGAACGGCGCTGGAGGGAATGGAGCCGCTTCCCTGAGGAAGGCCAGACGGCAACGGCGTCGGCCCCCACACTGGGTTGATGCCCCTGAGCCAGCGCCTGCTTCTTGGTCTGTTGCTGGTGGTGCAGGCTGCCCCGGCGGCCTTGGCCGGACCAGACAGCCGCGCCACGGTGCTCTCGATCGGTGACGGCGACACCATCCGGGTGCTGGAGCAGGGCAGAAAGGTCACCGTGCGGCTGGCCTGCATCGATGCCCCCGAGATGGCCCAGGCGCCCTATGGCGCCCAGTCCCGCGCTTATCTGCAAACGCGGCTGCGCATTGGGGCGCCGGTGATGCTGCTGCCGCAGGCGGTGGACCGCTACGGCCGCACCGTGGCGGAGGTCATCGGGGAGGTGAATCTGAACCTGGCGATGGTGGAGGACGGCCAGGCGTTTGCCTACCGCCAGTACCTGAGCCAGTGCGATGCCAGGGAGTACCTGAATGCCGAGTTCCGGGCTTCCCGCAGCCGCTACGGGGTATGGAGGGTGCCGGGCGGCATCACGAGGCCTTGGGAGTTTCGGCGGGCTCGGAGTTCAGGCGGAAGCAGTCGTGCGGTCAGTTCAAGTGACGCCCCTGCTGGGACAGCCCCAGCTGCGATGGCAGGCCAGCGTTACCGCTGCAAGCAGATCGGCAGCTTTGCCAAGGCCCAGGAGTTGCTGCGCCAGGGCCACACCTACCTCGATGGCAATGGTGATGGGGTGGCCTGCGAGAGCCTGCGTTGAGAGGACGGACAACCGCACCTTTTGGCTCTGGTCGTCATCGGTTTGCTCGTTACCTTCAAGCTTTGAACGCCACGCCCATGGCCCTAACCGGATCTGACCTGCTCGCCAAAGTCAAGGAGCTGGGTGATGTCTCCAAGTCCGATCTGGTGCGAGCCGCCGGCTATGTGAGCACCAAGAAGGACGGCAACGAACGCCTGAACTTCACGGCGTTCTATGAGGCCCTGCTGGAAGCCAAGGGCGTCAGCCTGGGTGATGGAAACGGCAAAACCAAAGGGAAGGCTGGTCGTAGCTTGAGCTACGTGGCCACCGTCCAGGGCAACGGCAACCTCCTGATCGGTAAGGCCTACTCCGCGCTGTTGGATCTCAAACCCGGTGATGAGTTCGAGATCAAGCTGGGGCGTAAGCAGATCCGCCTGGTGCCAGCCGGCTCAACGGAAGAGGAGGAGTGAGCCTTCAAGCTGTTGGCCCTTCGAGCTGTCTTCAGCTCAGCTGCTCACACGACAGCAGAAAGCCGGTGACGTTGTCCGGCCACTTGGCCAGCACCAGCAGTTCCCTGGGGTCACGGGCAAAGCCTTTCTGGGAGAGGGCCGCGAATTCGGCCAGGTTGTCGTGGGTGACCAGCGCCCCACTGGCTTTGCTGGCCTCGATCGCAGCGAGGAACTCCTGGCCTTGTTCTGCAAGGCAGCGTTGGTAGGCCTCCTCGAAGCTGACCCCCTGCTCCTGCAGCCTCACGAAGGCATCCAGCTCCGGTGGGAGGTGATCCAGCCATAGGGGAAGGCTCCTCACCGGACCAATCGTGATGCCCTGGGTCTGGGTGTGGATCAACGCCACCGTGGCCGCCAACGACCAGCTGGGTTGGGCGAGCAGCTTGCCGGCTGCGATCTGTAAATGCCAGCGGTAGTCCTCAGCAAGGGCCTGGTGGGTCCGGGCGAGGTCCAACACGATCTAGGCAGAGGAACCCATGAAAAAGCCCGGTGACGATGGCACCGGGCCTTGAAGGTAGCTGGTTGGTGGGGGCGGAGCTGCTTGGGGACCAGTTGGAGGTGGGGAGTGCCTTGGAGAACCACGCGGCTTACCTCCGGCACTGAGTTCGGTTGCTGCGGGTGGTGCCGGCGATGTTGTTTAAGGCGCTGGGAGGACGAGGCGGGCTAGGGAGCTGGTGACGCCGGAGACCCGGGTTACGGACCGGTCTCGTGTGGCAGGCTGAACACTGGTTATCTGGTCCCTTTATGAAGACACTGGTTTGCAGCCGGACTCTTGGATTCCAGTCGCCGTGTGGTGCTAGGCAGGAATGGAGCTATACCGATAGAGTTTTATGCGGAAAGGAATGGGGGCAATTGGCTGGCTTTCGGAGCCATCCAATTTCTAATAATACTCACTCGGCTAAGTCGTGCCGCCGCAAAATCAACCCTATTGAACGCACGTGAAGATCAAAAGGAAAACCAACTAAATGAATTCGCAGTTGCACGACCAGCTTAAAAGCACTATATGGGAGATCGCCAACCGCCTCCGAGGCCCTTACCGGCCCCCTCAATACCGCCTAGTAATGCTTCCGATGCTGGTATTGCGGCGATTGGATTGTGTCCTTGAATCAACCAAGGATAATGTGCTGGAGCAATATGAAAAGTTGTCAGCTCAGGGCATGCCGGAAAATGCCATGGAGAAGCTGCTCGGCAAGGCCGCCGATCCCAAGCGAACTCATCCGCTTTATAACACCAGCCGGTTCACATTTCGGCGCCTGCTTGGCGACGCAGAGAACATTGCGCCCAACCTCGTCGCCTACATCAACGGCTTCTCGCCAACGGCGCGAGCCATCTTCGAGCGTTTCAAATTCACCGACCAGATCGAAAAGCTCGATGCGAGCAACCGGCTTTTCACCATCGTGAAGGAGATGGCTGGCGTCGACCTGCACCCAGCCCGCATCGACAACCTGCAGATGGGCTACCTGTTCGAGCATCTTGTGATGCGCTTTAACGAGCAGGCCAACGAGGAGGCCGGCGATCACTTCACACCGCGTGAAGTCATCAGATTGATGGCGAACCTGATTTATACCGGAGAGCAGGACGTCTACACGCCTGGGATCTACCGCACCATCTATGACCCTGCCTGCGGTACAGGCGGGATGCTGTCAGAGTCCGAAAAATTCATCCTCGCGCAAAACGAAAGCGCCAACCTCGCGCTCTTTGGACAGGAGTACAACGACGAGTCCTGGGCAATCTGCTGCTCGGACATGCTCATCAAGGATGAAGAGACCAGCAACATCGTCCTTGGTGACACGCTGGGTGACGGCAAGACCCGCGATGGCTTCGAGGGTGAGCGTTTTCACTATATGCTTGCAAACCCGCCTTACGGGGTGGAGTGGAAGGATCAGAAATCCGTCGTCGAAAAGGAGCACGAGCTGCACGGCTTCTCCGGCCGCTTCGGCGCCGGGCTGCCCGCGATCAACGATGGCTCATTCCTGTTCCTCCAGCACATGTTGTCGAAGATGCACCCAGCGCCCCAGGACGGCGGCGAGGGGTCAAAGATCGCAATCGTGTTTAACGGCTCGCCGCTCTTTTCGGGCGACGCCGGGTCCGGGCCATCGAACATCCGCCGCTGGATCATCGAGAACGACTTTCTCGACGCCATCGTCGCGCTCCCCGATCAGCTTTTCTACAACACCGGCATCTTCACCTATGTCTGGCTGGTTACCAACCGCAAGGCGCCTGAGCGGCGCGGCAAGGTGCAGCTGATTGACGGCACGCGATTCTGCGAGCGGATGAAGAAGAGCCTCAACAACAAGCGCAACGAGATCAACGAGGACCAGATCCGTCATCTCACCCGCCTTTATGGCGCCTATCACGACGGCGAGACGGCAGAGGTCGTTATTGATCAGAAGACGGGCGAGACCGAGACGCGCACTGTCTCTCGTATATTCGAAAACCGGGAGTTCGGGTTTCTCAAGGTGACGGTCGAGAGGCCCTTGCGCATGAACTTCGAGGCGACCCCGGAGCGAGTAGAGAAGTTGAACTACCAGACAGCCTTCACCAATCTCGCCACCTCGAAGAAACGCAAGGACGAAGCTGCGGCCGCGCGCGAGATCGCGGAAGGCCAGAAGCAGCAAGAGGCGATTCGCATGGTGCTCGCCTCGATTGAGGGGCAAGGACGTTATATGGACCGCGCGGAGTTAGAAGCCGACCTGACTGCCGTTGCGAAGCTAAACGGCGTGAAGATACCCGCGCCGATCAAAAAGGCGATCTTCACCGCCTTGGGCGAGCGCGACCCGGATGCGGAGATCTGCTGTGACTCCCAAGGGCGACCAGAGCCCGACAGCGAGTTGCGCGACACTGAGAACATCCCGCTACCAGAGGGCACTGAGCTACCGCTGCCGATGCAGTTTGGGCCGGACAAGCCTAACGACAGGCTTGTGGCGACGTTCCGCGACACGATTGAGGACTATATGGCGCGCGAGGTTCTGCCACACGTGCCAGATGCCTGGGTGGATTTCGACAAGACGAAGGTCGGCTACGAGATCCCGATCAACCGCCATTTCTATGTCTACAAGTCGCCACGTCCTCTGGACGAGATTGAGACCGATATCACCACGCTGGAAGGCGAAATCGCCGGGCTCCTGAAAGGGCTGGTTGCATGAGCTACTTTGCTCGCAGTAATGAACTGCCGCAATGGGCGGCGCACATTCCGGATGGTTGGGGAAGAAACTGGCTGAAATGGTCAGTCGATCTGTCCACGAAGCGCCCATCAGAAGCGGAGCAAGAGGTGCTTCCGTACATCTCGAATGAGGATATCTCGTCGTGGACGGGAAAGCTCCTAATTGAGGATCCGAAACCGGCCGAGGCGGATGGCCGGAGTTTTCAGACAGACGACGTTCTTTTCAACAAACTCCGCCCGTATCTCGCAAAGGTATATCACGCAACATTTGATGGCGTGAGTTCAGGTGAGTTGCTGTGCCTTCGACCATCCAAGGCTGTTGAATCGCGCTTCCTATTTTATGTCCTTGTATCCAAGGGCTTCATAGACACAATCAACTCCGAAACCTTTGGCTCAAAGATGCCCCGTGCGGATTGGGAGACTGTCAGCCACCAGCCGCTGCCCCTTCCTGCGCTCGAAACCCAGCGGCGGATTGTCGATTTCCTAGATGAGAAGACGGCGCGGATCGATGGTCTGATCGAGAAGAAGCGCGCGCTTCTGAATCGGCTGGAGGAGAAGCGCCAGGCCCTCATCACCCGCGCCGTAACCAAGGGCCTCAACCCCGCAGCTCCGATGAAACCCTCCGGCATCGAATGGCTCGGCGACATCCCCGAGCATTGGGAGGTTGGCAACATCCGAAGATTCGCCAGGATGAAGACGGGGCATACACCATCTCGTTCCAACCCTGAGTACTGGGAGGATTGCACAATCCCCTGGTTCACACTCGCCGATGTTTGGCAACTGAGGGACGGCACTCGATGGTATCTGGAAGAAACGGCAGAGAAGATCAGTGAGGTCGGTCTTGCAAACTCGGCCGCTGAGCTTCTCCCGGCAGGAACGGTCGTTTTCTCCCGAACCGCGTCGATTGGTTATTCAGGCATCATGCCGGAACCAATGGCGACTACTCAGGACTTCTGGAACTGGATTTGTGGACCCAAGATAACTCCAGAGTATCTGCTTCTTCTATTCCGCAGTATGTCTCAAAAGTTCGATGAAAGTACAAGTGGTTCGACGCACAAGACTATTTATCAAGGCATTGCGGCTGGACTTGAAATTTGCGTTGCGCCGCTAGATGAGCAAAAATGCATCTCCGCATACGTAATTAAGCAAGCATCTGCCATCGACGCTGCAGCTGATCAGGTACGTTTCTCGATTCAGAAACTTGCTGAATACCGGGCAGCGCTCATTACGGCTGCCATCACCGGAAAGCTCGCGGGGCTGCAATGACGCTGACCGCGAGCACATACTTTGAACATCTAAAGGCGTATGTTAATAGCGCGTACGTCATACACGACGGTGCTGGCGGTAGGGTCGTGCTGACGGAGAAGTATTTCCGTCCCGAAGACGTGAAGCCACAGGAGCGCAAGATCGAGCTTCTGCTGCCAGGGCCCGGCATGGCCTTCAAGCTGGACAACGATGATTTCGAGTCGGCGAAGAAAAAGAGCAAGCCGGCGTTGTTCCACTTCCTCGACGACACGGCTAAGCCGTGGTCCAGGCGCTGTGATTTCGTGATCTTCTACGTCAACAGGCGCACCTTCCATGCCGACTGCATCGAGTTCAAGTCGAAGAGCCTGACAGCCGATAAGATCGTTCCTCAGCTCAGGGCCGGGATGTGCTGGGTCACCAGCCTGAAACGCACGATCGATCACTACACCGGCGACAACCGCAGAATCCGGTTGCGCAAGTTCGTGTTCGCTGAGAACGAGGATCCCGGCGCATATCTCGACCCCAACCGGCAGCTCATTGCCGATCCTTCTATTCGGTACTATCACTTTGACGAGGTGAATGGTCAGCCCCTTGCCGGCCTGAAGAACACTTCGGTTCAGGAGATTTGAGCCATGTCCGGCCACACCGAGCGAGACTTTGAAACCGCGATTGAGGCCGGACTCACGGAGGCTGGCGGCTACGCCACGCGCAAGCCGGGGGCCTTTGACGAGGCGCTGGCGCTCTTCCCCGAGGACGTGACCGGATTTCTCAAGGACAGCCAGCCGACACGCTGGGGCCAGCTTGAGGCTCTGCTCGGCGAGAAGTCCGAAGCGACGTTGCTCGGCAGCCTGGCGAAGGAGCTTGAACTCAAGGGCACGCTCCATGTCCTGCGCCACGGTTTCAAGTGCTATGGCAAGACCTTCCGCATGGCGTTCTTTCGGCCGAACTCAGGCATGAACCCGGAGGCGGCCGCGCTGTACGAAAAGAACCGGTTGACCATTACCCGGCAGGTTGAGTTCGTCTCGGCCCTGAAGCGTGCGGACGGGAAGAACCGCCGCTGCATCATCGATGTGACGCTCAGCCTGAATGGTCTCCCGGTGGCGACAGCGGAACTTAAGAACCCGATGACCGGCAAACGCGCGGCCGATGCGATCAAGCAATACGCGAACGAGCGTGACGAGCGCGACCTGCTTTTCACCTTCAAGAAGCGCGCCCTCGTGCACTTTGCGGTGGATCCGGACGAGGTGTGGATGACCACGAGGCTGAAGGGGCGCGAGACAGACTTCTTGCCCTTCAACAGAGGCCACGACCACGGCGCCGGCAATCCGCCTGTGGCAGGGAACTGGAAAACGCATTTTCTGTGGGACGAGGTGCTGCAGGCCGACAGCTTGATGGATATCCTCCAGCGGTTCATGCACCTTGAGGTCAAGGAAAGGCAGGTCAAAACCGACAAGGGCGTCCGCACGATCCGCAAGGAATCGATGATTTTCCCGCGGTATCACCAACTCGAAGTGGTGCGAAAGCTGATCGCCCATGCGGGTGCGCATGGGTCCGGCCGGAACTACCTGATTCAACACTCGGCGGGGTCAGGAAAGTCGAACTCGATTGCCTGGCTGGCGCATCGGTTGGCAAGCCTGCACGACGCCTATGACGAGAAGGTATTTCACTCGGTCGTCGTCGTCACCGATCGGCGCGTGCTTGATCAACAATTGCAGAACACGATCTACCAGTTCGAGCACAAGACAGGCGTCGTCGAAAAAATCGAGGAAGATACTCAGCAGCTGGCCCGGGCACTGTCGGCTGGGACACCCATCGTCATCACGACAATTCAGAAGTTCCCTTTCATCTCTCGGGCGCTCTCCACGCTGGAGAGCAAGGGGACTGGCGTGAAGATTGACACGGCGGGCAAGCGGTTCGCGGTCATCGTGGACGAGGCGCACTCCTCGCAAAGCGGAGAGACGGCCATGGCGCTGAAGGGCATGCTGAACAAGGATGGGATTGAAGCCGCAATCGCCGCGCAGCTTTCAGAGGAGGAAGATGACGATCTGTCTGATGACGCTAAGGCGGCGATTCTGCGCGACTCGCTAAAGCGGGCACGCCAGCCGAATCTCAGCTTCTTTGCCTTCACCGCAACGCCAAAGTTCAAGACCAAGACGTTGTTTGACGAACCGGGACCGACAGGCACGTCGCCGTTCCATGAGTACACCATGAGGCAAGCCATCGAAGAAAGCTTCATCATCGACGTGCTGCAGAACTACACGACCTACAAACGCTTCTTCGGTCTGATCAAACAGGTTGAGAACGATCCGGATGTCCCGCGTAAGAAGGCGGCCAAGGCGCTGACGCGGTACCTGGAGCTGCACCCAGTCAATATCGAGCAGGTTGTCTCTGTGATCGTCGAGCACTTCCGCTTGTATGTGATGAGCGAAATGGGAGGGCGAGCCAAGGCCATGGTGGTGACAGGTTCGCGTCTGGCTGCGGTGAAATACAAACTGGCTTTTGATATGTTTATCAAGGCAAACGGCTATACCGGCATCCGCTCGTTGGTTGCTTTTTCAGGTAGCGTGGAAGACCCCGAGGACCCCGGTTCTGCTTATACCGAAGTTGCGATGAATAATGGCCTGGCCGAAAGCGAGCTGCCGGAAGCTTTCGAGCGGGATGATTACCGCGTGCTGCTGGTGGCTGAAAAGTATCAGACCGGTTTTGACCAGCCGCTGTTACAAACCATGTATGTGGTCAAGCGGCTGGCGGGAGTACAGGCCGTGCAGACTCTGTCACGCCTCAATCGCAAAGCCCAAGGCAAGACACGTACTTTTGTGCTGGATTTCGCCAACGAGGAGCACGACATTTATCAGGCCTTCAAGCCTTACTACGAGACAACCCCCATTGGCGAGAATGCCGACCCGCACCAGTTGTCCGAGCTTCAACACAAGCTGCTGGGCTGGGCCATCTTTTCGCCCGATGATGTTAATGCCTTTGCGGAAGTGTGGTATCGGCGCAAGCGCGATCACTCTGCGGCTGACCACCGGATAATGAACTCGGTGCTAGATGCGGTGGTTGCGCGCTTCAGTGACAGGGAAGAAGCGGAGCAGGAGGAGTTCCGTGGCCAGCTGACTGCTTACCGTAATCTCTACGCTTTTCTGTCGCAGATCATTCCGTATCAGGACAGCGAACTAGAAAAATTTTACGCTTACGTCCGTAACCTGCTATCCAAGCTACCCCCCCCAGGTGATGGGCAGGCATTCGCGTTGGATGATGAGGTGGCGCTGCGGTATTTCCGCCTGCAACAGATGACGGAGGGCTCCATTGACCTTGGAGTTGGCGACGCCCCCCCCTTGAAAGGGCCTACTGATGTGGGCACTGGTAGTGCGAGGGATGAGCCCGTGCCGCTGTCGTCACTGGTGGAGAAACTCAATGAGCGCTTTGGTACAGACTTCACCGAGGCCGACCAATTGTTCTTCGACCAGATCACCGCCAGTGCTGAGGACAATGAGAAGATCGTTGAAGCGGCAAGAGCAAACAACCTTCCCAACTTCTCCGCATTCCTAGAGCGAATGCTGGATGAGCTGTTCATTGATCGCATGGCCAATAACGAAGAAATCTTTTCACGTGTTATGACGGACAAAGATTTTCGTTCGGCGGCTCATGAACATTTGGCGCAAGAGATTTATAAGCGAGTTCGCGAAGAACAGGGCACAGGCGACGGATAGATGCTTCCGACGCAGAAGAGCGCATAACAATGTCATGCAGATGACGATCCTTGCGAAGCACTACTGGTTTCAGCAGTTTGGCTTTGCGTTTTAGCAACAGACCAGTGCAACTCTTGTCATAGAAACCATCCTCTTCTCGGCATGTTATTGACTTGAAGGCTTCAACTCAAATTCCTTCGTTCCTGACGGCTGGGTCTGTCAGCCCGGCAACCGCAGCCCGATGGTCCACCTGCACCCCACCAGCCCGGCTGAAGCAGGTCGTGGGGGCTAGCACCGGCAAGGGCTACGCGAGTGCTGCTGAAGAATCAGCTTCAACAAGAACAGGAGCTGTTTGACCAGTCCTATGCATTTGTGCGGCACTACTGCTAGCCGGATTGTCTCTAGCGTCATGGTATGACCAGACTCGTGCGAGAAGCTTGAATTCCAACTCTCTTCAGCCCATGGTGAGCGCCCTAGCCCCTCTGCGAGCCCAGGACTTCACCCCCTGCTGGTTCGTTGGCGCCACGATCGGCGGAAGCGATCAGACCGATCGGTTCATCCACGAAGGCATCTGGGAACACGGTTTCGACGATCAGTACCTTGATCTCGTGCGCTCCATGCGCAAGGGCGAGCGAATAGCCATCAAAGCGGCCTACACCCAAAAACACGACCTTCCCTTCGACACCAACGGCAACACCGTGTCGGTGATGAAGATCAAGGCCACTGGCGAGATCACCCAAAATTCTGGCAATGGTCGACAGATTCACGTCGACTGGGAGCGACTGAGTTCGCCCCTGGAGTGGTACTTCTACACCAATCGGCGCACGATCTGGCGCGTCGTACCTGGTGACTGGATGGCCGATGCCCTTCTTGCCTTCACCTTTGAAGGCAAGCCCCAGGACATCGACCGTTTCTGCCAAGATCCATTCTGGCGTGATCGCTTCGTGGTCGATCCTGCCGGAACGCAACGGTTTCGCTGGGCCCACTTCTACCAGGCCATAGCCGATGCCCTGCGCGGCCATCGTCAGGATCGCGGGCCGCTCCTCGTTTTTCTGCAGGAGGCTGGATCCCGTTTGGAGGGCTTGAGTCTGCTTTCCAACGACCAGTTCAGCGATGGCAGCAAGGGCTTCATCCGTGACATTGATCCCTTCACGCTGTTTGGCCTGTTTAACCGAGGAATCAAAGACAGCAACCGACAGGCTATTGCTGGCGAACTGGCCCGCTTTCTGGGGGTGAACGAAGCAGTGCCGCAGAGCTTCGAGGGCATCCCCGTACTCAACAATCAGAAGTCGTGGTACTTCCCCTACGACCGCGACCGGGACCCATCCCACATCGACAAGCTCTGGCAGGTGTTCGAGCTGGGCCTCGATCTAGCTGACAGTGAAGAAGAGAACCTGAGCGGTTTCAGCGCAGCCTTCAACAGTGTCATGGAGCTATATGGCGTGGCGTGGAACCTCACCTTTGGCCTCTACTGGGTCCGCCCCTGGAGCTTCCTCAGTCTTGATGAGCGCTCCCGCATTTACATCACTGAAAAGCTACGGCTGGAGGTGGGCCTCAACGGCCCTAAACACCGCAGCAGCGCATCCGACTACCTCCTGCTGATGGACACCCTGCGTCAGCGCTTCGAGGAACCCGACTTCAGTGTGCACTCGTTCCCCGAGCTCTCCTTGGCGGCATGGACCTACACCGGCACAGCGGTTGCCCTGGCCGGTCCTGGTGACGAAGAAGTGACCACTGAAATGGAGGAGCCTGCGAGCGTCGAGCCCGTCATACCGATCACGCCCTACGGCATCGACGAGATCCTGGCTGAGGGCAGCTTCTGTCCTCGCAAGGAACTTGAGCGCACTCTGCGGCGCTTTCGCGAGAAGAAGAACCTGATCCTCCAGGGCCCGCCCGGTACCGGCAAAACATGGCTGGCTAAACGCCTCGGGATGGCCCTGATCGGCCATGAAGCGCAGGAACCCCAGCTGCGTGTTGTTCAGTTCCACCCCAACCTCTCCTACGAAGACTTCGTACGCGGCTGGCGGCCTAGCGGTGATGGCGGCCTCACCCTGCATGAAGGCGTGTTCATGCAGATGGTCAACGCTGCCCTAGCCGCACCCTCAGCTCGCTATGTGCTCGTGATCGAAGAGATCAACCGAGGCAACCCTGCCCAGATCTTTGGGGAGCTGCTCACCCTGTTGGAGGCCGGTAAGCGCACTCCTCGGGATGCCATGCAGCTCTGCTATCCGGATCCAGATGGCATCTATCGGCCCGTGTACGTCCCGGAGAATCTGTTCGTGGTCGGCACGATGAACATCGCCGACCGCTCCCTGGCCTTGGTGGATCTGGCCTTCCGCCGACGCTTCGCCTTCATCAATCTCGAGCCCGCCCTGGGCGATGTCTGGCGCGACTGGGTGGTGAACCACCGCCAGATGGATCTCGCCACAGCCACTGCGATTGAGCAGCGCCTCAACCAGCTCAACCAAACGATCGCCGCAGACAACCGCCTGGGTCGTTCCTTCCGTATCGGCCACAGTTACGTGACACCCACTCAGAGCATGGAAGGCCGAGATGCCCGTGACTGGTTCGCCGAGGTGGTGGACAGCGAGCTCAAGCCGCTACTGGAGGAGTATTGGTTCGATGCTCCTGAAGAGACCGTACGTGCCGTCACCGAGCTGCTGGCGGGCTGGTGAGCATCCCCGTTCGCAACATCTGGTGGCTGATGCTCTTTGCCTCAGACCTGGGGTCCAGCGCCAATCCCGCCAAGCTCGGTGTGGAAGATTTGCCTGAGGAGATCCCGGATCTGGTGGCGGAGATCCTGGCGAGTGCTGTTGAAGTGCGCCAGCGACGCCAGCTCTCCACATCCTTTCTGCCGCGAGAGGCCGTGCTCACTCGCGTGCGTGGCCGCATCGATCACCTCATCACTAGTCGGCGACAACTACTGGCCAAAGGTCAGGTGGCCTGCCGCTTTGAGGAGCTCTCGATCGATAGCCCTCGCAATCGTTACGTGCGTGCCGCACTTGAATGCGTGGCTCGGCTGGTGACCAACCAGGCACTGGCCCACCGATGCCGGGGCCTGGCCCATGGACTTCGCCGACAGGGAGTAGTGGGAGAGGCCCCAAGCCGCAGCCAGATCAGTAGTGAGCGCTTCGGTCGCCATGATCAGGCCGATCAAGCGATGCTCGCGGCTGCGCGGCTGGCGATGGATCTGGCGCTGCCGACAGAGGAAGCGGGTCCGAATGCTCTGCTGGATCCCAAGCGCTGCGAGCACTGGTTACGGCGGCTATTCGAAAAAGCCATCGGTGGCTTTTACCGCCTGAGTCTTGATACCAGCCAGTGGCAGGTGAGTACGGGCAAGGCATTGGGCTGGCCCATAGAGGAAGCCACTGCGGGGATCGGCGCCGTATTCCCCTCCATGCGCACGGACATCGTTCTCGATCGGATCCATCAACTCCAGCGCTTGGTGATCGACACCAAGTTCACCAGCGTGTTCACCCGAGGCTGGTACCGCGACCAGTCGCTGAAGACGGGCTACGTGTACCAGCTCTATGCCTACCTCCGCTCCCAAGAGGGACGCGGCGATCCTCGGGCGGATCAGGCCGATGGCCTACTGCTCCATCCCGCCATCAGCGCTCATGTGGATGAATCCGTGCGGATCCAGGGGCATCGAATGCGTTTTGCCACCGTTGATTTGTCGGCAAAACACCAGGAGATCCGCGATCAGTTGTTGGGGCTTGCTGGTTTCTGAGCCACTCGGAATTCTCCAGGCACCGATCTCAGCCTCCCAAAGCGTGCCCTCAAGCCCGGCCCAAGGCTCCACCGCATTCACGTGGTGACTACCCCCGATGCCTCAGCAGTGGCGGGCTCCGGACAGATCAGATCCGCCGCCTGCCGCGCCTCGCTGAGCACCTGAAACAGCACCTTGGGCGATTCCTTGAGCAGCTCGACCCAGTGGCCGAGATAGGCGGCATGGCTCTCGATTTCGCTGCCGAGCTCCAGCCGATCGCCCAGCAGCACCGCCCCTAATTCGGCGACCAGCTCCTCACGGGCATAGCGCGGCTTCCCGAAGGCACCGCCCAGATCCCGCTTGAGGCGTGACTCGTGGCCGGTGGAGTGGATCTGCTCATGGGCCCAGGTGGCGTAGAACGCCGCCGGTGAGTGGAAGCTGGCGAGATCGGGCAGCTGGATGCGATCGATGCCGGGCAAATAGCAGGCCCGATCTCCCCCAAAGCTGACCGGCACCTGCCAGGCACCCAGCACGGCTTCCGCCGCCTCCAGCCGCTCGGGCTCCGGCCTGGACTCCACGCCTTCTGCTGCCTTGCGGGCTTCGATCAGGGCGGGAAGGGCCTCACCTTCGAGATCGGCGGCATTGAAGACCGCCACCGGCCGGTAGCTCGCCCAGCTGCGCAGGGTGACTTCACCGCCAACGCCTGGCTCCTCGCGGCTGTGGAGCTGGGGCCGCAGGATGTGAACCGCCTTGCTGCCCTTGCGGGGGAAGATGCCGAGCTTCTTGGCCTCGGCAAAGCCGCACCAGAACGGGGTGGCGGAACCCCGAATGTGCATGCCGAGGGTGAGCAGGATCGGATTGGCGCCGCGGTAGCGATGGCCCGAGATCAAGTTGACGTGGTGGCCGCCGCCAGTGCCATCCCATGGCCGCCGCCAGGGGGCGGAGCCGGCCTCCATCAGCTCGATCAATGAGGCGACGATCTTCTCCTCGGCCGTGGGGCCATCGAAGGTTTTGCGAGAGCGGGACTGGGACGCGGCCATGAAAGGCAAAGCGCGGGACGCCCGAGTGGTGCCCCACGACGGCAAGGGCGGCGACGGCGCCTGTCGCCGAGCCGCTCGCGTCAGCCCTTGCCCGTGGGGCGACCATGAGGAAGCCCGCGCGCCTTACCCCCCAGCGCTCAGGTGATCCTGAGCAGATCGCCGCTGCTCCAGCCACCGGTGCGCCGCACCCGTGACGGCCGCGATGGGGTGGTCTTGGTCATCTGCCGATCGAAGCTGCCCCGCGTGGGGGCGATGGCGACTGAGAAGGCGACACCCGGTGCTCCGACGACCTGCTGGGGCCAGATGCCGGTGCGGGGCTTGGCGTGAACCCGGGCGATCTGAGCCGGGGCCTTCATCGATTTGGCGCTGATCATGGTGGCGGGCATGGCATGGCTCCTTGTGTTCAGGCTCCATTGCCAGGCCAGGGCTGGCGCTGGCAAGGGGTGTTGACGTCCTGCTGCTGCGCTGATGCCTCCGGCCACCCGTGATCAGCTCGGCTCGGCGCTGGTCGAGAAGCCCACGCCGTCAGGTCCTGCCGGCCCCTGGCGCGTGACGGCCAGGATCAGTGGCGGCTTGGTGCAGATCAGCAACAACCACGAGTCGAGGGTGATCCGCAAGGCGGAAGTGGAGGCCTACCTGCGCAAGGGCAAGCCCTGGTGACAGGCGGGGCCTGAGGGGGCCAAGCCCCGAGGGGCAGAGCCCCAAAGGGGCCGGCGCTGAGCGGCCCCTGATGGCCTCAGGCTGCAACTAGTGGCTCTGTTGCCATGGCGGCCTGGACTCGCTCGATCTCCGCTTCATGGGCGGCCTCCAGCGCCGCATCGATCTCCTGGATACGGGCCAGGAACTGCTCCATCGCGGGGATCAGCTCTTCCTCCAGCAGGGTGATCTCCTCTTCTCCATAGGGGTGATCGATCCACAGGCGGCGGATCGGTTGGCCTCGGTGGGTGCGCAGCAGCCGGGTGAGCGCCAGATGGCAGGAGTGGACGAGGGCGACGGGATCCTCGCGGGAGAGGGAATCGAGCCAGAGGGACATGGCACCTGGCGCCGTGGCGCAGCGATGGGACGCCAGCAGCACCGCCGGATCAGGCAAGGGGCGCGAAGCGCCTCGCGCAGCCCTTGCCCCGGCGGATGATGCGCGATCCCACCGCCAGCCCCACTGGGCCTAGGCCCTCAGGCCAGCTCGGCCTTGAGGGCGGCCAGGCCTGCCTGCCGGCGCCGCTGCACCGACATGGCGCTGATGCCGAGCTTTGCGCCGATCTGGCGGAGGCTCTGGCCTTCCAGCACCGACAGCCGGATGATCGCAGCCTGGCCTGCCGGGAGCCGATCCAGCAGGGCCCCGATGCCCACACCACCGGGCTGGCCCGACTGCTCGGGCGCCTCCAGCTGATCGATCCAGAGATCACCGCTGGGCATCGGGGCGTGCAAGCTCTGGTGGCTCCAGGGATGGCCGCCTTTCTCGTGCTGACGCCGCGGGACGCGCACCAGGCGGCCGTAATCGCGCAGGTGATGGAGCAGGGCGCCTTTGATGCAACGGCGCAGATAGCTGGCGGCCGAGGCTGGATCGCTGACCTGCCGGCAAGAGAGCCAGAGCTGCATCTGGGCCACCTGGCGGGCATCCTCCAGCTCGATCACGCGGCTGCCGGCCGCCAGGCCGCGGGCGATGGATTCAGCGAGGGGCAGGAATTGCTGGAAGAGGGCATCGGCCTGGGATGGGGTGCGGGCCATGGCCTGATCGCGTAGGACGCGCGACCCCAGGCCTCGACGGAGGAGAAGGCCAAGCTGAGCAAGGCCAAGCAGCAGGCCAGCCCCCACCGATCAGGCCGATGCTGGTCTCTGGTGGCAACAGGGAGCAGGGGTATCGCCCGCCCTTCGTGCCGCCCCGCTGATGGCTCCCGCTCCCGCCAGCAACACAGCGCCGATCCTTGCCCTGGTCGGTGCCGAGATTCTGGCCTTGGGCGCCTTCGTTGCCGCCTGCGAGGTCCGCACGTCTGACGTTCAGCTCTGCGAGCACCGCTGGGCGTTGGCCTTGCCAGCCATCGCGCTGGCCGGCCAGTCGGCAGCGACCTATTTCATGGACAGCCGTGCTGGCAGTCCTGCCCCAGGCAGCCCTGCACCTGGCCGCTTGCCGGTACCGCCGCCACTGGCCATACCAGTGCCACCGGTACGGAACAGCCGTGGGCAGTTCACCCGGCCAAACCAGGAGGGAGACGATCCGCTGGTGGATTGATCTGCCGGCCGGACTGGGGGCTCTGTTCAGCGTCCGTTTTGGTTCAACGCTGCTCCGCCCAGCAGGGCGATGAGCAGCTTCAAGGTGGCATCAAAGGCTGAGGTCACCTGATCGAGCACGCGGGGGCAAACCTCGACCACCTTCTGGCGCTGGGAGTAGGCCACGTTTCCGCAGACTCCGGTTGCCACGGTGTACAAGCTGAGCTGGGTGATGATCACGACCGCCAGCAACTTGAAGATGAACCGCTCACGGTCGAAGGGCGGTTTCGAACCGCGCTTCCTCGCAGAGGCTGGTCGCTGACCCGAGCCACTGCCGGCACCGCTCGGGTCGTTGCCTGCCACAGCTCACGAGAACAGCCAGGCCCAGCCCGATGACGGGCCTTCCGGCAGCCAGCGGGGGTTGGTGTTCTTGAACGAGTAGTGCAGGCCTCTCCCGGCCCCGCCACCTTCTTTGGCCCAGGTGCCGCGGATCAGATCGAGATCGCCGTAGGGGTCATGCACCAGCCAGCCGTTGCTGTCGTAGCCGCGCACTGCGATGTAGTGGCCGCCGCCGCTGGGGGCTGACACCGGGCCCTTGTGCAGGAGGCCGATCGCCAGGCCGTAGCCCTTGTCGATCTCGGCCTTGGCCCGCTCCACTGTGCAGTTGGTGAGGAACCGCCCCGGTGCTTTCAGCTCGGCGAGGGCCTTGGCGTGAGCCGCCTGGCTGGTGGTGTCGCCGTAGCGCTCCACCACGCGCAGGTAGTCGAGGTCGTCATCGATCCCGGGAACCTGCAGGAAGGCGAGGTTCATGGCAATGCTGGAGCTCTGGCAGTGGCGCCAGCCCTCAGGCCCGTCGTTGGTCTGATCGAAGAACGGCAGCGCCAGCGGATTGCCCCTCGCCGGCGGCGGCTGTGCCGCAGGCTTCTCGCTGAACTTGAGCGCCCAGCTCGCGTGCTCATCGAGGATGTCGCCGCTGCCTTCCAGCTCGGCGATCGAGCGATACAGCCCCCAGATGCCGGAGACCTGCTGAGGTTCGCCCTTGAAGGCCTCCCAGCGGTCCTGGAACCGCTCCGGGGTCATCGGCGTGGCCATGGCGGCAACAGGGTCTCGGATCCAACCCATTGCCATGGCAGGCAGCGGTACGCTTTGACGTACGTGCCTGACGCTCTGCCCTGGTGGCCAGCATTTCTGCGACAGAAGCCCGCAAGCGCCTGTATGCCCTGATCGACGAGGTCGGGGATTCCCATGAGCCGGTGCAGATCACCGGCAAGCGCGGCAATGCCGTGCTGCTCTCCGAGGCCGACTGGAACGCCATCCAGGAGACCCTGCACCTGGTCTCGATCCCAGGGATGCGCGAGTCGATCCTCGATGGGCTGGCCACACCGGCAGAAGAGCTCAGCGATCAGCCCGGCTGGTGAGCTGGAGCGTTCGTTTCACCAGACAGGCGCAGAAGGACGCCCGCAAGCTCGCTGCCGCCTCGCCGGCCCTCAAGGCCAAGGCTGAACAGCTGCTTCAACTCCTGGCAGAGGATCCCTTCCGCCAACCTCCGCCCTATGAGGCGCTTGTGGGTGATCTGCGCGGAGCCTTTTCCCGTCGGATCAACATCCAGCACCGTCTCGTCTATCAGGTGCTCCGCGAGGAAAAGATCGTGAAGGTGCTGAGGCTGTGGACGCACTACGAATGAGCCCGGCCGAAGCCGGGCTCGGTGGGCAGGAGACCTAATAGGGCAGCAGCGCCAGGATCTCCGGATCAAGAGACCGCTCCGGCAGCGCCGCTTGGCGCTCCGTGAGGATCTGATCGGCCAGCTCTGCGAGCCGTGAGAGCGGCACCCAGGCCGAGTGGCAGATGGTGCTGATGCGATCGAGGGACTCTGAGCTGTGGCGCTCCAGAGCAGCGCGGCGGAAGGCGGAAGCCATGGGGAGCTGGAGAAGGACCCCAATGCCGGGCGGGGTGGGGTCAAGGGCGGCTATGCCGCTTGCGTCAGCCCTTGAGGCCACCCCGCACCATGACGGGGCCTGACCAGCGCCCAACCCCTTCGGTGGCTGGTAATAGCTGGAGACGTTGCTGGGTACACCCGGAGCAAACATGGGCCTCTCCCTGATCGAGGCTGCCAAACACGAGACGCGGGTGGAGCGCCTGGCCGTGATCAAGACCTTCACCGAGGGTCAACTGATCAGCCGCCTGCCCTTCCGCAACCTGCTTGGTGGTGCTCTCAAGTTCGCCGTCGAGAAGAAAATGCCCCGCGTCGGCTTCCGCGCCGTCAACGAGGGCTACCGGCGTGATTACGGCGCCGTCGAGAACGACACCGAGTTCGTCCACCTCTTTGGTGGCGATCTCGATGTGGACCGATCGATCGTGGACCTCAACGGCCCTGAGGCCAGGGCCAGTCAGACCGAGCAGAAGGTGCGCTCGATGCGGCTCACCCTCGAGGCGGCGGTGATCAACGGTGATGCCGCCTTTGACCCCCGCGCCTTCAACGGCCTCAGCAAGCGGCTCACCCCCGGCGGTCCCCAGACCGTCGACAACACTTCCGGGAGCGTCAAGCTCACCCGGCTGGAGGCCCTGGTGGACTCCGTCAATGCCTATGGCAGCGAGAAGGTGCTGCTCACCAGCAAGGCGGGCCGGCGTCAGATCAGCTCCGCCTGCCGCGCCGCTGGTGGTGATCTTTACCAGGTGATCGACGGTCGCCACTGGTTCGAGGACACCGAGATCCTCTGCTTGGAGGAGGACGCCAACGGCAACGACGTGCTCGGTTTCGGGGAAGCGGGCGGCACCACCTCGATCTACTGCTGCGCCTTTGGCGATGAGCAGATGACCGGCCTTCAGGGCCCCTTCGAGGGCCGTTACGGCATCTCGGTGCGGGACTTCGGTGAAGTGCAGGACGCCCCGGTGTTCCGCACCCGCGTCGATTGGTACGTGGGCTTTGCCGTCTGCGATCAGAAGGCGATCGGGCGGCTGTACAACATCGGCCCCGCTCTGACCTGAGGCCCAGAGGGCCGCATCCCCCGATCTGTTTCTTCTGAGGACACGACCATGACCGCTTCCGGCAACAAGCTCATCGATGCAGTGACCACCCTGGTGGGCTGGATCAACTACAGCGCCACCGACCCGTTCGAGCGCACCCGGGTCAGTGCTGAGATCGTGCGCCTGAGCGTTCCGCTCGACACCGTCGAGCACTTCTCCTTGCTGTTCTCCCACCCCGGTGCTGCCGCCGCCGTGACGGCGGTGTTGCAGGTGGCGCCGCTGCTCAAGGACGGCACCACCGGCACCTGGGTGACGGCCGCCACCGTGGCGATCCCCGCCACTGGCGGCCAGATCGAGGCGACGATCAGCGGCGATGCCCTGGTGCCCGCCGCCGGTGATCTGGCCAACGTGGTCGATCCCTGCTTCTTCTTTGCGCGGGCGACCCTGACGCCATCGACGCCGGCTGGCGCCCACGTCAGCCTCACCCACGGTTGAGCCGATGAGCGACCCCGTCCCCGGCAACCTCAATGGCTCCGTGATGGAGGCGACGGCAGTCGCCAATCCCGTCGTGCGCCCCACGGTGCCCGGCTCCCCCTGGGCGCCGCCTCAGCCCCTGACGCAGGGTTCGGATCCGACCGTGCCGACAGCGCCGCCGCTCGATCCGTTGCCCGATGAACCCTCTGATCGCATCCGCCCTTCTGATCCGACGATGTCGATGCCACTCACCGATGCGATGCCGAGGCTGGATGTCCCCCCCGAGGGGATGATCCGGATCACCCGTGGCAGTGAGACCCGCTACTGCTTCCCCTGTCACATGGACGGTTGGCAGGCCCTGGGCTGGCAGGCCCACGCTCCCAGCCTTCCGGGCGCTGATGGGGAGGACGGTGGATCGCCAGTCGAACCACCGATCGATCCACCGGTTGATCCCAGCGAGGGCCTGGCGGTGATCACGGCGGTGAAAGGTGGTCCCTACACGATCGGAGTGGAGGCACCGGGTCAGGAGGTGCAACTTGTTGGCTCGAACTTTGAGCCCGGGAGCACGGTGGTGGTTCAGCCTCCCTCGCTCGCCACGGCTTCTGCGGTCAAGGTGTCCAGCCTGACGGAGTTGGTGTTCTCCCTGGCCACCGGCAAGGTTCTGGCCGCTGAGGACTGCTTGATCGCTGTGGCCAACTCGGTGGGAACGGGACCCTGGTTCTCGATCCAGCTCCACGAGAGGCCTGCGCCGTCCAGTCCTGAGTTGTCCCTGGTGGCGACTGCTGAGGACCTGCCCGATTACGCCGCGATGACCAAGGCGCAGATCATTGCCGAGGTGGAGCGCCGCTACGGGGTGGCGCTGGATCCGGGAATGACCAAGGCCGAGCTGGTGGCCGAGGCCGAGCTGCTGGCCGCGAAGGGTCCGGCGAGCGCGGCCCCGATCGATGGGCTCGACGCGCCTGAGGCCGATGCCCAGGAACCGGCCCTGCCGTTGGATCTGCTGCGCTGATCCGGCAGCACCGCCATGCCTTACCCGCTCCCCAATGGCTCTGATCCCACCAACGGGCGGGTGCGGATCATCCCGCCGGTGGGCTGCCCGGGCGGCGAGGAATGGGTGCTGGTCCATGAAGCACCGCGCTGGCTGGAGCTGAGCTTTCGGCTGGGGCCGGTACCAGCGCTGCCGCTGGAGTTGTTCTGGATGCCGACGCCCAGCCGCTGGAATGATCCGCTCGGCTCCGCGCCGATCGAGCTGGCGGTGAACCCGCTGGGGCTGCCGGCCCAGGACTTCCAGGTGGACTGGGGCGATGGCTCCAGCGAAACCGTGCCTTGGACGCCCTACCGGCCGGATGTGCCCAACGTGCGGCACGTCTACGGGCAGCGGCTGGACCTGGCCGTGACGGTGACGATGGGGGTGAACATCGCCACGTTGGAGGTGGCACTGCTGGGCTGCCCGCTGCCACCGAATCTGGTGCCATCGATCTCGGTTGGGACCGGCGGCGCGGGCACCTTGGCCGGCGTGGAGCCGTTGGTGCCGAGCGACGGCCTCGACGGCCTCGCCTACAACGGCAGCCGCGCTGAAGTGTGGCGGTTGCGCCTGCATCCCCAGGGCGGCCTGGCACTGCTGCCATCGCCGGTGGACGGCAAGCCGTCGCTGGTGGTGATGAACGGCTCTGGTGCGGCCAGCCGCGGCACCCGCTGGTATGCGGGCGATGGGCCACCACCGAGCGAGGGGCTCAACCCGCCGCCGGCACCGGGCGATCTGTACCTCAACCGGACGAACGGCCAGGTGTTCGAGCTGATCGTCTGAGGCCAAGCCCCGGCCAGCGCCGGTGGCAATAGCTGGGGTGAACCGCTGGGGAGTGGATGACGTCTTGGGGCGCCCTCGGGCTGTCGCTGCGGGGGCCGGAAGGACCAGCGGGAGCTGCTGGCCCGGCGGGTAGCCAGGGCCCAGCCGGCGTCCAGGGCCCCCAAGGCGTGCCCGGCACCGCCGGCAGCACCGGACCCGCTGGGCCCACCGGAGCAACGGGCCCGACTGGGGCGACAGGTCCAGTTGGAGCCACCGGTAGCCAGGGGCCAGCTGGCCCAGCCGGGCCGAGCGTGTGGGGTGGCATCACAGGCACCCTGAGCACGCAAGCCGACCTGCAGGAAGCGCTCAACCTCAAGCTCAACGCCTCAAGGCTGACCGTGGGACCAACGGCACCGGCCAGCCCCCAGGTCAACGACCTCTGGGTGGACACGAACTGATGGCGATCACGAGCCGCGACCAGCTGATTGCAGCCCTGACGCTCTCGCGCAATGCGCTGATCGACAAGGCGAGCCTCACCAACGCCGTGGCCGGCCGCTTCTACTCGCTCTGGCGGGCGACGGGTCAGCCGGGCCAGGGCGCCGTTCCGACCACGGCGGCGGTCTGCACCCGGGCCACGACCGGAGCGTTGCC
>CALRVC020000024.1:0-42205 GCA_943371515.1 Synechococcus sp. UW140 | reverse complement strand
AAGCTCAGGTAGCGCAGCAGATCGCCGAGGTAGTTCACATGGCGCACGCGCCGCCAGATGCCGTCGCTCACCAGGCCGGCACCCATCGCTTTGGCGGTGGTTTTCTGTGCATCGGCGCTGGCGTTGATCAGGCTGCCGAAGCTGAACAGCCCCAGCGCCACGGCCACGGCGGCCTGGGAGATCGGCACGGGATTGAGAAAAGCCAGCAGCCCCGGCAGGCTGTAGAGCACCCCGATGAACAGCAGGGCGAAGCCAAACCCCACCACCCCCACACGCTCGCTGAACAGCTGGCGAGCCCGCTCGGGAAACAGCCATTGCTCCAGCAGCCACCAGAGGCAGTAGCTGATGTGCAGGCTGAGATAGACCACCTGGCGCATGTCCTTCACCCCGACCACGGCCGCCAGCACCAGCAGCAGCACGATCGTGAGCATTTTGGCGGTGTTGATCGCCGTGAGTTGGCTCCAGCCCGCCGGCGGGGCCTGGCCCTCGTCCCGTGCTGATTCAGCCAATCCGCGCACCCTCGCTGACGGCACCCTATCGACCCTGGCGGGCGTCGTGACCGCCAAAACCGCTCACACCGCCGCTGCCAGCTAGAACGAGCCATGCCAGACGACACCATGCCCGACAGAAAACAATCTCATGTGGTCGTCATCGGAGGCGGATGGGCTGGCTGGGGTGCCGCAAAGTCACTCTGCGAAGCCGGCGTTGACGTGACCTTGATCGATGGGATGCTCGATCCAACCGGCAGTCAACCAATCACAACCAAAAGCGGTAAACCCTTTGAGGCTGGAACCAGGGGCTTTTGGAAGGACTATCCCAACATCAATGCCCTCACAGAAGAGCTCGAAATTGGCAATATTTTCACTGACTTCACAACCAGTGCTTTTTGGTCACCCGATGGATTGGAAGCGACAGCTCCTGTTTTTGGAGAATCACCCCAATGGCCAAGCCCCCTAGGCCAAGTGATTGCAACAATCAAAAACTTCAAGCGACTACCCATTCAAGATCGACTCAGCATCGCAGGACTTCTGTATGCCATGCTGGACCTCTATCGCAGCGACAAGGTTTTCCAGAAATACGATAATCTTAGCGCACAATCACTGTTTATAAAGCTTGGCATCAGCGATCGACTAATTAATGAATTCTTGCGACCGATCTTGCTGGTTGGCTTGTTCAAGCCTCCCGAAGAAGTTTCGGCCGCCGTCACCATGGAGCTCCTCTATTACTATGCCCTGGCACATCAAGACTCGTTTGATGTTCGTTGGATTAATTCAAAAAGCATTGCCGAACAACTGTTTGAGCCTCTCGGTCGAAGACTGATGTCACGCCATCATCTACGCGTCCTTGGGGGAACCTTTGTGACACGGTTGAATGTTTCATCTGAGACGCAACGCATAAGCTCGGTTGAAATTCAAAGTGTAAAAACGAAAGAAGTCAAGGTGATTGATGACGTCGATGCTGTGGTTTTAGCGGTGGGTGCTAAAGGACTTAAATCCCTGATGTCTCAATCTCCAGAATGCAGCAAAGCAGCGCCAGAGCTTGTTGCCGCTGCTTCTCTCGGTTCGATCGATGTCGTTTCAACACGTCTGTGGCTGGATCGCTATGTTCCAATCGCTTACCCAGCCAATGTTTTCTCTCGCTTCGAATCACTGATGGGCGCTGGAGGCACCTTTTTCATGCTTGACCAATTGCAAAAAGAATCGGAGCGGGCGCTATGGGGTCATGACCAGCCGCAGGGTTCCGTGATTGCAAGCGACTTTTACAACGCATCTGTCATCGCAGTGATGAATGATCAAGAGATTATTGATCGACTTATGCATGACTTGCTTCCAATTGCTCACCCTGAATTTAGGAACGCGAAGGTAGTTGATTACGAGGTACGGCGATATCCAGATTCTGTGTCTCACTTCTCTCCCGGCAGTTTTAGGAAGCGCCCACCCTTGGAAACCTCAGTAGAGACGATCGTCTGCGCTGGTGACTGGGTGCGGATGGGCGACAAAGAGCATGGTGCCAAAGGTCTTTGTCAGGAAAGAGCCTATGTTTGTGGACTGGAAGCAGGAAACTCCCTGATCAGGCGCAAAATCGTCAAAGGGTCGAATCAATCGAAGACCATCCAACATTCGGTCGTCCCAATTCGTGCTGATGAACCACAGGTAGTTCTAGGCCGTGTTCTCAACAAAATCGTGATGGATCAAATCGATGCCTTTGGCCTGACACTTCCTTGGTTTGACTCATAGCCATCAAGTTATCATTTAAACGTAGCTGTGGCATGGATGTCTCTTAACGTTCGCTGGACTGATCGCATCATCACCTACTCCTCTGATTCCATGTCCTCAAGTGTCAGGGCAGAAGTGTCCGTAGTCTTCATTTAGGATGTCAGGCGACAGCGAAAACTGGACCAGCACTAATTCCGGATGATGCTTGACAGAACCAAAGGCCGAGGTCAACACCTGTGAGCTACTGCCCGATCAGGAGATTCCTTTGCGGAAGCGCAGGCAGGAGTTGAGACGAACGGAAGCCCTGAAGTTCTGGGGTGAGAAACGTAAGGCGGGCTGGACGCCCTGCAGCCCTCAATGGTGACCTGGTCCTGTTTGCAGTTGATGCCCCCACAGCCTTGATCGGCTTGCCGTACTGACAAGCAAGGAAGGCGGTTCTATTAATGAATCAGAGGCCTCGACCAGGGCAGCGCGAGCCCAAGCCCTGCAACCGGCCCAAGGGCGCCCGACACGGGGCGCCCTTCTCATTGGCCCCTGTCCGGCAGCTGTTGGAGCAGAGCCTCAACGCTTGTCACCTTGTCCTCCAGCGTCTGGTCCCGATCGGTGCGGGTGTTGACCTTCACGGTGGTGTAGGTGCGGGGACAGCCCGTGGCGTGCACGGCCACATGGCAGGCCTCGATCGCTGTGCCGTTGGGGTGCAGCTGGATCTTGAGGCCTGCGTCCAGCAGCACCCCTTCGCAGGCAGCGATGTAGGGGGCCAGGTTGACGCCAACCCCAATCGGCACGACGCAGAGATCGACGATCACCTTCATCGATGTGCCTCCGGGGGCTTCATTGAGAGGCTCCCATCCTCCTGGCCTCTCCTCTGTTCAGGGTCGAGCCGGTGTCCGGCTTCCCCAGTAGTGCCCTGCCCGCTCCGTTGGCCAGGCCTACGTTTGGGCCATGCCGCCGGGTGAACCATGGCCATGGTGAACCGTTGCGCGGTGGGGATCTACCCAAGCGGGCAGCTGCTCGAGTGGGCGCGGGGACTTGACCTGGATGTAGAGGTTGCCGGAGCCAGTGAGCCCTGCCTGTATCTGATCCCTGACTACGACACGCAAGAGGAGGCCGAAGAAATCCTCGAGGAGGTCTACGAGGCGATTTTTGAGGCGGAGCTCGACTACTGGCATCGCGACACCGGCACCTGGCCGGCGGAGCGCACCTACCCGGTGTTCCGCAAATGGTTCGAGGTGCGCTTTTACCCCCTGATCCAGGACCTGGTGGGCGAGGAGATCACCGCCACTGAGGTGGATGAGGAGTTCATCGGTGAGCTGCGCACGGCGCTGGAGGGGCTGGAGCAGCACCCCTGATGGTTATCGCTCCACTTCTTGCTTGAGAAGATCGAGCAACCGCTCCACCCGGCCTGCGGCCACCTGACTCAGACGGTCGTAGGCCTCTCGCTCCTGCTCCTCGATCTGGACCTGGCTGAGCAGGGAGCGATGGGCTTCCAGCTCAGGCCATTGGGCCAGGACCGCTTCAATGCCGCGGGCCTTCAGGACCTTGCGCACCGAGGCGGTGTTGAGCGGCAGGGAGAAGGTGAATCGCATGCTGTGATCAATGACGAACGAGGGAAGACAGCGCTGGCAGGACTCCGTTCCATGCACGGACACCACGGCAGCTGGAACACTGGTGTTGCTCAGCCTGACACGATTTCTTGGGCGGTTGTCGGCACAGCAGGTGATCAGGCCTGCACAGATCCGCGATCCGGCTGTGTGACGCAAGGAGTGCGTCACATCCCGCCCGGGTAGTGCCTTGACCACAGTGGAAGGCAAAGCATCCGTGCAAGCAGCCATGACCATCCAGGAACAGATCCCGACCCATGAGCCATCGCTCGAGCAGGAGGAGACCCTTGAGCGGGAGGTCCGTGCCGTGCTAAGCGACGACCCGGCCGCCATCACCCAGGAGGTCCGCAGCCTCACCCTCAGCGCCCTGAGCGAAGGAAAGCTGGATCAAGTCGCTGTCCAGCGGGTGGTTCGTGCGGTCGTTGCCGGAGCCACCGGCGGCGCTCAGGGAACCAGTGACGGGCAGCGGGCGCTCAGGGAGGCCTTGCAAGGCCTGGATGAGGCTCTGGCTGCCGCAGCCCAGGCCACCCGTCTGGCCCTGGAAGAGGCCATCGGAAATGCTGGCGCCTTCTCCCGGCAGACGCTGCGGCGGCGTCTGGATGATCTCTCCAGCCTGGAATCCCTCTTCATCGAGACCGTCAGCCAGACGGCATCCAGCGCGGCTGGCTTCACCCGCACGACGCTCGTCGATGTGGCGGACCATGCGCGAGTGTCGGGATCGGCGGTCGGCTCAGCCGTGAAGGAGGGGGTGACGAGCCTGGGGCGGGCCCTCGCCGAAACCGTGAGCGATCAGGTGGAGGTCACCACGTCCGTGCTGCAGAAAGAAGCGGCCCTGCTGGCAGGCCTCACCAGTGGGGTGCTGCAGGGGATCGCCGATCGTCTGAGCGGCTCTCACCCGCCGGTGGCGGCTGAGGAGCCTGGAGCGGGGCCGGCCGTTGCTGGAGCCCAGGAGCCTCAGCTGCCCAGCTGATCTCCGCAGGTGCAACGTGCATGGCGGCGACAGAGATGCGCCAGGTGGCGACTGGTCATGGGTCCTGCGCCGGTTCGATCAGAGCCCGGAGTTTCCGCCCTCCGCTGACTGCGAAATCCTCTCGCTCATAGAAGTCGAGAGTGCGTGCGAAGGCAGGCAGCGGCGGTGTCGTCACCTCAAGGCGACTCCAACTCTGCCGGCGTCCATGGTCCCGGGCCGCAGCCAGCAGAGCGCTGCCAACGCCCAGGCCCCGATGGGGCGGGCGCACGTAGAGCTCGGTGACGATGCCGAAGGCGCCCTCGGCATAGAGCGCAAATGCCTCGCACAGTGCCAGGAATCCCAGAGGCTCGCTGCCTGTGCCAGGGCCGTGGGCGAGGAAGACGACGCATCGACCGTTCTCAAGGGCTGCCTCGAGCCGTGTCTGGCTGGCCGTTGCATCGAAATGGAAGGCTCGTTCGCTGATGCAGGTCTGGATCTCCTCCAGCAGCTCTCCGGTGAGGGTGATGATCGCTGCGGCATCCGACACCTCAGCCAGCTCGATGCGTGTTGTCATCAGCTGCTCCTGCTGCGGTGCTCAGGTGCCGATCGATCAGCAAAGCGATCTCCTCGGCTCTCTCCATCCTCAGCACCTGAAGGGATACAGACCCCTCGGAAACAGCAGTGATGACCACTCGGTCTGATCCTGCGAGCGGTGTGGCAGACCGACGGCCATGACCCCAATCGATGACCAGGGCGAGTGAGCAGATCACAACCAGTTGACCGGAATCGCCTCCCAACCGGCGGGATCCCACGGGGCCAGCAGCGCCTCCAGCTCCCGCAGCTCGGCTGCTGCTTCCGGCAGCAACCAGGCCTCTTCCCGTCCATCGTTGATCACCACTGGCATGCGGTCGTGGATCGGACGGAGCAGGGCGTTGGGGGTGGTGGTGAGGATGCAGCAGGTCTGGAGCTCGCTGCCATCGGGACCGATCCAGTGGTCCCACAGCCCGCCCAGCCAGAAGGGGGCGCCGTCCTGGCGGCGGATCCAGTAGGGCTGCTTCTTCCCTTTGGTGCCATGGCCTTCCCCCTCCGGTGACGGCCGCCATTCGTAGAAGCCATCGGCCGGCAGCAGGCAGCGGTGATGGCGCCAGGGACCGCGAAAGAACGGCTTCTGGCTCACCGTCTCGCTGCGGGCATTGATCGGCCGGCTCTTGCCGCGGGTGTCCTTCAGCCAGCTGGGGACCAGACCCCACTGGGCGTAGCCCATCTCAGGCCGGCCCAGCTGCTGCCGCTGGATCAGCAGCGGTTCGCCTGGCCGCACTTGCTGACGCGGCTGGTAGTGCTCGAGGAAACCCTCCGGCAGCGGACCTTTGAGCCGTGGCAGCAACTGATCGATTGTGGAGGTGAGCGAGTAGCGGCCACACATCAGCGACGCCTGCGGATCCAGTCGGGGCTGCTCCCAATCTGCGTGCCCTGACTCCTTCCTGAGGGGTTTCGGGGGAGCGAGTCTGAGGGGACCGGGCCATACCCACGCTGCCTTGGATCGTCTGGACCCGCGACCGCTGGTGGCCCTGTTCGCCGTCCTCTGGGCCGGATGGTCGGGGCGTCTGCAAGCCGCCACGTTGCTCTCGATCGGTGACGGCGAAACCATCCGAGTGCTGGAAGACGGCAAGCGGATCACGGTGCGGCTGGCCTGCATTGATGCTCCGGAGGTCGCCCAAGCCCCCCATGGCGAGCAGGCACGCCGGTATCTGCAGAGCCGGTTGCGAATCGGCAGCAATGTGCGGCTGATCCCGAAGACCATCGATCCCTACGGCCGCACCGTTGCCGAAGTGATCGGGGCGGTGAACCTGAATCTGGCGATGGTGGAAGAAGGCCAGGCATTTGCTTACCGGAAGTACCTGGGACAGTGCAACGCCCAGCAGTACCTCGATGCCGAAGCACGGGCCAGTCGGCGCCGTATTGGGGTGTGGCAGGTATCAGGCGGAATCACCAGCCCCTGGGAATTTCACCGCGTGAGAGCATCGACTCGACCCGGTGGTGCTTCCTGAACCTTTCCTGGTGGCCACCGGTGTCTCGATGGCAACAGTGATGGAGAGGCGTGTGAAAGTCTAAGCCGCTGAGATGATGAACAACGGTACCATCGGTGATAGCAGACTCTCCCATTCCGCTAGGGTGTGTTCATTGTTGCCCCACATTGATGGCACTCACCGGCCCTGATCTGCTCGCCAAAGTCAAGGAGCTTGGAGATGCCTCCAAGTCTGATCTGGTGCGCGCCTGCGGCTACGTGAGCAGCAAGAAGGACAGCAGTGAGCGGCTGAACTTCACCGCCTTCTATGAGGCGCTGCTGGAAGCCAAGGGCGTCAGCCTCGGTAAGGACGGTGGCAATCGTAAGGGCCAAGGTGGCCGCTCTCTGAGCTACATCGCCAAGGTGCAGGGCAACGGCAACCTGTTGGTCGGCATGGCCTACACCGGTTTGCTTGGCCTCAAGCCAGGCGATGAGTTCGAGATCAAGCTGGGCAAGAAACAGATCCGGCTGATTCCGGTTGGCGGCAGCGACGATGAGGATTGAGGGAAGCGTTCGCTTCTATTACGGGTGACGTCAAGGCCTGAGGCGCTGTTGGCTTGAGGCACAACTTTCCCTAGCGTTGCTGCCCCTGGCACAGGGGCAGAGTGCACGAAAACAAGCTCGTCAACGACTGTCTGCACCGCCGAGGCGGTGCACTGCTGTTCATGGCACCGGAGTGGCGCGAAGCCCAGCGAGCGGTGCACTGCCAGATCGTGGATGTCTTTGCGCTGCAGGTGGTGACGGGTTACACCCGAGATCCACAGGGAAAGTTGCTGCTGGAGGCCCATCCCTCTGTTGCGGCTGGCCGGAGCTGGTCGGTGGCCAAGGCCGCTCAGCTGGCGCGGCTTGACGCCAGACCCGAGCGGTGGGTGGTACTGCAGCGCAACAACAGAGCTTGGGGGATGTTCTGGGCAGGTGGCGGCCTGCATCGCTGCCGGCAGGAACTTCTGGAGACCTCGCAATCGCCAGCACTGAGCTCCGCCATCGTTCCGGTGACGCCGGAAGCGGTGCTGCGGCTGGTTCTCAATCTGGACGCCGGAGACACGGCAGCCGCCGCGACGGTCCTCCAAGCCGATGTCCCTCCTGCAGCGGGGAAAGGCTCCGGGGTCCTGAAGGCCGTTCTATGGACGTCTCTGGCCTGGCTTGCTGCGCTGGCTCTGACCGCTGCCGGCTTCCTGGGTGTGCTGCGTGAGCAGGACCGCAAGCTGGAACTACTGCTGGAGCGGCTGACACCGCCGGCCTCCGATCGCTGATGATCACCGAGCCCCATCTCCACAGCGCGCTCTACATCGATGCCCTGAGCTGGGCTGCCCAGCTGCACAGCCGCCAGCGCCGTAAGGGCAAACCCGTGCCTTACATCTCCCACCTGATCGCCGTGAGCGGCCTGGTGTGGGAGGACGGCGGCGATGAGGAGCAAGCGATCGCCGGCCTGCTGCATGACGCGATCGAAGATGCTGACCAGGACGAGGCCTCGATTGCAGGCCGCTACGGGGAGCGTGTGGGGCGGATCGTGGCGGACTGCACCGACACAGCAGGGCCGATGGTGCCGGGGGGCAAGAAGGAAAACTGGCTGCTGCGCAAGAGGAGGTATGTGGCCTCGCTGGAGCACAAGCCGCTCGATTCACTGCTGGTGACCGCAGCCGACAAGGCCCACAACGCCCGCGACATGGTGCTCGACGCCAGGCGCAACCTCCGCAGCTGGGAGCGGTTCAATGCAGGGATCGATGGCACCGCCTGGTATCTGCTGCGCATCCACCAGACGCTCAGCCACCGGCTGCCCGGCAGCCGCTCCAATGAGCTGCTCGGAGAAGCCGTGAAGGAGATCCTTACCAGCGATGTCTACGGGAGATTGGTACCCGCAGGCCTGGCACCGGCGGTGTGGGCGGCGGGGTACCTGGAGCGACCGGAGACGCACCGGGGCAGATCTGAGGCCGGCGGCTTGACCAGCATCGGGCCATGACGGTTGAGGCCCCCACCACCGCGCCGCGGTTGATCGATGGACTCGATGCCTCGCCAACCACCATGCTACTTGCCCATGGGGCCGGCGCACCGATGGACAGCCCGTTCATGGCTGCCATCGCCAGCGGACTGGCGCTGCAGGTGGAGGATGTTGGTTGGCGTCAAGCTGTTGCTGCTGTCCGGCACCGCCGCCTTGGCCATCGCCTTTGTAGTGGTGGGTGCGCTGATCCGGCTGGGGGTACTGGGTTGAACTGGAGCCCTCCCCGCCAGGCCTCATCATCCAGCTTGTAACCGCGCCAGATTGGACGCCATCAGTGTCTCCTGAGGTCCTGGCGAATGGCAGACCAAAGAACCGTGGCGGAGCAGCAGGCTGCCGAAGAGGAGGAACAGCGGCAGCTTGAGCTGTTTGTCGCCCATGCCGCCCGCCATCCCGACCTGCAGACCCGCCTGAAAGGCGTCGATCCCTATGAGGTGGTCGAGATCGCCGCCTCTGAGGGCTACCACTTCGGTGTGTTCACGCTGCATCGCGCTGTCTGCACGGGCTACGTCATGCCGAAGATCCGGCAATGAACCCAACGGCCGCCAGCCAGGGGCGTCCCTGGTGGCAGCCCACCCTTTCGCACGTGCACGGGCCGTTGGTGGCGCTGCTGGTGTCGTTTCTGCTCGGTGCCGCCGGTGCCCAGGCCTGGACCCAGGACACCACACTGGCCCTGGTGGTGGTGCTGGCTGCCTTCCAAGCGGAGCACCCGCTGGTGCAGCAGATCCGCCGGCGCCGCAACCTGCAGCCACGACTGCTGCTGTGGGCGGGTCTCTATGGCGCCATTGCTTTGGGGCTGGGTGCCTTGCTGGTCTGGCAGTCCCCCATCCTGCTGGTCCTCGCTGGCCTGGCAGTACTGGTCCTCGCCCTCGATGCCCTGGCCGTGCTGCAACGCCGTCAGCGTGGACTGGGCCACGAACTGCTTGTGTTTGCGGCCGTCTGTCTGGCGGCACCGTTTGCGTGGACGGTGGGCAGCGGCAGCCTCGAGCCCGCCGCCCTGGGGCTATGGGGCCTGTGCAGCCTCTATTTCGGGAGCAGTGTGGTGCTGCTCAAGTTCAGGCGAGAGCCTGCAACAGGTCTCTCTGCAGTGCTGGTCAGTGGTTCTCTGGCCACAGCGCTGGTGGGTGGCGGCTGGTGGTTGGGCCTGCTGCAGCCCCTGGAGGCACTGGCCTACGGCGTGGCGTTGGTCAAAGGCGCCTGGCTGCTGATCCGGCTGGAGCGGTACCGATCAGCGCCGATCGGGCAGGTGGCGGCGATCGAGAGCGCCACGGCGCTGCTGTTTCTGCTGCTGGCGGCACTGGCCCTCCTTCCGGCCACCCTGCAGCCGTGAGGCGCTTGCCCCCGTGGTGAGCAACCAGCAGCGGGAAGGCCGTCGCGGGGTCCAAGATCCGTCAGCCTGCCATCCCCTCTTCTACTGGGGTGGTTTGCCCATCAGGATTCCCATGCCGCTGAGGATGACCACTGACCCCAGTAGGTCACGGCTGCTGAAGGGCGCGCCGTCCACAAGGCGCAGCCAGATCAACGCCACCGCCACATAGACGGCGCCATAGGCCGCGTACACCCTCCCCGATGCCGTGGGGTGGAGGGTCAGCAACCACGCGAAGAGGGTCAGGAAGAGGGCGGCGGGAATCAGCAGCCACGGGGAGCGCTGATGCTTCACGACCAGATCGGTGAGATAGCAACCGAGGATCTCCGCCACGGCGGTCAGGAGGAACAATCCGGTGGTTGTGACCAAAGCAGTGCCGTCGCCTCCGGGCATCGTCGCCGCTCAAAGGCACGACTGTGGATGACGCCTCAGACCCAGGAAGCTGCGCCGTTGTTTCGATCCATGCGGCCCCGCCGCGTCAGCCAGTGCCGTCCTCACAGTGGAGAGAGAGGCAGGAGATGCCATGGCGCTCACCCCCACCACCTCACTTGCTGAGGTTGCATCCGCCTACCCCTCGCTGATCAGGGAGCTGGAGCGCCTTGGGCTCGACTACTGCTGTGGCGGCAAGCGCAGCCTCGATGAAGCCTGCCGGCAGCAGGGTCTCGATCCTGTGGCCGTGGTGGCTGAGCTGAGCAGCCAGCCGCTTGCGGCTGGAACACCGTCAGAGTGGCTGGGCCTGCCTCCCGGCGAGCTGGTGGACCACCTGGAGGCCACCCATCACCGCTACCTCAAGCAGGAGCTGCCGCGCCTGAGCGAACTGGCCGCCAAGGTGAGCCGGGTGCATGGCGACAAGCACCCGGAGCTGGTGAAAACCGCGGCGGTGCTGGCCGAGATCCGCGCCGATCTGGAGCCCCACCTGCGCAGGGAGGAGGAGGTGCTGTTCCCGATGATCCGCACCCTGGCCTCAGCCACCAATCGGCCCAGCTTTCCTTGCGGCTCGATCGCCAATCCGATCGCCGTGATGGAGCACGAGCACACCGCCGTTGGCGCGCTGCTCGAGCAGCTACGGGCTCTCACGGGCGGCTACCAGGCGCCTGCGGACACCTGCGCTTCCACGCGGGCCCTGATGGCGGGCCTGGCGGAGCTGGAATCCGACACCCACCTGCATGTGCACAAGGAGAACAACCATCTCTTCCCGGCGGTCATCCAACTGGAGAAGCAGTGGACGGTGTGAAGGGAGTCAGGGCCCATCCCCACAACAACGCCCGGAGCGTTGGCCCCGGGCATTTGTCTGCTCAGCCGTGGTGCCGCCCCGAGGGGGTGCGGGCACAACTGTGCGAGGTTTTTGCTTGTCAAAAGCCGTGATCGTTTTCAGATCAGGTGGTTTTCAGTTGTGGGCGGAGCTGCCGGCGCTGGCACCTGGGGCCAGGTGTCGAGTGGGACGTTCCGTTGGGTCCGGGGCACCTGGGGCTGAGCCTTGAACGGTGCAATGGACGGCGACTTGGCTACACGCCAGGAACGTCAGAGATCCGATGAGAGTGTTGGAGCAGGGGCCGGATCGTCAGCGCGCTCCTGACGCCTGCCCCGGGGGAGTGTCATCCATCAAAGGGCCTCCGAATCCGATGCAGCAACGATCGGATGGCCTGCCGGCCAGGGCAATAGGGGTTTATGCCTGAGGGGTTGATGCCGTTGCTGCCGTGGTGCAGCTGGAGCAGCTCGGCACGAGCAACCAGGCCCGTCAGGCGAGAGACGCACAGGCCAGCGCCAAACCGTGAAGCGATCCAAGATCTGTTGATGACGAACAAGCCCCCCACCCACAGCGAGCGGTATGACGAGGCCCTGCTCTGGACCGCTCAGCTGCACCGCACCCAGGCCCGCAACGGCAAGCCGGTCCCCTACATCTCTCACCTGATCGCCGTGAGCGGCCTGGTCTGGGAAGACGGGGGCACTGAGGATCAGGCGATCGCCGGTCTGCTGCACGACTCCATCGAGGATGCGGGCCAGAGCCAGGCCTCGATTGCTGAGCGCTTTGGCGAGGAGGTGGCCGCCATCGTGGTGGACTGCACCGACACCGCCGAGGGCCTGACCGGCGCTGGCAAAGAACCGTGGCTGGTGCGCAAGACCCGCTACGTGGCCTCGCTGGAGCACAAGAGCGAGACCTCGCTGCTGGTGACGGCGGCCGACAAGGCCCACAACGCCCGGGATCAGGTGCTCGATGCCCGCCGCGATCCAGGCAGCTGGGAGCGATTCAAGGCGGGGCTCGATGGCACCGCCTGGTACCTGCTGCGGATCCACCAGACCCTCAGCCACCGTCTGCCGGACAGCCGCTCCAATGAACTACTTGGGGAGTCGGTGAAGGAGATCCTGGCCAGTGAGCCTTACCGGCTGATCGTGCCCCACGGGATAGCACCGGCGGTGTGGGCGGCGGGGTACCTGGAGCGACCGGAAACGCACCGGAGCCGATCTGCTCATGACGGCTGAAGTTCTCGCCTCCGCTCCGCGGTTGATCGATGATCCCGACGCCGCGCCGGCCACCGTGCTGCTGGCCCATGGGGCCGGTGCACCGATGGACAGCCCGTTCATGGCGGCCATCGCCAGCGGATTGGCCGAGTCGGGCTGGCGAGTAGTGCGCTTTGAATTTGCGTACATGGCCCGGATGCGTGAGACCGGCCGCCGCCAGGGCCCCGACCGGATGCCGGTGCTGCAGGAGGCGTTCCGCCAGCAGGTGCGGCTGGAGCAGACGGAGCAGCCACCGGGCCGGCCGGTGTTTATCGGTGGCAAGTCGATGGGCGGCCGGGTGGCCAGCCTGCTGATCGATGAGCTGGCCGCGAGCGATGGGGTGCGCGGCTGCCTGTGCCTGGGCTATCCCTTCCACCCGCCCGGCAAGCCGCTGCAGCTACGCACCGAGCACCTGGCCGGCTTGCGGACGCCCACCCTGATCCTGCAGGGGGAGCGGGACAGCTTCGGGCGGCGCGGGGAGGTGGAGTCCTACAGCCTCTCGCCACAGGTGCAGCTGCGCTGGATCCCCAGCGGTGATCACAGCTTCAAGCCCACCCGCAGCTCGGGCTTCAGCGAGGCGGAGAACTGGGCAACCGCGGTGGCCCTGGGTAATCAGTTCCTGCTGGAGCGGCAGAGCGGCTGAGCCTCACGGCTGCTTACGCCTTCAGCCAGCCCCGGGTGTTCACCAGCCGTGCCGCTTCCTGGGCAGCCTCCACGCAGCGGTGCGCGCGGCGTTTGGCATCGTCCTGTCTCTGGGCACGCATCAGGTAGCCCTCCATCGCTTCCGGCGTTTCGATCACGGCCAGCAGTCCCTTGGTTCGGCTGCCGATCGAGGGGTTGGCAAGAAGTCGGGTGATCAGGTTCAGCTCCCAGAGCAGCTGGCCCTGGGAGCCGGGCGCAAACAGCTTCTCCAGCAGCACGCCTAGGCACCCCTGCTTGAAGGAATCGAGCTGGCCGGGCCGAAAGCGGCGGCTGTTGGGCAGGCCCTCTGCCGGGCCAGCGGGAACGCGCGCCGGGGACGTTTGATTCGCCTCAGGGCTGTGTTCAATGCTCCAGCTCAGCCCCGTGGCGGGTAGGCCCACGGTGGTGCGTGCCCCGCCGGAGCGGGCGATCGGGATGTTGAACGATGTCCCGCGGCCGCCCAGGGAAATCGAGCTGAGGCCGCTCTTGGCGAAGTTGAATCTCAGGGGGCCCAGGCGGGCAGAGCGGCGGAAGCGGAAGCCCATGGTGCTGGCTTATTCGCCTTCGAATTCCGAGAAAAAGTCTTCATCCAGCCGGTGCACCACATAGGTGTCCTTCACGGAGACGCCGACGCCTGCGGTGAGCATGAGCTGGGTGAGGCGGTTGCCGTCAATCAGCACGATCCGCTTGTCGACAAGTCCGCTGGCGTAATCACGGGCGTCCTTGCTGAAACCGGAGGTGGTGAGGAAGACGCCCTTGCTGGCGCCCACTCCACCCATAGCGCCGTAGAAGGCCTGGATCACCGGGCGCCCGATCGTCTGCTCCTGGTAGCGCTTGGCCTGGATGTAGATGCTCGCCAGACCCAGGCGATCTTCGTGGATGCGGCCATCGATGCCGCCATCGGGTCCGCGCTGCACCCCCTGGCGCGACTCAGGGCCGACGCCGTAGCCAAGGGCACCGAGAAGCTGAAGCACCAGCGCCTCGAAGGCCTCGGGGCTGATCGCCTTCACACGCTGCAGCAGCTCCCCGCGCACATCGGCTTCCAACTGGCTGATGCCTGCGGCGATCTGCTCCTCCGGGGTGACATCTGCTTCGGGAGCGGCTTCCGCGAGCGGTGTGCCATCAGTTGCTTCTGACTTGTCTGTACCCCAGGCTTCCTCCCAGCCTGGGAATTGTTTGAGCCTGGAGAGGGTGACAGGGCCTGGTTCAGCAAGCAGTTGCCTGCCGCGCTCATCAAGCTGCACCCAGCCGCGCTTCGGGGTGGAGAGTGCCTGGGCTTTGCGCAGGTAGGTAGCGGCCCATAGGCTGCGGTTGCGGAACTTCGGCTGGCCGCTGGGAATCGTTTCCGCCAGCTGCTCTGCAGTGAGGCCGGAGGCATCCATCATCCGCTGGATCACCTCCTTGACGTGGTGGGGTTGCCCATCGGTCACGGCCTCCAACATGGGCCGCATCAGCTCGTGATACTTGGGGAAGGGAGCTGAATTGATGTCGGGCGGTTGCTTGAAGGAATCCATCACAGTTCGCTCCTAATCCAGCTCTGAGCCAGAGGGACCGAAATTAGATAATTGGCCACCACCTCCTGCTGTACCCAATCGGGCATCAACGGCTGAAATTTGGTCAGCCTGTAGTTCGGTAGTGACTCCGCGACATCTCTCCACAGCTTGTCGTCATCCCAGATTTCTGGTCCCTGGAGCCGATCTAGGGCATCACTGAACCGCTCTTCTGTGATGCCTTCCCCCTTGGCTTTCACTAGAAAATTGTCGGTGGTGATCTTCCAGTCCCCGCCGACCGCCTCGAGGCCATAGCGGAGGGTGGCGTTGATCTTCCCCCCCGCGAAGGTCCACCAGCGCAGCTCACCATCCTTCACCTCGATGCCGGCGTGCCGTTTGGAGAACAGCGGTCGCATCGCTTCCCGGCGCTCAACCAGGGCCTCGGCAGCAATGTCATCGAGATAGGGGTACGCGTGAGCGTCCACCAGCACCTCTCTCATTTTCTGGCACACCTCCATGCCAAGGAACTGCGGGATGTAGCCGCCCCAGGTCGGTTGTTTGCCCCGGGGGGAAGGTTCGACGAACACGCGGCGATCGTCGTGCTGGATCCGCATCACGACCCAACCGCGGCCCCCGAGCAGGAAGCTGCTCACCCCATCCACCAGCCGGTCGACAAATTCCTGGTTCAGGGAACCGAGGGGTTGACCAGTTGTGGTGGCCACCGTGTAGCTGGTGGGGCTGGTAAACACCGCAAAGAGCTCCATGAAGTTCTTGCGGCCAAAGCGTTTCTCGGCCTTGGGGCCCAACACCAACTGACCCGAGGCCAGCCGTAGCCCGCCGTCGCTGAGCAACCAGCGGATCAGCCGATCGAACTCCTCGCGATTGATGCCTCGGAAGTCGGGCACCCGGCTGAGGTGGGTCCAGGCGTCCTCGGCGGTGATCCCACCTGCAGCCAGGGCCATGGTGAGCAGCTGGTGGATCAGGACCGACCAGCAGCGCTCCTGAATCGGTATCGATTCCACCCAGCCGGCCTTGGCCAGCTCGATCAGGGCGATGGCCTGCAGCACGCCTTCGGTGGACTCACAGAAGAAGGAGGTGTTGGCCGCCTGCCCTTCTCGGCGGCCGGTGCGGCCCATGCGTTGCAGGAAGGAGCTAACGGTGTCGGGGGCATCGGCTTGGAGAACCCGGTCCAGATCGCCCACGTCGATACCGAGCTCGAGGGTGGAGGTGCAGACAATGCAAGCCCCGCCACCATCGGCCGTTCCCCGGTTGAAGGTTTCCTCGGCCAGCAGCCGTTCCTCACGGGAGACGGCGCTGTGGTGCACAAACACTGTCGTGCCTGCGCGCCGCATGGTCTCCGCCACCTTTTCGGTGGTGGCCCGGGACTGGCAGAAAAACAGACTCTTCTGGCCCTCAGCCATCCGTGCTGCATCGCTTGCGAGCAGCTGCAGTTCGGGACGGTGAACCACCAGCAGTTGCTTACGGCTCTCCGGCTTGGGGGGATCGACGACCTGACCAGGGCGCTTCGAGCTGCCTTGCAGCCATTGGAGAATCGCCTCAGGGTTCCCCACCGTGGCGCTGAGTCCTACCCGTTGGATGTCGTGGCGGGAAACGCGGGCGATGCGCTCCAAGACGCTCATCAGATGGGCGCCCCGGTCGGAGCCGGCGATGGCATGCACTTCGTCGATCACCACGATGCGCAGATCCCCGAACAGCTTGGCTTCGTCCACCCGCTGGGAGACGAGCATCACCTCCAGCGATTCGGGGGTGGTCATCAGCAACTCGGCCGGTTCCTTCAGGAAGCGTTTGCGGGCTGCATCGTCGGTGTCGCCGTGCCATACGAAGCGACGGAGTCCAACCATCTCGGTGTAGAGGCCCAGGCGATCGGCTTGGTTGTTGAGCAGGGCCTTGATCGGAGCGATGTAGAGGGCGCCAACGCCATCGGGAGGGTGTTCCACCATTTGCGAGAGGGTGGGGAAAATGGAGGCTTCGGTCTTGCCTCCAGCTGTGGGTGCCAGCACCACGGCATTGGCGCCGGCGAGGAGCGCAACACCTGCTTGCTCCTGAACAGGGCGAAGACTGGACCAGCCCAGTCGAGCCACGATCGCTTCCTGGAGCCGCGGCGCGAAGCTGGAAAAGACGCTCACCGGCTGTCTCTCCTCACCACACATCTTCCGTGGGGATCAGCTCGGCTGCATCACCTTCCTCCTCCATGCCAAGGTCAGCGGTCGATCCCCCTAGGTACTGCTGTTCCTGGGGGGTGAGATCGGCCCTGCTGAGCCGCCCCGGGTCAAAGCCGTAGTTGTCCATCGGGATGTAGTCCTCGTTCTCCTCCACCAGATCAAGCTGGTTCACAAACTCCCGCAGGAACTGACGCGGAACGACTCCTACGTCTCCTCGAAACCCCTTGGTGACTTCAGCGACGAGACGATCGATGAAGGCGTCGCTGACCCGCTCTTCCACAAGCCCGCGGGTGGTGCACGGATAGAGCTCGCGCAGCCGTAGGGCAACGGAGCGGAGGCGCTCGGCATCAAAGGGCACCAGCTCCAGCTGGGCCTGGCGGAGGCTGGCATAGGCCCCCTGCTTGAGGAAACGGATCCGGTCATGAAGGGGCGTGAGCCCCGCCACGCCATGGCGCGTGTCAAAGAACTCTGGGGTACCTGTGAACAGCCAGAGCATGCCGGGGTAGGAGCCGGCCGCGTCAGCGATCTGGCGGATGCCGTTGAGCGACTTGTGGCGCGAATCCGAGCGCATGCGCAGGATCGTTTCCGCCTCGTCGATCACGATCAGCAGGCCCTTGTAGCCCGCAGCCTTCACGATCTCCAGTACGCCACGCAGGTAGTCGAGGGCATCGCGGCTGCCGATGTCGCCCTTGATCCCGGCCACCTTCTTGGAGGACGCGGCCACATTGCCGCTGCCACAGAGCCAGGAGATCAGGGCCCCTGCTTCCGCTGCTTCTCCTGCCTGCTTGAGGCGGAAGATTGTCTGAATGACGCGGATGAAGTCCTGCGGGGCCTGGCCACCGGTGAGGGAGGCCAGGTCTGCCTCCAGCCGCTGCTGCACTTTCTCGTCGAAGTCGGCTGCGGCCTCGTCCTCCCCCACTGCGATCAGACCGTCCTCCACCCGGCCAATCCAGCGATCAAGAATGTCGCTCAGCGCCCCGCGGGGGCAGGAGACGGTACCCAACTCGGTCATCACCTTGCGGTAGACGTCGTCAAAGCGCTGGAACTTGAGGTCGTTGTCGGAGACGACCACGAAGCTGGTGGCGAAGCCCTGGGCCTGGGCGTCAAGCAGGGCCAGCCGGGCCATGAAGGTCTTGCCGCAGCCGTAGCCGCCTCGGAGGAACTTGATCGTGCCTTCGCCGGAGGTGGCCAACTCCAGCTGACGATGCAGCTCAGCGCGCTGCTTCTCGATGCCTACGGCGAAGGTGTCGATGCCGCGTTCCGGCACCAGGCCTTTGCGAAGGGATTCGAAGACGTGCTCGATGTCCTTGGCGGTGAGGGTTCCCATCAGCCTTGCTCCCTCACATAGCGCTTCACGCCGCCCACCACGTCGATCCTGATGTCAAAGGGAGCCTTCTGGGCCAGGGCGTCGAATTGGCCGGCAAAACGGCGTACCGCTCGAGGTCCGCCGAGCATGGCAGCAGCTTCTGTCTCGGTGATGGCCCCGTGGGCAGCGAGATGGGCGAACAGCCTTCGGATGCCGTCGTTGTCGGAGAGGTCCGAGAGCCAGGGGAGATCGCTGCCGACGGCAGGCGAGGGTCGGGTGGCGGCAACGGCTGCGGCCGTCACTGCGCTCACAGCAAAGCGCCCAATTGGAATGCAGGGGCTGACGTCGGCAAGGGCGCTGGGGTGGAACACCTCCACGCGAACCCGCTCATCCACCGCACCGGAGAGGCGGAAGAACAGTTCAAAGGATTCGCCAACGGTTGCTTGGATCGTTCCACCGCTGTGGCTGGCCGCTCCACGAACCTGGCAGATCTCCACCTGGAGATCAGGATGATCAGGGGCGTGGAGCGCCAGCTCGAGCCGGCGGGTGCTGCTGAACTCAAGGGCCAGCTGGGCATCGGCGGTGGCCTGGATCCCCAGACAGTGCATGTCGCCAACATCATCCAGAGCGGTGACCTGCAGGGTGAAGTGCTGTGTGCTGCTCCCCGCCAGGGCCTGGTGCACGAGGGTGAGCACCGGGATAACCCGTTCTTGCAGGCTGTTGCCGCCGTGCACGAACCGCATCGATTTCTGCCCCGTGTCGAAAACAGCCGTCGTCTCGGGAAGCATCAACTGGGCATCGACACCCTGATAGCCAAGGTCGACCAGCGGGACCCGCACTTCACCGTTGTGGTCTGCGGCGACCGAACTGAAGACATGACGGCGATGCGGGTCGATCTTGCGGCCATGGCTCAGCGCCGCCGGCGCCGGCCCTTCATTGAGCAGAAAGCCGTGATCGGCGGTAATCACGAAGCGTTTCACTCCGGCTTCACGGAGCAGGTGCCAGGCGGCGCGAAGCCCCTGCAGCACCCGATCAAAGACATCAAGACCCACTCCCTTTTCACCGGCGTCGTCGATCTCCTGGCTGTGGACAATCACCAACTTGGCCTGGGCGATCGAGCGCTTCAGGGAGCTGCTGCTGCTGTTGATCACCTCCGCCAGGGTCAGCTTGGGGCAGGTGGCGCCACCGACGCGTTCCTGCATGGCCCGCTGGCGGGTCTTGGGATCAAAGACGCGGTACTCACCTGTACCAAAGCCCTGGATGATCCCCCCATCCGGCGATGACAGAGCGGGGCTGAGCTTGCCGTGGCTGCACACAGGCGCCAACACGTTCATCCCCACTTCGGTGACAGTGGGGAGTTCGGCCAACCGCGCCTTGAGTTGCACCGTAGAGGCCGGCGTTGCAGCGAGCTCATCGAAGAGCTGGGCGGCCATTTCGTAGCGCAGGGCATCCACCATGAACAGAGCCGTGGTGCCCCGCTCCGTGGTGAAGGGCCGTACCACCTCCTCAAAGAGGTTGCGTTGTTGATGTCCTGGCCCCGGCAGGAAGCCGCGCGACCGGCAGAGACGGTTGAAAGCGACGGCCCATTCATCCGCCCACTGCCGCCAGAGCAACCGCAAGCCATCCAGCTGCCGGCGCAGACGGTCGAATTGGGGCAGGGATGGGTAGAGGAGGACAAGGCGCCTCTGTTCCAGCTGGCGGTGGGCCTGATCTACTCGGGCACCTCGCTCCTGATAGGCCGCTGTTGCCTCTTCCAGGCTGCGGGCGGCCGAGAGGGAGCCAACGGCCTGCAGCGCCTGGCCAAGGTGGGCGGCAGCGGCGATCAGCTGCCAGGTGGATTCCCGGGAGGGATCGCGCTCAAGCCAGAAGGCGTTTCGGGCAGTTGCCGGCTTGCCATTCCCACGCGGCAGTCGCTGTGCAGCCCAGGTGGCCGCAAGATCGAACTGCTGTGTTCCCAGGGCCTCCAGTGCCGCGTGAAGAACCTTGTCCTCCTCGAAGCGGAAGGTGTCGATCTTGCCGAGGTCTTCCGCCCGGGCGGCTTGCACCTCATCGCCCATCAGCGCTTCGGTGGAATCAGCGGTGCGTTCGTAAAAGGCGGTGTGTCGCTGACGCAGATGGGTGGCCAGTTGACGGCAGGTTTCGATCACGCCGGCTGGGAGACCGGGAGCGTTCTGCAGCATCGGACTGACTGGTGGCCGTTTGAGGTCATGGACGTACTCGACACACAGCACCCAGCTGGTTATGAGGAAGCTGAGGTCGTCGCTGCTCTGGCTTGGGGAAGACGGGTCAAGGGTCTGCTGTTGCCATCCGCCAGGTAGTCCGCAGGCGGCAGCCATCACGCCAAGGAGTTTGGCGGTGTCGGTGGAGGTGGTGATCTGAGCAGTGATCGGCCCACCCGTGAGCAGATCGTCCAGAAGTGCCTCTGGTGCCATGGCACCAAGGAGGGTTTCCAGGTCGTCCTTGGTGCCTGAAAGCTGACGGCTCAGCCATTGATCCGCGGTTTCCAGACTGAGATCGCCTGCCTCCAGGAATGCCTTGATCCGCTCCGGTGGCACATGGCCAGAAGAGGCCTCGGTGATAAGCGTATCGAGCCCTTTCCGGAACCGAATGCCTGCCTTGTAGAAGGAAAAGATGGGGGTGGATTTAACGGACTCTTCGGTGAAACCCGGCAGATGAATCAGCAATGGAGGTGCATCAGCTCCTGCAGCCATCCCATCCAGCTCCAGTAGCAAGGCAAGGTGACTTCCACGGAACGCGCGGACTGCATACGGAAGCTGGCCTTCAGAGGATGACTCTCTGAGCTGATCCACAAACTGGGAATAGGTACCGTCCCGATCCAGCCAAACAACTACTCCGTGCTGCCTCACCCTCTGGCGCACCTGCGCCTCCAGGGCGGCAGAGATGGGGGGGAGAGTGGTCATTAATCGAGATCACCCAGCCATTCCCAATCTTTGAGTCGGTCGTCTTCCTTCAACTCTTTGGCCATTGAACCGAGCAGGAGGTAGACCGAGGTAGAAGGGTTGGGAAAGGGAGGTTCTCCGTCTTGACGTGCCATGTCATCGATTCGTTTCGCACGGACAGCCGCGGCATTCAATCCCTCCAAATACTTACTGAAATCAATGTTCTTGTCGTAACCTGGCAATTTCTTGGTAAGCCTCTCCTTGATTCTGTCTCGATGCTGCGCTCCAGGATTGTCCTGAAAATGCAATAGAAGCCAAAGTTCAAAACTTGGATTGGATACAGCTAGGCTGAACAGGTTGTCCCTTGCCATTTGACAGGCTGCATCAAATCGCTCATGGTCATCACGATCAAAGACGCACCATACTTCATCGAATCGCAAGTTGTCATCTCCACTTCGCCGAGCATCATTAACGGCATCAGTGTTGAACTCCTTTGCGACTTCAACCAATTTCTTGGGATCGCCTCGCTCCGGAGGGATCTCAATGCTTAGGGTTGCATCACGCAAATATTTCTCAAGGCCTCTGATGTACTGGGGTTCAGTATTCTCACCTTCGCAGACCACCAGCAAGCGCCTCTTTGGAGTGCGAAACGGCTTACGTCTGGCCACTTGCTTGGTTCGGCCACGGCGATTACTGGGCATGAGGTTTGGCCTCAATGTCCTTGTTCCAATTGGGAGCAGATAGCTCGTCAAGAAAGGGAATCGCCCCGTAGCGACCCATCAAATAGCCTCGCTCAAGATTTTCAGCCTTGCGTGGTTTGTAATCAGTTAGTGGGAAGATCTGTGTGGCGCCATCCACGTTCTTCTCTGTAAGCCAGATCTGATCACGGCGCAAAGGCGCATGAGATGTAAGCCCGTTTAACAGGTTGGTGTCATGGGTTGAGAAAATCAGTTGCGCATTTTTCGAATTGGCCCGAGGATCATTGAATAAATCAACCAGTCGCAATGCAAGCAGTGGATGAAGACTGGCTTCTAACTCATCAATAATGATCAGTCCACCCGATTGAAGAGCATCAAGGAGAAGTGGTGCTCGCCACCAAAGAACCTTCGTCCCATCCGACTCCTCTGAGAATGGCAGCCATTCATCTTCTGCAGAAACCCGATGTTGAACAAGAAGCTTGCTAGAATCAGAAGGATCAGGCTTCATATTCAAGATGCCAACATCGGCAGCTTGAAGTAGATGAAAAAGTGATTGAAGATTAGACTGGCCCAACTTGTCTTCTTCGACAATTGATCCTTGCGCACGGAAGGCCGCCGCAAGCCAGCGATCACCCGTGGGATGGGAGATGAAATGCTGTTTTGATTTAAGGTTGATTGTGCGCAAATCCCAGAACCATTCATAGATCCGGGTCAACTGAGCATTGTTGTGCTGGGTGGCAACAGATAGGAAGAGAGCGTTTGGCCGTGTGACTTCTTCGATCAGTCGCTTGTCGCCTTTCAGGCTATCGCCAAACTTATAGTGATACGAATCACCATCAAGCTCTCGTTCAAACCAGACTGACTTGCTTCTGTTTCCTTTCGGCCAGGCATAAAGCCATTCTTCAAGTACTCGCTTGTCATCTACAACGAAGCCATACTCGTAGCGGATATTGTCAATAAGAAAAGTCAGCTCAAATGATGAAGGTTGGCGTCGATATCCATCCCAAGCAAAGGGATAACGGGGAACTCCACCTTCCGGATCCCAAACTCTGTGCGAGTGCAGAACGGCAACCTGCATGTAACCCAATCCATCAAGCAGATTGCTCTTTCCGCTGGCGTTCGCACCGTACAAAGCAGCCACGGGAAGTAAGGGCTGGCGGTATCCATCCACCCGTCGAGGGCGGGGGTCGTCGGCTGTGCCGACTCGACCCGCCTCCATGGTGAGCACCTGCTCCTCCCGGATGGAGCGGTGGTTTTCGACGCGGAACTCAACAAGCACGGCTGCCCGCAGCGCAATCTGCCCTCCAGGATGGCCGATTTTCGGGCATTACCGCAGGTATTGAGCGGAAAATGGCTCAAAGCAGGGCCGGAGTGTGGGTGCTGGCGGGTTTCTCGATCGCTGCTCACTCAATTTCGTCCAGCTCCTCTTGAGTTTCCTCGTCTTCTAGGACCACCGCCAATTCCCCTTGGGGAGCAAGGCCCTGGAGGAAGGCCCGTCGGTCGGTGGCCAGGTGGGGGTGGGCCGCGAGCAACTGATCACGTGACGCGGCTTCATCGGGAGCGATCAGGCGGAACTCAGAGCCCTGGCGTTCGCCCAGACGCAGTTCCATGTCCCACACCTGCGTGGGCAGGGCACTCCAGAGGCCAGGCTCCAGGATCGTCATCTCGGCCACCAGCTTGCGGTTGTTGCCACGGCCCATGCGGCGGATGGCTTCCTTTTCCACAGCTGCAAGTGCTTCCTCTGGGTGATCGGCGAGCCAGGCAACACGGTGTGGGCCATCGCCGGCATCACCCAGCTCACGGCCACCAGGGTGATAGGGGACTTCTTCGATTCTGAAATCAGGACTGATCTCGTCCTGCAGACGCAGCTCCCAGGCCCAGGCACGCGCCCAGTGGTAGCGCCAGAAGCAGCCGTGGGCCACGCCAAGGGAAGGATCGGCCTGGCATTTCTGATCCACACGGCTGGGCCAGTAGCGCATGGCGAGATGGGCCCAGTCATAGTCCTTACGGCCAGCGGCAGAGGCCAGCTCCTTCCACCACTTCTTGGGATCCTTCCACTGGGGATCGAGTAGGGGCCAAAGGGCGGCGGAATTGATCATCACGCCGTCATTGAGGTCGGGGTCGTAGGCCGCATCTACCTCGCGCTGGGGACACCTGGAATCGGGAAGCGGAGGACCCTGATCGGCACATTCCTGTACGGCAGCGATGAAGCTTTGGAGCTCGTCGCGTGCCTGAAGGAGGTAGTTGAGGCGCCTCGTAGCCAGCCGGGCAGCCTTGGCATCGGCCCCTTCCACGGAGCTGCGGAGGTCATCGATTTCTCCCTCGATGCGCTTGAGGCTGCCATCGATGAGGTGATCGGCGAGGAGCAAGGTCAGGGTCTTGCCATCCATGCGGTGGATGTTTACCCAGGCCACGAAGGTCTTGGAGGCTGAAGAGAGCGGCCAGTGGATCGGCCTGTTCTCGTACATGCTCTTGTGGACATCCTTGAAGAAGTCGAGCCGCAACCAGTCGCGCAGGTTGCGGTTGGTGGCGATGTCGGGGCCGTAGCGGGCCCAGGCCTGGTGGAGCGCCTGGGCCGCCGGGTGGCCGAGACTGTCACGTTGATCGGTCTCCGCCAAGGAGCCATCGAGGAACAGGATGCCGGCCGGGAGGGCGTGGCTGAGATCGGCGCTTGCGGGATCGAGGATGCCGGCGGGGTTGCTGGTAGTGGGTAGGCCGTGTTCATCGACAGGCGCAAAGCGCCCGAGTGTGACGCCGAGGGCAAAGCTCAGGTGATCGGTGGGTGGTTCGAGATCGAGTTCTTCGATGTACTCGGGAAGGGGGGCTCCTTCCGGGCGATCGACAGCCTGCTGGGCCCAGTCCTGGGCGTGGCGCCAGGGGGAAGGGCCGGGAGAAAGGAACTCCACCGACGCTTGGCGGCGGGATTCATGAATACTGAAGGACCTTTCCACTCTGGCAAAGATGGTATTAGCTCCTTCAATGGGAAAGAGTGGCAAGCGATTTACATCCCCAACCTCAAAGCCGATACCTGGGTTCAGAGATTCGAGTATTTGTCGGGCTGGGGTGGAGTTCATTGCGCAAACGGCACCTGGAATATCTACGGGAAAGATCGAGGAGCCTTTATTCCCAAAGATGCTGGGGAAACGGTGCACTCTGGCGGTGAAGTTGGCGCCGACCATGGAGAAGGCTATGCCAAGACGGAAATATGATTCAGGATTTCTAAGAACTGCTCTATCAAAGGTCTTCATGGCTAGGCCACAATTCCCCCATTCCATAAGGTCATTGAGAGGTTCGAGCCATATTTTCCCGTCTGCCCCCTTTATAAATGGCTTCCAGATGTCTCCAATGATTGCTGGTTCCCAGGGCCTACGCAGGAATCTGGCGTTATCTGCCGTAGCAAGGCCTTGCCTGGCAGGAGCCAAATCACCTATCAAGGGAGCACTCTGATATAGGCGTAGTATTTCCGAACTCCACCAAAAAACTAATGGCCATTCAGGCACTATCTTCAATTCACTTGGGTTGAAGCGACAGAAGCCTTCTTGGGCGAGAGTGGCGGCGCGTTTGCGATACAGAGCCGGAATCGACTCATCTCTTTCGTCGCGTGGCGTGGGAACAAGTCCATTAGATATTGAATGCGAAATTAGACCACTATGAAAACAGTACATGGCAATAGTATTATGGCGCATTTGCTCAAAAGCGCACCACTGCAAATCAACAACACTTGCAAGAGTGTTTTCCTCAAGTATTGCCTGACGAAGAGCGCTATACTGCTGCAAGAACATCCAACCGTTCATAGAAACTTGCGTAGCCATGCCTCCTTTTCGCGCAAGCTCCAATCCCCGAAGTGTAAATGCTGCGTAGATATCTGCCCTGCCAAGTGGATAGGAGACTTTGATAGCCTCGCTATTGGCAAGCCTCGATGTTCCCTGATACGGAGGGTTCGCAATCACAAGGTGGTAGCTGCCTTCCCTCAAAAGCCGCACGAAGCGCACGCCAGCCGCCAGTTGTTCGCCATGGAGCCGCAGGCCTAGGTCATTGGCGCTGGAATGGCGTGTCAGGAATTGCTCCAGCAACTCCTGCAGATCGGTGCGAGCTTCTGCCGAGGAGAAATCCATCTCGGCCTGCACCGGTGGAGCGCCCCCGAAGAGATCTGGCTGAATCTGCTGTGCTTTGGTTTTGAGTTCGTTCAGTCGCCGTTCCTGCTGCGCGATGGCGCCCTCCACCGCGTTGTCGATCTTTAGCAGGCTGCCGAGGTGATCCGCTCCGCGAAGGGCTTGCAGGATCTGGATGGTGAAGTCCTTAGAGATTCCCGTCTCTGCTTGGATGTCGGCCTGGAGTTCTACCAGGGCCGGGTCATCCCGCGGCAGCGCAGCCAGTCGCAGGTTGGGGGCCACCAGATTCAACTGAGCCGGTTGCATGGTGGGGCATAGGCCCTTGGCCTTCAACCACAGCGAGGCGGCTGCGATCTGCACGGCCCGGGGATCGATGTCGATTCCATGCAGTGTGTGGGAGAGGAGGTGTTCGACGATCGCCCGATCGCTCCACTTGGGATCGTGTTGTTCGCCCCGTTGCCTGGCTTCCTCCTGGAACAACGCCAGCAACTGCCCCAGCGCCACCACCAGGAAGTGGCCCGAGCCCACAGCCGGATCGAGGATCTTCCATTCCCGCACGGAATCCGGTGCTAGCTCCACGGCCTCGTCTGGGATCTCCTGATCGGGAAGGAAGTAGGCCCAGCGCTTTTCTTCCTCTGTTTCCAACGGCATCAACGCCGTGAGGCTCACCTCTCCGGAATCCCGTTTGTCGCGCCACTCCACGCGGCGCTCCTCCAGCTGCTGCAGTACGCCGTTGGCTTGCGCCTCTGGGATCCAGCCCTGCTTCTTACATAGCGTGAACCACATCAGGCCCAAGCTGTTCTGAAGCATCCAGTCCACCATGTAGCGCTCAGTGAACATCTGCGTCTTGCTGGCAATCTCATACGGCTCGATCTTGCCGCCGGCATTGAGCTTGTCGTCTAGCCGTTCGCGCTCTGGATCATTCCAGTACTGATACACCCAGCCCAGGGTCATGTCGTCACCCCAGCAACTCTCCAGCTCAGGCTTGGCAAGAGCCTCGATCGCATAGCGCAGCGTGGCGGGCGGGATCGGGATCAGATCGGCAATGCCGGCAGAACCGAACAGGCCCGGCAGATCTGTGGCCAGCTCTTCAAACACCAGTTGCAGCAGGAAGGCATAACCTTCGGTCGCATCGCCCCTCACCAGAGCTGGTGCCAGTTCGCGCAGATCCTTGTAGGCCCGGCTCTCCCAGGCGCTGCTTACTAGTTCGCTCGGCCGGATCGGTCGTCCCTGATCTCCTTCTGCTTCCATCAGGCGCAGAATCACCAACCTGTTCAGCAACGTGTAGGCCGCCTGTTGCTCGGCTTCCCGCTGGAAGTCCTCCCTGCTGCGTCTTCCAGATCCCCCTCCTTCGGAGCGCCACTGTTCATCGATCCAGGCCTCAAGACGCTTGCGCTTGCGCAGGCCCGCCTCGTCAAGGCCTGAATCCTGGGTGAGCCTCACGGAGAGGCGGTAGGTCGATTCGGTGGCGTCGTGCAGGTCAGCCAGCAATCGCTGCCGCAGGCCCTGGTTCTCAGAGCCTGAAGGCGTGCCTTTAGACCCTCGGATGGTCTTCGAGAGGGCCTGCTTGGCCTCGGGCGTCATTGGCATGGCAGTGGATCCTCCCTAGATCAGCCGGATCTGAGCGCCGTCTTCGATCTGCTGGAGCAGCCGCTGCTCGATCTCGGCCACAAGGGCCTTGACGTCTTCCCTGGTGCGCAACTCGCGGTTCTGGAGTTTGAGATCAATCTGGCGGATTACCGGGCCGCCCTGCTCGCTCAGGATTCCATCCAAGACATCAATGGACTGCTTCTCTGCCCGTTGCAGTTGGATCACGAAGGGATCCTTCAGATCCACCAGGGTCGGGGCCACAGCCTCTTGATCCGTTGCGGTCGCGCAGTTCGTCAGGGGCTTCAACACCTTGTGGGCCTGATCGTTCGTGAGGGTGCTGAAGCCAGAGCACCCCCTCACTTTCTGTCGGCAGGCTTCCACCTGCAGCTCCTGTGCCTCGATCAGCCGCTGCCGCTCAATGCGGTAGGCGTTGCTGATCTCCGTCAGATCGTCGTCGAGGGTGGAGAGCGCCTGCCATGGCTCTTGCCCAGCGAGATGCTCCCGCACCCGAGTCGCTGCTGCTTCCACATTCGACGCCGCTACACCCAGGGCCTCGATCTGCGCCACCTGATAGGTCACCACCTCATGGGCATGGCGCAGTGCGGCGATGGTGGTGTCCTGCAGGTCGGAGTGGTAACGCTGCATCAACAGCACCCCATCGCGCAGAACATCCAGTTGCCGTTTCACGGCCAGCACCGTGGGTTTGGTCCGGCGCGCGTTCGCCGTGCAGTGCTCCAGGGCCACCCCCAGCTTGGACAGGGCCTCAGGTTCTTTGTAGTTGATCGGCAGGCGATCGAGACTCGTTTGCACCTCCCGAAGCGACTTGGCCACCTTGGGGAAAAGGTCAGCCACGGCGTCAGCGATCGCACCATCTTCCCGTTCCAGGGGTTTGCGCAAAACGTCCTCGAAGAACTTGCAAATGCGTGCCCTGGCCTGAGGGCCCACGTCATCCCCATCCGCTTTCAGGAGCCGGCCACGCTTGAAGGCCCGTACGAGCTCAAACAGATCCTGGACACCGGCATCACGGACAGCGGTGAGCTCACCGCCGGTTTCCGGTTGGATGCGCACCTTGCCGCCGCGCAGCAGACCTGCCACGCAGGCCATCACCAGGTCGGGCGCATAGCCGTAGGGCGGAGACCCCAACTGCCGGAGCAGCTCAGCACCCGACAAGCCGCTGTCGTTCTCGATCGCGCTCAGCACACGTTGCGGAATCAGGCCGGAGCAGGCCGGCACGTAGCGGCTGCCATCGAGCTCAAGGATGCCGATCCCATCCCCATTCGCCATGAACTTAGGGGAGGGACCGCTCAGCTCTGGCTGCAGGAGTTGCTTCAGCTCGGCGGGCTGCACCCGGGAGGGATCGAAATGCTGATACAGCTGCGGCAGGGCCAAGGTGCCTGCGGCGAGAAGGGCGGCTGTGAACGTCGTGCCCTGGTCCCGCGGCTTGAGCGGTCGCCCTTGAAAGAACAGGCTGCCGTCTAGCCAGGCCTCGGCAATGGCGGAACGGAGGCTTCGCTGCAGCTCATCCACTCGGCCCTGCTCATCGAGCAGCAATCGCTGCCGTGCGGCATTGAGCGATTCGCGGCGCGGAATGTACTTGCCGACCATCACCTCCGAGTGGTGGAGGTTGCGGGCCACTTCCTCAAGGGATTCGTTGTTGCCGGCGATCCAGAGCAAGCGTTGCCGCAAGGCAGGGTCATCGCCGCTGCGCCGCACCCACACCGCCTCCACCCGCTCTTCTTGGGTGAGGAAGCGGAAATCGATCGTGATCGAGGCATCCTCGCGAGGATCGAGCAAGGAAGCGTCATCCACCTGCCGTCCATCAGAAAAGCGTGCGGCCCAACGGAAGTCCCGCCCCTTGAGACGGGGGAGCTTCGCCTCGGCCATCAGCGCCTTGAGGCCTTCCAGTATTTGCCGGCTGATCTCGGAGCGGGGGGTGTGAATCTCATCGCGCTCCCTGCTCCACTCTTCTCCAGCGGTCGACTGGATCTTGTAGCCCTGCTTCTCCGAATAGCCCAGCAAGTTGCTGCGCCGCAAGGTCTCCAATGCCTCACTCACAGCAGGCAGTTGGTTGCCTGCATCGATGCGGTTGGCCAGGCATCGCGCCACCAAGGTGTCATCGGTGGGGATCGTGTCCTGGATCAGCTCCAGCAGCGCCACCGCCTTGGCCGCCCGCAGCATCAGCGCACTGTTCTCGCCAGTGCAATGGGCCAGGATCCGGGCCATCGACTGCTGGGTGTCCGCATCGAGCGCTGTGTTCTGGACCTCGTAGATCATGTCCAGGCTCACCAGGGTGCCGATCGGCTGCTCGGCCAGGTTCTGGCTGCGGAACAGTTCCCCCAGCAGTTGAAGGAGGCCTCGAATCGCCTGGTCATCACCCTGCGCGCGACTGGAGCGTGTGCGCAACACCGTGGTGATCTGCAGGATCAGTTCGATCTGTCCTGGCAGCAAGGGATAGACATCCACGAACTCTTCTTCCGTGGTCTCCTCGCAGCCGTAGGCGTAGAGCTTGAGGTCGGCGCGGTAGCGGGCGAACAGCTCACGTAGCTGGGCAGCGCCATCGGGCGTCTTTTCCAGAAGCCGCCGGTGCACCACATCGCGGATGTTGGTGGGGGCGAGGTGAACGCGTAGCTGGGGCGGGAAGCGATCCTTCGCCCACGAGAGAAAGGTATCGCCCGCCGCTTCATCGAGCTTCTGCTGCCCCAGAGCAAGCAGCCAGGCCTTGCCACGCAAAGAAGCTCCCAAGGCGGAGGCAAAGGCACGCAGCCGGTCGGTTCGGTCCCGATTGTTCAGCACATACTGCGAGACCTCGTCCACCACAAGGAACAGGGTGGCGTTCGGTTGGCGGTGCTTGATCATGTCGCCCATCGCCTTGACTGCCTCTTCCGGTGATTCGGCACGTTGATGGGTTCCAGCCCTGCTGGTGATCCAGGCCATCGGGTCGTTGTAGTGCTCGGGGAACAGCCCCGAGAGCACCAGTGAAAAGTCTTCTTCGGCGAACTGCCGGTCCTTGAGTTGCTTCCAGGGTTTGCCTAGTATTTCCTCGGCCTTCTGCTCGAACGCCTTCCACATCCCATCGCGTTCGAGCTTCAGTTCGAAGTCGGCCACCAGGGGTTCGGTGGAGCAGTAGCCGAGACGCTTCTGAACTTCCCGCAGGGCCGTTGCATGGAGATGCTCGTTGTCGCGAGCCACGCTGCCGATGTCGAAGACCACCGCGATCGGCTCGATCTTCTGTCTCAGAGCCGCCCAGGCCGCCTTCAGCTCTGGAGCCTTGGGAGAGTTGTCGCGGCTCAGCCAGGCCTCAGCCAGGGATTTCCCGCTTGGGAGCTCAAGGCCATCCAACGCCAACCCGAGCAACTTGGCAAAACTGGATTTGCCGGATCCGTAGAAGCCTGAGATCCAGCTGGTCGGGAGTTCGGGACCTTCTTTCTTCTCCAGCTCACGCAGGATGCCCTGCAGCAGGTGAACGTATTGCTCGTGAATGCCGTTGGGCACCCGTTGATGCCTGGGGTCAGTTGGCTGCCATCCACCGGTGACGATGTACTCGGAGACCTCCTTCTCCACCTTCTCCGGGCTCTGCTCGTGGAAATACACCACCGGGGAGATATCCCGGGTGACAACGGAGCGGAACAGGCTTTGGAGAGTTGCGTCGCTCATGGGTAGATCCTCGGGCGGTAATCGCTGTCGGAGTTGAGAACGCCCATGAACGACAGAGATGTACTTCCCTGTCTCGAGCCTGGGTACAGCAGAACCACAGGGACATTGCCGGTCTGGCCGTCGAGGTGTCTCAGCAAAGCGGAAGAGCGAAAGAAGGGATAGAGCCCCCCTGCCCTGCCGATCAGCACCAGAGTCCTGTCCGCCTGATCGGGATGCTTCTCGATGAAGTCCCGTATGAGGCGTTGGCAGTCAGCGGCCAAGCCTTTTGGACCTTCAACGAGCGGCAGCAACTTGTCGGTGAGGTACTTCAGGCCACGGTCGAGCTGGATGCGTCCCATGCGCTCTTCCATCTGGATTACGCGGTCCACCCACTCCGCTCCCTGGGCCTTGATCCGATCGATCAACAGCTTCTGGAGATCGATCGTGAGCACCACCCATCCGTTTGCAGTCAATTCGGCCACCAAGCTCTGAGCCTTGGCTCGCATTTCGAACTCATCGCCCGGGTCGTACTGAACGATGGCAAAGCGGTAATTGCGCATCGTGCTGATGCGCGGGCCATCCTTGTGGTCGATCAGGTCATGACGCAGCGCATCGATCGCTGTGTTGACCTTGCTGAACAGGGGCAGGGTGTTGGTCATGAGGCCACCGCCTCCTCAACCGGCGACAGACACACACCGTTCTTGTCTGCCCAGGTGGTGAGATCGCTATGGCGCCAACCCATGTCCACCAGTTCACCCTGACGGCCGAAGGCCAGCCCGGGTAATCCCCGCAACCTGTCGTCGAGGAACTCTCCCACCAATCCCACTGAGGCCAGATAAGGATTGTCAAGCAGGGTGCCGCTGATTTCCACCTCACGCAGGAGGTACAGCAGGTAGCTCAGGGCTTCCTCAGGCACCCTTGGGAAGGTGATTGGCCTCGGGTCCCTGCGTGAGCCGATCAAGCCAGCGGCGAAGGCAGAAGAGAGGAGTTTGCTGGCGATCTGCAGGCGGGTGCTTATCGCCCAGCGCTCGCCCGTCTGTTCCCCGAGCCAGCGCACCACCTGCTGCTTGGAGAGGGTCCGGTGGCCGTGGCTGAGTTGATCAGGCAGATAGGAACCGGAGAAGCGCCGGTAGAGGGGGTCCGCCAGCTGTAGGTGCCAGTGGCAGATCAGTCGCTGGGTGTCGGGCGCAATTTCCTTCCAGCCATGCAGAACCTGCAGGGCGCTGGGGAAGGCATCAAAACGGACACGCAGATCACCCAGCAACTCCCGTAGGCGGCTCAGGCTGCGATGGCCGAACCAGCCCTCCTCAAAGGCCTGCTCCGCTGTCAGGGCAACTCCACTCCCCGCCAGCCCCCAGTAGATCCTGGAGTTCTCAAGCTCCAGCGTGCATTTGAGCAGCCGGGTATGGAGACGCGTCTCCTCGTGGGGACTGCTCATGGTTCCCCCCGGAAGTGCGGCAAGGGATAGCCCTCCCCCAAGGGAGCCAGCGCCGCCACAAGCCGGTGGACCTTTTGGTCAAGGCTCACGGGCAGTGGTCCCTTGATCAGCCGTCCGGATGGGGTGGTGGTCACCTCTGCAGTGCCATGGCCTTCAACCCACTGGAGGAAAGCCTCCTGGCTCCAATGCCCCCCCTGCTCCCCACCCATGCCATGGAACAGTCCAGGCAGGGCCTCATGGGGTTTGCGGCCGCTGCGCTTATGTGCCTGAAGCCGCTCCTCGATCCGCTCGTCCAACTCGAAACCGAAGCGATAGAGAGAGACCAGGCGGTCGGCATCACTGGACTGCCGCCGCAGCTCCTCATCCTTTCGGCGCGCTGCCTCGCGCACGGCCTGAAGCAGTGCCCATTCCCAGGTCTGAGGCAGGAGTCGACGAAACAGGTCCTCCCCGCCGAACTCGGAAATCAGATCGGTGCGCCACCAGGCCAGCCGCGGCTCCTCTCCACCCTCTCCAGCCCAGGCGACCACGATCTGGGCCGTCAGTGCCTGATCCAGGGCCGAGTTTGGGGTCGCGGAAGCGACTGTGGAGCGCCCGGTTTCATGATCAACCGGGTTGTCCAGCTCTAGGAAGCTCACTACGGACGGGCTGGGGTGGCGAGCTGGCCCTGATTCTGCTGCCTCCGCTCCTCAGCTGCCGTCACCTGAAATGCCTTGGTGCAGGGTTCACAAACCCACCAGCGGCGGGCACGACGGGGCGGCACCCTCGCCAGGATTGGTCCACTGCAGTTCTCCCATGTTGCTGCTGAGCCCCTTCTGCCCTCTCACGGCCGCCAAGATCGCCGGGCTGCAGGCCACGGTGCTGCTGCTACTCACCTGCCTGATAAAGGCCAGGATCCAGATCAAGGCCGCCTCAGCGTTGGGATTGTTCCTGCTGGCCCTGCAGACGCTGGTGTTCCTGGCCGTCAGTGGCGCCCTGGGCCTGGCGGCCCTTGGTGGCGTGGCCTTTGCCCTGAACCGCCGCCAAGCGCAGGCGGCATGACGACGCTGCCCGAGACCCCTCAGGTGGCGAGCCCATCACCCTGGGGCTCCAGCTGCCCCGGCCTCTCCGGACAGATCAAATCCGCCGCCTGCCGGGCTTCGCTGAGCACCTGGAACAGCACCTTGGGCGATTCCTTGAGCAGCTCGATCCAGTGGCCGAGATAGGCGGCATGGCTCTCAATCTCGCTGCCGATCTCCAGCCGATCACCCAGCAGCACCGCCCCCAGCTCAGCGACCAGCTCCTCAAGGGCATAACGCGCCTTCCCGAAGGCACCGCCCAGATCGCGCTTCAGGCGGGATTCGTGGCCGGTGGAGTGGATCTGCTCATGGGCCCAGGTGGCGCAGAACGCTGCGGGCGAATGGAAGCTGGCGCGATCAGGCAGCTGGATGCGATCGATGCCCGGCAGATAGCAGGCGCAATCCCCGCCAAAGCTGACCGGTACCGGCCAGGCACCCAGCACGGCTTCCGCCGCCTCCAGGCGCTGCAGCTCCGGCTTGGGCTCCACTCCCTCAGTAGTATTTCGGGCGTCGATCAGGCTGGTGAGGGCCTCGCCCTCGAGATCGGCGGCATTGAAGACCGCCACCGGCCGGTAGCTGGCCCAGCTGCGCAGGGTGACTTCACCGCCAACGCCTGACTCCTCGCGGCTGTGGAGCTGGGGCCGCAGGATGTGAACCGCCTTGCTGCCCTTGCGGGGGAAGATGCCGAGCTTCTTGGCCTCCGCAAAGCCGCACCAGAACGGCAGGGCAGAACCCCGGATGTGCATGCCGAGGGTTAGCAGGATCGGATTGGCGCCGCGGTAGCGATGACCCGAGAGCAGGTTGACGTGATGGCCGCCGCCGCTGCCATCCCAGGGCCGCCGCCAGGGGGCGGATCCGGCCTCCATCAATTCGATCAAGGAGGCGACGATCTTCTCTTCTGCCGTGGGGCCATCGAAGGATTTGCGTGAGCGGGACTTGGACGCGGCCATGAACGGCAAAGCGCGGGACGCCCGAGTGGTGCCCCGCGCAGGCAAGGGCGGCGACGGCGCCTGCCGCCGAGCCGCTCGCGTCAGCCCTTGCCCGTGGGGCGACCATGAGGAATCCCGCGCGACCCATCCCCAGGGGAGTCAGTCCCGCAGCAGATCACCGCTGGTCCAGCCACCGTTGCGCCGCACTCGATCCGGCCGGTAGAGCGTGGTCTTGGTCATCTGCCGATCGAAGCTGCCCCGCGAGGGCGCCATGGCGACGGAGAAGGCAACACCCGGTGCGCCGACGACCTGCTGTGGCCAGACACCGCTGCGGGGCTTGGCGTGAACCCGGGAGATCTGAGTCGGGGCCTTCATCGATTTGGCGCTGATCATGGTGGCGGGCATGGCTGCATGGCGTTCGTTCACGTCCCATTGCCAGGCCAGGGCCTGCGCTGGCAAGGGGTGTTGACGTCTTGCTGCTGCGCAAATGACTCCTGCTACTCCTGGCGCTGCCACCCGTCATCACCTCGGCTCGGCGCTGGGTGAGAAGCCAATCTCTTCAGGCCCAGCAGGCCCATGGCGCGTGACGGCCAGGATCAGTGGCGGCCTGGTGCAGATCAGCAACCACCACGAGTCTCGGGTGATCCGTAAGGCGGAAGTGGAGACGTACCTGCGCATGGGCAAACCCTGGTGACAGGCGGGGCCTGAGGGGGCCAAGGCCCGAGGGGCAGAGCCCCAAAGGGGCCGGCGCTGACCGGGCCCTGATGGCATCAGGCCTCAGGCCTCAGGCCTCAGGCCGCAGCTAGTGGCTCTGTTGCCATGGCGGCCTGGACCCGCTCGATCTCTGCCTCAGCGGTGGCCTCCAGTGCTGCATCGATCTCTTGGATGCGGGCCAGGAACTGTTCCATCGCCGGGATCAGCTCTTCCTCCAGCAGGGTGATCTCCTCTTCTCCATAGGGGTGATCGATCCAGAGGCGGCGGATCGGCTTACCCCGGTGGGTGCGTAGCAGCCGGGTGAGCGCCAGGTGGCTGGAGTGGACGAGGGCGACGGGATCCTGGTGGGAGAGGGAATCGAACCAGAGGGACATGGGACTGGCGCCGGAGCGCAGCGATGGGACGCCAGCAGCACCGCCGGATCAGGCAAGGGGCGCGAAGCGCCTCGCGCAGCCCTTGCCCCGGCGGATGATGCGCGATCCCACCGCCAGCCCCACTGGGACTGGGCCTTCAGGCCAGCTCGGCCTTGAGGGCGGCGAGGCCCTGCTGCCGGCGCCGCTGCACCGACATAGCGCTGATGCCGAGCTGCTGGCCGATCTGGCGGAGGGACTGACCTTCCAGGACCGAGAGCCTGATGATCGCGGCCTGGGCCGCCGGGAGCCGATAGAGCAGGGCCTCAATGCCCTCGCCACCGGGCTGGCCCGGCTGCTCGGGTGCCTCCAGCTGATCGATCCAGAGATCACCGCTGGGCATCGGGGCATGCAGGCTTTGGTGGCTCCAGGGGTGGCCGCCCTTCTCGTGCTGACGCCTCGGGACGCGGACCAGGCGGCCGTGATCGCGGAGGTGGTGGAGCAGGGCGCCCTTGATGCAGCGCCTGAGATAGCCGGGGGCAGAGGCTGGATCAGTGACCTGCCGGCAGGAGAGCCAGAGCTGCATCTGGGCCACTTGCCGGGCATCCTCCAGCTCGATCACGCGGCTGCCGGCCGCCAGGCTGCGGGCAATGGATTCAGCGAGGGGCAGGAACTGCTGGAAGAGGGCATCGGCCTGGGATGGGGTGCGGGCCATGGCCTGATCGCGTAGGACGCGCGACCCCAGGCCTCGACGGAGGAGATGGCCAAGCTGAGCAAGGCCAAGCAGCAGGCCATCCGCCCCCCGATCCGGCCGATGCCGGTCTCTGGTGGCAACAGGGAGCAGGGGCATCGACTGCCCTTCGTGCCGCCCCGCTGATGGCTCCCGCTCGCGCCAGCAACACAGCGCCGATCCTTGCCCTGGTCGGTGCCGAGATCTTTGCCCTGGGCGCCTTCGTCGCCGCCTGCGAGGTCCGCACGGCTGACGTTCAGCTCTGCGAGCACCGCTGGGGGCTGGCCTTGCCCGCCATCGCGCTGGCCGGCCAGTCGGCAGCCACGTACTTCATGGACAGCCGTGCTGGCAGTCCTGCACCGGGCCGTTTGCCAGTGCCACCGGCACGGAACAGCCGTGGGCAGTTCACCCGGCCACACCAGGAGGGAGACGATGCGCTGTTGGATTGATCTGGCGGACGGACTGGGGGCCCTGCTCAGCGTCCGTTCTGGGTCAGCGCTGCCCCGCCCAGGAGGGCGATGAGCAGTTTCAACGTGGCATCAAAGGCGGAGGTCACCTGATCGAGCACGCGGGGGCAAACCTCGACCACCTTCTGGCGCTGGGAGTAGGCCACATTTCCGCAGACTCCGGTCGCAACGGTGTACAAGCTGAGCTGGGTGATGATCACGACCGCCAGCAACTTGAAGATGAACCGCTCCCGGTCGAAGGGCGGTTTCGAACCCCGCTTTCTCGTAGAGGCTGGGCGCTGACCCGAGCCACTTCCGGCACTGCTCGGGTCGTTGCCTGCCACAGCTCACGAGAACAACCAGGCCCAGCCCGATGACGGGCCTTCCGGCAGCCAGCGGGGGTTGGTGTTCTTGAACGAGTAGTGCAGGCTCTTCCCGGCCCCGCCGCCTTCTTTGGCCCAGGTGCCGCTGATCAGATCGAGATCGCCGTAGGGGTCATGCACCAGCCAGCCGTTGCTGTCATAGCCCCGCACTGCGATGTAATGGCCGCCGCCGGAGGGTGCTGAGACCGGACCCTTGTGCAGGATGCCGATCGCCAGGCCATAGCCCTTGTCGATCTCGGCCTTGGCCCGCTCCAAGGTGCAATTGATGATGAATCGACCCGGTGCCTTCAGCTCGGCGAGGGCCTTGGCGTGAGCCGCCTGGCTGGTGGTGTCGCCGTAGTGCTCCACCACCCGCAGGTAGTCGAGGTCGTCGCGGATGCCGGGAACCTTTAAGAAGGCGAGGTTCATGGCGATGCTGGAGCTCTGGCAATGGCGCCAGCCCTCGGGTCCATCGTTGGTCTGATCGAAGAACGGCAGCGCCAGCGGATTGCCCCTCGCTGGTGGCGGCGGCGCTGCTGGCTTCTCGCTGAACTTGAGCGCCCAGCTCGCATGCTCATCGAGGATGTCGCCGCTGCCTTCCAGTTCGGCGATCGAGCGATAGAGCCCCCAGATGCCGGAGACCTGCTGAGGTTCACCCTTGAAGGCCTCCCAGCGGTCCTGGAACCGCTCCGGGGTCATTGGGGTGGCCATGGGAAGCGCTGCTTGCTTCTTCCCTGTTGCCACCGGCATGAAAAAGCCCGGCCGCAGCCGGGCGTGAGCTGCGCTCAATAGGGCAGCTCGCTTTCGCAGAAGCCGGGGATGACGCGCACCGGATTGAGGCACTGACGCTCCGTGAGGATCTGATCGGCCAGCTCTGCGAGCCGTGAGAGCGGCACCCAGGCCGAGTGGCAGATGGTGCTGATGCGATCGAGCGACTCGGAGCTGTGGCGCTCCAGTGCAGCGCGGCGGAAGGCGGAAGCCATGGGGAGCTGGAGAAGGACCCCAAAGCCGGGCGGGGTGGGGTCAAGGGCGGCATCGCCGCTTGCGTCAGCCCTTGAGGCCACCCCGCACCATGACGGGGCCTGACCAGCGCCCAACCTTTTCGGTGGCTGGCAATAGATGGGTGACGTTGCTGGGTACACCCGGAGCAAGCATGGGCCTCTCCCTGATCGAGGCTGCCAAACACGAGACGCGGGTGGAGCGCCTGGCGGTGATCAAGACCTTCACTGAGGGTCAACTGATCAGCCGCCTGCCCTTCCGCAACCTCCTTGGTGGTGCTCTCAAGTTCGCCGTCGAGAAGAAAATGCCCCGTGTCGGCTTCCGCGCCGTCAATGAGGGCTACCGGCGTGATTACGGCGCCGTCGAGAACGACACCGAGTTCGTCCACCTGTTTGGTGGTGATCTCGATGTGGACCGCTCGATCGTGGACCTCAACGGCCCCGAGGCCAGGGCCAGCCAGACCGAGCAGAAGGTGCGCTCGATGCGCCTCACCCTGGAGGCGGCCGTGATCAATGGCGATGCCGCCTTTGATCCCCGCGCCTTCAACGGCCTGAGCAAGCGGCTCACCCCCGGTGGTCCCCAGACCGTCGACAACACCTCCGGCAGCGTCAAGCTGACCCGACTGGAGGCCCTGGTGGACTCCGTCAATGCCTATGGCAGTGAGAAGGTGCTGCTCACCAGCAAGGCCGGCCGGCGTCAGATCAGCTCCGCCTGCCGCGCCGCTGGTGGTGATCTCTACCAGGTGATCGACGGTCGCCACTGGTTCGAGGACACCGAGATCCTCTGCCTGGAGGAGGACGCCAATGGCAACGAGGTGCTCGGTTTCGGGGAAGCGGGCGGCACCACTTCGATCTACTGCTGCGCCTTTGGCGATGAGCAGATGACCGGCCTGCAGGGGCCCTTCGAGGGCCGTTACGGCATCTCGGTGCGGGACTTCGGGGAAGTGCAGGACGCCCCGGTGTTCCGCACCCGCGTCGATTGGTACGTGGGCTTTGCGGTCTGCGATCAGAAGGCGATCGGGCGCCTCTACAACATCGGCCCCGCTCTGACCTGAGGCCCAGTAGGCCACACCGCTCGATCTGTTTCTTCTGAGGACACGACCATGACCGCTTCTGGCAACAAGCTCATCGATGCCGTCACCACGCTGGTGGGCTGGATCAACTACAGCGCCACCGACCCGTTCGAGCGCACCCGCGTCAGCGCTGAGATCGTGCGCCTGAGCGTTCCGCTCGACACCACCGACAACTTCACCCTGCTGTTCTCCCATCCCGGTGCTGCGGCGGCAGTGACGGCGGTGCTGCAGGTGGCGCCGCTGCTCCAGGACGGCACCACCGGCACCTGGGTGACGGCCGCCACCGTGGCGGTTCCCGCCGCTGGTGGGCAGATCGAGGCGACGATCAGCGGCGATGCCCTGGTGCCTGCTGCCGGTGATCTGGCCAACGTGGTCGATCCCTGCTTCTTCTTTGCGCGGGCGACCCTGACGCCATCGACGCCGGCTGGTGCCCACGTCAGCCTCACCCACGGTTGACCCGATGAGCGACCCCGTCACCGGCAACCTCAATGGCTCCTTGATCGAGGCAACGGCGCTCGCCAATCCCGTCGTGCGCCCCACCGTGCCCGGCTCCCCCTGGGCGCCGCCTCAACCCTTGACGCAGGGTTCGGATCCGACGGTGCCGACGGCGCCGCCGCTCGATCCGTTGCCCGATGAACCCTCTGATCGCATCCGCCCTTCTGATCCGACGATGTCGATGGCACTCACCGATGCGATGCCGAGGCTGGATGTCCCCCCCGAGGGGATGATCCGGATCACCCTTGGCAGTGAGACCCGGTACTGCTTCCCCTGTCACATGGACGGTTGGCAGGCCCTGGGCTGGCAGGCGCACGCTCCCAGCCTTCCGGGTGCTGATGGGGAGGACGGTGAACCACCAGTTGAGCCCAGCGAAGGGCTGGCGGTGATCACGGCGGTGAAAGGTGGTCCCTACACGATCGGAGTGGAGGCACCGGGTCAGGAGGTGCAACTTGTTGGCTTGAACTTTGAGCCCGGGAGCACGGTGGTGGTTCAGCCTCCTTCGCTCGCCACGGCTTCTGCGGTCAAGGTGTCCAGCCTGACGGAGCTGGTGTTCTCCCTGGCCACCGGCAAGGTTCTGGCCGCTGAGGACTGCTTGATCGCCGTGGCCAACTCGGTGGGGACAGGACCTTGGTTCTCGATCACGCTCCACGAGAGGACTGCGCCGTCCAGTGCTGTGCCGGCCCTGTCGGCGACGGCTGAGGACCTGCCCGATTACGCCGCGATGACCAAGGCGCAGATCATTGCCGAGGTGGAGCGCCGCTATGGCGTGGCGCTGGATCCGGGCATGACCAAGGCGGAGCTGGTGGCCGAGGCCGAGCGGCTGGCATCCGGTGGCCTGACTGCCGAGGCGGAACTTGACTCCCAGGCTGAGCTCCCAGCCCTGCCGCTGGATCTGCTGCGCTGATCCCGTAGCACCCCCAATGCCTTACCCCCTGCCCACTGGCTCTGATCCCACCAATGGGCGGGTGCGGATCATCCCGCCGGTGGGCTGCCCGGGCGGCGAGGAGTGGGTGCTGGTCCATGAGGCGCCGCGCTGGCTGGAGCTGAGCTTCCGGCTGGGGCCGGTGCCGGCCCTGCCGCTGGAGCTGTTCTGGATGCCGGCGCCCAGCCGCTGGAATGATCCGCTCGGTTCAGCGCCGATCGAGCTGGCGGTGAACCCGCTGGGGCTGCCGGCCCAGGACTTTCAGGTGGACTGGGGTGACGGCTCCAGCGAAACCGTGCCCTGGACGCCCTACCGACCCGATGTACCCAAGGTGCGGCACGTCTACGGGCAGAGGCTGGACCTGACCGTGACGGTGACGATGGGGATGAACATCGCCACGTTGGCGGTGGCGCTGCTGGGTTGCCCGCTGCCGCCGAACATGATCCCAAGCTCCTCGCCTGGCAGCGGCGGCACCTTGGCCGGCGTGGAGCCGCTGGTGCCGAGCGATGGCCTCGATGGGCTGGCCTACAACGGCAGCCGCGCTGAAGTGTGGCGGCTGCGGCTGCACCCCCAGGGCGGCCTGGCGCTGCTGCCCTCGCCGGTGGACGGCAAGCCGTCGCTGGTGGTGATGAACGGCTCTGGCGCCGCCAGCCGCGGCACCCGCTGGTATGCGGGCGATGGGCCACCACCGAGCGAGGGGCTCAACCCGCCGCCGGCACTGGGGGATCTGTACCTCAACCGAACGAACGGCCAGGTGTTCGAACTGATCGTCTGAGGCCAAGGCCCCGCCAGCCCCGGTGGCAATAGCTGGGGTGAACCGCTGGGGAGTGGATGACGTCTTGGGGCGCCCTCGGGTTGTCGCTGCGGGGGCCGGAAGGACCAGCGGGCGCTGTTGGCCCGGCGGGTAGCCAGGGCCCAGCCGGCGCCCAGGGCCCCCAAGGTGTGCCCGGCACCGCCGGCAGCACCGGACCCGCTGGGCCCACCGGAGCAACGGGTCCGACTGGGGCGACAGGTCCAGCTGGAGCCACCGGCAGCCAGGGGCCAACGGGCCCAGCCGGGCCGAGCCTCTGGGGTGGCATCACCGGCAGCTTGAGCACGCAAGCCGACCTGCAGGAGGCGCTGAACCTCAAGCTCAACGCCTCAAGGCTGACCGTGGGACCAACGGCACCGGCCAGCCCCCAGGTCAACGACCTCTGGGTGGACACGAACTGATGGCGATCACGAGCCGCGACCAGCTGATTGCAGCCCTGACGCTTTCGCGCAATGCGCTGATCGACAAGGCGAGCCTCACCAACGCCGTGGCCGGCCGCTTCTACTCGCTCTGGCGGGCGACGGGTCAGCCGGGCCAGGGCGCCGTTCCGACCACGGCGGCGGTCTGCACCCGGGCCACGACCGGAGCGTTGCC
>CALRVC020000023.1:0-44830 GCA_943371515.1 Synechococcus sp. UW140 | reverse complement strand
CGGAGGAGGAGGTGAAGGATCTGCTCTGCCGGGCACGTCAGCCGGTGAGCCTGGAGACAAAGGTGGGCGACGGTGAGGACACGGAACTGCTGGATCTGCTGCAGGGAGATGGAGAGCTGCCGGCGGAGAGCGTGGACAGCGAGTGCCTGAGGGGCGACATGCGGGCGCTGCTGGAGCAACTGCCGGAGCTGCAGCGGAGCGTGCTGACCATGCGGTTCGGCATCAACGGGGATGAACCGATGAGCCTCACGTCGATCGCCCGCACTCTGGGCATGAGCCGCGACAAGACGCGCAACCTGGAGCGCCGTGCCCTTGAGGGCATCCGCTCACGCTCCTGCCGCCTCGAGGGCTACCTGGTGGCCTGAGACCATGCCCTTTTTCGAGGTCTACTGGCGTGGGGAGTGCATCGCTGATGCCGGCGACCTGGAGGAAGCTCTGACTTGCTACGCCCAGGTCCGCCCCAAGGAGCTGGGCTGGCAGGAGGCCTGGGATCAGGCCGAGGCCGAGGGTGATCCGCCCCCCTTTGTCTGCCGCTACCGCTCCTTCGAGGCCTTTCTCGACAACGAGGAAGCTCTCGAGACGATCCCGGTCACGGTGGCCATGCTCGAGACCGCTGGCAGCGAGGCCTGATCCCTGGGTGTTGACGTGGTTCTGATCACCCTGAACGTGAGATTCAGCCGCTCCTGGCGCACCCGCAACCGCCGTGGCAGCGCATGCAGCCAGTGCTGCTGGGTGGGAGGGTCCATCACCAGCAGATCTCCGTGGCCCAGCTCGAGACGGAACGGCTCGGTGGCCCCGGGCCGGCGGTCGCGGGGCCTGAGCCGGAAGCTGCGGCTGGCCCCCAGGCTCAGGGAGGCGATCGGCGCCAGCGGCTCCAGCTCCGGTTCGTCATCGGCATGCCAGCCCATGGAATCGGTGCCGTCGCGGTAGCGGTTGAGCAGCACCGAGTTGAAGCGCCAGCCCAGCGTGATCTCCAACGCCTCCCTGATCTCGATCAGGGCAGCCGACCAGGGCTGGGGCTCATGGGCCAGGCCGCTGTAGCGGTACCCACAACCTGGATCCGCCACCCAGCAGGTGAGCCGCGGCATGGGGTGGGTGCGGCCGAACAGGGTGATCGACTCCTGTCGCCAGGGGATTTCCTGCTGCAACCGACTCAGGTGCCCGTCGGGATCGTTAGCCCATGAGGGCCAGAGGCGCAGGGCCAGGCCAGGGGCCTGCCACTGATGGATCTGGCCGTTGGGCTCCATCCAGGCATCCAGGAAACCGGTTCAGGCTTCAGAAGAACTGATCGAAGTTGTCAAAATCCACGGCCTTGAAGCTGCCGTCCTGCACCTGACGCATCAGCCCCTCCAGTTGCGCCCAGAGGGCGCCACCGGTGAGCAGGGAGAGCAGCAGGGCCACCAGCAGGGCTGTGCCGCCACCGAAGCCGAACACCTGCAGGCTGCCGCCGATGAACAGGGTCACTCCCAGGATCAGCCCTGCATAGGACGCGACGGTTTCAGCCACCGCCAGGGGCAGCAGGTTGAGCCGGTCCTGTTTCCAGCCGTCAAGCCGGTTCTGCACGAGGCGCGAGAAGGTCAGACCGCAGAGAATCGCGATCACCAGCCCCACTCCTGCCAGGAAGAAGGGGGGCTGCCCCACCGGCACGTACTCAAGCAGGATGTCGGCGCCCTCGAAATCGGCGAATGAGCCCCCCGCGTACCCCTGAATCAGGGCCTCTGAACCGGTGGGATCGCTGATCACGGGCAGACTGCCAAGGGTGTGACGCTGACCCTAGCGATCGGGAGACGGGTGCCCGGTCGCTCAGGCGGCCGGGGCCAGGGGGTTGAGCCGCTGCAGCAGCCCGCCCACCACCTTGGACGGGGAGAAGGTGCGGCGCAGCAGCCCCATCAGCGCCTGCAGGTCCTCGGTGTTCAGGTGGTTGTCGCGCACCAGCATCAGCAGCAATCGCTGGCGCAGGCTGCCGCCGCGGGGACCGAGCAGCAGGCGCAGACCTGCCCCAGCCACCGGCAGCAGATCAGGGTTGGCATCGTCCTGTTCCACCACCCCAAGCAGGCTTTCGAGCCGTTCCAGCTGCAGGTGGCCCCGGCGATCGAAAAGCACCTCCAGCAGCTTCTCCCGCAGCTCTGCGGTATCTCCGGCCAGCAGCCGCCGAGCCACATAGGGATAGGCCACGCGGATGATCTTGAAGCTGGGGTCGAGCCGCAGGGCCAGCCCTTCCTGACTCACCACCGCCCGGATGATCAGGGCGAAGCGGGCCGGTACCCGGAAGGGGTAGTCGAACATCAGCTCCGAGAAGCGATCGGTGATCGCCTTGAAGTTGAACGAGCCCACGCTCTCCCCCAGCTGACCGCCCAGCACCGTCTCCAGAGCGGGGACAATCGGGGCGAGATCGGCGTCGGGACGCAGGAATCCCAGGGTTCGGAAGTCGACGGCAAGGGCTTCGAAATCCCGGTTGATCAGATGCACCACCGCCCCGGTGAGAGTGAGCCGATCGGCGTCGCTGATCGAATCCATCATCCCGAAATCGACATAGGCCACGTGGCCCATGGCACCGGTGCGCCCCGGCAGAGCGAAGAGGTTGCCTGGATGGGGATCGGCGTGGAAATAGCCGAACTCCAGCAGTTGCTGAAGTCCAGCCATCACCCCGGTGCGGATCAGGGCATCGGGCTCGAGCCGGTGCGACTCCAGCTCCAGCCGGTCCTGCAGCTTGATCCCGTTGATCCAGCTGGTGGTCAGCACCCGGCGGCTGGAGAGCTGCCGCTCAACCCGCGGCACCGTGACGGCTGGGTTGTCAGCGAAGAGGGCGGCAAAACGCTCAGCGTTATCGGCCTCGCGGCGGTAATCGATTTCATCGAAAAGGGTCTGGCCGAACTCATCGATGATGTCGCCGAGGCCGAAGCCCAGGTTCAGGGGAAGGAACGGAGCGGTGAGCACCCCGAGCAGGCGGATGATCACCAGATCGCGGCGCAGGATGTAGGCCAGGTTGGGCCGCTGCACCTTCACCGCCACCCACTGTCCTGTGGTGAGCTCAGCCTTGTACACCTGTCCCAGGCTGGCCGCTGCCACGGGGTAGGGCGGGAAATGCTCGAAGAGCTCCGCCGCCGGTGCCCCCAGCTCCGCTTCGATCTCCGCCAGGGCCAGCTCGTGGGGGAAGGGGGGCAGGTTGTCCTGAAGCTCGGTCAGCTGATCGAGCCAGTCGCGACGGACCAGGTCGGGGCGAGTGGAAAGGGCCTGCCCCACCTTGATGAAGCAAGGACCCAGCTGGGTGAGGGTCTGGAGGATGCGGCGGCCCAGGCGTTGTTGCACGGAGCGATCGCTGCTGCTTCCCTGCACCACGAGCACCAGGGCCAGCCAGCCCAGCTGCCAGAGCACCGCCACCAGGCGCGACACCAGGATCCAGGGGCGCAGCAGCATCCAGCGCAGATCGGCGGCGGGCTCGTAGCGGGGGGGTGGCCCTTCGACCCGGGCGGGACGCGCTGGTGAGGCCGGGCGCACGGGAGAGCTGGCGGTGATGGGGAAACTCCTGCGGCGCCTGAGGTGGTGACCCCAGACTCTAGAAAGTCCAGGGCTGGTGATGCTCCTGCTGTCGACCCTGCGTCAGGGCCTCCCGCGCCTCGATCTGCACCTGCCCGCCCATGGGCGCGGACGGGGTCTGGCGCCGGGCCTGCGCCGGCTGCTGCGGCGGCGCCCCGGCCGCTGGGATCTGCCGGAACTGCCCGAGATCGGAGGGCCGCTGGAACCGGGTGGTGCCGTGGCCGCCGACCAGGCGGAATCTGCCCGCCTCTGCGGAGCCGATCGCTGCTGGTTCGGAGTGAACGGAGCCAGCGGGATGCTGCAGGTGGCCCTGCTGGCTCTGGCCAAGCCCGGCGAGCGGGTGCTGCTGCCGCGCAACCTGCACCGCAGCCTGCTGCACGCCTGCGTGCTGGGCGGTCTGCGGCCGGTGTTGTTCGATCTCCCCTTCGATCCGGCCACCGGACTGTGGCTGCCGCCAAGCCCCGCCTGGCTGCGGCGGCGCCTGGAGCAGGCCCCAACCCTGGCGGCGCTGGTGCTGGTGCATCCCACCTATCAGGGCCTGTCGGGAGATCTGCAGGGTCTGATCGCGGTGGCCCACCGCCACGGCCTGCCGGTGCTGGTGGATGAAGCCCATGGGGCCCACTTCGGCCAGCCGGGTCTGCCGATGGGTGCCCTGGCGGCCGGGGCCGATCTGGTGGTTCAGTCCCTGCACAAGAGCGCAGGTGGACTGGCCCAGAGTGCCGCCCTGCTGCTGCGGCGCGGGCGGGTGAGCGAGGAGGCGATCGAGCGGTCTCTGCTCTGGTTCCAGACCTCCAGTCCCAGTGCCCTGCTGCTGGCCTCGGCGGCGGCGGCCTTCGCGCACCGCCACAGCCCCGCAGGCGCCCGGGGCCTGAGCCGGGCCATCGCCCGGGCGCACGCGCTGCGGCAGGCGCTGGAGACAGCCTCCCTGCCCCTGGCGGTCAACCAGGATCCCCTTCGCCTGGTGTTCCACAGCGCCGCCCTGGGCATCAACGGCCTGGCGGCCGACGCCTGGCTGCTCCAGCGGGGCGTGATCGCCGAGCTGCCCGAGCCCGGCTGCCTCACCTTCTGTCTGGGGGAACGCCCACCGCGGCGGGTTCTCAGGCTTCTGCCCACCTGGCTCAACCAGCTGCGCCAGGCCCATGGGGGGCCAGCCCTCCTCCCCTTCCCGCCACCGCCCATTCCCGCCCTGATGGAGCCGGAGCTGACCCCTGGCGAGGCCTGGCGGCTGCCCCACCAGACCCTGCTCCTCGAGCAGGCGCTGGGGAGGCTGGCGGCGGAGCCGATCTGCCCCTATCCACCTGGAATTCCCCTGTTGATTCCAGGTGAGCGGATCGATGCGGCGCGACTGGAGTGGCTGAGGGAGCAGCGCCGGCTCTGGCCCGGCCAGATCGCTGATACGGTGAACGTTGTGGCCTGATGGGCGCTGCGGATGGGCGCAAGGCAGGGAGCTGGAGATCCAACACGGCGATCCGAGCCAGAACCTGCTTTCCAGTGGGATTTCGTCACCCCGGGACTGCCCGACCAGGCCTTTGATGATGCCCCGGGTTTCACTCCCACACCAATGGAGTTGAGGGTGATGCTGCTGGCCCATCTGCGCCCCAGAGCCGATTCGACGGTCTGGGATGTGGGCGGCGGCACCGGTGCCCTGGCCCTGGAGATTGCCCGGCTGATGCCCATGGGCCAGGTGCACACCCTGGAGCGGGATCCGGAGGCGATCGAGCTGCTGGAGCGCAACCGGCGGCACCTGGCCATCGACAACCTGCACATCCACGCAGGCGAGGCGCCCGATGGACTCTCCCTCTTGCCGCAGCACCCCGACCGGGTGGTCCTGGAGGTGGGCCGCCCACTGGCGAGCGTGTTGCGTGCGATCTGGGCGGCCCTGCAGCCCCGCGGACGGCTTGTGATCAGCACCGCCAGCCTGGAGGGGCTTGTGGATGCGACAAATACTTTGGCCCAGTTGGAAGCCAGGGACGTTCAAGTGGTGCAGGCGACGGTCCATCGCATGCAGCGTCGCGGCAGCCAGGCCCGACTGGCGGCGGCTGAGCCCCTCTTTCTGATCGCTGCCGAGCGCCACGGGTGAGTCAGGGTTCACGGCCGCGCACCTCACTTTCACGGCTGTTCAGCGGCTTCGCCGCTGGTGGCTTCGGCCTGGTGGTGGTGAGCCTCGGTGGCTGGTGGTTCACCGTGGCGGTGGGGGTGATCGTGCACCTGGGGCTGCTGGAGTTCTTCCGCCTGGCCCAGTTCAAGGGCATCCGACCCGCCACCAAGACCACGCTGGTGGCCTGCCAACTGCTGCTCTTTGCCACCCAGTGGGCCAGCGGCGGCGGCATGGCGGTCGACCTGGCGGCGGCGGTGGTGCCGGTGTCGGGAGCAGTGATCTGCGGCTGGCTGCTGCTTCAGCCGGTGACAGGCACCATCGCCGACATCGCCGCTTCGATCTTCGGGCTGTTCTATCTGGGCTTTCTGCCCAGCCACTGGCTGCGCCTGCGTGATCTGCTCGATCCAGCCCTGGCACCCCAACTGCAGGGAGCCAGCTGGCCCTTCACCCCGGGCATGGCGCTCACCCTGATGGCCTGCCTGATGGTGGTGGCCACCGACATCGGCTCCTACATGATCGGCCGCCGCTTCGGATTGCATCCTCTCTCGCCGATCTCCCCGGGCAAGACCGTGGAGGGCGCCTTCGGCGGTGTGGCCAGTGCGGTGCTGGTGGGCGTGGTGGGTGGCCTGTTGCTGGGCTGGCGCTGGGGCTGGGTGGTGGGCGGGTTGCTGGGGGGGGTGGTGTCGCTGTTTGCCCTGGTGGGGGACCTCACCGAATCGATGATGAAACGGGATGCGGGGGTGAAGGACTCCGGTGATGCGATCCCCGGCCACGGGGGCATCCTTGACCGAATCGACAGCTTTCTGTTCACCCCGGCGGTGGTCTACTACTTCGTGACCTTGCTGGTGCCGCTTCTGGGCTGAGGTGCCGATCAGGGCCGCCCCGGCAGAGGCTCTCTCATGGGGAAACCCTGGCTTCGCCATGGAGCTGCAACATGTCGGCTTCGAGGCTGGCCCGCTCGATGCGGATGTTCGGGTCCATCGGCAGGCGCCCGCGCAGGTGCCCGTTGAGGTCACGGATCACGACACTGCCCTGGTCGGCATCGGGGCGGGTTTCCAGCTCCATCAGCTGGGCCTCACCATGGGCCTCGGCGGCAACGATCAGGATGTCTCGAGCAATGCGCAGCTGCCTGAGAGGGCCAAGGCCGAACAGCTGCTCCCCGAGATGGTCACTGAGATCCCGCCAACGGGGACGGTTCAGGGAGCCACTCAATCCATCGGCCGTGAAAGCCACCTTGCCGCGGATCAGGAAGGCATGCTCGAGCTGCACCGGTTGGCCGCGCAGAACCCCAGCGACCTGGATCCGCAGAGGATCGCTCTGGAGTTCCACCAACTCGATCTCCAGCCCCTGATAGACCACCTGGCGGGCCATCAGGCTGACCCCGTCGAGGCGGCCGCGCAGCAGGTTGAGGGCGGAGCCATGGAGCTGGATCTCCAGGCTCTCGACGGCCTCGCATTGACTGCGAATCCAGAGCTGAAGGCCGGAAGCAAGCAGTTGCAGCACCGGACCACTGCTGGGCGAACGCGACGGCTCAGCGGGTTCAGCTCCAGCCATGCAGGCGAGATCAGGAAGGCTCCTCCTAACAGAGATCGTTCCATGGCCTTCACCTGGCCGTTAGCGACACCTGATGGCCAGGTGACGGTCTGGCTCTCTTGTGGTCTCTAGGCCCTGTTCGTGCCTAAACAATGAATAAGACCTGAGAGACCATCATGAGCTTCCGAATTCCCTTCATTGTGCTTACGGGGGTTGTTGCCAGTGCCGCGGGCGCCTTCATCGCCAGCCCAACCCGTGCCGCCGAGCCCGCCTTCGCGGCCCCCGGGGCGGCGGCCCTGCTCGCCCCCGACGGCGCAGCCATCGCCCTCAGCCCCACCACTGAGCCCCGCGCCACGACCAATGCCACCGTGGCTCAGAGCTATGGCAGCAACGGCGCGCCCATCTATGAGCAGGCCACCGGTTGGTACGTGGGGCTGGGTCTCGGCGCTGCCTGGCCCACCGACACCGGCATCCGCACCCGCAACCTGGATGACCGCGGCTTTGAGAACGTCAACGGCGATCTGAGTTTTGGTGGCGGCTTCTCGGGCGATCTCGCTGTTGGCTATGACTTCGGAGCGATCCGTACCGAGCTGAGTTACGTCTACACCAGTTCCAGCGTCAACGACGTGTCATTCTCGATTGATGGGAACGACTACGACCTCAACTCCTCCGGTTCCATCAACAAGAACGACATCTTCGCCAGTGGCTACTGGGACATCAGCACCGGCAGCCGCTGGACTCCCTACATCGGCGGCGGTGTCGGTTACACCAACCTGAGCACTCCCCGCATCAAGGTTTCTAATAATGGTGAAAGCGCCTCCACCGGAGGCGCCAACGTGGGGCTGTTCGGCTGGCAGGCCAAGCTGGGTGTGAGCTATGGCGTGAGCAACGCCAGTGACGTCTACCTTGAGGGCACCTACTCCGGCGCCTCCGGATTCGACGGCGACAACATCCGCTACGACTCCTACAACGACTTCGGCGCCAAGCTGGGCTTCCGCTACCGCTTCGGACAGCCGGCTCCCCAGCCGGTGGTGGTGACTCCGGCCCCGGCCCCCGAGCCGGCGCCGCAACCTGCCCCTGAACCGTTCGTCCAGCCCATTCCTGAGTCTGCTCCGATCCGCGGCCTCTGGTGAGCTGAGGTCCCGCAGGCCCGTCGGCCGCCGCTCTCTGGCTTCAGCAGACGGCGGCCACAGCCTCGGGCTGGTCAAGGTGGGGCAGGTGGCCGCAGGCCGCCAGTTCCACGACCCGATCGCCCAGCAGGGCCAAGGCGGCTTGCTTCTGCGGCTGGCGCAGGATCCGGTCATCGGCTCCCCACAGCACCTTGAGGGGCTGGTCGGGCAGGGGGTCTCCGCAGCCGGCGAACCCTCCGCTGCGGGCGAAGCGGCCCAAGGCCCCGCCCCAGCCAATCACCTGAAGGTGGAGCGAAGCGATCTCCTCCTCGGCAGGCCCCACGCTGACGTCTGGGTTGGCAAAAGCCTGCCGGCAAAGCCCGCGCCTCACCCCCGGCAGGGCGAGAAAGCCCACCCCAAGGCGATCCAGCAGGGGGGGCAGGTGCATGGGGCGTCCGGTGAGTCCGGCGGGCGCCAACAGCAGCAACCGGCCAACTCGGGAAGGCAGGCGCCTGGCCAGCTCCACCGCCACCGCTCCGCCCATGGAGGCGCCGATGACACCCAGAGGTGGCGATGCATTCGGGGCTGAGGCCGACTCAATGCACTCCACCACCGCCATGAGGTGGTCGATCACACCACCTGGGTTGTATCGGCCAGAACTGGGGCGAGGGCTGAAGCCAAAACCGTAGAGGTCGGGAATGTAGAGCCGAAAGCGGGATGCCAGCAACGGCGCCAACCGCCGGAACTCCAGCAGGGAGCTGTCAAAGCCATGCAGGAGCAGCAGGGGTTCACCCTCTCCGAGCACGGCAACGGGCCAGCGACCCGTGAATCCTGGCAGATCCCACCACTGCACCCGTCCTGCCAGCTCACGCCCCTGGGGGTCGAGCAGGTTGGTGGCGGCTCTGGCGATCAACTCCGGACCCTGGCACCACTCCGCCTGGGGGAAGCGACTCAAGGGCTGTTCTCAGGGCAACGGCTGGTCTCGGAGCAGGGAGCTGGAACGCATTCAGCCTGACGTGACTCCGCCGTGGTGCTCACCATGGCGGTCAACAGGTCGTTGGCGTTGACGGCGAAGGGCAAGTGGTGCAGATCTGAGCCTGGCTGAACGGCGAAGGAGCAGACGATGTTGAGGTCGTTGAGACTGGCCTCGCCGAGGCCGAGGTCTTCGAGACTCACCGGCAGACCCAGGGCCCTGAAGAAAGGGATCAGCTGGCGACGGGCCTGGCCGGCCAGGCGGTGGCCACCGAGCAGCTCCTCCAGCCGCAACTGGGCGAGAACGCCGAAGCCCACCTTTTCACCATGGAGAAGGTGGTGGCAGGCGGGCAGCTGGGTGAGTCCGTTGTGGACAGCGTGAGCGGCCACGGTGCGACAGCGGGCGCCACCAAGGCCGCCGATCAGGCCGGCAGTGAGAGCTGCGGCCTCAGCCACCCGCACCCAGGCTTCGCCACCGGGCCCGGCCAGGGCTGCCTCACCATCCAGCAGCAGTTGATCGCGCAGGACACGGGCCTGCTGCACCGCCTGCTGCACCAGGCCATCGCCACTGGCGCCACTGCTCACTGAAGCCTCATACCACTTGGCGATCGCATCGGCGATGCCGCTGGCAAGGGTGCGCCGAGGAGCCTGCAGCACCAGATCGTGATCGAAAATCAACAGATCGGGGCAGCGATCCAGGGCCACGTCGGAGCGGAAGGCCCCTTCCGCCGAATAGATGTTGGCCAGGGCTGTCCAGCCGGCGCAGGTGGCGGCACTGGTGGGCACGGTGATGCACGACAGACCGAGGCGATGGGCCAGCAATTTGCCCGCATCAAGCACCTTGCCGCCACCCATGGCAATGACTCCATCGCAGCGGCCGGCCTGGGCTTCAGCCGCGAGGCGCTGGAGATCGTGCTCACAGCAGTCGAACAAAAGCGTGGCCGCAAGGGGCTCAAGCCCTAGCTGCAGCAGATCCACGCAAGCACGTTTGCGCAGGTCAGCCGTGGCGGAACTGCGGCCGAGCAGCAGCGGTCGGCGGCAGAGGGAGGGAAGCGAGTCGAGTGAAGACGACCATGCGGAAGGCCCCCGCACCAGGCGGGCGGGGGCGATCGCATGCTGACTGAGGGCTGTCACCATCAAGGCGTCAGACGCTGGCACCGGCCAGTTCCGGCTCCGCAACCACAGTCTGGTGGCGGATCACCACCTGCTTCTCGTCGTTGACATCGACCAAGGCCGAATCACCCTCCTTCAGACGCCCGGAGAGGAATTCCTCAGCCAGAGAGTCTTCAAGGAGACGCATCACGGCCCTGCGCAGGGGACGGGCTCCGTAGCTGGGGTTATAGCCCTCTTCAACAAGGCGCTCCTTGAAGGCCTCGGTGACTGAGAGGCCGATGCCTTTCTCCTGCATGCGTCCGAACACTTCGCGAAGCATGATCTCGGCGATCTCTTTGACCTCGTCGCGGCTGAGTTGCCGGAAGACGATGATTTCATCAAGACGGTTGAGAAACTCAGGACGGAAGTACTGCTTGAGCTCCTCGTTGACCAAGGAACGAATGCGGTTGTACTGAGTTTCCTCCACTGCAGCGCCGGAGAATTCAAAACCGAGGCCACCGCCACCCTTTTCAATCACCTTCGAGCCGATGTTCGAGGTCATGATGATGAGAGTGTTCTTGAAATCGACCGTGCGGCCTTTCGAATCAGTCAGTCGACCGTCTTCGAGGAGCTGCAGCAGCAGATTAAAGACATCGGGGTGAGCTTTCTCGATCTCATCGAAGAGCACCACGGTATAGGGACGACGGCGCACGGCCTCAGTGAGCTGTCCGCCTTCGTTGAAGCCCACATAACCAGGAGGCGAACCGATCAGTTTACTGACGGTGTGACGCTCCATGAACTCGGACATGTCGAGGCGGATCATCGCCTCCTCGCTGCCGAAGAAATAGGCGGCCAGGGACTTGGTGAGCTCTGTTTTGCCCACGCCGGTAGGGCCGGAGAAGATAAAGCTGGCGATCGGGCGGTTGGGGTTCTTCAGACCCACCCGGGCACGGCGGATCGCCTTGGACACCGCCCTGACAGCCTCGTCCTGGCCGATCAAGCGCTGGTGCAGGGTCTCTTCCATGTTCAGCAACTTCACCGATTCGCTCTCGGTGAGCTTCTGAACGGGAACACCGGTCCAGGAGGCCACGATCTGGGCAATGTCCTCTTCGGTGACCACCGGATGGCGCTCGCCGCTGGAGGAAGCCAGGGCATTGTCGGCGGCGGTGTTGACCTCGGCCTCGGCCAAGGCCTCGGCGGATCCTTCGACGGCGGTTGAGACCGCCGGCTCCTCATCGCGCCGGGCCTGAAGGATTGAGCGGATCTGATCGCGCAGTTCCACTTCCTTGTCGCGCAGTTCGCCAGCCTTGCCGAAATCCTGCTGGCGAACGGAATCCTCCTTCTGCTTCTGAATGGCCCGCAGTTGCTTGTCGAGCTCCTTGGCCGCAGGAGGCAGCTTGGAGTTCAACAGGCGCACGCGGCTGCCGGCTTCATCGACCAGATCGATGGCCTTATCGGGCAGGAAGCGGTCGGAAATGTAGCGATCACCGAGGGTGGCGGCTGCCACCAGGGCTTCATCGCTGATTTTCAGGCGATGGTGCTGCTCGTAGCGCTCGCGCAACCCTCTGAGGATCTCAATGGTGTCGAGCACGGAGGGCTCGCCGACCATGACTGGTTGGAAACGGCGCTCCAGAGCTGCATCCCGCTCAATGTGCTTGCGGTATTCATCCAGGGTGGTGGCACCGATGCACTGCAGTTCGCCGCGGGCCAGAGCCGGCTTGAGGATGTTGGCGGCGTCGATCGCCCCTTCGGCAGCACCGGCACCGATCAGGGTGTGCACCTCATCGATCACCAGGATCACGTTGCCCGCGCCCCGGATCTCTTCCATGATTTTCTTGAGGCGCTCCTCGAATTCACCCCTGTACTTGGTGCCGGCCACCAGCAGGCCGATATCAAGGGTGAGGACCCGCTTGTCTTCAAGGATGTCGGGAACTTCGCCGATGACGATGCGCTGGGCAAGCCCTTCAGCAAGGGCCGTCTTGCCGACGCCGGGTTCACCGATCAGCACAGGGTTGTTCTTGGTGCGCCGACCAAGGATCTGCACAACCCGATCGATCTCGTTGTGGCGACCCACCACCGGATCAAGCTTGCCTTCAGCGGCCAGCTGGGTGAGGTTACTGCCGAATTCGTCGAGTGTGGGGGTTTTGGTGGAGCCTTTGCTGCCGCCACCACCAGCGGTGACCTCTGCGGTTTCGCCCAGCATGCGAATCACCTGGGTGCGCACCTTGGCCAGATCGACACCGAGATTCTCCAGAACGCGAGCGGCAACGCCCTCACCCTCCCGGATCAGGCCCAGCAGCAGGTGCTCAGTGCCGATGTAGTTGTGCCCGAGCTGACGGGCCTCTTCCAGGGAGAGCTCCAGTACGCGTTTGGCCCGAGGCGTGAACGGAATTTCGACGGCCACGAATCCGGAACCGCGGCCGATGATCTTCTCCACCTCGACACGGGCGTCCTTGAGGTTGACACCCATCGACTTGAGCACCTTGGCGGCCACACCCGTGCCCTCACCGATCAGACCCAGCAGGATCTGCTCAGTGCCCACGAAGTTGTGGCCCAGCCTTCGGGCCTCTTCCTGGGCCAGCATGATCACCTTGATGGCCTTCTCGGTAAACCGCTCGAACATCTGCGGTGCCTGTGCAAGTCCCACCAACCTATCAGGGCTGAGAGGGTGTGCGTGATTCTGCCTTCAATTCAGCCAGAATCACTGCCACAGCAGGGATCGGGCAACTCGATCACCACACCCAGGAGGCTGGATTCGTACGGCCTTACGCATCAACAAATGGCGGCAATCCGTACCTTCGTGATCGCCAGTGATTGGTGTTGCACTCAGCGATGACACAACTATCCAGTTGTGTCATCGAGTTGGCGCCATTGGATCAGAGCGTCCTGCCCGTCGCGGTAGTAACCGCGACGGCGGCCGGTGCTGCGGAAACCGAGCGAGCCGTAGAGCCCGAGCGCGGCCGTGTTGCCAACCGCCACCTCCAGGCTGGCCCCGCTGGCGCCGCGCTCACGCCCGTCGCGCATCAGTTCGTTCAGAACCATGCTGGCCAGGCCGATGCGGCGATACCCGGGGTGCACCAGCACCAGCAGGATCTGCAGCTCATCGAGGATCAGCCAGCTGCTGCCCACCGCCACCAGCTCGCAGCCGTGAAGCACCCCGAGCACGCAGCGCCCGCTCGCCTCCAGCTCCTGGCTCCACTGCGGCAGGTCCCATCCCTGGGGCCGGCAGAGCTGATCGAGCTCGTGGCAGGCTCCCGCATGGCCTGGAGCCAGACGCTGGCTGCTCAGCTCAATCGGCCCTGCCCCTTCGAAGCTCATCCTTACGATTGGGGTCAACAGGACACAGCCCCAAGGATGATGCCGATGACCGTCTCTCCCGTCACTCCGGCAGATCAGGCCGTTGGCAGCGTGCTTTCGCCCAGTCCGGCGACACGCCCCTTCGAGTCGAACGCCGATCCGCTCAGTCCCAACCGCAACCTCACCCCCCTCACCACGAGCCTCGACGGCCGCGACAGGCTCCAGGTGGGCGGTTGTGATCTCGGCGAACTGGCCCGGCGCTACGACACACCGCTCTATGTGCTCGATGAGGCCACCCTGCGAGCCAGCTGTCGGGCCTACCGCGAGGCTCTCGCTGCCCACTACCCCGGACCCTCCCTGGCGCTCTACGCCTCCAAGGCCAACAGCAGCCTGGTGCTGAGTGCCCTGGTGGCCTCCGAAGGTCTCGGCCTCGATGCCGTCTCAGAGGGCGAGCTGCTCACCGCTCTGCAGGGGGGCATGCCGCCGGAGCGGATCGTGCTCCACGGCAACAACAAGTCGGATGAGGAGCTCTCCCTGGCGGTGGCCCACGGCGTGACTGTGGTGGTCGACAACGACCACGACCTGGAGCGCCTCGCCGAGCTCGCCCCCGCCGCCAGTCGGGTGGTGCCCCTGATGCTGCGCTTCACTCCCGGCATCGAGTGCCACACCCACGAGTACATCCGCACCGGCCACCTCGACAGCAAGTTCGGCTTCGACCCTGATCAGCTGGAGCCGGTGCTGCGCCGTCTGGCCGGGTGCCCCTGGGCCCGCCTCACGGGCCTGCATGCCCACATCGGCTCCCAGATCTTCGAGCTGCAACCCCACCGAGATCTGGCCGGGGTGATGGCCGATGCCCTGGCCCTGGCCCGCTCCCTGGGCCATCCCGTGAGCGATCTGAACGTGGGCGGCGGCCTCGGGATCCGCTACGTGGCCTCCGATGATCCCCCGACCATCGAGGAGTGGGTGAAGGGGGTGGCGGAGGCCGTGGTGCGCGCCTGCCGCGAGCGGGATCTCGAGCTGCCCCGCCTGCTCTGCGAACCCGGCCGCTCCCTGGTGGCCACGGCCGGCCTCACGCTGTACACGATCGGCAGCCGCAAGCAGATCACCGGCCTGCGCACCTACCTCTCGGTGGATGGGGGGATGAGCGACAATCCCCGGCCGATCACGTATCAGTCGAGCTACACGGCGGTACTGGCGGAGCGGCCCACGGCCGTGGCCACGGAAACGGTCACCGTGGCGGGCAAACACTGCGAATCCGGCGACGTCCTGCTCAAGGACCTGGCCCTGCCCCCCAGCGGCAGCGGCGACCTGCTGGTGGTCTTCGCCACCGGCGCCTACAACGCCTCGATGGCGTCGAACTACAACCGCATCCCCAGACCCGCGGCGGTGCTGGTGCATGGGGGTGAGGCGGAGCTGGTGCAGCGGCGGGAGCGACCAGACGAACTGCTGCTCCACGACGTCCTGCCAGAACGGTTTCGGCCGATACCATGAATCAAGTGCTGTAGGGAACTGTGATCTGGCTGAGGCTCCTCGATCTGCGCCTGCTGCTGGATCTGCTCTTCGCCTCTGCTCTCGGGATGCTATTGCTGGCCCGGGTGCGTGAATCGCGCACTCTCTGGCTGCTGCGGGGCTGGCTGTTTCTGGTGGCCCTGGTCTGGGTGGTGCAGCGCTTCGCCAACCTGCCCCTCACCACCCGCCTGCTGGAGGCGGTGGTGCTGGGCTGCAGCCTGGCCCTGGCAATCCTGTGGCAGGGGGAGCTCAGGCGCCTGATGGAGCTGCTGGGCACCGGCCGCCTCGACGTGCTGCTGGGAAACCAGGGTGTCGACCAGGAGATGTCGGGCGCGGTGGCGATGCTTACTGAGGCGGCCGGCCGCCTTTCCCAGGGCCGCCGGGGGGCGTTGATCCTGGTGGATCTGGGCAGCGATCTGCGACCTGAGGACTTTCTCAACCCCGGTATCGAGCTCGACGCCATGCTCTCGGTGGATCTGGTGCTGAACCTGTTCGCCGCCGATACCCCCCTGCACGATGGGGCCCTGCTCGTTCGCGGCAGCCGAATCCTCTCGGCTGGAGTGATCCTGCCCCTCTCCCGCCAGGGCATCACCCGCTACGGCACCCGCCACCTGGCGGCCCTGGGCATCACCGAACGCTTCGATCGCTGCCTCTGCATCGTGGTCTCCGAGGAGACCGGCACCCTCTCCCTGGCCCGCCAGGGCAAGCTGGAGCGGCCGATCACCAGCAGCCGTCTGCGTGAGCTGCTGACGGCCGCCCTGGCGCCCTCCTCCACCAAAACCCTGGCCAAGAGTCCCGGAGGTTCGGTGGTGCCGCTTCCCACTGGACGTACCGTGGCCGAGGACACGCCCGAATCCCGCGCATGAGTCGCTCTCCGGCGACCACCGACCCGATCCAGGTTTCAGCCCAGCCCTCCGAGCTGTTGCCGGCCTGTCTGGATCCCTCCCGGTTGCCGGCCCATGTGGCCGTGATCATGGATGGCAACGGCCGCTGGGCCAGCCAGCGGCGCCTGCCGCGGATGATGGGGCACCGTGAGGGGGTGGAAGCCCTCAAGCGCACTCTGCGTCTCTGCAGCGACTGGGGCATCGGTGCCCTCACCGTCTACGCCTTCTCCACCGAGAACTGGAACCGGCCCGGCGAGGAAGTGACCTTCCTGATGCACCTGTTCGAGCGGGTGCTGGCCCGTGAACTCCAGGCCCTGGAGCGCGAGCGGGTGCGCATCCGCTTCCTGGGCGACCTGGAGCAGTTGCCGGAGGGGCTGCAGGAGCGCATTGCCGCCGCCGAGGCCCGCACCGCCGCCAACACCGGCATCCACTTCAATGTCTGCACGAACTACGGCGGACGGCGGGAGCTGGTGCAGGCGGCCAGGCGCCTGGCTGAGCGTGCAGCCCGCGGTGAACTCGACCCCGCGGCGATCGATGAGGCCCACTTCGAGGCCGAACTGCTCACCGCAGGCGAGGTGGATCCCGATCTGCTGATCCGCAGCAGCGGCGAGTACCGCATCAGCAATTTCCTGCTCTGGCAACTGGCCTACGCCGAAATCCACATCACCGATGTGCTCTGGCCCGATTTCAATGAGCAGTCCCTGCTGCGGGCCGTGCTGGATTACCAGGGCCGTCAACGGCGCTTCGGGGGGGTCGAGCCCCTGCTTCCCCCCAGCGCCTGACCTTCTCTCCTCCCACTCCCTGCCCCTTTGACCACGACGACACGCCCCTCGGCCGCCGCCGCTTCGGCCCCTGACCTGCGCCACGACTGGAGCCGCGGCGAGATCCGGGAGCTGCTGGAGATGCCGCTGATCGACCTGCTCTGGCGAGCCCAGACCGTCCACCGGGCCGCCAATCCGGGATACCGCGTGCAGCTCGCCTCCCTGCTCAGTGTCAAGACCGGCGGTTGCGAGGAGGACTGCGCTTACTGCCCCCAGTCGATGCACAACAGCAGCGACGTGAGCGGACGGCCGGAGCTGGAGGTGGGGCCGGTGCTGGCGCGGGCGCGGGCCGCCAAGGCGGCGGGTGCCCACCGCTTCTGCATGGGCTGGGCCTGGCGCGACATCCGCGATGGCGCCCCCTTCGAGGCGATGCTGGCGATGGTGCGCGGCGTGCGGGAGCTGGGGCTGGAGGCCTGCGTGACCGCCGGCATGCTCACCGACGCCCAGGCCGAGCGGCTCGCGGCGGCTGGCCTCACCGCCTACAACCACAATCTCGACACCAGCCCCGAGCACTACGAGCGGATCATCACCACCCGCACCTACCAGGAGCGTCTGGAAACCCTGGCCCGGGTCCGCCAGGCGGGTATCACCCTCTGCTGCGGCGGCATCATCGGCCTGGGGGAGTCCACCAGCGATCGCGCCGGCCTGCTGCAGGTGCTCGCCAGCCTCGACCCCCATCCCGAGAGCGTGCCGATCAACGCCCTGGTGGCGGTGGAGGGCACGCCGCTGGAGCAACAACCGCCGATTGATCCACTGGAGCTGGTGCGGATGGTGGCCACCGCCCGCATCCTGATGCCCTTCAGCCGGGTGCGCCTGAGCGCCGGCCGTGAGCAGCTCAGCCGGGAGGCCCAGATCCTCTGCCTGCAGGCGGGGGCTGATTCGATCTTCTACGGCGACACCCTGCTCACCACCGGCAACCCCGATGTGGACTCCGACCGGGCGCTGCTGGCGGCGGCGGGGGTGAACGTCCTGGAGGTGCCCCCTGGCTGATGCTGCCTCCGGTTGGAGCGAAGCACCAGCGGTCCAGCAGGTGACGGCCTTCTACCGTTTCACGGCTCTGAACGCCGACACGCTCCCCGCCCTGCGCGAACGGCTGCAACAGCTAGGCCGCGCCGCCGGAGTTCATGGCACGGTGCTGCTGGCCGAGGAGGGGGTGAACGGCACGATCAGTGGTACGCCACCGGCGGTTGAGAGCCTGCTGGCAGCGCTTCAGGCAGGCGCCGGCCTCGAGACGTTGGAGCTGAAGACCAGCTGGAGCACCGTGGTCAGCTTTGATCGGCTCAAGGTGCGCCTGAAGCGGGAGATCGTCACCCTGGGAATCGAGGGGCTCGATCCGAACCAGGGGGCGGGCATCAACGTGCCGCCCGAGGCCTGGAATGCATTGATCGACGATCCCACCACCTTGGTGATCGACACGCGCAACGCCTACGAAGTGGCGATCGGCAGTTTCGATCGGGCCATCGATCCCGGCACCGCAAGCTTCCGCGACTTTCCGGCCTGGGTGGAGAAGGAGCTGCGCCCCCTGGTGAAGGAGCGACGGCCCGAGCGCCTGGCCCTCTTCTGCACCGGTGGCATCCGCTGCGAGAAAGCCACCGCCTACCTGCGCCAGCAGGGCTTCGGCGGCGTGCACCAGCTGCAGGGCGGCATCCTGCGCTACCTGGAAGACATCCCTGAAGCACGCAGCCGCTGGCAGGGCGAGTGCTATGTGTTCGATCGGCGCGTGGCCCTCAACCACCGGCTCGAACCCGGCAGCCACAGCCAGTGCCACGCCTGCGGTCTGCCTCTTGGCCCAGAGGATCGCGCCCTGGAGAGCTACGTGGAGGGAGTGAGCTGCCGCCACTGCCTCAGCCGCTTCAGCGACTCCGACCGCCGGCGTTTTGCCGAGCGTCAGCGCCAGATGCTGATCGCCAGGGCCGAGCCCTCCCTGCAGCAGTGGCACCCTGAGAGGTACGAGGCCATGGGCCGCTTCGTCTCGGATCTGGGGGCCCCGGTGCTTGCGCTGCTGGATCCTCAGCCCGGCGAGCGCGTGCTTGATCTTGGCTGCGGCGATGGGGCGCTCACCGAGCAGCTGGTGGCACTGGGGGCGCGTGTGATCGGCGTCGACGCCAGCGCCGCGATGGTGGCGGGCGCACGCGCCCGTGGACTGGAGGCCCAGGTGTTGGATGGCCAGGAGTTGACGTTTGAGGCCGCCTTCGAGGCGGTCTTCTCCAACGCCGCCCTGCATTGGATGCTGCAGCCCGAACGCGTGATCGCCGGGGTGCACCGAGCCCTGGTGCCGGGGGGGCGATTCGTGGCCGAGATGGGAGGCCACGGCAACGTAGCCGCGATCCACGGCGCCCTTGAGCGGGCCTTGGCCGCGAGGGGGCTGAGGGCACCTCACGACACCTTCTTCCCCACCCCCGAGCACTACGGCGCACTGCTGGAGGCGGGGGGCTTTGGAGTGGAATCGATCACCCTGATTCCCCGCCCAACGCCCCTGCCCGGCGATCTAGGCGACTGGATCACCACCTTTGCCCAGGGATTCCTGGCACCATTGCCCCCCGAGGAGCGTCCGGCCTTGGTGGCTGAGGTGGTGGAAGCCTTGCGGCCTCAGTTGCTCGGAGCCGATGGATGCTGGCGCGCGGATTATGCGCGCCTGCGCTTTCGCGCCATCCGCCGGTAGGAGGCCAAACCATGAGCGAGCAGGCTTTGCCCACCACAGCAGAGGGAATCGAGGCGCTGGTGACCGCCTTCGAAGCCTCCACCCTGCCCCGAGCCCGTTGGACCCACGAAGCCCATCTGGCCGTGGCCCTCTGGACCCTCGAGCAGCGGCCGTTCAACGCCGCTCTCGAACACCTGCGCTCCCGTATCTGCGCCTACAACGACGCCACAGGCTCCCCCAACACCGATCACTCCGGCTACCACGAAACCCTCACCATCCACTTCCTGCGAGGGGTGAGTGGGCACATCGCTCGCCACCCCGACTGGCCCCTGATGGATTCCCTGGCCGCCTTGCTGGCCTCGCCCCTTGGGGAGCGCGACTGGCCCCTGGCCGCCTACAGCCGCGCACGACTGGAGTCGATTGAAGCGCGCCGCAACTGGCTGGAGCCCGACCGGGGCGCCAAGGCCCTCTGGGCCGCCGGGGGGCCACCTCGCTCCCGGGCCAGCAACTACCCCGCCCCGTTCGCTGCCCTGATGAAGGGTCGGGAGAAGCGTGTGCTGGGGGAGGCCTTCGGTCTGCGCCACTTCGGCGTCAACCAAACCCGCTTGAAGCCCGGGGCGCGCACCGCCCTGCGCCATGCCCACAGCCAACAAGACGAATTCGTCTACGTGCTCGAGGGTCACCCGACCTTGATCACCGATGATGGCGAACGAGAACTGGCACCGGGACTGGCGGCGGGCTTTGCTGCCGGGACTGGGAACGCTCACCACCTGATCAACGGCACGGCGGTGGATGTGGTGCTGCTGGAAATCGGCGATCGCACCCCCGGCGATCAGGTCGACTATCCAGACGACGACCTTCAGGCCCGGTGGCTCGACGGCGGCTGGCGCTTCAGCCACAAGGATGGGACCCCCTGGTGACGCGGTCTGTGTCCCATGTGCTGATCATCCATGCCGTGGCCGACTACGGCGCCTGGAAAGCGGTGTTCGATCAGGCGGCAGGGATGCGCAAGGTCGCCGGGGAGATCAGCTACCAGTTGCTGCGCTTCGATGGCGCCGCCGACACGGTGGTGCATTTCTCCGCCTGGAGTTCGCTGGAGCGGGCCCGAGCCTTTTTCGAATCCGAGGAGCTGGTGGCGATCCGCGAGCGGGCGGGGGTGAAGTCTCCAGAGTTCCTGTACCTCGAGGAGATCGAGCGGGGGGTGCTGTAGGTGCCCATGGCGGAACGGCCGATCCTGTACAGCTTCCGCCGCTGCCCCTATGCGATCCGGGCCCGGCTGGCCCTTGCGGCGGCCGGGTTACGGCCAGGCCCTGATCTGGAGCTGCGGGAGGTGAGCCTGAAGGCCAAGCCCCCCGAACTGCTGGAGGCCTCCGCGAAGGGCACGGTGCCGGTGCTCGTGCTGCCGGCGGGCCGCGTGATCGATCAGAGCCTGGCGGTGATGCGCTGGGCCCTGGAGCACCACGACCCCGGCGATCTGCTGCGGCTGGCTGACACGCCGGGGCACGCGGCTCAGCGGGGGCTGATCGAGGCCTTGATCGCCAGCAACGACGGCCCCTTCAAGCACCACCTCGACCGGTTCAAGTACGCCGGCCGCTACCCCGGCACCGACGCCGAGCTGCACCGCGCGGCGGCTCTGGCGATCCTGCGCGACTGGAATGAGCAGCTGCCGCGTCTGGGGACGCGGCCCTCCTTGGCCCACCTGGCCCTGCTGCCCTTCGTGCGTCAGTTCCTGCTGGCGGATCCAGCGGGGTTTGACGCCGCCGCAGGCCTCACGGTGGTGCAGGACTGGCTGGCGCGCTTCCTCGCCGGCCCGGAGCTGGCGGCGGTGATGGCCCCACCCTGGGCACAGCGAGCCGCCTGGCGATCACCGCGCTTCCTGTACCACCTGGCCCTGGCCCCGGAATGGCGCGCCGCCAGGAGCGAGGGGGTCTACCGCCGCTCCAGCCGCGGCCTGAGCCTGGAGGAGGTGGGCTTCATCCACGCCAGCCACAGCCATCAGCTCGAGGCCACCCACCGGCGCTTTTACGCCGACGCGGCCGATGTGCTGCTGCTCACGATCGATGCCGGGCGCCTGGAGGCGGCCGGCATTGCCGTGGTGGAGGAGCCGGCCCCCGGCAGCGGCGAGCTCTTCCCCCACATCCGGGGCCCTCTGCCGCTGGAGGCGGTGCTGACCTGGGAGCCGTTTCCCGCATGAGCCACCTGGCGGAGCTGGAGGCGTGGGGAGCGTCGCGGGGGGTGCTGCTGCGCCTGCAGGTGAGCGGGCCCGCGGCGCTGCGGGGGCTGCGGGTGGGGGTGGCCCGCCGTGGCCCCGGGGGCGTCCCCCAGCTGCTGGGGGAGCTCAAGGGCTGGGCGATTCCTCTGCCCGATGGCCTTCATCTCGACACCCTGCGCATCCAGGTGCCGCGCGGCGAGCCGGCCGCTGCCCTGGTGGGTCCGCTGATCTGGGCCGCCACCTTCGCCTGGGCGCTGGAGCACACCCCCTGCCGCCGCGCCGCGCTGCTGGCCATCCGCGACGACGGGCACCAGCACCGCCGCCTGGTGCGTTACTTCCGCCGGCTGGGCTTTGAGCCGCTGCGGGAGCTGGGCGCGGGAGTCCTCGATCTGCCGCAGCGGCTGCTCTGGGGCGGCGCGGGATTGCTGATGCGGGGCGACTGCACCGAGGGCCTGCGGCGCTGTGAGCGCACGCTTGGCCTGATCACGGCAGCTCCCCGGGCAGGAAGCGCTGGATGAACACCGCCAGGGCCATGGGCCCGCAACGGGGCTGCCAGCTGGAGCCCCCCGGAAGCCGGCGCCAGCACGTCACCTGCAGGCGGGGATCGGTGCTGTCCAGAAGCCGCACCTGGTAGCGGTACTCGGCATCGGCGGACTGCTCCGCGCTGGTGAGCAGTTCCGCCCTGGGCTGGGTGCTCCGGAAGGAGGCGAGGAATGAGGAGGCCTGATGGCTGTGGCGCAGGGCGGTGGCGAAGCGCCAGGCGGCGCCGGTGGGGTAACCGTCGTGGTGGAGGTAGAGATAGCTCTCGGGATTGCCGGGGAAGCCGGTGAAGGTGTAGACGGCGCGGGTGGCCAAGGGGGTGGAGCGGCTGCTCTAGCCATTGCCACCGGTGTCTCAGCCGCTGGAGCCGCGCTGGCTTACACCCAGTGGACGCAGAGCAACTCCGCCTGGGCCAGCACGGTTTTCACCGCCTCTTCCTGCAGATCGGGGGGGTAGCCGTATTTGTTGAGGATGCGTTTCACCATCACGCGGATCTTGGCGCGGGCGCCTTCACGCAGGGTCCAGTCGATCGACACGCTCTTCTTGACCTGGGTGATCAGTTCGGCGGCGATCAGTTTGAGCTGGGCGTCGCCCATGGCCTGCACGGCACTGTCGTTGGCGGCAAGGGCGTCGTAGAAGGCCACTTCGTCGTCGGTGAGGCCGAGGGATTCGCCGCGCTTGGTGGCGGCATCGAGGTCTTTGGCGAGGGCGATCAGCTCTTCGATCACCTCGGCCGTGGTGATGGCGCGGTTGTGGTAAGCGTTGAGGGCTTTCTTGAGCTTCTCGGAGAACACCTGGCTCTGCACCAGGTTGCGCTTGGAGCGCACTTTGAGCTCATCTTTGAGCAGTTTCTCCAGCAGCTCGGCGGCCACGTTCTTGTGCTTGAGGCCACGCACCTCGGCGAGAAACTGATCGCTGAGGATCGAGATGTCGGGCCTGGGCAGGCCGGCGGCGGTGAACACATCGATCACCTGGCCTTCGGTGGTGATGGCCTTGCTCACCAGCTGGCGGATGGCGGCATCGATCTGCTCAGGCGTCTTGCTGGTGCAGCTGGTTTGCTTGGAGAGGGCGGCCTGCAACGCCTGGAAGAAACTCACGTCGTCGCGGATGGCGGTGGCCTCGTCGCTGGCGGCGCAGAGGGCGAAGGCACGGGAGAGTTCGGCCACCACCTGCAGCCAGCGTTGTTTGCCGTTCTCCTGCAGCAGGATTTACTCCTGGCCGGCGGGAAGGAGCTGCAGGCGCTCGGAGGGGCTGCCGCTGGTCCAGGCCGACCAGTCAAAACCGTGCAGGAGATCAGAAGCGATGCCGTGCTTTTCGAGCATCACGGCGATGGCCTGGTTCACGAGGGAAGCGGGGTCGCCCTGGCCGCCGCTTTCGGTGTAAGTGGCCAGGGCGCGCTTGAGCTGATCAGCGAGGCCGAGATAATCCACCACCAGGCCGCCGGGCTTGTCGCGGAACACCCGGTTCACGCGGGCGATGGCCTGCATCAGGCCGTGGCCCTGCATCGGCTTGTCGACGTACATGGTGTGCAGACAGGGCGCATCGAAACCGGTGAGCCACATGTCGCGCACGATCACGATCTTGAACGGGTCGGCGGCGTCCTTGAAGCGGTTGGCCAGCTGGCGGCGCGCCTCTTTGCTGCGGATGTGGGGCTGCCAGTCGGGGCCGTCATCGGCATTGCCGGTCATCACCACCTTGAGGGTGTCGGCGGCCCATTCGTGCCGCAGTTGGATCAGGGCGTTGTAGAGGTCGACGCAGATGCGGCGGCTCATGCACACCACCATTGCCTTGCCGTCCATCGCCTCCAGGCGCTTCTCGAGGTGCGCCACCAGATCGGCGGCCACGAGCGCGAGGCGCTTGGGATCACCCACCAGCGCTTCGAGGGCGGCCCACTTGGTTTTCAGCTTTTCCTTTTGGGTGAACTCCTCGCCTTCGGTGATCTCCTCGAACTCCTCGTCAAGCCTGGGGATTTCAGCGGCGTTCAGGGAGAGCTTGGAGATGCGGCTCTCGTAGTAGATCGGCACGGTGGCCTTATCGGCCACGGCGCGCTGGATGTCGTAGATGGAGATGTAATCGCCGAACACGGCGCGGGTGTTGGCGTCTGTCTGCTCGATCGGCGTGCCGGTGAAGCCGATGAAGGAGGCGTTGGGGAGGGCATCGCGCAGATTGCTGGCGAAGCCGTAAGAGATTTCGCCGGTCTTTTCGTTCACCTTGCCGCCGAAACCGTACTGGCTGCGGTGCGCTTCATCGGCGATCACCACGATGTTCGCTCTGGCGCTCAGCTCGGGCATCGGCTCACCCTTTTCCGGCATGAACTTCTGGATGGTGGTGAACACCACGCCGCCGCTGGCGCGGTTGAGCAGGTCGCGCAACTGCTCGCGATTGGCGGCCTGCACGGGCGTTTGGCCGAGGATGTCGGTGCAGCGCTGGAACTGGCCGAACAGCTGGTCGTCGAGATCGTTGCGATCGGTGAGCACCACCAGGGTGGGGTTCTGCAGTGCCGGATGGCGCACGATGCGGGCGGCATAGAAGAGCATCGAGAAGCTCTTGCCGCTGCCCTGGGTGTGCCACACCACCCCGGCGCGCCGGTCGCCCGGTCGTCCGCCCTGGCTGCGCGACGCCGGCCCCATGCCGCTGGCGCGCACGGTTTCCTCCACCGCCGCGTTGACGGCATGGAACTGGTGATAGCCAGCGATGATCTTGTGCAGGGCGCCCGAATCCGGGTCTTCCTCAAAGACGATGAAGTGCTGCAGCAGATCGAGGAAGCGCTGCGGCTCGAACACGCCACGGATCAACGTTTCCAGCTCCAGGGCCGTGGCCGGTGCGACGGCCTCGCCATCGATGCTGCGCCACACCTTGAACCACTCCTGGTTGGCGGTGAGCGAGCCGATGCGGGCCTGCAGCCCATCGCTCACTACCAGGGCGGCGTTGTATTGAAGGAGCCCGGGAATCTCGGCTTTGTAGGTCTGAAGCTGGGCGTAGGCACTCCAGATGGTGGCGCCTTCAGCGGCGGCGTTCTTGAGCTCGATCAGGCCCAGCGGCAGCCCGTTGAGGAACACCACCAGGTCGGGCCGGCGGTTGTGCTGGCCATCGCTGACGCTGAACTGGTTCACCACCAGCCAGTCGTTGGTGGCAACAGTTGTGAAGTCGACCAGCCGCACATGGTCGCCGGCGATGCTGCCATCGGGCCGGGGGTATTCCACCGGCACACCTTCACGCAGCAGGCGGTGGAAGGCGCGGTTGGTCTGCAGCAGCGAGGGGGTAGCGAGGCGCAAGAGCTTGCGCAGCGCTTCTTCCCGGGCCTCCTCAGGAATGGCCGGGTTTAGCTGACGGATGGCCTCGCGCAGCCGGCCCACCAGCACCACATCGCTGAACGACTCCCGCTCCGCCGCCGGTTCGCCGGGGGCCAGCTGGGGGCCTGGGAGAACGGTGTAGCCCAGCTCCTGGAACCAGCCGATGGCCGCCTCTTCGACCATGGATTCGTTGAGGGTCATGGCGGATCCAGGCGATCGTTCGCCGCCGCGATGAGCCCGCCGACGAACTCCTCCAACGCCAAGAGAAGAGGCAGCCACTCCTGTCGATCGATGGCGGCCTCCAAGGGGAGGTCGTCGTAGCGGAACACGGTGGCGAAGGGGGTCAAGATCTCCACCGTCAGCAGCGCCTCGGGGATCCGCACACGCACATCCAAGGAAGCGAGCAGATCCAGCAGCAGACCCAGATCATGGGTGCGGGGGTAGTCGTGACCGCCCAGCGCCAGCAACGCCTTGATGAGCTTTTCGGCCGTTTGCTGGGCATGGAAGCCGAGGGTCTCGGTGCTGATGGTGGGATCGTTGATCAGCTTCCGCAGGACCGCAAGGTCTTGCGCAGCCTTGCGTTGCAGCAGCTGGGCCTGCTCAATCGCCCGCATAGAGAACACGGCCTTGTGTGCGGGCAGCGAACTCCACCGTGCCCGGCACCTGGGCGCGGGAGTCGTAGTGGGCCTGGCTGGTCACGATCAGGTCGATCGGCATCAGAAGCCCGCGCAGGACACGGCGCAAGCGGAGCATTTCCTGGTAACGGTCGGCCACCTGGGCTTCCACCACCAGTAGATCAAGGTCGTTGGCACTGCTCAGATCCCCTGTGGCAGCAGAGCCAAAAGCGATCAGGCGCGTGGGCGCGGCCGCGGCGACCAACCGGCGCACGGCTTCCGCGATCTTTTCGGGGGTCACCGCCCAGGGCTTGAGGGGAGCGCTGTCACTCGGCATGGGTCTCACCGGTGAGCCCGTCACTAGCCAGAAGCTAGATGGTATGCAGCTGTTTAGCAGGTGCGTTGGGTGGGGCCTCAAGGATCTGCGTCTGCGGAGGCCGCCGCCGCCGCCCGCTCCTGGTGATCCTTGAGGCTGATCCCGGCAGCATCCTTCCAGTCGAGCCGGCCGTTGGCGCTGCGGGCGAGCAGCAGCCCCGCCGCCTGGGACGGTGACTTGAACTCATAGTCCTGGAGCAGTTCCACCTGGTTGTCCAGCTTGGCGAGCACGCCCTGCCGGATGAGTTGCTCCCGCGTGCGCATCAGGCCGTCGGGAGAGCTGGCGACGAAGTCGCGGCGCCCCTTGGCTCCCTTGAGAACGGTGAACCCGTTTGGTGACTCGTATCCCCTGCCCTCGGCCTCCGGACCCCGGAGGAAGAAGAGGTTGCTGGGGCTCATGGAAGGGAAGGATGGCGGCTGCTCGAAGGCCCTGAGCCCGAGAACCGGAAAGCAGACCAAGACCTCATCCAGGAAGCCCTCAGCCTCAGCGCGGTCCATCTCGGCCAGGTTCACAGCGTGGCCCTGAACAACGTTCTCCAGCCGGCAGCGCTTGGCCGCCTGGGCCAGGCCGATCAGCCGGGCCTCCAGGTGCTGGGCGTGGGCCTTGTTCAGGTAGCCGTCCTTGGAGGTGAAGGCGTAGGCGGTGGTCCAGAACTCCTTGGCCTGGTGCTGTTCCAGCCGCCGGCCGAGGGGATCCGCCTCGCCGATGTACGCGAGGTCGGCGCCACCGTCTTCTGGGTCGGGGCCCGTGAGCACGTACACGCCAGGACGACCGGCCTCCGGGCGCTGGGTGAACTCCTTGAGCTGGGAGCGAGGGATCACGTAGCCGATGCCGCTCCAGTTCGTCTTCTCCACGATGCGCATCCCCTCCGGCAGCCCATATGGCACGAACAAGCGCAGGGCGAAGGGGCGGGTGGTGGTCATGAATCGATGTACTGAATGATGCGTCTAGGGCCGAATTCCAATTCCCAACACAAGACAGCTATAAAAAAACGTGATTGAAGACCAAAGCATCAACTGTCAATTTTCCTCCGACTAGCAGCTCGATAGTGCTCAGGCTGTTCTCTGACTAGGTTGATTTCATACCTCCGACGATCCAGCACCTCCAGGAAGCCTAGTTCGTTCCCACTCTTGACTGTAATTTTTCCGTCTTTCTCCTCAATCACCACATCCGTTTGATTGCAGAGACTGACAAGAAGGGCCTTGTCGATGTTCTTGGCTTCAGCCTGAGAATTAATCGATGCCAGGTATCTTGCTGCACGGGTATGATTTCTAGCGTACTGATTAATGCTGTCAAAGTTGACGAAAGGAAGATCTCGTCCAATTGCCGCAATATTCAGAGGCGCTGCGTCTTGGATAGCTCGCTGCAGGCTGCCAGCGAATTCAAAGCCACTGGGGCGCAGTATGTGAATTCCATTGCTATCTACTAGAAGGTCGAAGTCGGAATCAAGCTTAAAGACGGTATCAGGAACAACTTGCATCGTGTCATCAATCATTTGAACAAGTCTATTTCTGCTCTTGAGTATTCCCTTGAATTGCGATGCACGGCGAAGCGCCGTCAAGGAGCAATTTTTGTTGTCGGTTAGACGGCAGAAATAAGAAACCACTTTACCTGGCTCTTCAAGTGCTTTAGCATTAATAGGCAATTGATGCGCATTGTGTAAAGAGACAAGAGAAGCCGCCAACTCGCTTGTCAGCGGTAAGAAAAGATACTCGATAGATCCATGTTTCTCGGATGGCTCGTAAAGCCTAGGACCCTCTTCATCTTTGCTCATTAACTGCCAACTGTCCTTGGCCATATCCTGCAATACTACTTGCACGTCACCATCTACGGGCACGCACACAAACTCCTGGCTGCCTCCACTCTCAAGACCAATCCCAAATTCGACAGTCGTCACGCTGTCTAAGTCAAAATCAAGAGTCATGGCTCAGCTTCTAGGTAAACCGTGTTACTTAAGCGATAGGCAGATATCTGTTCTCCGGGGCTGATACTGGCTCTTCTAGTAATAAGTGCTTGCCTATCCCTTCCGCTCAGTGGGTTGCCATCGAGCGGAGGAGTGACTGTGAAGACTCGATAGTGACGAAATGCGAATAGAAGATTCATGTAGTGAAGATTAAGATGCCAAAATAGGAATACGATGAATGCAAGAGCTGCGAGCGTTGCGCAGAAGTCTCGCCAACTGCCGATAGCCACAGAATAGAATGGCAACATAATCGCAAAAAGATAGACAAGGATGTGGTCGCGATGATCATCGGCCGTGCCAACGGTGATATTGCGGACATCTCTACGCCGTTTGGCGACTTGGATGCGCAGCCATAGAAAGCAATTAGGGACGACAACCATGAAGAGACAGAACCCAGTAAACCAGCTATCTGGAAAGAGGCTATTTCCGCGAATTGCCCAGAGGATGAACAACGGCGAAATGCTGCTCAGCACCATCAGGACTCGAGCGATCTTGAGGCCCTCGTTACTGATTGCCGAAGAATTCCTTGTCATGGTGTGTTCATTGCGAGGATCTGATCTACATCTACTATCGTCATCTCACCCGAGACGAGCTTGGGTAGAAGGGTGTCACGCAAGGATACGAGGGTGCGAGATATGTGGAGATTGGCAGTGATTTGGGCGTAGAGCGGCGTGACTTTGGCTGTGAATGCGGCCATGACTTCCGTCGGCGGCAGAAGAACACCAATCGGCCGGAAGTTCCGTTTACTGATTTCGGCGAAGGTAGTACCGGTGGCGCGGCTTTTGATTTCGGCCATGTTTGTATTACACCAGCTTAGCATGAAGAAGTTCGTGGCGCGGTGGTTACATTTCAGCGCGATAAAACCCTGATTGATCGCAACAGGCATGGCGGCGATGGCCAGGTAGCCGACAGGTGCACGGGATGAAAGCAGCAGCGTACCGGCGGGGAGTAGGCCTGAGGAAATCTTGGAAATCCCAGCGTCGGTGAGCTTGCGGTCAGTATCGAGGAGGATGGGCGCTTGGAGAGAGGAAAAATCCTTGGGTGTCGTCCAGTGGTGCCTGCCCCCTTCCCAATACTTCGGTTCGGAGGTGCTAGGTGTGCCGCCGCCGACGCATTCGACGACTTGGCCGACGGGTTCAATGCTCCAGCCTTTCGGGATATGACCAGCCTCGGACTCTTGGAATGAATCGGGGAACAGGGCAGCACTGTCTGGATCCAGCCCAACAGGCTGCCGTCCATCCAGCTTGGCCCGCACAGGATCGAAATCCACGAACCAACTCTGAAACAGCGCACGCGCCATCGCCTCCAGCGTCGCGTTCATCCGCCGGTTCAACTCGATCTTGTCGTCCAGCGCCACAAGCACCGACGCGATGGCTTTTTGCTCAGCGAGGGGAGGGAACGTGAGACTGACTCTGCGAAGTTCGCTCTGCCGAATGCCGACAACGGTTGTACCCGTGCCACGTGAATGAAGCTCCTCCTGAACCGGATTCGATTGCAGGAGAAACTTGAGAAACGTGTTGTCTAGAAGGTCTGGTTTACCGCGAAGCGTGATGACGCGTTGTGCCAATGCGACTTTGCGATCGTCAAGTTGCGCGACCTCACCGAGCGGTGCTTCGGTCGTCATCACGATGTCGCCGGGCTTCGGCATTCCTCGCCGCATCCACTCTTCGAAATCCGTCTCGGCAATGAACTCTTCTGGCTTCTCGATACGGCCACCCTTCACGATTTTCGCCGTGACGAGCGGAACGCCGAACCGCGTCTTTTCAGGCGACTTTCCGCGGTAGTCGATGATTGCGGCCATGCAATCTTCGAGCGGCAACGTGTTCCATTCACCCGCCACAACCCAACCCCCTTGAGTTGGCTTGGATAGCCTGCTCCAGTTTCGCGGACTCGGCGAACAAGCCGTGCCGTTCACAGGCCAAGCGCGGCATCGCAGGAATCACTGTCATGAGGCCGGATAGATGAGAATGCCCACCCGCTGGATGTGCTCCAGCAGCGGGCGGTGCTGAATGTGAGCCAGGGATTGCACGTCAAACCGATAGGGCAACGGCAGCTGCTCCAACTCGGCCGTGATCGCCTCTGCGCGCAGCGGCTCGATGTCGCCAGCCACCACCAGGTCCACATCGGAGCGCTCGCTGTGGGTGCCCTTGGCGCGTGAGCCGAACAGCGTGGCGCTCTTCACCTCGGGATGCAGGAGGAACACCGAACGCACCAGCTCCAGTTTCGCAGGACCGGTGAGCTGGGCATTCAGTTTGGCATCGAGCCAGGGCTGGTGGTTCCATGACCCCGCGGATGGCTTGGGCCATTTGAGCCATTGGTGAGCCATTGATCACTCCTGCCTCGGTGGGCCATTGGAGCCATTATTGGGCCGTTTGCGGGCAAACTCGTAGTAGGCGCCGCGGCCGCTCCCTTTCAGCACGATCAGTCCCTTGGCAATCAGTTCCTCGAGATCGCGCTTAGCGGTGGCGCGGCTGGTGCCCGTGGTCGCCTGATAGTCGCTGTTGGCAAATCGCGGCTGCCGCCGGATGGCGGGGAGTGCTTTCAACTGACGCTCATTGAGGCCAAGCCCGGCCAGCACGTCGTCGGTGAGCCAGTCGCGCCATAGGGTGACGACGAAATGGGGGCCGTGCTGCTTGAAGGTGGGCTCAGGAACCCCGGCGTCGCGGCAGGCGTCAATCATGTCGGTGGTGCCGGAGCCGGCTTTTTCGGCATAACCGGCACGGTAAAGCGGTTCAGCGAGGAGAGGGTTGCGCGGCAGGGGGCCGTGGGGGTGGCGGAGGTCGTCTTCGCTGAGGCCTTCGGGAAGACGGCCGGGATTCCAGATTTCCACGCGGTCGCTGAACACGATCACCTGGACGAAGCCGTCGCTGGTGTAATCACGATGGGCCACGGCGTTGACGATGGCCTCGCGAATGACGAAAGTCGGGATTTCGGGTTGGACCGGAGCTGAAGCGCCAGCGGCAGCGAGCCCGACCCGCGTTTTGAGCTTGGTAAGGACGAATTGGCGGGCGGCATCGATCGTTTCGAAGACCGAGCCTTCGAAGGCGCGTTGGTCGGCGATCGGCTTGCGTTTCTCGGTTCCCTCGAACTGGAGGCACTGAAGCTGGGTCTGGCGGAGAAAGTGTGTCGGTCGGTCGCCAAACAGGAAGATGCCCGCCTGTGTGGGTTGTCCATCGGCGAGAAGATGGAAGTGGCGCAGCACATCCGCCGGGGTGCGGGGGCCGACCGGCTGGAAGCGTTCATTCTCTTCCGCAAGACGCAGAAACTCCCGGACGTTCGCCGCCGAGATGTCGTTCAAGGTTGCACCGGCACAGGGGGCGGAGTCGAAGGGCGGCGTACGCAGGAGGTGACGCTCATCCAGGAAATCGACGAGGCTGTTGTAAACCTCACGCAAAAGACTGGGGATATCGATAAAGCGGCGACGAGTCAGCTGTGCACCCGCATCGGCAATCAGTTTCGACATTTCTGGCTAACGATCGCTGTCGTCGAGGCCCTTGATGAAGATGATCCGTTCCGGCTGGTTGGGGGCTTCGTGAGTGGCCTGCTGGAACTCCCGCGCGGTGGGAGACAAGCCATCAAGATCCTTTGCTCCGTAGGTCAGGCCGAAAATCCCAAGATAAATGTCCCGTCGGTCGATTTCTCCGATGTATCGCCCGTCGGGGCGCTGGTCCCGGGCTGGGAGATCTTCGAACAGGAAAACGTCCGGAAAGAACCGCCCCAGCATCGGGTCGCGGGTGATGTAGTCCTTCACGGCGCGGCGTTCTGCCGCCAACTCCTTTTGGACGCTGCTCACGAAGATGGAGAAGCTGCGCTTCATCGAAGCGGGAAGCCCATGCTCTTCAGATTCGCCCTGATCGCCGCTTCCAGTCTGGCCGATTCAGTGAACTGGCTTTCAAGCTCCGCCACCAGCCGTGGCATCTTCTCCTCGAACGGCTCACCGTCGTCTGCCACCTCCTCCGCCCCCACATACCGCCCCGGCGTGAGCACATACCCATGGGCAGCGATCTCTGCGGTGGTGGCGGATTTACAGAAGCCCGGCACATCTTCGTAGCTGACCGTGCCGTTGGAGCCCCGCCAGCGGTGGTAGGTGCCACTGATCTTCGCCAGGTCGGCATCTAACAGCTCCCGGTGCACCCGATCGATCAGGCTGCCGAGCTTGCGGGCATCGATGAACAGCGTGTGCCCGCGCCGATCCCGGAAGTCCCTTTGGCTGTCGGCAGCTTTGCTTTTCGCCAGGAACCAGAGGCACACCGGGATCTGGGTGCTGTAGAAGAGCTGACCGGGCAGGGCCACCATGCAGTCCACTAGATCCGCCTCGATCAGGGCTTTGCGGATCTCGCCTTCGCCGCTCTGGTTGGAGCTCATGCTGCCATTGGCGAGCACGAAGCCTGCCATGCCTTGCGGCGCCAGGTGGTGGATGAAGTGCTGCACCCAGGCGAAGTTGGCGTTGCCCTTCGGAGGCACGCCGAACTGCCAGCGCACGTCGTCGTCTTTGCGGAACCAGTCGGAGTCGTTGAAGGGCGGGTTGGCGAGCACATAATCCGCCCGCAGATCCGGATGCAGGTCGCGGCGGAAGCTGTCGGCGTGCTCGGGGCCGAAGTCGGCCTCGATGCCGCGCAGGGCCAGGTTCATCACCGCCAGGCGGCGGGTGGTGGCGTTGCTCTCCTGGCCGTAAATCGAAATATCGCCCAGCTTGCCGCCGTGGCTTTCCACGAACTTTTCGCTCTGCACGAACATGCCGCCGGAGCCGCAGCAGGGGTCGTAGATGCGGCCCTTGTAGGGCTCCAGCATCTCCACCAGGCAGCGCACCACACAGCTCGGCGTGTAGAACTGGCCGCCGTTCTTGCCCTCGGCCGACGCAAAGCGGGTGAGGAAGTATTCGTACACCCGGCCCAGCAGATCCACGGAGCGGTGCGTCTGCTCCCCCTCGCTGGCGGCGGTGAGTTCGATCGTGGCGATCACATCGATCAGTTCCCCCAGGCGCTGCTTGTCGAGCCCGGGGCGGGCGTAGTCCTTCGGCAGCACGCCCTTGAGGCGCGGGTTGTCCCGCTCGATCGCCACCATGGCGTCGTCCACCAGTTTGCCGATCGTGGCTTGCTTGGCGCTGGCCTGCAGCTGGCTCCAGCGGGCCTCGGCCGGCACCCAGAACACGTTCTCGGCCTTGTATTCGTCGGGGTCTTCCGGGTTGGCGCCCTCGTAGTCGCCCTCACCGGCCAGCAGCTTGGCGCGGTGCTCTTCGAAGCTGTCGGAGATGTATTTCAGAAAAATCAGGCCGAGCACCACGTGCTTGTACTCGGCCGCGTCCATGTTGTTGCGCAGCTTGTCGGCCGTGAGCCAGAGCTTGGCCTCGAAGCCCAGGTTGGCGGTGCCGTTGCCTGAGGCTTTGCCTTTGCGGGGGGCTTTGGCTGGAGCGGGCTGCGGTGCTACTGGCTCCGCTCCCACCAGGAACACCGAATCGCTGCGGCCTCTGCCCCGCGTCACGATTCCTTTGGCCACCAGTTCGGCCTTCACTTCCTCGTAGAGGGGCTCCTCCCAGCCGAGGGCCTCCCGAAGGGCCGGGTTTTTGGCGGGGCTGCCGGCCGATTCCAGGGCTTCGAGGAAGTCGTCCAGTTGTTCCTGATCGGGCATCGAGGGATCAGGTCTGGCGTCGCTTGGCTGAGTCTGCCTGGGGTGGGGCGGTTTTGGGATCAGGCGGGCAGCTCTAACCCCTCGTACACGAAAGCGCCCCGAACGAACGCGCAGTCGGCCTGGCTGACGCCAACGCGGCGCAGCAGGCCCTCCCATTCCGCCGCCACAGTGGTGAACACCCGGGCCGCTATCGCTTCCGCTTCCTCTTTCTCCAGAAGGAAACGGCCTGCTCCCGCCACGATCGTGCCCCGATTCGCCCAGCGGCTGGGCCTGCGGCCCTCCAGGCCACAGACCATCGCCAGATCACGGCGGGTTTCCGTGCGCATGGTGCCGGGCGTGAGGTCGTAGGCGGGGCTGAGCCGCCACTGACGGGAGCGGGCCAGCAAGGCGTGGTTGCGGGGGTGATCGTCGAGGTTCGACACCGCCGCGTTGAAGCAGATGCGGGTGAACAGTTCCCGCAGATCCTCCGCCGGACTGGCGCTGACCCGCCGAAGTTCATCGGCCAGCAGCAGATACGACCACTTCTGCCGGTCCGTGGTGCTGTCCTCTGCCCGCAGCAGGGTGAGGGCGCTCACCATCCTGTGACGCTGGTATCCATCACCGCTCCAGTCGCGATCGAAGCGCTTCACCAACAGCACATCGGCCTCCCCCACCCGGGCGAGCCGGCTTTCTGCCACCTGCAGCCCGCACTGCCGTGCCAGCAGCAGCAGCGCATGCTCCACCTTCGGCTGATTCCATTTGTCTCTGGGTGCAGGGAACTTGGCGAGCCAGAGGGCGCCGTCATGCTCCACGGTGGTTTTCGGCCGGGCTCCGCCCATGGAAGTGCCGGCCCCCTGCAGCAGCTCGACCACCTGATCGTGGGCCGAGCCCGCCCGGTGAGGTTGATCGGTGAGGATCGCGTCCGCCTCCTGCTGGATCCGTTCCAGATCGAGCGTGCGGTTGAAGCGTCGCTGCGGTGCCGGAGGTTCGACGTTGCGGCCGAAGCCGAGCGCGCCAGCGCGATCATCCGGCCCCAACAGCAGCAGCTCGAAATCGCTGGGCTCGCCTAATCCGCCGTGGCGGGCGATCACCTGCCGGCCCCAGAAATCAGGCAGCGCATCACGCAGAGCCCCGAAGACCCCCCCCATACGGCCGGTCTGAAACGGGCGTGCCCCCAGCCTCAGCTCCACCGGGTCGAGTTCGACGGCCTCAGGCCGCTCCCGATAGCGACGGCCGTAGACGAAGGCTCCCACCGCACGGCCCTGGCGATCCTGCTGGAGCTCAAACCGCCCGGCCGTGACGAATTGGGTGTCGCCAGGCAGCACGACATAGACAAAACACTCCTGTTCAGCCGCCATGGTCAGAAGTCGTCATCGAGACGGCGGTGGCGGCGGGGCGCCTGCTTCGGGCTGCGGGCGCCTTCCAGGGCCTTGCCCTCCTCATCCCGATCCGGATCGGCCACCTCGGCCATCTGATCCAGCAGCCCCAGGACCCAGAGCGCCCCCAGATAGGCAGCCACGGAGGTGCCTGGCTTGCCTCGCTCCACATCGGCCACCGTGTAGCGCGTGACCCCCATGCGCTCGGCCACATCCTCCAGGCGCCAGCGGCGCCGTAGCCGGGCCGTGCGGATGTTCCGGCCCAGGCGCTCCAGGCTCTGCTCCAGGGCCGCCGGGGGATGACGAACGATGGGACTGGCCTTGGCCATCAGCGGCGGGCAGTGGCAGTGATGTTGCCTGAAGGCATCCTAAAGGTGGCTTGGGTTGCTTAACGGCACCACGAACTGAAGGATGTGGTGAGCCACTCTCACCTCAGGTCAGGTCAGCCCACAGGCCACGGCCGCTAGCAGCACGAAGGCGATCACCGCCGCTTTCTCCCAGAGGTCGGCGCGGTAGCGGGAATAGAGGCGATCGGAGAGGCTGGCTGAGCCGCTGATCAACGCCGCGATCGTGCCGCTCAACTGGCAGAGCACCACCGAGGGGGGTCGTCAAGGGCGCCGATGGTCGCGATGACACCTGGGATCAGCCGAGCGCATGCAGCGCCGGAACCTGCTCAGGGCCTGATGTCGCCGGCAAGCACACCACCGGCGGGAGGCGCTGGCAGCAAGGGCGTCGGGTCCACCGCCACCAGTCCCTGCGGCTGCCGTTGGCGCACCTCCAGGTGCAGGTGCGGGCCGCTGGCGTTGCCGCTCTGGCCCACCAGGCCAAGGGGCTGCCCGGCCCGCACGCTCTCGCCGGGGCTCACGGAGGCCTCCAGCAGGTGGGCGTAGAGGCTCGACCAGCCGCCGCCGTGATCCACCAGCACCGTGAGGCCATAGCCGGCGATGTCCGCCACCCGCTGCACCCGGCCCATCTGCACGGCCAGCACGGCGGTGCCCTCTGGCGCGATCAGATCCACTCCGGTGTGCATGCGCCAGGCACCGCGTGTGCTCGAAAAGCGCCAGCCCCAGGGGTCCTGCTCCAGGGGCCCAACGGCCAGGGGGTAGTGCAAAGGCTGCAGCGGCTTCGACACGGCATCGCCCTGGGCTGGCGGCTCATGCCCAAGGGCGAGATCCCCCACGGCCACCTCCCGGGGAACCACGGATGGCCGCTCGGGCCTTGGTGGCGCCGGCAAAGGCACTGGCGTGGGGGCGATCACGGCAGGCGGAAGCAGGGCTTCCGGCCAGGTGTCGTCCTCCGAACCCGCCCCGCTCGCCGAGTCGGGGATCAGGGGTGCTGCGTTGCTTATCGGTGGGTTGATCAGGGCTGCAGCAGCGGCAACGCCCAGCAGGGTGAGCAGCAGCGCCGGGGCCAGCCGGAGGCGTGCAGAGGCCATCGAACGCGCGCGGGACAGGCGCGTTGTACCGCCTCTGCAGGGCTGATGCCCGCCCTCAGATCCGCCGCACCACCACCACGCCGCGGCTGCGGCCCGAGCTGCTGTCGGTGGTGCGGATCGCCTGCCAGAGATCCGCCAGGGGCACCCAAACCGACGGGTAGCGGTAGCGGGCCACATCCAGGATCAGTACCCGGTCCGTAGCGGCGTGGTAAGCGGCCAGCGGGGAGATGTGGCCGCCGCCGGCCTGGCCGAGAGACGGACGGAGATAGTTCACCAGCAGGCGGTCGTCCGCCCGGGCGAGGTTGCTGCGCACCAGCAGCCGGAACTGGGCCAGGCTCAGCCGATCACCGTGGATGGCCCGGGCCTGCACCCCATGGCTGGCCAGCAGGGCCCCCAGCTCCTGCAGGGTCATGCCCTGGCGGGCCACCAGCTCGGGGCTGAGCACCGCCCGGGTGGCGGCGGCCTCGAACACGTTCTCCTGGGTCCAGAAGCGGTAGCTGCCATAACCCGCCGCTGCAGGGGCCGGTACCGCCAGGCTGTTGAGCACCATCACCATGCTGGCCACGCCGCAGTAGGCGAGGTTGGCCTGGGTCAGGAACTGCTCCGCCAGCGGTCCGTAGTCGGCGCGATCGACGCTCTGCAGCAGCAGGCTCTGGCCCCGGGGTTCCGGCAGGGGGATCGTGGCTGCCGCAGGTTGGGCCAGGGCACGGGGGAGCAGCGGCTGCAGGGCCACCAGCGCCAGGCCCAGAAAGGCCGGCAGGGCACGGCAGCGGCGGGAAGCAGGCAGGGCCAGGGCGATCCATCTAGGGTTCGCGCCAGTGTGGCCCCGCTTGATGGCCTTTGAGGTGTCTGAGGCACGGATGCATGGCATCCGCTGGATTCTCACCAGCGCCTGGCTGCTGATCATCGCCTCGCTCTTCTACGACCCCTGGACGCCCCGCTTCACCGAGGCGGATCACCCCTGGAGCCCACTGCGCCTGCCCGAAGGGTGCGTGGCGGTGCAGGGCGTCTGCCTCAGCGAGACCCCCTATCCCCTCGGCACCACCGCCTTCTGGGGGGTGGTGGTGCCGGCGGCGGTGCTGATCCTGCTGCTGTTCGGCCATGAACTCTGGCGGCGCATCTGTCCCCTCTCCTTCCTCTCGCAGATCCCCCGGGCCCTGGGCCGGCAGCGACAGCGCACCAAGGTCAACCCGCGCACGGGGGAGCGCCGCCAGCAGCTGGCCAAGGTGGCCGACAACTCCTGGCTGGCCCGTCACTATTCCCAGCTTCAGTTCGGCTGGCTGTTCGTGGGCCTGTGCGGGCGCATCCTCTTCTTCAATGCCGACCGGCTGGTGCTGGCCGGCTGGCTGCTGTTCACGATCGTCGCCGCCATCAGCGTGGGCTGGCTCTATGGCGGCAAGGCCTGGTGCCAGTACTTCTGCCCGATGGCGCCGGTGCAGAGCGTCTACTCCACTCCGGCGGGCCTGCTCGGCAGCAAGGCCCACCTGAGCGAGAAACCGATCACCCAGTCGATGTGCCGCACCGTGCTGCCCGACGGCACTGAACAGAGTGCCTGCGTGGCCTGCCAGCAGCCCTGCATCGACATCGACGCCGAGCGCATGTACTGGACGCGGCTGGGCAGCCGGGAGTTCAGCTTCGAGCGCTATGCCTACGTGGGCCTGGTAGTGGGCTACTTCCTCTATTACTACCTCTACGCCGGCACCTGGGACTACTACTTCTCGGGGGCCTGGCTGCGCCAGAGCGATCAGTTGTTGCTGCTGCTGCGGCCCGGACTGTTCCTCTTCGGCCAGAGCCTGAATGTGCCCCGGCTGGTGGCGGTGCCGCTGGTGCTCGGGTTCTTCACCTGGCTGGGCGTTCGTGTGGGCCGCTGGATCGAGCGCAGCGGCCGCTTCGGGCGGCATCAGATCTTCGTGCTGGCCACGTTTCTGGTGTTCAACTTCTTCTTTCTGTTCTCCGGCCGGCCCCTGCTGCTGCTGCTTCCCCCCTGGGTGCAGACCCTCTTCGATGCCGTGGTGGTGGCGGTGAGCAGCCTCTGGCTCTACCGCTCCTGGGAACGCAGCGCCGATCTGCACCAGCGCGAAAACCTGGCCAGCCGCTTCCGCCGCCAGCTGGAGAAGCTCGATCTCGATGTGGGGCGCTACCTCGATGGGCGCCAGCTGGCTGACCTCAGCCCCCATGAGGTGTACGTGCTCGCCAAGGTGCTGCCGGGCTTCACCCGCGAGAAGCGTCAGCAGGTGTACAAGGAGGTGGTGCGAGAGGCCCTGCAGGAGGGCTACGCCAATGCCTCCAGCAGCCTGGAGGTTCTGAGCCAGATGCGGCAGGAGATCGGCATCACCGACGAGGAGCACAGCCTGCTGCTCGAATCGGTGGGGGTCGAGAATCCGGATCTGCTCGATCCCGACAACCGTCGCAGCCTTGAGGATCAGATCCGCCTGAGCGGTTACAGCAAATCGCTGGAGCGGTTGATGCTGCTCAAGAGCCGCCAGGCCGATCCTGAGGTGATCCGCAACCTCTGCAGCCAGTACTCGATCACCCCGGCCGAGGAGGCCAGCGTGCTCGAAGGCCTCGACCCCAGCAGCAGTGCGACGCACAGGCTGGAGGCGATGCTGTCCCGTTTCGCCGAGCTCCGCCAGGCCCGCAGGAGCTTGTTGCAGCCGGTGCTGGCGGACCAGCCGTTGGTGCGCGATCTGCTCGCCGAGTCATTGCTCCAGCGCCAGGACCTGAGCGTGCGCGCCATGCTCACCGGGCTCGCTGAGTTGAAGGATCAGCCCGAAGCCATGGAATGGGCGACCCGGCTGCAAGGGCTGAGACCGGTCCATCTGCCCCTGGTGCTGGCTGAGGGCGGCTGGGAGAAGCAACTCTCAGAGCCGGTGCTGGCACTCCTGCGTCAGGAGCCCCAAGGCGCCCCTGATGAACCGCAGTCCTATCCCCTCGCCGAAACCCTCGCCAGCCTTGAAGTGCTGATGCAGGAGCGCACGCCCCTGCTGCGGGCCTGCGCCCTGTTCCTGCTGGCGCGGCTCGATCTCAACCGTGCCCGTTTCCTGGCCAGTGGCCTCGAGTCGGCCGCCGCTCCCGCTCCACTGGCCGAGATGCTCAGGGCCCTGAAATCACCGACGGCGCCGGTCCCGGAGCTTGAGGATCTGCCGGAGCTTGAGATGAGGGCCTACCTGGCCGCCAGCGATTTCTTCTCGGGCACCAGCCACGCCAGCCTGGAGCAGTTGGCAGCGGTCTCGGAGCTGCGTCGCTTCAAGGCCGGCGAGCTGATCACCGAAACCGGTGACACCTGCCGTGAATTGCTTGTGCTGATCAGCGGCAAGGCGGCGGTTCGCTATCAGGACGCCAGCGGTATCCGCCTCGATCCACTCAGGCCCGGCCAGGTGCTCGACGAATTGGAGGTGCTCAGCCACAGCGCCTCGGAGAACACGATCGTGGCGCAAGAGGAGGGAACCCGGCTGCTGGCGGTGCCGGTGGATGGCTTCGATGCAGTGCTCGAGCGCGACCACGACTTCGCCCGACGGGTGCTGGAGCTGGAAAGCCGCCATCTGCAGAGCCTGATGCGCTCACTGCAGAGCTGAAGGATCAGCTCCCTCTGGCGTCCATCCCGGGAACCACATCCCAGTGATGGTCAGCCAGCAAGGCCTGGGCCTGCTCTGAATTGAGCAGCTTGGCGTTGTGATAACCCCCCGTCACACCGCCCTGGCGGTTGCGCAGCACCAGAGCCCGGTCATGGCCGGGCGGGCGGCTCATGGACCGGACCAGCAGGGTGGGGAACTCCATCGGGGGTTGCGGCGCAGGGAACCTGCAGGGCTCAATCAACCGCAGATCCCCGCATTGGCCAGCCCTCAGGCACAGATGTGACGGATCAGGTCAAGGCATTTGCAGGAATAGCCCCACTCGTTGTCGTACCAGGCCACCACCTTCACGAAGGTGTCGGTCAGGGCGATGCCGGCGCCGGCGTCGAACACCGAGGTGCAGGGTTCACCGAGGAAATCCGAGGAGACCACATCCGCCTCCGTGTAGCCCAACACCCCGGCCATCGAGCCCGCGGCCGCCGCCTTCATGGCGTCTTTGATGGCCTGGTAGCTGGCGGGACGCTCCAGATTCACGGTGAGATCCACCACAGACACATCCGGGGTGGGCACGCGGAAGGCCATGCCCGTGAGCTTTCCGTTGAGGGAGGGGATCACCTTGCCCACGGCTTTCGCGGCGCCGGTGGAGGAGGGAATGATGTTCTGGCCGGCGCCGCGACCACCGCGCCAGTCCTTGGCGGAGGGGCCATCCACCGTTTTCTGGGTGGCGGTCATGGCATGGACGGTGGTCATCAACCCGTCGCGGATGCCGAAGTTGTCGTGCAGCACCTTGGCGATCGGGGCCAGGCAGTTGGTGGTGCAGGAGGCATTGGAGACGATGTCCTCACCGGCATACGAGTGGTGGTTCACCCCCATCACGAACATCGGCGTGTCGTCCTTGGAAGGGGCTGAGAGCACCACCTTCTTGGCGCCCGCCACGATGTGGGCCCTTGCCGAAGCGTCGGTGAGGAACAGGCCGGTGGATTCGAGCACCACATCGGCACCCACGCCCCCCCAGTTCAGGGCCGCCGGATCCCGCTCGGAGGTCACGCGGATCGCCTTGCCGTTGACGAACAGCTGGCCGTCACGAGTTTCCACTTCGCCGCGGAAACGTCCGTGGGTGGAGTCGTAGCGAAGCATGTAGGCAATGTAATCGAGCTCGATCAGATCGTTGATCGCCACCACATCGATCCCCTCGATCTCGAAGCTGCGGCGAAACACCAGGCGGCCGATCCGCCCAAATCCGTTGATCCCCAGTGCAATCCCCATCGTCAGGCTCCCTCGATCGGTTGTGCTGCAGCCCCTCAGCCTACCGGCTGCCCCCAAAGGGGCCCCTCGTCAGCCGAGCCAGTTGAGAAAGCGCTGGATCACCAGGGAGTTGCTGATGTCCACGAAGAAACCCGCCACCAGCGGCACGACGATGAACGCCTGGGGTGACGGACCGTAACGGTGAGTCACCGCCGCCATGTTGGCCATCGCGGTGGGGGTTGCCCCCATGGCGAACCCGCCGAAGCCGGAGCAGATCACCGCGGCGGCGTAGTTGGCGCCCATGGCGGGGAACACCACCATCACCGCGAACAGCACGGCCAACAGCAACTGGGCGGCCAGGATCACCAGGATCGGCCCCGCCAGATCGGCGATGGTCCAGAGCTGCAGGCTCATCAGCGACATGGTCAGGAAGATTCCCAGGGAGATCTCTGCCACCACAGAAAGCGAACGGGTCTGCGCCGGCCAGCAGAGGCGGGGGATCAGGCGCGGCACCGTGTTGGTGAGCAGGATGGCGCCGAACAGGGCGCAGACGAACTGCGGCAGGTTGCTGCCCATGGCCTGCAGGGCGGTATGGAGCACGTCCCCCAGTGCCAGGCTCATGTTCAGCCAGAACAGGGTGCGCAGCAGGCTGAAGAAATCCACCGGCCGCTGATCAGCTGGGGTGTCGGCCCGCTCGCTCGGCCCGCTCGCGGGATCAAAGCGCAAGCGATGGCGGCGGATCAGGAACCGGGCCACGGGGCCTCCCATCAACGAGGCCAGCACCAGACCCAGGGTGGCGCAGGCGATGGCGATCTCCATGGCGTTGTCGATGCCGTGATCCCGGGCGAAGCGCGGCGCCCAGGCGATCGCGGTGCCGTGCCCCCCCAACAACGACACCGACCCCCCCAGAAGTCCCTTCAGGGGGGAGAGCCCCAGGAGGCTGGCGACCCCGACACCTGTGAGGTTCTGCAGGATCATGAAGGCCACGGTCAGGCCCACCAGCAGCAGCAACGGCCGTCCCCCCAAAAGCAGGGTCTTGATGTCGGCGTTGAGGCCGATTGTCGCGAAGAAATAGAGCAGCAGAAAATCCCGGGTGTTGAGGTTGAAGTTGATCTCAAGCCCACTGACGGCATGCACCAGGGCCAGCAGCAGGCACACCAGCAGGCCACTGCTGACCGGCTCGGGAATGTTGAACTGGCGCAGGACGGCAAAGCGCTGATTCAGCCAGCGCCCGACCGCCAGCACCACGATGGCGATGTTGAACGTGCTGAATCCAGAGATCTCCAACCTGAAAAACCTCTCCGGGCAGGCAGAGCCTACTGGTCGAGATCAGCTCAGAATGCGGCCAGACAGGCTCCTGCCGATGATGAACCGACGGCCCTTCGCCACGGCCTTTCTGGTGCTGGTCCCGCTCTCCCTGGCAGCTGAGCGGCTGCAATGGGGCGAGACCGTGGTGTTCGTCTGCTCGGGGCTGGCCATCCTGCCGCTGGCGATCTGGCTGAGCACCGCGACAGAGAAGTTGTCCGTGGCCCTGGGCCCATCCCTGGGCGCCCTGCTCAATGCCGTCTTCGGCAACGCCTCGGAACTCATCATTGCCTTGGTGGCCCTGCGGGCCGGGCTGGTGGACATCGTCAAAGCCAGCATCACCGGCACGGTGATGGCCAACCTCCTGCTGGCCTTGGGGCTCTCGATGTTCCTGGGGGGGCTGGGGCGCAGTGAGCAGCGTTTTCAGCCGGTGGTCGCCCGTGTGAACGGCTCGGCCATGACCCTGGCGGTGCTGGCGATCCTGATTCCCAGCATTGCCGTGATCTCCACGGGGGCGGCACCGGAGCGCACCCAGGCCTTCTCGGGGTTCGTGGCCTGGGTGCTGCTGCTGGTCTACGCACTGACCCTGATCTTTTCCCTGCGCACTCACAGTGCCCTCTACGAGGTGGCGGAAGTGGAGTGCCGCGATGAGGAGGCACCCGCCAGTCCCGTGCCCTGGCTGCTGGTGCTGATCGGGTCCACCACGGCTCTGGCGCTGGTGTCGGAGATCTTCGTTGGGGTGGTGCAATCGGTGACAACCCAGCTCGGGCTCACGGATCTGTTCACAGGTGTGGTGCTGCTGCCGCTGCTGGGAGGAGCGGCGGAATTCCTCACCGCGATCACCATGGCCCGTCGCAATCAGATGGACCTGGCCGTGTCCGTCGCCATGGGCTCCACTCTGCTGGTGGCCCTGTTGGTGGTGCCGGTGCTGGTGCTGGCGGGGCCCTTGCTGGGTCACCCGTTGGACCTCAGCTTCGAGCTCTATGAGCTGGTGGCGGTGATCACGGCGGTGCTGGTGAGCAATCTGGTGAGCCTCGATGGTCGCTCCGACTGGCTGGAGGGGGTGCTGCTGCTGGCTGCCTATGTGATTCTTGCTGCAGGTCTTTACTTCAAAGCCCTTTGATTTGTGGCTTTGATCTATGCTGATCATGGTGCAATCTTGTTACTGAGTCGAACCTTGCTGGTGAAACGTCTGCTCCCGCTGCTGCAACTCCTCGCTGCTCTGGCCCTGGTGGGTCCGGCATCCGCCGGTTCCCTGCTGGAGTCGGTGGCGGCCTCGGGCGTGCTGGTGGGGGGTACCAGCCGGGATGCGTTCCCCTTCGCCTACCAGAACGAGGAGGGTCAGCTGGTGGGCTACTCGATCGACATGATGAACCTGATCCGGGAGGAGATCGAGCGCCAGACAGGCCGCCCGATCAAGCTGAAGCTCGTGCCGCTGGAGACCGACCAGCGACTCTCCAGCCTGGAGTCGGGGGCGGTGAACCTGGTCTGCGATGCCAGCAGCTTCACCTGGAGCCGTGATGAAAAGGTGGATTTCTCGGTGAGTTACGGCATGACCGGCACCCAGTTGCTCGTGCCCCGTGGCTCGGGGCTTTCCTCCCCGGAGTCCCTGGCGGGGAAGCGGGTGGGAGCCCTGCCGCGCACCACCAGTGCCCTAGGAGGCTGTTGCACGAATAATCCGTGAGCTCTGCCGTGAAAGCCATGCCGTGGCTCGGACCTGCTGCGATTCCACCGTCAGCGCTCTGAGTCCAGCGCCTTGATCTGTTGGCAGCCCCCGGTGGCTCCCGCTGGGGGCCGGG
>CALRVC020000022.1:0-49154 GCA_943371515.1 Synechococcus sp. UW140 | reverse complement strand
GATGTGGACCTGACGCCGGATCCGCCGCCCGTCACGCCGTGACCGGCCAGGCCGGCTCTGGCTGGCAATAGCTGGGGTGAGTGCAGCCCGGATGGGGCGCTCGCTTCAACCACAGCCGTGATGGGTGGACCGATGACCAAACGCCTTCTCCAGGACCTCCGCGTCCTGCAGCAACCGACCGCCGAGCATCAGCAGCGCGTCAGCTACGCGCAGCCGCAACACTGGCCCAACCAGGAGCCGCCTGCCCAGCCGGACGATCTGGAGGACGACGACCTCGATGAGGACGAAGAAATGGACGCTGATGAGCCCCTGGATGAGCCCGGCGAGGAGGCCCTGGCCTCTCGCCCCGAGCCCACCGATGCGCTCAAGGCCGAGCGGCGCAAGACCAACCAGCTGGAGCGGGAGCTGCGCACGATCAAGCGTCAGCTCGCCCAGTTCTCCAAGATCAATCCCGACGAGTACGAGCGCCTCCAGGAGGCCGAACGGCAGAAGGAGCAGCTGGAGCGCGAGATCGCCAGCCGTGAACTCCAGCTCGAGGCCGCCGCCGCCCGCAAGGTGAAAGCGGCCGCCAAGGAACGGGACGAGGCGCTCCAGGACGTGCAGAACCTGCGCAAGGAGCGGCTGCTGGAGCGGCTGTTCGTCGATGCCGATGGCCGCGCCGGTGGGGACAACCGCGGCTCCTTCTTTGAGATCTTCAAGCACCAGGTCGGCAGCGAGTTCCGTCTCACCAAGGACGGCGCCGGCCGTGACCTGCTGGAGCCGATCGACTCCAAGGGCAACGTGCTGCTCGGTGATCACGGCAACCTTGACGCCGCCGGTCACATCGAGTCGCTCCGCACCCATCCGGTGCTCAGCTTCCTGTTCAACCAGCGCGGTGGCCTCGGTCCCGCCACGGTGATCGCCGAGTTCGATGGCAACGGCCAGCCGACCAACCTGCAGAGCATGAGCGCCAGTGAGCTCTACCTGGCCAGCTACGCCAAGAAGCCAGCCGGCGCACGGCGGTGATCCAACCGCGCTCCGTCCATCACGGCGGAGCGCACCTTGGTCATTGACAACCAAGCGCAACCGAACGGCAGGGAACGAATCATCCACGCACAATCACGCGCGAGGCAGGGCACCCAAATTCACGCTCAATCAAATCAAGTGAAGAACAAATAAGGGGGGATATACCCCCGAATACAAGAAACGCGCGCGTACCGCTTCGGAAATGTCGCAAGATCTGGAATTTCACTTTCCGATCACCTCAACGTCGTCTGACCTTCCTCCTGCATCGACTGGCCTGCTTGAGGCGGCCACGGGGCGCAGCCGAACACCCGAGCGGGAGCGAGCGGTTGGAGCCGCCTGGCCGCCGTCTGGTGCTGCGCCGAGGCTGGCGCGGGAACCCCGAGCAGGCGCGAGTGGGTGGAGCGGAGGGCCGCTGGAGCAGCGTGACCGTCAGCCTTGCTGACAATTCCGCCAGCGTTGCTCTGCTGCCCTGCTTGCCTGCATTCACTGGGGCCCGCCAGCAGGGGAAAGGGGCAGCCAACTTGCGCCAACCGCCCCGGCCGCCCTTGATCAGGCCCAGAAGCCGAACTCCCGGCGATAGAGATCAGGGTGGTGGGCTTCAATCAGCTCCATCGCCAAGAAGGCCGGGAAGGGGACCAGGCCCGAAAGGGTGACCTCCTGGGAGGACAGCCCACGCCGGGTGCGCGCAGGAACCGCCACAGGGCCAGCCTTCTCAAGCGGCTCGATCTGGCGCAGCTCCTGCTCCAGCAGCGCCCACAGATACTTCGGGATGCCGGAGGGCCGAGGGCAGCGCCAAACTCTGCTGGTTGCATCCCAGGGCCGGGACTCTTCCAGCAGCAGCCCGTGCTTGCCGGCTTTGCTGATCTCGATCATCAGCAGGTGCTCGCTCACCGCTTGGCCGGTGACGGCTCTCCAGGTGATGCCGCTCAGCGTGGACGCATAGATCGTGATGGGTGCCATGGCCAAACCAGGCGAAGGACCCCTCAGCCCTGCGCGGGGAGGGCAAGGGGCGCGACAGCGCCTCGCGCAGCCCTTGCCCCGCCGCGCACGCTGAGGAGGGCCGCCGCCTCCCCCGCTGATGTCGTCCAGAGCCGTCGGGGAAATGGGGGCCGCAAGGCCCCCTGGGGGCTGGCCCCTGTGGGGCTCAGATCACCGAGACGGTGCAGCCCCGGGTGCCCTGCAGCTTGCGGGCGATCGCGAAGGCCATTTCGGCCGGCACGAAGCGCATCTTCTTGACCGGCTTGCCGCGCCGGCCAAAGAACTGCTGCTCGCAGGGGTGGGCGCCGCCCTTCAGGCCATCGGGATAGAAGTGGACGATGACGCGGCGGATTTCGCAGCTGGGGGCAGAGAGTGTAGCCATGGCCTTGAGGTGAGGAACCCGATGCAGCAGCGCGGCCCGCGCAGGGAAGGCAAGGGCGGCGAAGCCGCTTGCAAGGCCCTTGCCGAACCGAGCAGGCCAGCGCAGTCTTCGGGTGCTTCTCACCGGGGCCGTGGCTGAACACTCCCCCAGTGGTGCTGACCTAACCGCGTTCGTCCACGGCTACAGCCGATCCGGGGCGGCGGTGATCGTGCCCCGCGGCTGGTGTCAGAGATAGTCCGCTTGCTTGGCCAAGGGTGCGGGCAGTCCCTGGCCGGTGGCCTCGAGAACCCAGATAGGGACCTGGGCGCCGGTCTGATCAGCCCGCTTTCAGCGCGTCGTTGTCACCTGGGGCTCCACCTGAGGTCGCGCCTGAGCTGGCCAGAACCAGACGACTTCTTCTAGTACAGGTGTTCTCTGTGATGGTGTTGCCGTGGCTGCTTCTCCGCCCCGCTCCCGCGGCACCCGGCTGGCGCTCAGCTCAGCGGCAGACGATGGCGGCTACGAGCAGTGGCCCTATCTCGATGAGGAGGTGCTGGTCGCCAGTCGCAGCCGCAAGGTCTGCCTCACCTGCCACTTCTTCCGGCACCACGCCGGCCCTAACTGCATCCCGCTGCTTACCTGCCAGCTGCATCAGGGCCTGCTGGCCCATGGGGAGCACCTCACCCGCCGCTGCCAGGGTTGGACCGATGACATGACGCGCCAGCGGGGCTGGTGCCCGGAGGGGGCGTAAGCACCGACCTCCACATCCAGCGTTCACCTTTGTTTCGCGCCAAGACGCTTGGCAGGTGAGGGGCCCTGCGGTGTTTAGAAGTTGTCTATGGCGACGACCTCTCATCGGATCCCTGGCCTCCCCGACCTGTCAGGCCGCCTATGACCATTGCACCCTGCTGTCAGGCCACAACCTCATGCTCTACCTGGAGCTGGTGCCGCTGTGACTCGGCAACACGGTGAACATGGCGTGCATGCCCGCTTCCATGTGATCGTTCACATGGCAGTGCAGCATCCACATACCGGGCCGATCCGGCGTCATGTCCAGCGTTCTGCTGCTGGCCGGGAAGACCTCGGTGGTGTCCAGCCGTCGCCCGTTCTCCAGAAGCGTGGTGCCATGCCAATGGGGGGTGTGGATGTCAATCTCCGTGCCCATGCTCATCACATGCCAGCGCACATGCTCCCCCTCCGCCATCGTGAGACCGGGGAGATCGCCATACACGAAGCCGTTGATGCCATGCATCAGGTTGCTCTCGACGAACTCCTCGTCTTCTGAGTCGATCGGGGCGGCACCGAGAAACTCCCTCATGTTCGTTTCGAGGTAGAGGCTCTTGTTTTCATCGGTCACCGTGAACAGGTTCACGAATTCGCGATCCACGCCCTTGGGCAGCTGCCGTCGTTCGTCCAAGCTGCCTCGCCTGTGGATCACGATGGCCCCCACCAGGCCGGCGCTGGTGTCGCTCACCTCGTTCACATGGGAGTGATAGGGCCAGGCGATCGAGTCCGGATCGGCCGGGCCCGGTCCTGAGCGAGGAGGCACCTGCCATCGGTAGGTGAAGGTGCCACCAGCCGAAACGGCATTGCCAAGGCTGCCGCCACCATGGAGCTGATGGGCCCCATGGGAGCCAGTGGAACCTCGGGAGCCATCCACATAGCCGGAACCGCCATAGCCGGAGCCTTCGTTCGCCTTGTCGTAGGCCACGCCATGAGGGTGCAGGCTCACCGGAAAACGGGTTTCGTTGCGGACATGCACCACGATCGTGTCGCCCACCTCGGCGCGGAGGATCGGCCCGAGCGCGCCGAGATGCTCCTCGGGCGAGCCCGGCCGGCGAACCCTCACCCCATCATCCACCTTTTGGCCGGAGGGCTGGGGACCATCGAGCAGCGTGCCGAAGTTCGGCCCGTAGGAGCGGAACACAGCCTTGCGGTAAATCCGACCGATGCGGTCGGGACCCGGCTTGAGGAACACCAGTTCCTTTTCCCCGAACGGTTCGTCCGTCATCCGATTGATCGGATAGGAGGGGGAATAATTCCAGATAATCTCCTCCGCCTTGATCCAGTACTCCCGTGAATGGGATCGCCAGGGTCCAAGCCAGGCAAAAAGCAGAACCGCTGCCACGATGAGAAGCAGCACCCAGAAGGCTGATCTGCGAAGCACTCCTGGCATGACGAACGACCAAACCCCAGGTCAAGGAAACGTAGGGCGCTGCGCGGATCCGGCCGCCACCATTCACTGCTTGTCGGCGTGACATTTGTCACCAGCAATTGATTAATCCGTCACAATCAAGGGCGCAGAGAGGAATTTTGGAACTCGGATACCTGGCAATAGTCAATCAGGATCCAGAGTTTGCAGTGTCAAAGAATCAACGGATCCTCCAGCCCGATTGTCTGGGCCACTCTGCGTTCAAGCGCTAGCAAGAGCAGCATGCTCTTGGCCGAAGAGCTTGTCGCCTGCCTACTTCATTGCCGGAGAAGATACCTGCTTCCGCCGGATTGTTTGATTGATGGGCTCCAGTTAAGGCAATTTCGCTCCACTCAATGGGACTGCTCTAGCCGACGCTTGGAGCTGATCAGCCGCGAGCTGGCCATTGATCCGGATCTGAGGCTTAGGCCGAGCCGTGGGGTCAGTGCTGATGGCGGTGGTGCACGTCGCTGACGTGGGGGTGCTCGTGGGCCAGCGGGTCATGGCGGTGGCGATGGCTGTGCCAGAAGGGCTGGCCAGGCTCGAGGTCCGCGAGATCCTCCGGACGGTGGGAATGAAGGTGGTGCGCATCGCCGTCTACAGGGGCGTGGAAGTGACGGTGCTGGTGATCGAGTTCGGCATGGCGATGCCAGTGGCCATGGCTGGATCGCAGCAGCAAGCCTGTGCTGAGCGCCATGGCGGCCGCCGCCAGCAGCAGCGATGGACTGAGCGGTGAACCCAGCAGAGCCACCGCCACCAGAGCGCCAAGGAAGGGAGCGGTGGAGAAGACCACGGCTTCCCTGGCGGCGCCAAGGGAGGCCAGGGCCACCATGTCGAGCCAGATCGACACGCCATAGCCGAGGCTGCCGATGCCGAGCAGGGCGGCACTCATCCAGACGAACGGAACCGGGTGCCCCTGCAGCTGGGCCACGGCCAGCATCGGCAGGGCCGCCCCGAGGGCCTTGGCGGCGGAAATCTGCAGGGGGTTGCGCAGGCTGAGGCGCTGGGAGAGGTTGTTGTCGATGCCCCAGCACAGGCAGGCCAGGGCGATCCACAGCACGCCCTGCCATTGGCTGCCGCCCAGCGGACCCGCCGAGAGCACCAGGGCTCCGGTGAGCGTCAGGGCGGCCGCCGCCCAGCCGTCACGGCCGAGGTGCTCCTTACCCACCCCCACGGCGATCAGCACCGTGAACACCGCCTCCAGGTTGAGGAGCAGCGCCGAGGCCCCCGGGGTGAGCAGCGCCAGGCCCTTGACCAGGGCGATCGGACCGGCGATGCCGCCCAGCAGGGTGATCAGCCCCAACAGGGGGAGATCCTGCCGCTGGATCGGAGCGTGACGGCTGGTCGGGGCCTCGGCCACTGCCAGGGGCAACAGCACCAATGCCGCACCGGCGTACAGCAGACCCGCCACGAGCACGGGGGACGGCCCGTGGCTCAAGCTGCCGATCAGCGGAGCGCTGGAGCCGAACAGGGCGGCAGCAAGCAGGCCCGCCAACCAGCCGCGGCGCTGTTCTCGCGTCTGGGAGGTCATCAGGATCACCACAGCAACCGGACAGGCTCCTATGCAAACGATGGGGAAGTCCGTTGGAACCGACAGGACAGAAAGTGTTGCTCCGCGCCGCCTGGTGTGCGATGGCGCAACCACCCATGATCGAGCAAACGGAATGCTGTCCCCAAGGTTCCCTGGAGCCTCTCAGGGCTGTACCGCACCACAGGCAAGCCACTGCAAGTGGCGGGGCCATCTTCTGCAAAGGTTGCCAGGAGCAGAGTGCCACCAGGCTTGAGCGCCTGCAGCAGGGCCCGGACATAGGCCTGCTGATCGGCGGGGCTGGTGAGGAAATGAAACACCGCCCGGTCATGCCAGACGTCATAGGCATGGTCGGGCAGGGTGGCCGTGAGGATGTCGGCCTCCAGCCACTGCACCGCAGCGGCGCGTGCGCCAAGCCGCTCTCTGGTCACGGCCAGTGCCGCGCTGGAAAGGTCCAGAACCGTGATCCGTTGGTAGCCAAGGTTCAGAAGGTCATCCACAAGCGTGGAGGCACCCCCGCCCACATCGATGATCGCCGCATCCAGTGGTAGGCCGGCAGCCTGAAGCAGCCGGAGTGAGTCATCGGCATGGGCTTGATACCAGCTCAACGACTTAGGGGCCTTGGATGCGTAGATCGACTCCCAGTGGTTTTTGCTCGTCATGGGTCCACGGAGAGGCGGCTGTCAACAGTTCAGCCGCCCCGCACGACAGCACTCAGCAGCGACAGGTTGATCAGGACGATGATGCTGGCGCACAGCCAGCCTGCTGCCTGAAGCCAGAGCGGCGCTCTGAGCTCGCCCATCAGACCGCGCCGCCCGCAGAACCACACCAGCGGGATCACCGCGAAGGGCAACTGCAGCGACAGCACCACCTGGCTGAGCACCAGCAGATTCGTGGTGGCCCGCTCGCCGAACAGGATCACCGTGGCCATCGCCGGAATCAGGGCGAGGCCGCGGGTCAGCAGTCGCCGCTTCCAGTCGGGCAGTCGGATCTGCAGGAACCCCTCCATCACGATCTGGCCGGCCATGGTGGCGGTGAGGGTGGAGCTCTGGCCCGCCGCCAGCAGGGCTACCCCGAACAGCACGCTGGCGAGCGACGTGCCCAGCATCGGCGTCAGCAACCGGTAGGCCTCGCTCAGGTCCGTGACCGGCTGCGGTAGCCGTCCGTAGAAGCTGCCGGCGGCCAGCACCAGGATTGAGACATTGATCAGAAAGGCCAGGCTGAGGGCGATCAGGGTGTCCCAGGTGCTGAAAGCCAGGGCCCTGCGCTGAGCCCTCACCCCGCCGATCCACCGCCGGGTTTGCACCAGCGAGGAGTGCAGATAGAGGTTGTGGGGCATCACCGTGGCCCCGAGAATGCCGGCGGCCAGAAACAACTGCTGGCCGTCCCTGAGGCTGGCGGCCTGGGGAAGAAAGCCCTGGCCCACCTGGCCCCAGTCCGGCTGCAGCAGGAACATCTCCACCGCGAAGCAACCCCCGACCAGGGCGACCAGGGCGATCACAAGGGCCTCCAGTCGGCGGATCCCGAAGCGCTGCAGGGCCAGCAGCAGCAGGGTGTCGGCGGCCGTGAGCCCCACCCCCCAGAGCAAGGGCAGCCCGAACAGCAACTGCAGGGCAATGGCGCTGCCCACCAGCTCAGCCAGGTCGCAGGCAATGATGCCCACCTCGGCCAACAGCCACAGAGGAATGCGGCAGAACCTGGGCAGCAACTGTCTGCAGGCCTGGGCCAGATCCAGCCGCGTGGCGATACCCAGCCGGCAGCAGAGCGACTGGAGCACCATCGCCATCAGGCTGGAGAGCCCGATCACCCAGAGCAGGCGGTAGCCGAACTGGGAGCCGGCCGCCAGATCCGTGGCCCAGTTGCCCGGATCCATGTAGCCCACGGCCACCAGGTAGCCAGGGCCGAGCACCCGCAGGAAGGTACGCAGCATGCCCAGGCCGGCGGGCACCTCCACGGCCTGCGCGTCATTCCGCCTGGCAGGGGCAAGAGGGGCCTCGGGCATGGAGCGACGCAGCGGAGCTGGACGCTAAGGCGAGGGTGGCTGCGATCCTGCTGGGGCATGGCTGGCCTGACCAAGCCCTGGGTAAGGGATCACCGCCAGCTCAGAAGTCGCGAGGAGGAGATGCAGACATCGAACAGCCTGAAGTGGCTTCAGGGTCAAGGGCCTAGCGTTGTGCCAGGGAGTCTTGCCCGCCCGACTTGCCAACCCAAGGGGATGAATCCATGCAGATCGGCGAGTTGGCCCGGTCCACCGGGGTGAAGATCGAAACCATCCGCTATTACGAACGCGAGCACTTGCTGCCGCTGCCACAGCGCACGGATGGCAACTATCGCCTCTATACGCCGCGGCATATGGAGCAGTTGCGCTTCATTCGCTACTGCCGCAGCCTTGACATGAGCCTGGAGGAGGTCCGCATCCTGATTGGGGTGCTCGACACACCGTCCGGAAGCTGTCTGACGGTGAATGCCCTGCTGGACGAGAAGATCGCTGAGGTCGATGCCCGCGTGAATGAGTTGCACAAACTCCAGGATCAGCTACGGCAGCTCAGAGGGCTTTGTCAGCAACCGGATGAGGTGAAGACCTGTGGCATCCTTATGGAGTTGAACCGTTCGGCTGGAATCGAAAAGGCTCAGGTCTGATCGTTCCCGACCACGCTCAGCCCTTGATCTTGCCAAGCGTGGGAGTGCGAAGCAGCCGCAGACCATTGGCGATCACGATCAAGCTGGTGCCCATGTCCGCGAAGACCGCCATCCACATCGTGGCGTTTCCCGCCACGGTGAGCACCAGAAAAATGGCCTTGATTCCCAGCGCCAGCGCGATGTTCTGGCGCAGGATTCGAAAGGTGCGGCGCGAAAGAGCGATCGTTTCCGGTACGCGCATCAGATCGTCGTTCATGATCACCACGTCGGCCGCTTCGATGGCGATGTGGGTGCCTGCGGCCCCCATCGCAAAGCCGATGTCCGCCTGGGCCAGAGCCGGGGCATCGTTGATGCCATCGCCGGCCATGGCCGCGAATCCATAGCGGGCCTGTAGGTCAGTCACCGCCTCGAGCTTCTGCTGAGGCAGCAGGTTGCTTTTCACCTGCTCGATGCCGGCCAGGGCCGCAATCGCACCGGCGGTGGCTGCGTTGTCACCTGTGAGCATCACCGGGGTGACGCCCAGGGCCCGCAGGGCCTCCATGGCCGCTGCCGAGCTGGGCCGAACGGTGTCGGCGACGGCGATCAGGGCGAGCACGCCGCTGTCATCCGCCAGCAGGCTGAGCGAGCGGCCCTGGCGCTCATGGACCTGCATCGATGCTTCCAGGTCGCTGGAGCAGAGCCCCAGCTCCTCGATCCAGCGGTGATTGGCCAGGACCAGCGGCCGCCCCGCAATCACGCCGCGCACCCCCCGTCCGGGGAGGGCCTCGAAGGCCTCTACGGCCAGCCGCTCGCCATCGAGGCCTGCGGCCATCGCCCGCGACACGGGATGGTCGGAGCGCTCCGCCAGGCTGCTGGCCAGCTGTTTCAGAGCGCCAGCGTCTGCTTCTTGCCGAGGGGAGAAGGCCACCAGCTTGGGTTGGCCCGCGGTGATCGTGCCGGTCTTGTCGAGCGCCAGCACCTTGATCTTGCGGGCCTCCTCGATGTAGAGGCCGCCTTTGATGATGATGCCGCGACGGGCGGCGGTGGCCAGGCCGCTCACCACCGTGACCGGTGTGGCGATCACCAGCGCGCAGGGGCAGGCGATCACCAGCAGCACCAGTGCCTTGTAGATGGCCTGCAGGGGGGTGAACCCCAGCAAGGGCGGCGCCAGCAGGGCAACGGCCAGGGCCACCACGAACACCGCCGGGGTGTATCGGGCCGCGAAGCGATCGACGAAACGCTGGATCGGGGCGCGGGAGGCCTGGGCTTCCTCCACGGCCTGGATGATGCGCGCCAGGGTGCTGAGCGAGGCGGGCGCCGTCACCTGGATCTCGAGGGCGCCGCCCTGGTTGATCGTGCCCGCAAACACCTCATCCCCTGGGCCTTTGTCCACCGGCAAGCTTTCGCCAGTGATCGGGGCCTGGTTGATCGCACTCTCGCCACTGATCACCGTGCCATCGAGCGGCAGCCGTTCTCCCGGGCGGACCCGCACCACATCGCCGATGGCCACAGCACTGGCGGACACGCGCTGCCAGCGGCCATCGCTCTGGCGGAACTCCGCCTCATCGGGGGCCAGGGCCATCAGGCTGGTGATCGCCTGGCGGGCCCGCTCCACGGCCCGCGCTTCAATCGCCTCGGCCACGGCATAGAGCGCCATCACCATGGCGGCCTCCGGGAAGCGGCCGATCAGGAAAGCGCCCGTGACCGCCACGCTCATCAGCGCATTGATGTTGAGCCGACCCTGGCGCAGGGCCGCGAGGCCCTTGCGAAACACGGAGAAACCCGCCAGGGCGATCGCGGTGATGGCGATCCCGATCTCCAACAGCTCATGGCCCGGGAAGGGGGGAACGACCAGATGCAGCAGCTCCGCCGTGATCGCCAGCGCCAGGGAACCCCCCAGGCGGATTCGTTCACGGCGCCGTTCGGCGCGGGTCTGGGCCGCGGACGGCCGGTGATCTGGGCTGATCGGCTCCGGGTTGAATCCCAGCCGGCGAATCGCAGCAAGGGCGGAGTTGAGCGCGGCCGCTTCGGCATCGATCGCCAGAACGCGCTCGGCCAGAAGGAACCTCAGGCCGCGGATGCCGTCGACACCTGCGAGGGCATGGCGGATCTCGCCTTCCTCCGTGGCGCAATCCATCGCGCTGATCCGAAATAGCGTTTCTCTGGCGCTTGCCGGCTCCGGCTGCGGCTCCGTGGTGGCTCCGGCCGTCCGCCCGCTGGTTCCGCTGTCACAGCAAGGTTCCGCCATGGTCAAGCCATCCAGACCCCATCAAACAGCCTGTAGTCACTTCAGGGTCAAGGATCTGGCGGCACCGGGTGGCTGCAGGTTGCTGATCAACGCAGCTGGGAGCACTCCCGATCCCGCAACTCCTGATCCAGCCCATCGGCTTGCCAGGCCAGGTTGGCTCCAGACGCCGTGTAGAACCTGAACTGCTGGCGGTTGACGTAGAGAACCCGCTGGCTGCGCAGCAGTTGTTCTTCCGCCCTGTGGCGGCACTCGATCAGGGCCTGGTAGTCGATGGTCAGCTCGTTGCGGTCGTTGGCATTGGCCCCATCGGCCTGCTGGCTGAGGACAGGGCAGATCCGCTCACGGATGGTTCTAACCAGGGCGATTTCGGCCTTCATCGCCTGCTCGGCCAGGGCATTTCGTTGATCGAGCAGGACCCGACACTCCTCCAATTCAGCCGCCAGCACCGGAGCTGACAGCCACCAACAGGTCAGCAACAGGGTCAGGACGTGGCGCGTGAACGGATCGGTTCGATACCTGCGCCTGTGGCTGTTATCCCTGTGACCATTCTGAAACTGTTGCATCAGAAGATTGTCCTGTGGGTTTGATCCGCCGGCAGTGCGGTGGGTCAGTGAAGCAATCCCACGAAGGCCCCTCGGACCATGCCGGCGTGGCCAGGGTGGAGATCAACACACCCGCAGCCTTGGAGGCCGGATCCATGGCCCAGGTCCACCATCGCTTCCCAGGAAAACGATCCGCCGTGGTTCTTCACCTGGCGGCCGGAGGAGCCTGCGCCCTGGCGTTGCTCGTCAACAGCCCCTGCCTTGCCCAGGGCTGGGGCGGAGGGCAGCAGCCTGGTCCCGGCATGGGGTGGGACGGGGCCGGACGAATGGGCCCGAACGATCAGCGCTTCATCGTGATGATGATTCCCCACCATGAGGGGGCGATCGCCATGGCGGATCTCGCTCTCACCCGCGCGAAGAGGCCCGAGATCAAGGAGCTGGCCAAGAGCATCAAGGCCAGCCAGACCCAGGAGAACGCCCAGATGCGGATCTGGTACCGGCAGTGGTTCGGCGGTGATGTACCTGCCTGGGGGGGAAGTTATGGCCGTGGGGTCTATTCCGGCTGGGGGGGCTGGATGGGCGGCAGGGGCGGAATGATGGGGGGGCCTGGAAGGGGCATGGGGATGATGGGCACCGATGTCGAGTGGCTGAAGAACGCCGCTGATTTCGATCGGGCCTTCATCGAGCAGATGATTCCCCATCACCGCATGGGCGTGATGATGGCCTCGATGGCCCAGGCCAACAGCCAGCATCCGCAGCTGCGGGCGATGCAGCAGGCCATGGTGAAGGCCCAGAGCCGGGAGACCGAGCAGATGACCCAGTGGTACCGCAGCTGGTACGGCACACCTTGACACCGACCTGCTGATCACACCTATGGACCCGTTTTTCATCCCCGACACGCCCAAATCCTTCGAGGAGGCCAGTAGCGCCCTCCAGGAGGCGGAGGTGGACCAGGGCTTCGGAGTGCTGGCCGTGCATGATCTGGGCCACACCCTGCGCAGCAAAGGTCAGCCGTTCCTGGAGCAGTGCCGCATCTTCGAGGTGTGCAACCCCCAGCAGGCCGCCACAGTGCTCAGCACCTCGATGGCGCTCAACATGGCACTGCCCTGCCGGATCTCCGTCTACACAGAAGCCGGCACGACCCGCATCGGCATGATCCGCCCCGAGGCGATGCTCGCCAGCCTCTCGGCCGATCCCTCCCTGAGGGAGGTGGCCCGCGCGGTGGAGGCCTCCACAACGGCGATCATCGAGGCCGCTGCGGCTTAGCTGTCCGTGTCAGCCAGCCTTTCTGGCGGACGCCGATCGATCGGGAACGCCTGATCCGGATGCCTTTTGATGGGGCACTGAGGCTGGATCAGCTCGCGTCCGAGAACTGCAACGGCTTTCCATCAGCCAACGATGGGAGTGAACCTCACCAAGCCCTGCAACCGGACCTAGCCCTTGGCTCCTCATTGGCCCCTTTCCGGCAGCTCTTGGAGCAGCGCCTCAACGCTGGCCACCTTCGCTTCAGCCGGCATCGCTCCGGAGCCCGGGCCGCCCGGTCCCCATCGGCGTGGACTGGCCAGCAGTCACATGGGAGCCGGCCGATGAAGGCAGCGCTTAAATTGTGTCATCTGCTACAAAAGTGATGGCTTGGCGCCTGATCCAGGAGCAGCGGAGGCGCGGCCGGGCCTTTCAGCCGCGCTTTGAGCGCCATGAGGTCCTGGCGTCCTGGCTGGGTGGTCTGCTAGCGATCACTGCTCTGAGTCTGATCAGCTCCTGGAGTCACTACCCGTTGGTGGTCGCACCCTTCGGGGCCTCCACCGTGCTGTTGTTCGGCCATCCCAGCAGCCCCCTGGCCCAGCCACGCAACATCGTGTTGGGCAACACAGTGGCGGCAGCCGTCAGTGTGGTCTGCGTGGCAACGCTGGGTAGCACTCCCTGGTCGATGGGCCTGGCCGTTGGGGTCACGATTGCCCTGGGTCAATGGCTGCGCTGCCTGCATCCCCCCGCCGGAGCCGTCGCCTTGCTCGGCGTCCTGCTCAGGGTCCAGCCTGGATTTGTGGTGATGCCGATGTTGACGGGTTCCCTGTTGCTGACGCTGATGGCGGTGCTGTTCAGCCGTCTGCGGCCCGAGGAGGATCCCTATCCCCACCATTGGTTCTGACCACGCGACTCAGGTGGGGACGATCGCCGGGCGCGCCTGGCGACGGCCCCAACTCAGGGACCAGGCCCGCAAGGCCCCCGCCGATCAGGCCGGCGCAGGCCAGCGCCAGCATCAGCACGGGGATCAGAGCCGTGCCGCCCAGTCGGACCAGGGCCCGATCGAGACGCAGCGACAACCGATCGGAGGGTGGTGGAGCCATGGTGGAGTGGAGCCATGGTCGTCACTGAAGCGTCGCAATGGAGGCATCATCAGCAGAGAAAGTCGCCGACTACCCCCGGCCTCCGGCTTTGCGCGCCAGCCACTCCCATGTGCTGGTCCGAGCCCTCGGCGAGTTGCTCTGCGAAACCCACCACGCGTTGCAGGTGCTCGAAACCTTCCATCCACCTACTACCTGCCACCGGATTCCATCGCGCTGAATCGGCTTGAGCCGGTGCCTGGCCGTAGTTTCTGTGAGTGGAAGGGTGTGGCCCATTACTTCGATCTGGTGGTGGGGACGCGGCGGATCGAGCGGCCCCTCTGGCACTACCCCGAGCCGACAGCGGCCTTCGCGGCCCTGGCCGGCTGGTTCGCCTTGTATCAAGCCCAAATGGACGGCTGCTGGGTGGATGGCGAACGGGTGCGTCCCCAGCAAGGGGGTTTCTATGGCGGCTGGATCACCAGCGCTGTCAGCGGCCCCTTCAAGGGAGATCCCCTCCATCCGGAGCTGATCTGAGCGGCCACCCGTTCTGCGATGAGCAGCCCCCCTGTGAGCTGGATGAGCAGTTTGATTCGATTGAGAAGATCTGGACGTTCAGCACAAGCTGCTGCTGCCAGCAGCTTGTGCTGCCGAACCATTCGCCATCCGCAGGCCTGATCTCGCCCTGGGAAGACAGTCATTCTTTACTGCAGATAGAATCAATCGAAGCAACTGTTGCATCTCACTTGACGAAACTTGTTGGACCACTGCGTAGAGCATTGATCTATGGCCTGATTAGTTATGGCGGACTTGTTCTGATCAACAACTCAGAGCTTGATCTCCCCAACATGTGGATCGCGTAGCTGCCGATGTTTATCGGTGTCTATGTGGTGACGCAGTGGCTAGACAAGAAGCTTGGGAATTGAATACTTCAGGGTTGGGCTCCTCTTCATCAATCGATGATCAGAGCAAGTTTGTAGATCACAACCCGTCGACTGGAATCGCCTCCCAACCGGCGGGATCCCACGGGGCCAGCAGCGCCTCCAGCCCCCGCAGCTCAGCGGCTGCTTCCGGCAGCAACCAGGCCTCTTCCCAGCCATCGTTGATCACCACCGGCATGCGGTCGTGGATCGGGCGCAGCAGGGCGTTGGGGGTGGTGGTGAGGATGCAGCAGGTCTGGAGTTCGCTGCCATCGGGACCGATCCAGTGGTCCCACAACCCGCCCAACCAGAAGGGGGCGCCGTCCTGACGGCGGATCCAGTAGGGCTGCTTCTTCCCTTTGGGGCCATGGCCTTCCCCCTCCGGTGACGGCCGCCATTCGTAGAAGCCATCGGCCGGCAGCAGGCAGCGGTGATGGCGCCAGGGACCACGAAAGAACGGCTTCTGGCTCACCGTCTCGCTGCGGGCATTGATTGGCCGGCTTTTGCCGCGGGTGTCCTTCAGCCAGCTCGGCACGAGGCCCCACTGCGCGTAGCCCACCTCCAGCAGGCCCTGCTGCTGACGCTGGATCAGCAGCGGTTCGCCGGGCCGCACCTGCTGCCGGGGCTGGTAGTGCTTGAGGAGACCCTCCGGCAACGGACCCTTGAGCCTTGGCAGCAATTGATCGATCGTTGTGGTGAGTGAGTAGCGGCCACACATCAGCGACGCCTGTGGATCCGGTTGGGCTGCTCCCAATCTGCGTGGCCTGACTCCTGGCTGAGAGGTTTCACAGGGAGCGAGTCTGAGGGGACCGTGCCATGCCCACGCTGCCTTAGATCGTCTGGACCTGCGACCGCTTGCGGCCCTGTTCGCCGTCCTCTGGGTCGGACGGTTGGGGCCGCTGCAAGCCGCCACGTTGGCCTCAGCGGCGGCAAGCAGCTGGTGGTGCGCGGGGGCCAGAAGAAGGCCCTGGCAGTGGCCGTGAAGAACCACCTGGGCGGCTGGCGTCACACCAGGCTGGGGAAATGGCTCAGCTGATCAGCAGAAGCAGCCGGTTTCCTTCTGGATCCTGCAGCCAGGCCTCTACCTCGAACGGTTCCTTGCGTGGCGGAACCGCCACGTACCCACGTGCTCACCCACTTCGAACCGATCGAGGATCCCAAGGCCTGGAATGACAAGGGATTCCACTGTGAGGAGGGTTTAGCCGTAGCAGGCCTGCTTTCTTCACCCGATCCCATCGGCCGCCGGTACCTTTCAGGAGGCACAGTCGGATCCACTCCACTGCACCTAACCCCACCGGGCCGGCAGACCATGGCGCTTCGACTCCGCTGGCCTGTCGAGAACACCCTTACGGCTGCGACTCCAGGGGCGTCGCCGCAGGAGGAACTCCAGGGGGAATCGGCCAATGAGCAACTGCTGCGCGCGGCCAGGGAAAGCACCGATGAACTGCTCGCCCGGTTGAACACCAGCGGCGAAGGTCTGAGCGCTCTGCAGGCGGAACTCCGCCTCGCCAGGGTCGGGGCGAATCAGATCGCCCATGAGAAACCTGTCTCCTGGGAGGTGCAGCTCCTCAAGACCTTCAAGAATCCGCTGGTAATCCTCCTGGCCTCCCTGGCGGCCCTTTCTCTGCTGACGGGGGACAGCAAGGCAGCGGTGATCATCACCAGCATGATTCTCTTCAGCGTGCTTCTGCGCTTTTCGCAGGAGTACCGATCACTGAGGGCGGCCGAATCCCTGCGCCGGTTGGTGCATACCACCGCAACAGTGAAACGGCACGATGCTCGCAAGGACATCACCCCTGGTCTCGCCGCCGACCTCGGCCTGCACCTGAGTGCTGATGCCCCCGGACATCAGGAGGAGCCGATCGATCGGCTCGTTCCTGGGGACGTGGTGGTACTCGCCGCCGGCGACATGATCCCCGCCGATGTGCGGGTGCTGAGCTCCAAGGACCTGTTCGTCAGCCAGGCCGCCCTGACTGGAGAATCCCTGCCGGTGGAGAAGCACAGCACGCTGCCTCCCCGTCAGATGGAGCTCCGGGAGCCCCTTGAGCTGGAGAACCTCTGCTTCCTGGGCACCAACGTGATCAGCGGCACCGCCACGGCGGTGGTGGTGGAGACGGGAGAGCGCACCTGCCTGGGAATGCTGGCCAAGACGGTGACAGGTGTTCGCAGCCGCACCAGCTTCGATCGGGGCATCAGTGACGTGAGCCTGCTGCTCCTGCGCTTCATGGCCGTGATGGCGCCGGCCGTGTTCCTGATCAACGGCATCAGCAAGGGCAACTGGGGTGAAGCTTTCTTCTTCGCGCTTTCTGTGGCCGTTGGGCTCACCCCGGAGATGCTGCCGATGATCGTGACCGCCAACCTCTCCCGAGGTGCCATCGCGATGGCGAAGCAGAAGGTGATTGTCAAGAACATCGACTCGATCCAGAACCTCGGTGCGATGAATATCCTCTGCACCGACAAGACCGGCACCCTCACGCAGGACCGCATCGTGCTCGAAAGGCACCTTGATTATCGCGGCAGGGACTGTGAGGAGGTGCTGGAGCTGGCCTATCTCAACAGCTTCCACCAGACGGGGCTCAAGAGCCTTCTGGATGTGGCGGTGCTCGAACACATCGAACTCCACGCTGCACTGAAGGTGGAGAAGAACTTTGCCAAGATTGATGAGATCCCCTTCGACTTCCAGCGCAGACGGATGTCAGTCGTGGTCGAGGAAGAGAATCACCACCATGAGCTGATCTGCAAGGGGGCCGTGGAGGAGATCATCGCCATCTGCAGCAACCTCAAGGATGGGCAGGTCATCCAACCGATGGAGACGGCCATCCGCCAGCAGGTGCTGAAGTTGAGCGAGGATCTGAACGATGATGGCCTGCGGGTGATCGCGGTGGCCTACAAGGAAGTACCTATTCAAAGGGGACCTTACGCCCTCTCGGACGAGTGTGATCTCACCTTCGTGGGACTGATCGCCTTCCTCGATCCCCCCAAGGATTCAGCTGCCCAGGCGATTCGCGATCTCAATCGTGGTGGTGTGGTCGTGAAAGTGCTCACTGGAGACAACCCGGTGATCGCCCGCAAAACCTGCAAGGACGTGGGCCTGGCCGTAGAGGGAGTTCTGCTGGGGAGAGAGATTGAGGCCACCGACGATGCCAGGCTTGGCGTAATGGTGGAGTCGACGACGATTTTCGCCAAGCTCTCGCCACTGCAGAAATCACGGATCATCAAGCTGCTGCGCAACCGTGGGCATGTCGTCGGGTTCATGGGCGACGGAATCAACGACGCCGCCGCCCTGCGCGAAGCTGACATCGGAATTTCGGTGGACACGGCGGTGGATATCGCCAAGGAATCGGCCGACATCGTGCTGCTGGAGAAGAGCCTATTGGTGCTGAATGCCGGTGTGATGGAAGGACGCCGCACCTTCGGCAACATTGCCAAGTACATTAAGATGGGTACCAGCTCGGCGTTCGGGAACATGTTCAGCATGCTGGGGGCAAGCATCGTGTTGCCCTTTCTGCCGATGCTGCCGGTGCAGATCCTGCTGAACAACCTTCTCTACGACTTCTCTCAGACCGGCATTCCCTTTGATCATGTCGATCCCGACTATCTCAAGAAGCCCCGTAAGTGGAGGTTGAACGACATCAGGAGTTTCATGGTGTTCATCGGCCCGGTCAGTTCTCTGTTCGACTATGCCACGTTTGCCCTGATGTGGTTCGTCTTTTCCGCCAACACGGTGGAGAGTCAGGCCTTGTTCCAAACCGGCTGGTTCGTCGAAAGTCTGATGACTCAGACGCTGATCGTGCACATCATCCGTACCGCCCATATCCCCTTCCTCCAAAGCAACCCGGCACCCCTGATGGCGATGGTCACCGTCGTAGTGATGGCCACCGGCATTGCGATTCCCTACACACCGATCGGTTCGGCGCTGGGGATGGTGCATTTGCCCCTCGTCTACTTCGCCTGGCTGTCGGCCATCCTGCTCGGCTACTGCCTCCTCACCCAGCTGGTGAAGACCTGGTACGTACGTCGATTTGGCTACAGCTGATTCCAGAACACCATCAGCTCTCACCGCCGTTGGACCACAGATGGGGGTTATGCCAGCCAGCACATCCAGGCCCGCCTCCAGGAGCTGGCGGCTGAGGTGTGGCCACTGGCCCCCCAGCTGAATCCGGTGGACCACCAGCCCTCGCTGCTGTAGGGAAGCTTCGGGTCGATCGGGAATTCAGCCGGGTTGTTGGCGATCAGGTTGTCGAGAGCCGTGCTCCATGTGGCCAGGGCCGTGTGGATCTGGGCCCAGTGGCGCCAGACTCCCCCAGCAGCAGCCCGGCAACAGGATGGTGAGCAGGAGCAGCAAGGGCCACACCGCCAGTGACACCGCCTTCCAGGTGCCAGGCACCACGGTGTTCGTGGGCCAGCAGCGGCGCGAGCGGGCCACCATCGACATCATCGAATACAGCGCCGAGGCGATCCGGGAGTGGCACCAGGCCGATGTGGCCACCTGCCTCACCTGCCTGGCCGGCCCCACGGTCTGCTGGATCAACGTGAATGGCGTTCACGACACCGGGCTGATCGACGAGCTGGGCGATGCCTTCGATCTGCACCCCCTGACCCGCGAGGACATCGCCAACACGTCCCAGCGGCCGAAGTGGGAGGAGTTCGGCGGCTATGCCTTCCTGGCGATGAAGATGCTCGACGACGGCGGGCCCGCGCGCGGGGTGACGATTGAGCATGTGAGCCTGATCCTGGGCCCCACCTGGGTGCTCTCGTTCCTGGAGGACGAGGGAGATGTGTTCGAGAGCGTGCGCAAGCGACTGCGCACCGCCAGTGGTCGCGTGCGCACCATGCCGGCCGATTACCTGGCCTTCTGCCTGATGGACGCCGTGGTGGACCACTACTTCCTGGCGGTGGAGCGGATCGGCGAGGGGGTGGAATTGATCGACGAGCAGGTGATCAGCAATCCCAGTCCGGGCGACATCAACAGGATCCACCGCTTCAAGCAGCAGATGCTGATCCTGCGGCGGGCTGTGTGGCCCCTGCGGGAGGTGGTGGGGGCGATCGTGCGCAGCGAATCTGAACTGCTGGGCGAGCGCACCAAGGTGTTCTGGCGCGATCTCTACGATCACAGCGTGCAGGTGATCGACATGGTGGAAACATCGCGGGATTCCCTGGCCAGCCTGCATGACACCTACCTCTCCAGCCTCAGCAACCGCATGAATGAGGTGATGAAGGTGCTCACCGTGATCTCCACGATCTTCATCCCCCTCACCTTCCTCGCCGGTGTGTACGGCATGAACTTCGAGCACATGCCCGAGCTCAAGTGGAAAGTGGGCTATTACATCGTCTGGGCGGTGATGGTGGCGATCGGGGTGCTGCTGATCGTGTACTTCCGAAAGCGCCGCTGGATCTGAGCGAAGCCCCCCATCAGCTCGCAAGCCGCGCCCCACAGCTCATCCCGCCAAATCCGCCAGTCGTTTCTGCGCCAGCTGTGCCTGGGCTTCCGCCTCCGCCAGGTTGGCTTTGCACTCGGCCACCACCTCCGGCGGCGCCGTTCCGGGCTCAGACGTTGCCCTCGGCAAGCTCTTTGAGCATCGCCTTCTTCAGTTCGGTGGAGTCCCAGCCCGGTCTGGCCGTTAGGCAAGCTCTCATAAGGGCTGGATCAGTTTTTGGGGTCCACGCCAGTGGATGGCTAGGTGCGCTGGGTGTACCAGCGGTTCGTGTCATGAAGGATGCGGGAATGGTCCATCACACCATCAGCAACACAACTTCATCAGCGATTGTGTCTGTTGTTTTCCACATCCCCCCTTCATCGGCAGGGATGGTGAAGGCAGCATGGGTAGACCGAAGGGCGAGGAGCCCCAATCGTGTTACATATCATCCCGCTGTTGGCCGCCACCTGTCTGACGGGATTCGCGATGCTGCAACTGCTGTTCAGCATCGGATCGTTCTGATCGGCCGTTCGCTGGTGCCAGAAGCAGCTGACTCCAGAAAGCCTCAGGTGACCTAGACAAAGGCAGCGAACTGTTTGCTGCCGGTGCAGGGAGAGAAGGGAGGCGCTACTGAGCCCAACCCAAACGAGCGGACTGTTGAGACCCAACACGGCGTCCGGCTTCCCCGGCAGTGCCATGCCTGCTCAGGCGGCCAGACCTAGCTAACGCTCCAGCTTGCTGGGAATGGCCTTGAGGCTGCCGGAAAGGCTCTGACGGGATCGGCTTCCACCCCAGGAGGCCAGGTATAGGCGTGTCGCGGCGTCCAGCTGGCGCAGGTCGGAGAGGTTGGCGTTCTCAACGATCGCGCCGGTGCCGGCTCCAGATTCGAAATCCGGAAGTGTTCGTGGATCCGCCGGTGTGGCCGCTTCGGCAGTGCCGTAGAAAAAACGTGTACGTTCCAGACGGGCGCCCTCGAGATCTGCGCCACTGATGTTGACTGCCGCCAGGTTGGCATCCGCCAGATCGGAACCCCGCAGGTTGGACCCGCCCAGGTTGGCGCCGTTGAAATCCACCCCCCGCAGGTCCGCGCCCGAAAGATCCACCCCCCTCAGCATCTGGTTCAGGTAGATCACGGGCACCCCATCGAGGCGGTCCACCTCGTAGTTGCCCTCCCCGTCGAGAATCGCCCGGCCCAGGCGTTGGTCCCGGCGCAGGGGCGTGAGCAGTCGGGCGTGGGCGAGGAAGCGCAGGATCTTGGCCTTGCCCTCGCTGTCGATGCTGCCCAACACCGCCGCAAGGCGGCCCTCGGCCAGCATGCGCTCCAGGGGCCAGTCCTCCAGCAAGCCGTCCTCATCGCTGATCAGCTCGGAGAGGCCCTGAATGAAGCTGTCGATGGTCTGGGCCTGGGTGATGCGGTTCTGCTGGGTGGTGAGCCGCTGGTCGACCACGAACTGGCGCCAGGCGATCACCAAGGCCACGAAGGCCACCAGGATCTGGCCGAAGGCTCCGATCACCCCCTCCCCGACGGCCCCGATCGCGGTCCAGTCGCCGCTGCGGTAGATCGCGGCCAGGGGTTCCCACCAGCCCAGGGCCAAGCTGATCGCCACCGCCCCCAGCACCAGACCGAGCAGGGCCAGGGTCTGCACCGTGGCGGGCTCCTCGAGCCGCGAGCGCAGCACCACCCACAGGGGCGGCAGCAGCTGCAGCAGGGAGAGGACCAGGGTGAGGAGCCCCCCCAGCAGGGCCAGCCAGGTCCAGCCCAGGACCAGGGCCGCCAGGGTGGCGAACACCGCCAGCAGCAACTGCAGGGCCGGCAGATCCTTGAGCCGGGCAAGGGCCGCCCGGCTGCGGAACGGCAGCACCGGTCGTTCGTCGGGGGTGGCGGCCATGGCGCTCAGGCCGCCTGGAAGTAGAAGCCGGCCGCCAGGATCAGGTAGGCCGCCAGCAGCAGCACCCCCTCCAGCCAGTCGGAGCGGCCATCGACACTCACCAGGTTGCTGACCACCACCGCTGTGATCACCGTCACGAGTTCATAGACATCAAAGCTCAGATCGAGGGGATGGCCCAGCAGCGGCCCGATCAGCACCAGCACCGGCACCACCAGCAGGGCCACCAGCAGGGTGGAGCCCAGCGACACCGACACCGAGAGATCCATCTTGTTCTTGTGGGCCATGGTCACGGCGGTGAGGTACTCGGCCGTACCGCCCAGCAGGGGCAGCAGCACCACACCGGTGAACAGGGCCGTGAGCCCCAGGCCCTCGGTCACGGTCTCCACCACGCCGACGAACAGCTCCGATTCGTAGGCCAGCACAGCGGTGGCCGCCAGCAGCACCCCCATCCAGGGCAGCAGCGGCGGCTTGCTGGCGCTTGCACCGGTCTGCCCGTGGGCCGTGCTCTCCTGGGCTTCCAGATCGGCCTCGGCCACCTCGTAGAGGCTGCGGTGGGTGCGCAGCGAGAACAGCAGGGTGAGGCCGTAGACCGCCAGCAGCACCCAGGCCACGAAGGTGGAGAAGCCCTGGGTGCTTTCCGCCGTATGGCCGCCCGAGAGCACCGAGAGGCTGGGGATCAGCATCGCCAGCACCGCTAAAGTCATGGCCGAGCCGTTGACCCGTGCCACCACCGGCTGGAAGGTCTGCTCGCTGCGGCCGATGCCCCCCACCAGCATCGAGAGCCCCAGGGCCAGCAGCAGGTTGGCCATCACCGTGCCGGTGATGCTCGCTTTCACGATCTCCACCAGGCCGGCCTTGAGGGCCACCAGGGCGATGATCAACTCGGTGGCATTGCCGAACACGGCGTTGAGCAGAGCGCCGATCCAGGGGCCCAGGGTGATCGAGAGCTCCTCAGTGGCGGTGCTGAGCCAGATGGCCAGGGGGATGATCGCGATCGCCGAGGTCACGAACACGGCGCCATCTCCCCAGTGCAGGGCCTCGGCGGCGATGGACACCGGCACCATCGCCAGCAGGCCGATGGAGGCCGTACGGCGCAACGACATGAACCGACAGCGAATGGCGCGCATTCTGCTGGCCCTCAGTCACCAGGGCCGGCCCCTGGAGTGCGGCTGGAGCGATCAGCCCTACGAATAGGAGCAGATCAACAGGCTGGCAGAGGAGGTACTGCCGGCACTGGCCGGGTTCCTCGTGCACCTAGCCCAGATCAGATCAGTGCGGGCATTGAGGCGGCCTGGGAAACTGAGATCACCTGGATTGAGGCGGTAGAGCAGCTTGGCCGGTGTGCCGCAGTCTCTGGCCAATTAAGGCCAGGCCTACTTCTGCCGAGGAGGCCCTTGGGTCCCCTACCACCGCCGGACGTACCCACAGGGTCCTGGTGGTTGGGCTCCACACAGGCCTCCTCATGGTGCGGGGCGCATCAAGGATCGAGACCTCCCAGCGGACTGAGTTTGCTGCTGCGCAGCTGGTGGTGCCGAATCCGCGGCACGTCGGACGAGTGGCACGGGTCCTTGACGCGCCCCGCCCCGAGCGAAGGCGACGTCCTGTGCTGCGCCTGCCATGGCTCGCGTTCACGTTGCCCCCCGCTCCTGTCTCCAGTGGCCTGATTCCCGCTACCTGGTGGAGCTGAGCGATTGCTGCTGCCTCCGTTCCCTGCGGCGTCTCGCAGAGGTGGTGGATAAGGAGCTCTGCGAGCGGCAGGATGCTCAACCCGCCAGGTCGATGGAACCTGCCGTCATGCGGAAGCTGCCCTTCTGAGGGCTGGGGGCTGCCGGGAGAATGGTGCCGATCAGGCACAGGGCATCCACCATGATCAAGATCCGTCCCTGCCGGCAGTTCGGCGGGTTGTTTGGGGTTGTAGGCCTGACCCTTCTGCTGAACAGCCAACAACCCGCCACCGCCCAGAAGGCCCCCTCACCAGAGCCCCTGCTGGTCAGTGCTGCCATCAGCCTCACCAATGTTCTGCAGGGTCTGGCACCAGCGTTTTCCCGCAGCCAGCGCGTCCCTCCACCCCAGTTCAACCTGGGCGCTTCAGGCACGCTGCAACGCCAGATCGAGCAGGGGGCTCCGGTGGATGTGTTCCTCTCTGCAGGAACCAAACAGATGGACGCGCTGGAGCAGGCCAAGTTGCTGCAGCCCGCAACTCGCCGCAACCTGATCAGCAACCAGCTGGTGCTGGTGGTGCCCGCACAGCGCAAGGGCATGGTGGGCTTCGCCGACCTGGATAGCTCTCGCATCCGGCGCATCGCCATTGGTGACAACGCCGTGCCGGCCGGGGATTACGCACGGCAGGTGCTGCGCCACTACAAGCTCAGCACTAACTTGCAGCCCAAACTCGTGCCTCTCGGCTCCGTACGGGCCGTTGCCGCCGCCGTTGCCAGCGGCAACGCAGACGCAGGCTTGGTGTATCGGAGCGACACCTTCGGCGTGAGCAACCTACGCATCGCTGCCACCGCCCCAGCAGCCAGTCACAGCCCGATCCTTTACAGCGGTGCCGTGATCCGCCGTAGTCGGCAACCCACTGTGGCCAAGGCTTATCTCGATGGGTTGCAAAGTCCTGCAGCCCGCAGCGCCTTCATCCGCGCCGGCTTCTCCCCCCTGCCCGCACTGCGCTGAGCCCCGCCCTGGAAAGCACCTGGTCGCCGCTACTGCTGTCGCTGCGGGCAGCCGCTCTGGCGGTGTTGCTACTGAGCCCGCCGGCGATCGCAGCCGCCCTTTGGTTACGAGGCTGGCAAGGGCAACGACGTGCCGTGGTGGACCTGCTGTTGCTGTCACCGCTGGTGCTGCCGCCAACGGTGCTTGGGTTTCTGCTGCTGCAACTGCTGGGACCGCAGGGGCCTCTGGGGGCACCCCTGGAGGGAATCGGCATCAGCGTGGTGTTCAGCTGGAGCGCCACGGTCATCAGCGCGGCGGTCGTGGCCTTTCCGCTGATGTACCGCAGCACGCTGGCCTCCCTGGAACAACTCGATCCAGCCCTCGAGGCGGTGGCCCTCGGACTGGGCTGCAGTCCGGTGCGAGCGTTCTGGAGGGTCACCCTGCCTCTGATCCGCCCCGGCCTGCTGGCGGGCCTGAGCCTCAGCTTTGCGCGGGCCCTTGGGGAATTCGGCACCACGATGATGCTGGCCGGCAACATCCCTGGCCGAACCCAGACGCTGCCACTGGCGATCTACAGCGCTGTGGAGAACGGGACCCTGCCTCAGGCCTGGCGGCTCACAGCCGTGGTGCTGCTGCTCAACGGTGGCTGTCTGGCCTTGGTGGAACTGCTCAATCGCAGCCGATCAGCCACTCCCGCGCAGCGATCGTCAACCGCCAGCAACGTCGAGGAGGAGTTTAGGGTGCCGGCTGAGCCGATGAGCGAGCCCCAACCCTGCCCCAACGCACAGCTGCAGGTGGCGATCCAGCTGCAGCGAGACTCGTTTCAGCTGGGACTGAACTGGAGCAGCCAGGCGGCGCGGCTGGCGGTGCTGGGCCCGTCGGGTGCAGGCAAGAGCCTGCTGCTGCGCTGCATCGCAGGGCTTGAGCGGCCTCAGGGTTGCCGCATCCAGCTCGGGCAGCGGCTGCTCTGCGACACCGATCGGGGAATCTGGGTAGCGCCGCAGCACCGGCGGATCGCCATGGTGTTTCAGCAGCACGCACTGTTCCCCCATCTCAGCGTGGCCGCCAATGTGGCGTTCGGGTTGGATCAGCTCAACCGGGAGCAACGCCGCGTCCGGGTGGTCAGGCTGCTGGCCGCTGTGGGGCTCCAGGATCAGGCCAACCAGTTCCCGGATCAGCTGTCGGGCGGCCAGTGTCAGCGGGTTGCCCTGGCACGGGCCCTGGCGGTGCAGCCCGAGCTGCTGTTGCTCGATGAACCGCTCAGCTCCCAGGACAGCTTCCGTCGCCGCCGGCTGCAGCAGTGGATTGATGATCTGCAGCGCAGCTCAGGTACGCCCATCCTGCTGGTGACGCACGACATCGATGAAGCGCATCGCCTCAGTGATGAATTGCTGGTGCTCGACGGCGGGCGCCTCGTGGCACAGGGAGCGACGCAGCAGTTGTTTGCCCAGCCCGGACAGCTGGCAGTGGCCAGGCTCACAGGATGCAAGAACCTCAGCCCGATCACCTGGCTGAGTCCTCAGCAGTGCCTCGCAAGCCATTGGGGGCTTGTGATTGACGTACGCCGCATGGCTCACAACCAGCAACACACCTGGATCGGATTGCGAGCGAATCACTTGCGGCTGGCTCCCGCTGGCGCGACATCGGCTTCCCAAACACTCATCGTGCGTCCTTGTCGCCTGGTCAAGGTCAGTCGTGGTGCTCTTCAGGTCAGCGCCTATGTGCAGATCAAGGAGGGTGCAACTGGCCTTCACGTGGAATTGCGTGATTGGGAATGGGCTGAACTTGATGGACAGCGCGACGCACTTGAACTCGTCATTGAGAGTGCCCGGATTCTTTTTTTGGAGACCTGAAACCTGGTGCAGAGCCGCTGAGGAGCAGCGTCCCAGGGCTTGGGATGCCCTGGTGCTGGAGCACCTCCCCCTGGCTGATGCCATTGCCTCAGCCGCTGCCCTGCGCCTGTTCCCGCTGGTAGAGCGGGAGGACTGATCAAGGGGGCCCGTGAGGCTCTGGCTCGCTTCGCTCCTCCGCCGCCCCGGCGGGACGCGATCAGGCCCGGAAGCCGAACTCCCGGCGATAGAGATCAGGGTGGTGGGCTTCGAGCAGCTCCATCGCCAGGAAGGCAGGGAATGGGACCAGGCCCGACAGGGTGACCTCCCGGGAGGACAGCCCACGCCGGGGGCGCCTCGCCGGAACCGCCGCAGGGCCAGGCTTCTGACGCGGCACGATGTGGCGCAGTTTCTGCTCGAGCAGCGCCCAGAGATATTTCGGGATGCCGGAGGGCCGAGGGCAGCGCCACACCTTGCAGGTGGCATCCCAGGGGCGGGATTCTTCCAGCAGCAGCCCGTGCTTGCCGGCTTTGCTGATCTCGATCATCAGCAGGTGCTCGCTCACCGCCTTGCCGGTGACGGCCCTCCAGGTGATGCCGCTCATCGTGGACGCATAGATCGTCCAGATCGAATCAGGAATGAGCGCTGCTGCTCGGTGGATTGGGTCTGATGGATAGTCATCGGCGGCGCATTCAGCGATGCATCTGCTCCAGTGCCGGCCGAAACGACGGCAAGTGGACACGGTGGCCCAGCAGCCTTGAATCTGGACGGTCACCCTTGGCTGGTCGCCTCCTGTTGCCAATGACTTCCTCGCCATCGGTTCCGATCGAGCCCCCATCCATGGCGATTCACTGGCGGCTGGCCTGGGGGGTGGTGGCGCTGCAGGGCTCCCTGCAGCTGGGCTGGATCATTTACCGCGCCTACCAGCCAGTGCTGCTGAGCGGCCATGGGTTCGCCAGCCTTCTGGTTCCCTTCGCCCTGGTGCCGGGCTTCCTGGGCCTGTTGATCGAACCGATCAGCGGTGCTTTCTCCGACCGGTGGGCCTTCAAGGCACGGGGACGCCTGCTGCCGATCACCGTCTCCGTGCTGGTGGCCGCATCGGTGTTCCTGACGATCGCCGGCACAGTGCAAGGGGACATCGTGATGGGAAATCTGCTATTGCCGGGGCTGATGTTGGTTTGGATGGTGGCGGTTCAGGCGACATCGAGCCCGGGTCTGGCCTTGCTCAACGAGGCCGTTTCGTTGAAGCACCTGCCGACGGTGGCGGCCCTGCTGGTGCTCACGCATGGGGTAATCGGTGCCTTTGCCGGCGGTCTTGCCCAGGGAGCCCTGCGGCTTGGACCAATTTTCACGCTGCTGCTGGGAGCCACGATCCTGGCCCTGGGGCTGCCCTTGCTGAGGGCGGCGCCAACGACTCCCCCAGCCACCACCCTGTCAGCGCCTTTGGCTTCTTCGACCCCGCCACTGGGGCGTTGTGCTCTGCTGCTGGCCCTGGCCCTGGCGATCGGTGGGTTGAATCAGGTGCTGCTGGATCTGCTGCCGCGGGTGCAGGCTTCCCCAGCGGCGGCCTCCAGTCTCTCCGCTCTGGTACCGCTGGTGTTGCTGAGCTCAGCCCTTGGGGCTCCGTGGGCCGGCAAGCTGGTGAACCGCTTTGGCCAGCGTGGAGCACTCCTTAGGGCCATCCCAGCACTCGGCAGCAGCCTGGCCCTAGCCCTGCTGCTGCCCTCTGCCCTCCTCCAACCGCTCCTGCCGCTGCTGGGGATCCTTCATGGCCTTCTGTTCACGACGCTGACGGCACTTGCCCTCTCCACCCTGCCCCCCGCCTGGGCTGGCCTGGGAGCCGGACTGGTGCTCGGCGGCTCCGGCCTGGCCGGCAGCCTCTCCCTGCTCCGCTTCGGGGCGGACGGGGCTCTCTCTGCCGGACCGGTGCTCGTTGTTCTTGCCTTCAGCGGCGTCCTGGCCATGGCTGGCTGCGCGCTGCTGCCTCAGGAGCACCGGCGGGAGTCGTCGGCCCCTTCGATGCAGAGATAGGCCTCCCAAAACTGTTCCAGATCCATCGGTGTTCGTTGGGTTGGCCCGTATGTCGCTCAGGGTGCGCCGAAAATCCTTGCCGACGTGCCTCAGGCCGGGGAACAGGTCGGTTGGCTTCCGCTCTGTCGGACGCTCGAGAACGCGCTTCCCCACGCACTGGCCAGCTGCGGGGTCAAGGTTGCTGGCTGCCTGGTGCAGGCTTGATCGCGTTTCACCGCCTCCCCCGCTGGTGTCGCCCGTAGCCGGCGCGGGGAAAAGGGGGCCCGAAGGCCCCCTGGGGGCTTGCCCCTTGCGGGGCTCAGATCACTGAGACGGTGCAGCCCCGGGTGCCCTGCAGCCTGCGGGCGATCGCGAAGGCCTTCTCGGCCGGCACGAAGCGCATCTTCTTGACCGGCTTGCCGCGCTTCCCGAAGAACCGCTGCTCGCATGGGTGGGCGCCGCCCTTGATCCCATCGGGATAGAAGTGGACGATGACGCGGCGGATTTCGCAGCTGGGGGCAGAGGGTGTGGCCATGGCCTTGAGGTGAGGAACCCGATCGCTCAGCGCGGCCCGCGCAGGGAAGGCAGGGGGCGCGAAGCGCCTCGCGCCAGCCCTTGCCGAACCGAGCAGGCCAGCGCAGCCTTCGGGTGCTTCTCACCGGGGCCGTGGCGGAACACCGCCCCAACGGTGCTGACCAAACCGCGTTCGTCCACGGCTGCAGCCGATTCGGGTCGGCGGCGATCGTGCCCTGCGGCCGGCGTCCGAGGTGCTGCGCTTGCTTGGCCATTGATGCGGGCAGACCCTGGCCGGTGGCCTCGAGAACCCAGATTGGGACCTGGATGCCGGTCCGATCAGCCGGCATTCACCGTGTCTCTGTCACCTGGGGCTCCACCTGAGGTCACGCCTGAGCTGACCAGAACGAGAATACTTCTGCTAGTACAGGTGTTCTCTGTGATGGTGTCGCCGTGGCTGCTTCCCCGCCCCGCTCCCGCGGCACCCGGCCGGCGCCCAGCTCAACGGCAGACGATGACGGCTACGAGCAGTGGCCCTACCTCGATGAGGAGGTGCTGGTGGCCAGCCGCAGCAGCAAGGTCTGCCTCACCTGCCACTTCTTCCGCCACCACGCGGGGGTGAACTGCATTCCCCTGCTCACCTGCCAGCTGCACCAGGGCCTGCTGGCCCACGGGGAACACCTCACCCGCCGCTGCCAGGGTTGGACCAAAGACATGGTGCGCCAGCGGGGCTGGGCACCGGAGGTGGCATGAGCAACCGGCGAACGGTGGTGGGCGTGATGGGCGCCGGAGAGGGCGCCTCCGCTGAGGCTGTGGCCCTGGCCGAGGAGCTGGGGGAGTGCATCAGCGCCCGGGGTTGGGTGCTGCTTACCGGTGGCCGCCCGGCGGGGGTGATGGCAGCGGCCAGCCGCGGCGCGGCGCGAGTGGAGGGGCACTTGGTGGTGGGGGTGCTGCCGGGTGAAGGGAAGAGTGACGAGCGGCAGAGCACAGCGGACCTGGATCTGGCGGTGTTCACCGGCATGGGCAAGGCCCGCAATGTGATCAACGTGCTCAGCGCCGATGTGGTGGTGGTCTGCGGGGGCGGCGGCCCCGGCACGGCCTCAGAAGCCGCCCATGCGCTCAACGCCGGCCGGCCGCTGATCCTCCTAGCGGTGCCGGCGCTGTGGCGGGACTTCTTCCTTTCGCTCAGCAAGGGGGTGGAGAGCGCAAGCGACGTGCAGGAGTGCTGCCGCATTCTCGAGGCCTGTCTCGACGAGGCTCCCCTCATCGAGGCATGAACCGGCCATCATCCCTTGGCCCCCAGGGCTCCCGATGCGCAGGTTCAGCTGGCGGCGTATGGCGTCACCCGACTGGCTGATGGCTAGGTGCTGCAGGCTCCAGTGGCCAGGGGAGCGAAGGCCATCGGGTGCTCGGCGACAGCGACTCCCCCTGCGTTGTAGAGGGCTGACCCATGGGGACAGAACGACGGCAGTTCCGCCATGGCCCCAGCGGGCTCCACCGCCCGCACCAGAAGCCGCCCGGTACAGCGTGACCCGTCCCCTCGGGCTAGAAGGGGGCGATGGTGGAGCACAAGGGGTGAATTTCGAGCGCCTTCAGAGGTTGTTCACGGCGCCGCTGCTGCCGCTTGGCCGCCAGAGCTTCTCCCTGCTCTGGATCGTGGAGGTGCTGCTCCTGCTGCTGGCCGTGAGCCTGGCGGCGCGGGGGCTGAAGCGGCTGCTTGCGGGGAGGGTGCTGTGCTTGTTCTCCCTGCCGGAGGGTCGGCGCGAGGCGGTGGCCACCCTCGTCTCGATGGGGCTGGCCGCCCTGGGCTATGTGGTGGTGGCCCAGGGGATGGGGCTCGACATCGGCGCTTTGGCGGTGATCTTCGGAGCGCTGGGGGTGGGGATCGGCTTCGGGCTGCAGGAGCTCACCCGCAACCTCACCAGTGGCCTCACCCTGCTGATGGAGGGGAAGCTGAAGGTGGGCGATCAGATCGAGTTCGGGGACACCAGCGGCTTCATCCGTGAGATCTCGATCCGCTCCACCGTGATCCGCACCTTCCAGGGCGCCGAAATCGTGGTGCCCAATTCGGCCATCACCAATGCGCCGGTGAAGAACCTCAGCTACCAGAGCTCCGATGGCCGGGTGGATGTGCAAGTGATGGTGGCGCACGGCTGCGACCCCCTGGCCGTGACTGAGGTGCTGCTGGATGCTGCCCTCGCCGAACCCACGGTGCTGGCCGATCCGCCTCCCAAGGTGATGCTGCACGGCCTCCAGAGCCAGGGGATGGCGTTCGAGCTCTGGGCCTGGACCTCGGCGATCCACACCAGCCTCAGCCTGCGCAGTTCGCTCAACTACGCGATCGAGCAGGGGCTGCGCGAGCGCCGCATCGAACTGGCAGGGTCCCGACAGCAGATCCAGCTGCTGTCGTCCCGGCGCGGGGGGGACGAGGACGGAGCGGGCCCGGAGTGGCTCTCCCTGCGGGCGTCCCTGCCCGACCATCCCTGCTTCCGCAGCATGGATGATCGGCGCCTGCGGGAGCTGGTGGGCAGCGGCGCCCGCCGCTCGCTGCCCGCCGGCACTGTGCTGGTCCGCCAGGGCGAGGAGGGCCGCTCCTTCCACATGGTTCTGAGTGGCGCGGTGGATGCGATCCACGAAACGGACCGGGTGAGCCGCAAGCTGTTCACCTTCAGCGCAGGGGAGTTCTTTGGTGAACTGCCGCTGTTGCTCCAGGTGCCCTACCCCTTCACCATTGTGACCTCCGAGGACACGACGCTGTTCGTCGTTCCCAGCGGCAGCTTTCGCGCCCTGCTGGCCTCGCGGCCCGAATTCGCCGACACCGTCGCCCGGGAGGTGGCTCGCCGCAGCGACGTGCTGAGGAGTTACGAAGACTGCCTACGCCAGCGCGGCCTGCTTGAGGACGCCGACATCGGCCACCCCCTGCAGTGGTTCCGCGAGCGGCTGCGGCGGGTGCTGGCCGGACGCCCCGCGGTGGCCTCGGTCGAAACGGAGGCGACCTGAGCCCCCCATCCGCTGTAGCCATGAGATCCTCAGAGTTCAATGAGCAAGTGAACGGACTTCAACTCCTCCGGTGAATCCGGGCTGGCGGCGAACAGCTCCTGCCAGGCCGGGTTCTGGTTTTCATAGGCCGTTCGGGCACCGTAGGTACCCATGTCGTCGTATTCGATGTGGAGAATGAGCGAGCTCGTGTCAGGACCCGGCACCGCATTGCGAAACAGACGGACCGCTTTGGGCATCACCGGACTGTTGAATTCCGGAGCAGCCGCCTGTTGCAACTTGGCCATGAAATCGCCTAATCGTCCAGGACGAACCTTGTAGGTGAAGACGGCAATCACAGACATGATATCAACTCCCAGGATGGGTGAGTACTGTCTAAATCCAAGTGTATCGACTTTCAATGTTCATGCGGACCCTTGCGAAGTGCCCTTGAGGTGGCTCGAACGCTTCTCATCACCTGGCTGTAGTGGGATGCAGTTGACGAGGATGGCTCCTCAATCACACCACATAACACAAAGCTGGTATATCAGTTGTTGTTGAGACCGTCGCATACGGCCAGAAACAGACAAGCCAAACGGTGAACAAAGGCCACGGGCAACGCATTCAACCCAGGCAGTTCCATGTTGTGCTGATACTACAGCGGCTCGCCTGTCAGTCGCAGTCCTGAGCTGTCCGACGACAATCTGGCTGAGCGCCTGTCAACCTGATTACCACGGTACAAGCTGTGGCACGCCTTCAAGTACGTAGCTGAAGACTTCTGAGAAAAGCCGAGTAGAGATGGACCTGCACACCTACTGCGATAGCCGGGGAGCGGAGCTCAGACCGATGCACACCACATGGCGTGGATCGGCTGGTGTCTGCACGTTGAATGCACAGCCGACGATAATGGCCGCACCTGTTCCTGTTCCTACTCTTGCCCCTCAGCCAGCCTGTCACGGGTGAGGAATCTAGGATTGGCTATACAGAATTGTGAATCTGCCGCGGAGCGGTTTCGTCCAGCAGCATCATGCACCCGAGCCGGTATAAAGAGAACTGGTGCAGCCACGCCCTCTACGGCAGGGCAAGGATGAGCGAATTATGGATAGCACCAAACGGAATACCTACAGGCAGTTATTTGCCCTGATGATGTTCATCAAAGTTGATAGACTGTCTGACAACGTGAATAAAATGATTGACAATAGCTCCCGATCGACCTTTGTGCCAGACTGCTCCCATATCCAAATAAGGAGTTGATTCCGCAATAGGTCGGTAGACCACACCCTGATCGTGACGACTTTCCACACTGGCCTCCACTAGCGCTAAGCCAACGCCCGCTTCCACAAGGCTAACGAGCAATTCCGGTGGTGTTGCTTCTTGCACAATCCGAGGCTGAAATCCCGCCTCATGACACAGGGTGATGATCAGGTCGTAACAGTCAGGCTTGACAAATCGGGGATAGACCAGCATTGGCTCATTGGCCAAGTCCGGGAGGGGAATAGTGGGTAACGATGCGAGGGGATGGGCTTTGGGCAAGACGAGTACCAAAGGCTCACGCAGCACAAGTTGAGTTAACAGCTCCGGCTGATTCACCGGGAAGTAGACAAACCCGACATCAATTTCGCCTGAGAACAAAGCCTCAATCTGTGGAACAGTATGCATTCCCTTTAAAACGATCTCGACCCCTGGGTATGCCTGACAAAAGGTATGGATCATCTGTGAAAGCAGGCGATCAAAAGCACAAATCAAATATCCGATCGTCAATCGTTTCGGTTGCGTCCCATTAAACTGCTGGGCAATCCGCGCGGTGCGATTGGCCTGGGCGATCGTTAACCGAGCTTCCCCGAGAAATGCCTCTCCAGCTTCGGTTAACAAGACGCCCCGTTTATCGCGGGTAAAGAGTTCTACATTCAACTCTTCCTCTAACTGATGAATTTGGCGACTTAGGGGCGGCTGTTCCATGTGCAGCCGCTCGGCAGCCTTGCGAAAGTTTAACTCCTCAGCAACTGCAATAAAGTATCTGAGATGGCGAAGTTCCATAACTATCCTTTAGATGAATTACTCATTGAGAATCACTAGGCCGGATGTAACGAAAAGCCAGGGCGAACGAAGATGGAATTCACCGCTGATACCTGTTGGGTATCAGATTACCACAAAACAAGTCTTGGACAGCTTCTTGGGCATCGCGGATGATGGAGGCAACAACACAGAGGTCGGAGACAAACAGCATTTTCTTCATTCAACTACCACGAGACTGCATGAAGTTCCACAGGTGCAAATCCGTTAGTGATTGGAACGACAGATTCCTCTGTCGAGATCTCCTTCAGTTCGTACTTGACCAGTTTCCATTATTAGAGCGCGAATCCTTGTCAGCTAGTTGTTCACCCCTACAGAACCATGAAAACAGCTGAGTCAGCCTTAGAGACGACAATGAAGCTTTCAACACAACCCATAGATCTACCTCTGAATCATTCAGGCCAACAAGTCTATGATGTTCTAGTGATCGGGGGCGGAGCTGCCGGATTGTCTGCTGGCATCTATTTAAAACGCTTTCTGCTCTCTACCTTGATTGTCGATAAGGGGAAAGCACGATCACATTGGATGCAGGAATTACACAACTATCTGGGCTTACCTCCAAACACGCCCGGTCGGGATGTGCTGAAACAAGGTAAGTCGCATTATCTCGCCCTTGAGGGCGACTATCTCAATGGCTACGTGAAAACGGTGGTTGATGAAGGCGAAACCTTTGCGGTGCATGTGCAGACTAGTCGAAAGTCCTCCAGTGTGGCTGTATTTCGTAGTCGCTATCTAGTTGCGGCAAGTGGCATTATCGATCACTTACCCAAGCTGGTCGATCAGCAAAATGTGTTTGAGTATGCTGGACATAATCTGCATGTTTGCTTGATCTGCGACGGCTATGAGATGCGGGATAAACGGGCTGGCGTGTTCGGCAGCAGTGAATCTAGTTTTGAAGTTGCATTTCATTTGGGATGGTTTACACCAAATATTACATTGTTCACCAATGGTGAATTCAAGGTGGGTCAAGCACTGCGTGATCGCCTCACCCACAAAGCGTACAAATTAGTCGAACAGCCCATTGCACAATTCATAGGTATTAACCATCAGATGACGGGCGTGGAATTAGCAGATGGCTCTGTCGTAGAACTCGATGCAGGGCTAATATCAATGGGTTCCAGATACCATGCAGATTATCTTGTGGGGATCGACCTGGAGTATAAGGGCGGCAATCTGGTGACGGATTCGATGAATCGTACATCACACCCTCGGATCTTCGCAGTGGGCGATCTCAAAGTGGGCATGAATCAAGTTGTGATTGCATCTGCCGATGGGGCATTAGCGGCAACTCAAATCTGGCGAGATATTCGTCAAGCAGAGGGTACGCGCCGATCGCCCCGTATTAGTACTGCGTGAGAACTACTGTCTTTTATCCCGTATTGAAGACACTGATGGTCATCCAGCAAGATTCACCTTGGGGCTCCACCCTGCCTTGTCTTCGGGCACATCATTCCTACGGCAAATGGTTCGGATCTGAACGCAGTGCGACACTGATGATGAAGCCGCCAACAATGTATTTGTGGTGAGGATAATGAATGGTCAACGCACATTGCTCTAGATCTTGATTGGTCGTCTTGATGTTGGCGGCAGCCCTGTCGAAAGCTGAGCTGACAACTTGTCGATGGCTCTCTTCAAAGCTTGAACTTGGAATTCCCATAGTAACCAACGCGTATGGTCCGTGAGCCCATGTACACAATGCAATCTCTCAAGTCATAATTCTCAACTCTACTGAACTTATTGGCACCCACTATTCAGAGAATCAATCCCTGGAACTCAACAATGGCAAATCCAATCAATGCAAATGACATGAAAACTGCCCTTGAAGGCTACGATCCAGTTTCCTATTTTGGCGATCGCCCGGTAAAGGGACTTCCAACCCTGACCACAACTCACAATGGGGCGATCTATCATTTCTCAACCCCAGTTAATAAAGCCCAGTTTGAGGCTAGTCCTGACCAATACCTGCCTCAATACGGTGGGTTTTGTGCCGTTGCAGTTTCCGAGGGCAAACTTGTCCCTGTTAATCCTGAAACCTACAAAGTAACAGATGGTAAGTTGTATCTCTTTTACAACGGTGAACATGGCAATACCAAGCCCCAGTGGGAAGCGGACGAGGCCACTATCCACGCCAATGCTGATGCCCAGTGGGAAAAAGGGGAACTCACCTTACTCTAGTCTCGCAGGTATGAGTTACATCTAAGAGACTTCTTCCAATCATCCCTCTTCAATAGGAAAATCATCATGATTAAGCTTTACGGTCACGAACTGTCTGGTAACAGCTACAAAGCCCGTCTGCTGCTAGAACTACTGAGAATCGAGTACGAATGGGTCAAGGTTGACCTGATGACAGGCGAACATAAATCGCCTGAGTACCTGGCGCTTAATCCCTTTGGGCAGGTACCACTATTGATTGATGGGGAGACCAACCTAGCCGATGCTCAGGCGATTTTAGTTTATCTAGCACGGCAGTATGGTGGTGATCGCTGGCTGCCATTGGAGGCTCTACCCTTGGCTCAGGTCGTGCGATGGCTATCTACGACGGCGGGAGAAATTCGGCAGGGACCAGAGAATGCGCGATTGCACTATTTGTTTGGGGCAACTGCCATCAACATTGAGCGGGCCCATCAAAAGGCCGAACATATTCTGACCCAATTGAACCAACACTTGACAACCCATACCTGGTTGGAATTTGAGCGACCCACGATTGCGGATATCGCTGTTTTCCCTTACGTCGCCTTGGCACGGGATGGCAAAATTGAGCTGGATGCCTATCCCAATGTATTGAGATGGATCGATCGCGTGAAGGAACTTCCCGGTTTTATACCCATGGCTGGCATCTAGATGAAGCGATCGCCACCGGCACGCCTTTGATGTGGGGCGGTGGCGATTACCGGAGATGGTCTGTGCATGCTGTGATTATTGGGTTGAACCATTGGAGTGAAAAGTATGATGAAAGCGATCGTCTTGAATTGATCTCAATCTAATTGTCCCTCTGAATGGTTTTCTGAAACAGAGATTGAAACACCCATTCCCTCTACCCGAGACCTGCTGGTTCATGTTAAAGCGATTTCCGTTAATCCTGTGGATTACAAGGCGCGCGCCTCCCTCAAAAAGCAACATCCTTCCATGGTTTTAGGATGGGATTCATCTGGGATTGTGGAAGCGGTTGGCAAAGAAGTCACGCTCTTTATGCCGGGCGATGAAGTCTACTATGCGGGTAGCTTTACTCGCGCTGGCAGCAACAGTGAATATCATGTAGTTGATGAACGCATTGTGGGTATAGAGCGGACCAGCTTATCATTTGAACAGGCTGCGGCATTGCCCCTAACCACTATTACCGCCTGGGAAGCGTTGTTTGAACGATTGGCAATTGCCCCCCAAACGACTCCCCTGAATCAACCGAAGACATTACTCATCATCGGTGGGGCAGGTGGTGTGGGATCGATCGGCATCCAATTAGCCAAGCATGTCGCAGGAATGCGCGTGATTGCCACGGCCTCTCGACCGGAAGCGATCAACCGGTGTCAGAAAATGGGTGCGGATCACACGATTAATCATCATCATCCCTTCAAATCAGAACTGCCTACGATCGGTGTTGACATTGTCGATTACATTCTTTGTCTGCATGATACCGACCAATATCTGCAAAGCATGGTGGATGTGATCAAGCCGCAGGGCAAGATCTGTTCTATTGTTAGCACCGATCAGCCGGTTGATCTCAATCCATTCTTTGCCAAGAGCATCACATTTGCTTGGGAAATGATATTCACAAAGTCGATGTATGAAACCTCCGATATGCAGTCTCAGCACGAGCTGTTAAATCGGGTGGCGACCCTGATCGATCGCGGGATCTTGAAAACGACGCTCACTGAAATTCTGGGTGTATTGAGCAGCACCAGCCTTGTGAAAGCCCATCAATTACTGGCGGCGGGAAAGGCGATCGGCAAGGTGGTCTTGTCTGGCATTGATTGAGCCCATACCCATGTTTTAGGAGAACGCCCAATGGCAAACCCAGGCTGGACACGAACCGAATCGCCCTTTCATGCGGGCGAACTGGCCATTCAAGCTCGGATGGGCTCACAGGCGCGGATGGACAAGCAAGGACGACGAGTGATCCGCGAATACTTACCGGATCAGTTTCGGCACTTCTTTGCCCAATTGCCCTATGTGATTGTGGGCACGGTAGATGCAGAAGGACATCCCTGGGCTTCTATTCTGGTGGGGAATCCTGGCTTCGTTGCATCTCCCAGCGATCGCACCTTGCAAGTTGCCGCCCAACCCCTATTTGGTGATCCCTTAGCCACTCATCTTGCAGCGGGAACTGACATTGGCTTCCTGGGCATTGAGCTGCCGACTCGCCGCCGCAACCGGGTCAACGGGATTGTCACAGCAACTCATGCCAATGGCTTTGAGGTACAGGTACGGCAAAGCTTTGGCAATTGTCCTCAGTACATCCAAGCCCGCGTATCTGAGTGGAACGAATCCGATCCAACAGCAGCCAAAACCCTACACCGAATCGAACAACTGGGAGAGATGGAGCAAGCCATCATCACAACGGCTGACACCTTGTTTATTGCCACAGCCTATCAAGCTGAATCAGCGGGCGCTGCCAATGGCGTTGATGTGTCCCATCGGGGCGGCAAATCGGGGTTTGTCAGGATTGATGATCATTGCACCCTGACGATTCCCGATTTCTCTGGTAATTGTCACTTTAATACCTTCGGCAATTTGGAGTTGAATCCCCATGCTGGAATCTTATTTATAGATTTTACTGATGGCAGTTTGCTCTACTTAACCGGCACTGCTGAAGTCATTTGGGAAGGAGCTGAAATTCTGACCTATGTCGGAGCAGAGCGGTTGCTGCGCTTTCATCTGAAAAGCGGCTACCGAGTGGAAGCTAGCCTCCCTCTGCGCTGGTCAGAACCAGAGTTCTCACCGTTTCTCAATCACACGGGGGATTGGTAGTTGCCATACCCCGTTATCTCTAATGCAATCCACAATCCGAGTGCTGAATCCAGAACCGATGGCTCCCTCCTTGCCGACACGCAGCAGCCAGCAGCCACCGCGCTACCGGCTGGTTGATCAGCACGGCCAACCGCACCTTGAGCTCGATGAGCACTTCGACTCGATCGAGGAGGCCTGGTCGTTCGCCATCCGCTGGTGGCAGCAGCAGCAACCCGCTGGCGCGCCAGACACCCAGGTTGGACTTGGTTTGGAGGTGAGCACCGAGAGCGTCAGCTGGCGCACCCTTCGCCACCCGCAAGGCTGAAACCTGCAAAGGTGAACCCACAGGCCATTTCCGCCCTGCCACGCCCGTCTCCCAGCGATCCTGCTCAGGCCAGCCCGCAACCCACCGAGGTGCTGGCGGGATCGATCGAGCGCGTCACCTTCCACAACGCTGACAACGGCTTCTGCGTGCTGCGCATCAAGGCCCGCGGCCACCGCGACCTGGTGACGGTGGTGGGTCATGCCGCCGAGATCAGCGCCGGTGAATGGGTGACGGTGAGCGGCACCTGGGTGAACAGCCGCGAGCACGGACAGCAGTTCAAGGCCTCCTTCCTCAGGGCTTCGGCGCCCACCACCGCAGAAGGCATCGAGAAGTACCTGGGCTCGGGAATGATCCGCGGCATCGGCCCCATCTATGCCAGCAAGCTCGTGGCGGTGTTCGGCGATCAGGTGTTCGAGGTGATCGAGCAGACCCCCGAACGCCTGCGGGAGGTGCCCGGCATCGGCCCGGTGCGGGGCCAGCGGATCAGCCAGGCCTGGGCCGATCAGACGGTGGTGCGCGAAATCATGGTCTTCCTGCACAGCCATGGCGTCGGCACCGCCCGGGCGGTGCGGATCTTCAAGACGTACGGCAACGACGCCGTGCAGGTGATGGCCGAGAACCCCTACCGCCTGGCCCGCGACATCCGCGGCATCGGCTTCCGGACCGCTGATGCCATCGCTGCTCGGCTGGGCATCGAGCCCGAGGCGATGATCCGGCTGCGGGCCGGGATCAACTACGCCCTGCTGGAGGCCAGCGGTGATGGCCACTGCGGCTTGCCCAGCGCCGAGCTGCTCCAGCTGGCCGGAGAGCTGCTGGCGGTGGAGCGGCCCAGTGGGCCACTTGACGAGACCGGCGCCACCAGTCGGGTGCCGATGGAGAGCGGCCTGATCGAGAGCGCCCTGGACCTGGAGCTGAGCGAAGGCTCCGTGGTGGCCGACACCCTGGCCGGAGAGTCGGCGATCTTCCTTTCCAACTTGCACCGCGATGAACGCCGCATCGCGGCGGCCCTCCAGGCGCTGGGGGCCGGCCGCCCGCCCTGGGGAGCGATTGAGGCCGCCATAGCCATCCCTTGGGTGGAGCAACGGCTCGGCCTTGAGCTGGCCGACAGCCAGAAGCTGGCGGTGGAGCAGGCCCTGGCGGCCAAGGTGCTGGTGATCACCGGTGGCCCTGGGGTGGGCAAGACCACCTTGATCAACGCCATCCTGAGCATCCTGGCGGCCAAGAAGCTGCGGATCCTGCTCTGCGCCCCCACTGGTCGTGCCGCCAAGCGGATGAGCGAAACCACTGGGCTGGAAGCAAAAACGATTCACCGGCTGCTGGAGTTCGACCCGGCGGCCTTTGGTTTCAAGCGCAATGCCGAGCTGCCGCTGGAGTGCGATCTGCTGGTGGTGGATGAGACCTCGATGGTGGATGTGCCCCTGATGGCCTCCCTGCTGGAAGCCCTCCCACCGGAGGCGGGATTGCTGCTGGTGGGCGATGTGGACCAGCTGCCCTCGGTGGGGCCCGGCCAGGTGCTCGCCGATCTGATCAACAGCGGCGCCCTGCCGGTGGCCCGGCTCACCGAGGTGTTCCGCCAGGCGGCATCCAGCCGGATCATCACCACCGCCCATGCCATCAATGCCGGCAGCATCCCCGATCTGCGGCCGCCACCGGCTGAGGCCACCACCGACTTCTATTTCCTGCCCGCCGAGACGCCCGAGCAGGCGGTGGCCTTGATCCTCAAGGTGGTGGGCGAGCGCATCCCGGCCCGCTTTGGCCTCGATCCGATCGCCCAGGTGCAGGTGCTCTGCCCGAAGGCGCGCGGTGGCTGCGGCTCCCGCTCGCTGAACATCGAGTTGCAGCAACTGCTCAACCCCGACCCCACCGAGCAGGTGGAGCGTTTCGGCTGGCGGTTTGCGCCGGCCGACAAGGTGATGCAGGTGGCCAATGACTATGAGAAGGAGGTGTTCAACGGTGATGTCGGCACGGTGGAAACGATCGATGCCGATGCCAGCGAACTGACGGTGCGTTTTGACGGCCGGGAGGTGACCTACGGCTGGGGCGAACTCGACAACCTCGTGCCCGCCTATGCCTGCACGATCCACAAGAGCCAGGGCAGCGAATACCCCGCCGTGGTGATCCCTCTGCTCACCCAGCACTACGCCATGTTGCAGCGCAATCTGGTGTACACCGGCATCACCAGAGGCAAGCAGCTGGTGGTGCTGGTGGGCCAGAAGAAGGCCTTGGCGATGGCAGTGAAGAATCACCTGGGCCGTAGGCGCTACACCAAGCTGGCGGAATGGCTCAGCTGAGCGGTTGCTTCCAGGGGAATCGGACCCGCAGAAGGCGGAGCAGGTTCAGCCATGGCATTCGCAGCCGCAGCCGGCGTGGCAGGGCTCACCATTGGGGTGCCCCTTGGCGCAAACGTCACTGCAGAACAGCAAGGCGCCGTTGCGGAAGGGTGTCTCCGGTTGCACCGTGCAGTTGCAGCCCGGGCAGGCGCACTGCAGCGTGGTGGGTTTCTCCAGGGTCGTGGTCATGGCCTCTCCTTGCTCAGTGCCGTTGGAACCAGTCTGATGCCGCCAGCCCCTGGGAGGAACGGCTTGCCGTACTGAGAAGCAGGCAGGCGGATCTATCAATGAATTCAGAGGCCTCGACCACGGCAGCGCGAGCCCAAGCCCTGCAACCGGCCTTAGCCCTTGGGGAGCATCTCACCCGCCGCTGCCAGGGTTGGACCGACGACCTGACGCGCCAGCGGGGCTGGTGCCCGGAGTTTGGATCGAACCAATCCAATTGGTCTCTGTATCGGTATTTGGGGCATTCGCTTTCGCTGCTGCGATGCCATTCCCCCTCGCCGCTCTGCTCCTCGCACTCGGTGCACCTCAGCCCTTCAACGTGTCTGGATCCGCTCAGGCCGACACCGCGCCAGCAGCCATCGGCGCAAGCCAATGGGTCGCCCAACGACAGGGCGCTGCCCTCGCCCCATCCCTGCAGGGCAAACCCGTTGTGGTCGACATCTATGCCAGCTGGTGCCCGGCCTGCCGCACGATCGAGCCGACCCTGCGTTCACTCAAACAGCAGAAGGCTGGGAAAGTCACCTTCGTGACGTTCGATGTTTCCGATGCCGACCAATTGAAGAAGTCGCGCGAACGGGCCAAGAGCCTCGGCCTTGGCGCCTTCCTGGAGGCCAACCGCAGCCAGACCTCGCTGGTGGCCGTGATTGACCCTGCCACCGGCACCGCGGTGCAGACCTTCCGGGCCAGCACCGACGAGGGCGCCTACAGCGCGGCGATCAAAAAGGTTCAGTCGATGCTCAAGCCTTGATCAGCTCAGCCGTGCGCAGGAAAGGACTGGCCTTTCTGGTGCTCCTGGGAGTGCTGGCACTGTTGGCGGTGTTGGTGGTGCAGTGGCTGCCGGGAATCAGCGCTCAGCTGGATCTGGCCATCCTGTCTGCATCACAGGCGTACGCCGAGCGATTCGAGGCCAATCCCGCAGGACCGACACTTCTGCTTCCGCTCGTCGCATTCGGTGGTGGGGTGCTCGCGAGCGTTTCGCCCTGCGTGCTGGCGATGCTGCCCTTGAACCTCAGTTACATCGGCACCCTCGGGCCGCTCAGCCGGCTACAGGCCATCGTCAGGGTGGGGGGCTTTGTGGCCGGCACCGTCGTGGTGTTGAGCCTGTTCGGACTGATCGCCTCGTTCGCTTCGGCCATCGTGGTGGATCACCGCGGCCCAGTCCATCTGGTTGTGGGACTGCTCATCTTGGTGATGGGCCTGAATCTGGGGGGATGGCTCCCTCTGACCTTGCCCCGTCTGCCCGAATTGCCGCCTGCCGGTGGCCCATTCCTGGTGGGGATGGGCTTCGCTCTGGTCAGTTCCCCCTGCGCCAGTCCGGTGTTGTTTTCGGTACTCGCCGCCGCGGCCAGTACCGGCTCCACCCTGTTGTCCGTGATCACGATGGTGAGCTATGCCCTGGGTTACACCGTTGTGATTGCCGCCACCAGTCTTTGGGTCGGCCTGATCAGCGCCACAAGACAGCTGCTGAGCAGGGGCGAAACGCTGACCCGTGTCAGCGCTTTGGTTCTGCTGGCGGCTGGGCTTTACTACATCTTCCAGGGTCTGATCTGGTACTGGCAGAACTGAGCCAAGCAACGACTTGCCCTATGAAGGGAAAGGCATAGTGGCGCCCGACACGGGGCGCCTCTGGCTTCTCCTGAGCGGGAAGCGATTCCCCTGTGATCGAGCCAAGGGACCGCGATGCCTGGGTGAGCAACTGCCTGCGCTCCTTGTGATCAGAGCCAATGCAGCGGGTAGGGCATCGCTCCCGGCACCCAACGGCTGAAGGCCCAGGCCAGGAGCACCAGCAGCAGCGAACCGCTGAGCACCGGGAACAGCAGAAAATGCCAGGACATTCCGAGAAAAGCCGCCAGAAACGCCATACCTCCGGCGGGGGGATGCAGGCAGCGCAGCTGCTGCCCCAGCAGGATCGTGAACGCCACGGCCAGCGCCAGCACCAGGGGGCCCTGGCCGAGCAGGCTGACCAGAGCGATCCCGATGCTTGCTCCCAGTGTGTTTCCGAGCACCACGTTGCGCGGCTGCGCCAGGGGGCTGCGCGGGTAGCCGAAGAGCAGCACACAGGAGGCTCCCAACGGCGCCACGATCAGCACCTGGCCGCTCCAGACCGTGAGCATGGCCATCAGACCTACGGCCGTGAGACCACCGAGGGAGGTCACGCCGATCTGGCTCAGATGGAAGCGAGGCTGAATGCGGCGCCCCCGGCGGCGTTCACGGCGTTGGAGCACCACAAGCCGACTCAGCCGTCTGGTGCCCTGCGGCAGTCGGCCACCGCTCATGTCGATGACTCCCATCGCCCTGGCCGCAAAGACAGCAGATATTCAGGAGCAGCAGAAATGAGCCAAGCCCGCGGAACACGTCTGCGGTCCGCATGGACGAGAAACGGCCCGAACTGTTGTTGCTCCACCTTGTCAGCGCTCGTCAAGCCAGGAGCCCGTTCAGTCGGATGGTTCAGCCAGTCTGACTTAGCCGGTGTCGGTGGGCCTGCCTCCGGAGCCGGGGTTCGCCCTGGAGCTGGCTTCGGGGCTCCCGATGCGGGGATGTACCGGCGTTGATGGTGCCGGGTGTATCGATCTGGACCGCAATGGTGAAAGAAAAGCCTGCATAAGCCTCCGCTGAAGTGACGGGCACCCGCACCTTCTTGCTCTGGCCGCCAACAGCCTGATCGTTATGGTCCAGCTGATTCATGCTTCATCTCCATGGCACTCACTGGATCCGACCTGCTCGCCAAAGTCAAGGAGCTGGATGATGCCTCCAAGTCCGATCTGGTGCGAGCTGCCGGCTATGTGAGCACCAAGAAGGACGGCAGCGAACGCCTGAACTTCACCGCCTTCTATGAGGCGCTGCTGGAAGCCATAGGCGTTAGCCTCGGCATGAATGGTGGCAGTGGCCAAGGCCAAGGTGGCCGCAGTGTGCGCTACATCGCCAAGGTGCAAGGTAATGGCAACCTGCTGGTCGGCATGGCCTACACCGATCTGCTTGGTCTCAAGCCAGGCGATGAGTTCGCGATCAAGCTGGGCAAGAAGCAGATCCGGCTGATTCCCGCCGGTACCGCGGAGGAGGAGTGAAGAACGTGGCTGAATCAACCAACATGTTTCGGCCAAGGGCGAGCCGGTATTTACGTGATGCAGAGCTTTCCCTAGCCTGAGTAACTGAGTCGTTCGCAGGCATGGCGTAGAACCTGTGCAACACGGAGTGCGAAGAAGGCACTCCGTTGCGCTTCAGTTCATGTGACCGGATCGAGGCGGCTCAGCGTCCCCTGCGGGTCGAGAGCGTTGATATGGACGCGCTGCAGCAGGGGAATCATGGCTGCGTGCAATTCAGGCCTGGGGGTGAACGGCTTGCCTACCGGCAGGAATGAGGAGTTCATCAGCGTTCCTCATCCTTCAGGGTCTGGATCCGGAGCTGATGATTGAAGTTGAAACAGTCGGTGCTCGAGAACGGCGATGTGCTCCCGCAGGGGCCGTTCCCGCTCCTCCACTTCTGCTGCCGTGAACCGGGGCGTGATGAACTGCGGGCAGTTCCAGTCGAAAGCCACAACCCGGAGGCAAAACAGGCGTTCCACCGAACCCGCCTCGGAATCCTGCGGTCGCAGCCAATGCCCCCCGGTCCGGACTGGTTCTGCGTCAAGCGGCATCACCTCGGCCTCGCCATCGATCTTGAGCCGCCGCCGGGCGGGGTAATCCATCAGGAAGAGGGCCACCCGCGGATCGCCCCGCAGATGACCGGTGGTGAGCAGTTGTCGGTTGCCGGCGTAATCGGCAAACCCCAGGGTGTGCTCGTCGAGCACCCTCAGGAAGCCCACCGGCCCGCCGCGGTGCTGGATGTAGGGCGCACCCGCTTCGGTGAGACTGGCCAGATAGAAGCTGTCACGGGCGCCGATGAAGGCGATCTCCTTGGCCCCGAGACGATCGGGCTCCGATGCGTCCGGCACCGCATAGGTCTTCTGCCCATAGGCCCCCTGCTGGGCCTCCCCCACGGCGGGGGTGAGGTGGCGATGCAGGTAGTGCTGGCTCATCGTTGCAAGCTTCGCTCAGGCGTCCAGGCCCTTCATCGGTACATAGCCCGGCAGCGCCTGGATCCGTGCGATCCAAGCGCGAACGTTGGGGTACGGCACCAGATCGATCCCCCCATCCCCCGCCAGGGCCACGTAGGGGAACACGGCGAGGTCGGCGATGGTGGGGCGCCCCAGCTCCAGCCAGTCCCGATCGGCAAGATGCCGCTCCAGCTGATCGAGGATGAAGGCGGCCTTCTCGCTGGCCCGCTCGATGGAAATGCTGGTGACCCCGAATAGGTGATGCAGCCGGGCGTTTTCAGGGCCTTGGCGCACCTCACCGGCGGCGGTGGAGAGCCAGCGCACCACCCGGGCCTGCTCGAGGGGATGAGTGGGCAGCCACTGGCCATCCCCCTGGCGGGCGGCCAGGTAGAAGAGGATCGCCTGGGCGTCGCAGAGGGTGGTGCTGCCGTCTTCGAGAACGGGCACCTGGCCGAAGGGATTGAGCGCCAGGAAGGCGGGACGCTTGTGCTCGCCTTTCATCAGATCGACACGCACCCACTCGTAGGGAACGCCGAGCAGTTCGAGCAGGAGTCGCACCTTGTAGCTGTTGCCGGAGAGTTCGTGGCCGTGGAGGCGAAGCATGGCGAGGAGGACTGAGGGGCTGGAGGCGAGAGCAGCAACCAGGGGTGCCGCACGGGGGCAGAGCAGGACCGAAACCAGGGCCGCGGGAAGCCGAACAAAGTAGACTGACCTGTCTGACTACACGAAAGGTAGCAGACTGTTCTGTCTATCTTCTAGGGTGCCTGCAGATCGTGATCGTCATGCCTGAGCAGGCCACCACCAGGAAATTGCCGGCCGGGACCTCCTCGGCCAAGGTTTCGGCCAAGCGGGAGGCTCTGCTGAGCACCGCCCAGGAGCTCTTCGCCCGCCAGGGCTACCGGGCCGTGGGCATCGACACGCTGCTCGCCGAGGCCGGCGTCGCCAAGATGACCCTGTACAAGCAGTTCGGCTCGAAGGAAGAGCTGATCGCCGCTGTGCTTGAGCGCCTGGCGGGGGAGATCACCTCCACCCTCGCCGCCCGCCTGGCAACGGCAACCGGCGGCAGCCATGGCCGGATCCTGGCGGTCTTCGACTGGTTGGCCGACTGGGTGCGTTCGCCCGCGTTCCACGGCTGCCTGTTCATCAAAGCGGCCAGCGAGTACCCCGAGCTCGGCGAGCGGCCGCGCCAGGTGGCGGAGGCCTTCAAGGCCGGCTGCCGGGAGCTGCTGGAGGGGCAATGCCGCGAGCTCGGCATCGCTGAGCCGGAGCGCCTGGCCCGCCAACTTCACCTTTTGCTGGAAGGTGCCGTGGTGCTCAGCTTCCTGGAGCGCGATCCACAGGCCGCCACCCACGCCCGAGACGCTGCCGCGGTTCTGCTTGCCGCTGCCTGAGGGCGAGTCCGACTCCAGGCGTTGCGCATCAACAAATCTGTTCATCGGCGCTCATGGCACACCTTCAGCGCGGATAGGCAGATGACCATCAGCACGAAATCGGGTGTGCCTCCTTACCGTGTTTCCGCTTCCGAGAAGCGTTGACCGCCCTCCCATACGCCGTGAAATCTCAGCCATACAAGCAGAAAATGTTGGAACGATCTCATTGGATTGACGATACTGTGGATGGCATAGACCTTCGAGCCGCCTCGCCCAACCTGTCGTTTTGCTCTGGCCGAAAAAGCAACACTCTGGCTCGCTACTTGCGCTTCACCGCACACCCAACTTAGATCCACGATGAATACACAGCGATTCTTCAAGGTCGCCGACTTTCTGCAGCCGGCAGATGGTGAGCCGATTCGCTCCGTCATCAGCGAGTCAGCTGACGCCGTCATCGTTGCTTGGCATGTCAAATCTGGCCAGACAATCCCGGCGCACGTTCACCCAACAGGACAAGACACCTGGACGATCCTCTCAGGACAAGGGCAGTACCAAATCGCAGCAACGGCAGCGTCCATTCCGATCGCGCCAGGAGATGTGGTGGTGGCGCACCGCGGTGAAGTCCACGGCGTCTACAACAACGGGAGCGAGCCTTTGGTGTTCGTCTCCGTCGTGGCTCCTGCGGCATCGGGCTTCGAGCCGCTGTAGGCCTCTTGCAGGTCTGGTTGCAGGTCTGGAGCTCTCCCGTCAGGCAGCACCGGCAATCCGCGGCGGCGGCTGAGCGGTACTGAAATGGTTGAGTTCCTCAGCTCAGCTCCCCTCCCCTCCCCTCCTGCCATGCCAGAGGCTCCGGCCCAGGCCACCACCCGCCTCCGCCACAATCCGCTATGGACCCGGGCCTTCCACAGCTTCAACCTGCTCGTGCTGCTGGTGATGGCCGCCAGCGGGTTGCAGATCTACAACGCCAACCCGGTGTTCGGCGGTCGGGGCGGAGCCACCGTGCCGGAGCTCCTCACCCTGGGGGGCTGGCTGGCGGGCGGGCGTGACTGGCACTTCGGCTTCATGGGCCTCTACGCCCTCAATCTCGGCGTCTGGATCGCTCTGCTGATCGGGCAACGCCGCCGGAAGCTGGCGGACACCGGTGACGTCGGCACGCTGAGAGCCAGCCAGAACAAAGCCAGGCGGAGGCTCTCAGCCCACCGGCTGGTGTACACCCTGATGCTGATCCTGCTGGCTTTCGGCCTGATCACGGGCCTGGCCATGTACAAACCGGCCCAGTTCTGGTGGCTCTCCGGCCTGTTCAGCTTCGGGGAGGCGTTCGGCGCCACCAGCTGGCAGACCCTGCGGATCAGCCACCTGGCCACGATCCCCGCCATTGCCCTGCTGATGCTCACCCACGTGGTGCTCTCCTGGCGGATCGGCGGCCTGCGGCTGCTGCGCTCGATGTTCGCCTGATGGCAAATCAAGCTGCCACGACAGATCCTGCCCAGCTCAACCGCCGCCAGCTGCTTGGTCTGGGCGTGAGCGGGGGCTCCTCGCTCCTGCTGGGGGGCTGCGCCCTCAATGGCCTCAGCGAAACGGTTGGAAACGCCACCCAGCCGCTGAACGAGCGGATCGAGGCGTTGATGCAGGGCAAGGGCCCGGTACCGCTGTTCCGCCGGGAGCAGGTGGACCCCAAGGATCTGCTGGTCAACAGCTTCAACGGGGTGCCCCAGCTGGATCCCGCCCGCTATCGGCTGCGGGTGGATGGCCTGGTGGGCCGTCCCCTGAGCCTCGATCTGGCGGCGCTGGCGGCCTTGCCCCAGCATGAGCTGGTGATGCGCCACGTCTGTGTGGAAGGCTGGGCAGCGATCGT
>CALRVC020000021.1:0-51374 GCA_943371515.1 Synechococcus sp. UW140 | reverse complement strand
GGGGCCGGTAGCTCCATCCTCAACCACAGACCCGTATCGAGATGATGACGACGATCGAGCCTCGCGGCCCCTGATCCTTGACCCGCAGTACGCTCAATCACGGTGCTCAGCTCAGCACCCCGAGCGGACAACTTTCCTGATAGGTCCCGTTTCGTCCTGTTCAAACGGGTGGGACATCCCACTTAGCAAGGAAACAGGAACTGGAACTGGGCCCGCAGGGTCCAATCGCCAGCTCCGTCTGGTTTGACCACATACCAGAAGGCCTGGAGTGATGCATTCACTTGCTGCTCGCCAATCGCGAACACCCGACCAAAGCCACCCCCGATCGGCACCGTCCATTGGTCGTCACCATTCTCTGCTTCCCAATTGGAGGTGATGATCGGGGATGCCGTCAGGTACCAACCCCTGGGAAAGTTGTAGTTGAAGAACGGCTGGATCAGAAGCTGGTTGACCGACTGGCGATCGCTTGATCCAGCAAAGGACCAGACATTGTTGGCTAGAGCGCCAAACACCATCTGCCTGGTGGTGACCAGGACGACACCTGTTGGGCCAGCGCTCCATTTGCCCTGGCCGGTGAACGGTTGTGTGGCCGTGGGCAGGACGAAGGTGGGACCGACTCCCCAGGTGATCTTGCTGTTCGTTCGTGGGACAAAAAAGAACGATGGATTGATGTCGCCCAGGCCAAACTCACCTTCTCTACCGGAGGCCGAGGTGGGTTGATAGATGAAGGGAACGATCGTGCGGGTGACCAACAGCAGATCCTTGCTGAGGGGAACCGGAATCACCGGTTGAATGTTGAGCACATTCTGGGTGCGTTGCCCCTTCGGTCCAACGCCGAAGTTGGTGTTGTTCTGAAAGGGGACTGATCAGGTTGGCGATCGGGTTCTGTGCCTCCTTAGCAAGTTCCGCCGCTTTCTCCGCTTCGCTGGAGACGCTATTCGGCGCTTCTGGCATCGCTGGATCTCCCTGCGGCTTTGCCTGGGCGGTGAGCACAGGGGCTGACTCCTTCGCGAGGGTCAAGGGTTGACGCCAGTCCGCTGGGAGGAGTGATGGTTCAGCTGCCTTGGCAAGGCGCGTGGAAGTGGGGCTGGCGATGGCCGCAGGGGCGAGAGCGAAGGCCAGCAGGAAGAGCGCGTGTTTGAGCATGGTCGCCATCTTTGACGACAGTTTTTCATGCAACGGAGACCATGGACGATGTGCTGAACCATTTTTAGAAGTGTTACCTCAGTCCATCTGAACAAAGATGGCAAGGGAGCTCTGAAATAGAGTTCACATCACCATCATCCCTGGCTCCAGGAGCTCTCGGCATGAAATCGTTTCGCCACCTGCGCACCAGCATGGCTGTCGCCGCCCTTGTGGCGAACGTAGCCACGACGGCTTCGGCCCAGACCTACAAGATGACGACGCCGATCGCACCGGGTGTGGCCACGCCCGACCGGCTCGAGACCTCAATCGGCCCCCTGAACCTCGTCGATGGCTTCCCGAAGCCGGACACCATCGAGAAGATCTACGACAACCTGGATCGCTCCCGAGCCCTGCAGGCCTATCTGCTGGCCATCCCGATCGTCAACCAGGCCGGCATGCGCGATTCACTACGCAAGTTCGGCCCCGTCAACACCACCAACGTGATCTGGGAGACCCTGGTGGATCCCAGGACGGTGGAACTCACGGCCAACGACAACACGATCTACAGCTTCATCTGGCTCGATACCAAGAAAGGGCCCTTGGTGGTTGAAATTCCCCCCAAGGTGCTGGGGGCCATCGATGACTTCTGGTACCGCTGGGTAACGGATATCGGCATCACGGGACCCGATAAAGGCGCTGGAGGCAAGTACCTGATCCTTCCGCCCGGATACAAGGGCGAGATTCCAAAGGGCTATTTCGTCGTTCGACCGAAAACCTTCGGCAACTGGATGCCCTTCCGCTCCTTCCTTGTCGACGGCTCCCCCAAGCCAGGGGTGGAATCGGTCAAGAAGAATCTGAAGATCTACCAGCTCTCCGATGCGGCCAACCCACCGGCGATGACGTTTGCCAATGCCTCCGGGGTGCCGGCGAATTTCGTCGCCCCGGGTGACTACTCCTTCTGGGCGTTGCTGAATCAGGTGATTCAGGAAGAACCATCCACCGGCTCCGACCCCACCACCCTGGGCCTGTTCGCCTCAATCGGCATCGTCAAGGGCAAGCCCTTCAACCCTGACGAGCGCATGAAGAAAATCCTGACCGATGCCGCCAACATCGGGGCGGTGACGGCGCGAACGCTGGCCTTCAAGATTCGCGAACCTGATGCCTTTTTCTACCCGAACAGTTCCTGGCGACTCCCGTTCTTCGGGGGCTACAAGTTCGAAGTATCCCCTGGTGTGGCCAACCTGGATGGAGCGGCTTTCTTTTATTACTTTGCCACCGGCGTGACGCCGGCCATGGAGGAGAAGATGGTGGGCCAGGGCTCCCAGTACCCCTGGACTTCTCTGGATGCCAAGGGCAACCCCTTTGATGGCGGCAAGACCTACAAGCTCCGCCTGCCCCCCAACATCCCGGTGAAGGACTTCTGGTCGGTGATCGTGTACGACAACCAGACGCGCTCGATGCTGCAGAGCGACCAGAAGGCTCCGAGTGTCAGCAGCCAGGACAGGGGCATCAAAACCAATGCCGACGGCTCGGTGGATGTGTGGTTCGGTCCCAAGGCCCCTGCCGGCATGGATAACAACTGGGTGCAGACGATTCCGGGCAAGGGCTGGTTCACGCTCCTGCGCCTCTACGGACCGCTGGAGCCCTGGTTCAACAAGACCTGGCGGCCTGGAGAGATTGAACTGCAACCTTGATGGATCTGGAAACCGTCAAGCGAAAACCCCAGCCCGCAGCCATTCGGAGCCAAAGGCCAGACTGATCAAGCAGATCACGCCGCTGATCACGCTGTTGGTCCTCAAGACTGCCAAGCCTTGTCTCCATCCAGCTACGCTTTTGATCAGCGGCACTGGGGCAGTCGTCCCATGCTTGTGGAACTGAACATATGGGTATCGCACCTGCAAACCACCATTACAGGTTGAGGCTTACAGCCGAGTAGATATGCCCCGAAATGGTTTTGCAGCTATCTCATTCCGCATCATTCTGTGGTTTTCTGAAAGGTCAGGCTGGCTGGGAGTAGCTCGCGAAACCAACGAATCAAAAGCTATGCACAACACTTGTTTCCATAGTCTTACCTAAAAACTGAATCCGTAACGATCAGGCATGGATCAGCCTCAACCCTTGTCTGTATGCCGTTGAACATGTGGTTCTCGGGTCCGGATAAGATGACTTGTTCTGGCTGGGAGCCCCACAAGACAGTTGCTATCACAGGGGTCTTGACCCGTGGCAAAAACTTGGTTGGCCCCTTATGTTGTCAGGTCATCAGCACCACGCCCGTTTCAGCCGTCCAACATCCAGATGCAGAAGGCGGAAACCGAGGGTCGTCGTTCAGTTCCCTTCGCCCCCGACGCTGCAGCTGGGACCATGCACCTCGCCGGGCGGCCGGCTGGCATGGCTCCCCGGTTCCAGCAAGATCCTGAAGGTGGCCGTGTCGGCCCCCGCTCAGAAAGCGGATGGTGGATTGTCCTACGGGGGAATGCCGTTCGTGAGCAGGCCGGCCTCAGCGCCAGCCGACGCCTCGATCGCCGACCCCGAAGCAGGTCAGATCAGCTCAGGTCAGGTCAGAGACTTTGTCCACCCCCATGGGGTCTCACCGTTCTGCGGAAACCTTCCGCTCCATGAGGTCGGTGCCATGGGCAGCTGGATGGACACCCTCAGGAAAGCATGCACCCAGCAGGGCCTCAGCCGCCCGGCGAGCATCGCCGGCGGCCTGGGGATTCCGCTGCAGGAAGGCCATCACCAAGGTGCCTTCGAGCAGCAGCTGCAACTGACGGGCGAGACCCTCGGGGTCAGCGGAGCTCACGTCGCGGCAGAGCCCTTCCAGCAGCTGGCGGCAACCCTCCTTGAAGGCCAGCGCTGCCTGGCGCGGCCGATCCTCCGCCGCTGGGTATTCGCTGGCTGCCTTGATGAACAGGCAACCGTGGAACTCCGGGGAGCGAACCGCTTCCGCCAGCCAGTCGAACACGGCCAGGAGACGCTCCCTGGGCTCCGCCGGCGCGGCGGCGATCCGCTCGGCCAGCGCCGCGGCGATGCTGTCGCCACGGCGCTCGAGCACAGCGGCGATCAGCTCCTCCTTCGACCTGAAGTGCTTGTAGAGGGTCATCTTGGCCACCCCGGCCTGGGCCAGCACCGTATCGATGCCCACGGCCCGGTAGCCCTGCCGGGCAAAGAGCGCTTCGGCAGTGTCGAGTAGCGCGTCCCGCTTGATGGAAGACCTGATGGCGGCGCCGCTGGCGGACATGGACCCAGGTGAACTTTCTCCAGCCTAGCTTTATAGACAGAAAGGTCTGCTATCTTTTATCGAGCAGACAGGTCTGTCTACCAAAACTGCCTCGAGTCCCCTCCCTCCTCTCGCCTTCACGCTCATGATCAAGCTCCACGGCCACGAACTCTCCGGCAACAGCAGCAAGGTGCGCCTGCTGCTCGGCCTGCTCGGCATTCCCTACGAATGGATCCGCGTTGATCTGATGGCTGGCGAGCACAAGCAGCCCGCCTTCCTGGCGCTCAATCCCTTCGGCCAGGTGCCCGTTCTCGAAGACGGCAGCACCAGCCTCTGCGACGCCCAGGCGATCCTCTTCTACCTGGCCGCCCGTCAGGGGGATGGCCAGTGGCTGCCCACCGATCCCCTCGAGCAGGCCCGGGTGGTGCGCTGGCTTTCCACCGCCGCAGGCGAGGTGCGGCAGGGCCCCGAGAGCGCCCGCCTGCACCACCTCTTCGGCGTCAAGGCGATCCCGATCGAGAGGGCCACCGAAAAAGCCGCCTTCATCCTCGAGCAGTTGGAGCGGCACCTGGGCGACCGGCAATGGCTGGAGCTGGATCGCCCCACCATCGCCGACATCGCCGTGTTCCCCTACGTGGCGCTGGCGGGGGACGGAGGCATCGATCTGGCGCCGTACCCCCAAGTGCGCGCCTGGATCGAACGGATCCAGGGCCTGACGGGCTATGTCCCGATGAAGGGCCTGGACGCCTGAGCGGAGCTTGCACCGATGAGCCAGCACTACCTGTATCGCCACCTCACCGCCGCCGTGGGGGAAGCCCAGCAGGGGGCCTATGGGCAGAAGACCTATGCGGTGCCGGACGCACCGGAGCCCGATCGTCTAGGGGCCAAGGAGATCGCCTTCATCGGCGCCCGTGACAGCTTCTATCTGGCCAGCCTCACCGATGCGGGCGCCCCCTACCTGCAGCACCGCGGCGGGCCAGTCGGTTTCCTGCGGGTGATCGACGAGCGCACCCTGGGCTTCGCCGACTACGCCGGCAACCGACAACTGCTCACCACTGGGCATCTGCGCGGCGATCCTCGGGTGGCCCTGTTTCTGATGGATTACCCCGCCCGCCGCCGGCTCAAGATCGACGGGATGGCGGAGGTGGTGCCCGTTGATTCTGATCCGCAACTGGTGGAGCTGCTGGGCCCCCAAGTGGCCCAGGCGGGGGAGATGGAGCGCCTCTTGCGCATCCGGGTGGAGGCCTTCGACTGGAACTGCCCCCAGTTCATCACGCCCCGGTTCACGGAAGCAGAGCTGGAGGAGCGTCTGCGGCCGCTGCAGGAGCGGATCACCGAGCTGGAGGCTCAGATCAAAGGCCTGCACTGGCCGCTTTCATGACAGCCCTCCCCCGCAACGCTGGGGGAAGGAGATGTCGAGCACCAGGCAGCCTTCCTCGCTGCGAAAGGGTCCATGGATCTCCCCGGGCGGCCGGCTGGCGTAATGGCCAGATTCCAGCCAGAGCCCGAAGGCCTCGTCGTAGAGGCGCCCGCTGACAATGAAGATCCCCTCCGGAAAATCGTGGGCCTTGTCCCAGAAAGCGGATGTGTCGGCACCGGGAAGGAAGCGGGTGAGGCGGGTGATCTCCCCTGTGGCCGCATCCTCACTGAGAATCAGCTCCTCCATCCGGCCCTCCAGCCCCTCCAGCCAGCGCCAGTGGTACGCCTGATCCGCTGCCAGGGGATTCCAGTAGGGGGTGGTGGATTTGCTCATGGGGCGCTGCCGCTGGTGACAGGCCGGCCGGCCTCAGCGCCAGCCGACACCCCGATAGCCGACCCCGACCCCATGTAAGCCGGGACCAACGCCACCCCCCACGCCGATCCAGTCGATGAACAGGGCTGTGGCCCCTCCTCCTCGCGGCATCTTGCCCTCAATCAGGCGATAGCGATACACCAGATCGCGGCCCTCCAGCTTCGGCTTGCTGATCTCTACCACTGCCAGGGTATTGACCTTGGAGGCCTTATCGAACACAGAGATCGTGGCGTTGGGTGGATCGGCGGCAAAGTTGTTGGGCCCGGCCGCAGCCGTCCACTCCTTCATGGGTTGTTGGTGGGGATGGCGATGTGTTCGTTGGCTGAACGTTGCAGGGCCGTGGTGCCACTCACTCACTGACGGCCTTGGTGCGCATCGCCGCCTCCAGGCTCTTGATGTCCTCAGGCGACAACTGGGGCCGATCGAGCTTGATCGTCAGCTTGTTGAGCGTGCCGGTGAACCGGAACGGCGGCTGGTAGTCGACGTCGTTGACACCGGTGAGGGTGTCGGAGCCGATATCGAAGCTCTCGTCCCACTGCAGGATCATCGGCAGGGTTTTGGGCATGGTTTTGGTGGCGACCACCTTGCCGTCCACCTTGAGGGTGCCGGTGCCGGGGCGGCCGACGCCGCTGAAGTTGTTGAAGGCCAGGGTGCCCGCCCCTTTGCCGTCGTAGACGAAATCGAACTCCACCTTGTGCTTGCCAGGCATGATCGGCTCGGCGCCCTCCCACCTCAGGCGCTCCAGATCCACCATGTTCCACAGCCACACCGGCTTGCCGTTCTTCAGATAGAAGCCGTAGCCCCCGAAGCGGCCGCCCGAGGTGAGCAGCATGCCCTCGGCACCCCCCGCCGGCACCTCGATATCAGCCGTAACGGTGTAGGAGGTGTTCAGCAGCACGGGCGAATCGCCCTGGGGCAGCCCCACCATCGGACGGGTGTAGACGAACTCGGTGCGGCCGGCGGCGATGTTCGGCCGGGGCGCCACGATGCGCGCCGCCACCGAGGCATCGAGCGGGAAGACCTGATACTTCTTCGCCTCGGCGATGAAGGCCTCCTTCATCGCCTTCACCTTCTGGGGGTTCTGGGCGGCCAGGTCGGTGCTCTGGCTGAAATCGTTGTTCAGGTTGTAGAGCTCCAGGGTCTGGTTGTTGAGTGGATCCGAGTTGGCCGGGCCGAAGGCCTCCCAGGGGGCCCGGTTCACCTTGGTGCTGAGGAACCAGCCCTCGTTGTAGAGCCCCCACTGGCCCATCATCTCGAAGTACTGGGTCTTGTGGCGAGAGGGTGTCTTGGCATTCTTCGAGTCGAAGGTGTAGGCAAAGCTGGTGCCCTCGATGGGTTTCTGGGGGATGCCATCCACCACCTCGGGCGCCTTCAGACCGGCCGCCTCGAGGATCGTCGGCACCACATCGATCACGTGCACGAACTGCTGCCGCAGGCCGCCCTTGTCCTTGATGCGCGCCGGCCACGACACCACCATGTTCTGGTTGACGCCGCCCAACTTGGAGGCGTTCTGCTTGAACCAGCTGAACGGGGTGTCAAAGGCCCAGCTCCAACCCGCCGACATGTGGTTGTAGGTGAACTCGGTTCCCCACACGTCGTAGAACTTCATCTGCACCTCGACGGGCAGTTTGTTGAGGCCGTTGAACCAGGCCACCTCGTTGGGGGTGCCAAGTGGCCCGCCTTCGGCGCTGGTGCCGTTGTCGCCGTTGATGTAGACGATCAGCGTGTTGTCGAGCTTGCCGAGATCGTCGAACTGCTGGATCACCCGGCCGATTTCATAGTCGCTGTAGGCGGCGTAGGCGGCGAACACCTCCACCTGGCGGATGAACAGTTTCTGGGCGTCCGGGCTCAACTTGTCCCAGGGGGTGATCAGATCGGCGGGCCAGGGTTCGAGCTTGGCGTCCTTGGGAATCACGCCGAGCCGTTTCTGGTTCGCGAAGATGCGCTCCCTCAGTTTCTCGTAGCCATCATCGAACAGATGCATGGCATGGATTTTGTCCACCCACTCCTTGGTGGGGTGGTGGGGCGCATGGGTGGCCCCGGGGGCGTACTTGATGAACAGCGGCTTGCTGGGGTTGATCTGGTGCATCCGTGTCATGTAGTCGATGGCGTCATCGGCCATCTCCGTGACCAGGTTCCAGCTGCCCGGCGCCTTGCCCTCAAACGGATAGATCTGGGTGGTGTTGCGGAACAGGTTGGGCTGCCACTGGTTGGCGTCCCCGCCCACGAAGCCGTAGAAGTACTCGAAGCCCATGCCGCTGGGCCACTGATCGAACGGCCCGCTCTGGCTCGCCTGGAAGGCGGGCACATTGTGATCCTTGCCGAACCAGGCCGTGGAATAGCCGTTGTCCTTGAGCAGGCGGCCGATCGTGGCCTTGTCCCGCTCGATGATGCTGTTGTAGCCGGGGAAGCCCGTCGACTGCTCCGAAACCACCCCGAAACCGGCGGAGTGGTGGTTTCGGCCGGTGATCAGGGCGGCGCGGGTGGGGGAGCACAGGGCCGTGGAGAACATGCGGTTGTAGCGCAGCCCCGCCTTCGCGACTCTTTCCATCGCCGGTGTGGGGATCACGCCGCCGAAGGTGCTGGGCACCCCGAAACCGGCGTCGTCGGTGATGATCAGCAGCACGTTGGGCGCGCTCTGGGGTGGCGTGATCCGCGGTGCCCACCAGGGCCTGGACTGCAGGGCACCGTCCTTGATCACACCGCCGAAGGGTGGCGCCGGGGCCGGCAGCTGGTTGCCGGGGAGGGTGGTGGTTGCGTTGGGGGCTCCCGGAGTGCCGGTGATCCGCTGGGCCAGGGCCGGCACGCCGCCCAGCTGCCAGCCCACCAGCACCACCACCAGCGCCAGCAGGGCGAGGCGGGTGATCGTGGCTCGGACGGAACGCTTAGCCATGGGTGGTGGGGTAGGGGGGGCTAAGGACAGGGAAGCCGTTGTGTGCGGTACCGGTGGCGGGGCTCACGGCATCCGGGGCAGCTGGACGGCAACGACTGAAGCACCAGCTAGCGATTCAAGGTAGCGGCCTTTGATCACATGCTTCACCACCCCCGGTTCGCTTGGCAGCCTTTCAATGATGGGAGTGGACAATTCGCTTGGCCACCCCGAGACATGGCCTGAGATATCCGTTCCGGTCATGCCTGTTGAGCGCTGGTGCGCACGGGGACTTCAATCGCCAGTCACAGGCTGCGGCTCGGGGGGGATCAGGTCGAGCTCAGCTCTGACAACGGGTGAGCTTCGACTGGGAATTCGGCGAGATATAACTATTTGACTTGCCTCATGACTGGCCCATGGATCGGATGCAGGCCCTTTTCGACAGTGTGTCTGAGAACGGCACAACCAACGCCGCCAGGATCCGTGCCCGCCTGGGCGAAAGCGGCATCGCGTCCGACGATTTCCGCCTGCGAACCACGATGGAGCGGCTGGCCGAGCTGGGCGATCGTTCCATCGACCTGGAGAGCTTTGGCGCCCTGGTGGGGCCTGAGCTGATGATGGTCAACCGAGCCTTGACGCGCCAGCTCGTCATCCCTGACTGGGTAGAATTTTGCTGTGATATTCAGACTGTCTACAAGCATGTAGCTGGCGACAACAGTGGCGCGAATGCGGATTACATCCCGATTTTGAGAGATGCCGATCCCGAGAAATGGGGAGTCGCGATTTGCACGGTCGATGGCCAGCGGATGGCAATCGGCGATGTCGATGTTTACCATTCGATTCAGTCCGTTTCCAAACCTCTCACCTATGCCTATGCGCTTGCTCGTGAAGGTGTTGAGTTCACCCATCAGTTTGTAGGGGTCGAGCCCTCCGGGCGGCCGTTCAACGCGCTCGATCTGCTGCCGGACATGCGCCCCTTCAATCCGTGCGTGAACGCCGGTGCGATCATGACCGCAGGAGTCGTCGCGTCCGGGTGGCCAGACAAGAATGCCCGGGACATCACCCAAGAGATCATGAACCTGTGGTCAGATCTCTGCGGAGGGCTGGGCTCAGTCCGCTTCAGTGAGGAGACGATGCTGTCCGAGCGGGAAACAGCACACAACAACTTTGCGATCGCCTATCTGCTGCAGGGGCGCAAGGGCTTGCCGCGGGATGTCGACCTCCACAAGATGCTCGACCTCTATCTCTCCTGCTGCAGCATCGAGATGACAGCCAACATGCTGTCGGTGGCTGCTGCGACCCTGGCCAATGGTGGAGTGTGCCCCATCACTGGCAGGGAAGTCCTGCCCACCGATGTTGTCAAGAAAACCCTGTCCGTGATGCAAGCGGCGGGGATGTACGACAACGCCGGTGTGTTCACGTTGGAGGTTGGCCTTCCCGCGAAATCCGGAGTTGCCGGGGCGGTGCTGGTGGTAGTGCCCAACCTCATGGGCTTCGCGACATTCTCACCGCGCCTTGACCCATATGGCAATTCGGTACGCGGCGTTGCCTTCTGCCGTCAGCTCGTGGATCGCTTCACCTTCCATGTCTACGACAGCCTCTCGGGCGGTCACACCGGTTGCAAACGCGACCCCAGAGCCTCCCAGCACCAGCGCAAGCAACGCGATCTCTCCGATCTGCGCTGGGCGGTCTCCCACGGTGATCGCTATGCGACCAAAGTGCGCGATCTCTTGCTGGCCTGCATGATCGACATCACCCTGGCCGATGGGGATATCGAGGAGTCCGAACTGGCGGCCATGGCCGACACCTGTGCCGAGATCATGGGCGAGCGGCCTGATCCCGAAGAGCTCCATGCCACCGCCAAAGCTCGCCAGCATATGAGTGAGGTCCTCAGCAAGCAGGGCACGACACCATTTGAGGAGCTCGTCATCCAGCTGGCCGCAGAACGCTCCAAGTTGGATGACAACGGCCGCGAGATGATTCTTGAGGCCGCTTTCCGCGTCGCCTGTGCCGATGGCACGATCGAAGCGGAAGAGGACCAACAGCTGCGAGCGCTTGCCGGGGCGCTGGGGATCAGCACCGGGGTACTGGAGCTTGAGATTGGGAGATTTCAGAGGCAGGTTTCCATCAGCGGCATGGCGGGCTCCTGAAGGGGTTGATGGTCTGCGACCAATCGATCAGTCGTTGAATCTCTGAGGCCCATGGCCGATGGGAGGCCTCATAGAGTCCACCTGTGTCGAAGTCCACCTGCAGGGAACACCGGGCCATGCTTGTTCGATTCTGGGGGACAAGGGGATCCATTCCCACACCAGGTCCTCAGACTCTCCGCTATGGAGGGAACACCACCTGCGTTGAGGTGCGTACGGATGGCGGCACTCTTCTGATTCTTGACTGTGGAAGCGGAGCCAGAGAGCTCGGGAACACACTGATGGCAACAAAATCCCGAGCTCCACGTGGTCATATCCTGCTCAGCCACTTGCACTGGGATCATATTCAAGGCATGCCATTCTTCGCCCCTCTCTATGCATCAGATGGCGAGTGGGATGTGTATGGGCCAAGGCCTGGGGCACTCTCCCTGCAAGAAGCCCTGGCACTGCAAATGTCGCCACCCTTCTTCCCAATCAGCCTTGATTCACTCAATTCAACGATACGATTTCACGATCTCGGCGAAGGTGTGCAGGTGATCGGTGACGCCAAAGTTTCAACGCAGTTCCTGAACCATCCCGGGGCCACACTCGGCTATCGGATTGAGGCGGATAATGCGGTTGTCATCTACATTTGCGACCATGAGCCTCACGGATTCGGGATGCCCTCTTCTGCTCAGGATTTTGATGAGGAGGATTGCCGCCACATTGCTTTTCTGGAAGGCGCCGATCTGGTCATTCACGACGCTCAGTACATCGCCAAGGAGTTCGATCACAAAAGGGGCTGGGGGCACAGCGTGGGGGAGTACGTGGTTGAGGTGTGCCGTCAAGCTGGTGTGGGCAAAGTGGCGCTCACCCATCACGACCCCTCACGCACCGATGCGCAAATCGATGATTCTCTCGAGGATCTCCGCAAGGCCTTCTCCGGTCATGACGTCCTTCCGGACCTTTTCGCCGCGGCTGAGGGCCAGCAGCTGGAGGTAGGAAGAGACACCATCACGCAGTGATCAAGAGAGGAGGGGGGAAGCGAGGCGAAAGCCGATGTGGGAGGTGCCGGTGTCGGGGCTCTGGGCCTCCCGAGCCGCCGGCCGGTAGCGGCTGCAGTAGGTGGGAGAGCAGAGAAAGGAGCCACCTTTGATCACGTGTTTGGCCACGCCCGGCTCCCGTGGATCAAAGCTTTCGGCACCATTGCTGAAGCTGGGATCGCGCTGCTGGGCCAAGCCGTCGTGGCCAGGCACATACCAGTCCGCCGTCCACTCCCAGACATTGCCGATCATATCGAGCAGGCCGTAGCCGTTGGGCGGGAAGGAGCCGACTGGGGAAGTACCGGCAAAACCATCCTGCTTGGAATCGCGGCGGGGGAAGTCGCCTTGCCAGGTGTTGGCCTGACCGGTGGCCCAGGTGTTACCCCAGCTGAACACCTGATCCCGGAGCCCGCCACGGGCGGCGAACTCCCACTGAGCTTCGCTGGGCAGGGACGCCCCGGCCCAGGCGGCATAGGCCTCGGCGTCGTCGAAGGCGATCTGGACCACGGGATGGTCCTCAAGGCCGGCGATCGAGCTGCCTGGGCCAGCCGGGTGGCGCCAGTCAGCGCCTGGGACCCAGTGCCACCAACTGAGTTCCGCGATCGGTCCATCCCCCACCACCGGCTTGAACACCAGGGAACCAGGCTTGCGCTCGGCGGGGGAAAGCTCCGGGAACTGCTCGACCGACAGGGGGCGCTCCGCCACGGTGCGATAGCCCGTGGCGGCCACGAAGGTGGCGAACTGCTGGTTCGTCACTTCATGGGCGCCGAGGCAGAAGGGGGAGACGCGAATACCAATGGCCGCGCGTTCCTCTGCGAGCTGGCCGGCTGCGCCGATGCGGTAGCGGCCCGCGGGGATCGCCACCATTCCCACCGGACAGTCCTGGGGCGCAGCCAGGGATGGGCCAGGCTGAACTAACAGAAGGACAAGCATGATCAGAGCCAGCCAAATCAGGTCTGGTCGAGGCATGGCTCTGCAACGAGGGAAGGTGGAGATAATGGTTGTTCCGGCCCCCGCAGGAGGGAATTCATCGGTACTCTCAAGCCACATGTGATTCGAAGCAGCTGTCCATGTTCCCCAGTCTCTCGCCACTCCCGAAGGGTCAGACCATTGCGACGGGAGCGGGTCTGCTGATTGGCGCCATAGGCACAATGCTGGCCGCTTCAGCCGTGCGGGCCGCCGAACCGTCTTCAGCGGAGCCCTCCCTGATGGGGCCGATCCTGAGGGAGACCGCTCAGTCAGAACCAGTCCAGAACGAATCAACCCAGGTTGAACCAGCCTCCGTTGAGCCCAGCGCCGGCGAACCCCAGCCAGCGCCGTCGCCCTGGGCCGCCACCTTGGAGCTCTACGGCTTCGCGCCGCTGCGCACTTCCGGGACCACCACCGTCAAGGGGTTCAGCACCGACCTGGATCTGGACCTCGGCCAGGTGCTCAGGCCCCTGACGTCCGCGGCCTACTTCCGGGGCAGCGTCGAGTACGGCCGGCTCGGACTCCTCACCGATATCAGCTATGTCTCCGTCAAGGGGGAAGAGGGAAAGCTTCAGGACATCAAGACGCGCTCCATCGAAGGCCCTCTTGGCAAGCGCAGCCTCACCCTCACCCCCGACGGCCAGCGCAGCATCGACGCCACGATCGGGAACATCCAGGGCATCTACGACCTGGCCCTGCGTTACCGCTTCGGCGACCGCGAATCGGCCGTGGCACGCGCCGGCAGTTTCACGATCATTCCCTATGCCGGGGTGCGATTCGTCAACATGCAATATGACCTGGAGGTGGAGAGCCAGGGATCCGAGCGGACCCTGACGTTTAAAGGACCGCGCCTGGAGAAGTCGCGGACGCTGCAGGGCTTGAATCTGCAGCGGCAGCAGTCGTTCGGGGGCACCGTGGCCCAGCCCCTGGTGGGAACTCAGGCCATGGTGTTTCTCTCTCCCCGCCTGAGGCTCTTCGCCCGCGCCGACCTCGGCGGCTTCGGCGTGAACAACTCCGATGACTACTCATGGAACGCCCAGGCCGGCCTCGGCTATGCCATCGGCAACTCCACCCAGCTCAACCTGTCCTGGCGCTATCTGCACCTGGGGGGAAGCAATGATCAGACCCCCGAAAATGCCTACAGCATCAATCAGAATGGGATTGAAGCTGGTGTGAAGTTCTTCTTCTGACAGCGTCACCAGCATCAGCCCCACGCTGAACCCGGCAGGGCATAGAGCTCGGCAAAACCCTTGAGGATCTCCGTTTCGGCTTCGGTGTCGAACGTGGTCGTGGGATCGCCATGGACGTACGTCCCCCCCAGCAGAAGTCCCTCGGAGCGGGGATGCAGGTAGAGGGAGCCAGCTGAGAGCGTGTAGCGCAGGCGTGGATCGGGGGGGAGCATGGTCAGCTGACCCTTGACGGGCACCAGCTCGGTATCACCGAACAGGGCGGCACTGCCAAGCCCGGTGCAGTTCACCACCACGGACTCCGGCAGCACAGCGATCTCGCCTGGCGCCTCGAAGCGCCGCTGCACCAGCTCGACGCCGAGGCGCCGCAGATCATGCTGGATCGCCCGCAGGTACTGAGGCATGTCGATCAGCAGCCCAGGCGTGGCCCCCACCCAGGCCGCCTGAAAGGGCAGGCCGCGATCCGAAACATCCTGGGGTGGCGGGATCAGATCGGCCAGCAATGTGTCGGCCCAGCCGGGTGAGAGCGGCTGTGAGCCCAGGCGGAGGTGAGGGAGGAGCGCCACGCCATAGCCTCTGCCGACCAGGCGGCGGAAGCGCTGATGGGAGAACAGCAACGCCTCCCGCAGGCGGGCCTCGAGCTCAGGTGAGCGGAAGGCGGGGTCGACCAGCTGGGAGGGGAACCAGCGGGCCGCCGCCACATCCGAGGTGGTGTCCGGAGAGAAGCGCTCGGCGTACACACGCACCGGGCGGCCCCGCTCCCGCAGCAGCCACGCGGTCGCCAGGCCCACCGCGCCGCCGCCAAGCACCGCCACCGGCCCCCGGCCTGGTGCCGCCAGCGCCAGGTCCACCGCCTGCCGGGCCGTCCCCCATGAGAGGGTGACGCCGGAGCCGCCGTGGCCGTAGTGGTGGATCAGCGTGGTGCGGCCGATCGCTTCCACCTCGAGCCGGACACCCATGGGCCGGAAGGGTCTCAGACCCACCAGCCGCCGCACGATGCGCTCGGGGGCGAAGTCCGGCACCGCAACGGTGAAGTCGGCGGGGAGGAATGATCCCTCCAGTGTGGGGGCCGAAGCGACGGATCTCCAGGCCCCGGCCAGGACAGAGCCGGCCAGCGCCGTGGATCCAAGCAGGAACTGACGGCGCGACGGCATGGAACTCAGGTGACCGACCAGCTCACCCCCAAGGGGACGCTCAACTGATCAGCTGCCCCCTCCGCCGGTTCCGGGCAGCTTCTCCAGCCGTGCGTCGCGGCGCAGCCGCCCCTGCAGCTTCAGCCAGCTCAACACCACCGGTGCGGCCAGCACCAGCGGCACGGCCACCAGAGCCGGGATCGGGCCGGTGGCAAGGAGCGCCGCCGCCACGGCGAGGCCGCCGAGCAGGAATGACTGGCCGGAGACCTGCTGGGCCAGCGCCAGACGCCGCAGCAAGCGGTCGGTCTCACCGGCGCGGATCTGCACCTGAAGATCACCCTGCTCGATCCGGGCGAGGCTGTCGTCCAGCCGCCGCGGGATGCCGAGGGAGCGGCTGGCCAGATCGCCAGCCTGGCGCCCGAGCTCACCTAGAAAATCATTCGGTCCGTTCCCGCTGGCAGTCATCAGGGGCAGCAGGTAGGGGCGGGCAATCGAAACAAGACTAAAGCCGGGATCGAGGCTGCGGCCGACGCCCTCGAAGGTGGAGAGGGCTCGCATCACGAAGATCAGCTCAGATGGCAGCCGGAACGGCTGGCCATAGACCAGGTCGTAGAGGTCACCAGAGAGCTTCTCAAGGATGTTGGCGGAAAACGGCGGCGTGAGCGCTTCGGTGAGCATCACCCGCACCAGCCGTCGCACCGGGCCGGGGTCGATGCCGGCCGCGATCACTCCGGCCCCCTGCAGTTCCACCACCAGGGCCGAGGCATCCCGTGCCGCCGCGGCCCGCACCATGCGGCCCAGCCGGCTGCGCAGGCGCTGGGAGATCTGCCCCATCATTCCGAAGTCGTAGTAGATGAGGGCACCATCAGCCGCCACGGCCAGGTTGCCGGGATGGGGATCGGCGTGGAAGAAACCGAAGCGAACCAGTTGCTGCAGGTAGCTGGCCGCCCCCTTTTCGGCCACTGCTGCCGGATCGATGCCTGCCTCAACCAGGGCGCTGCGATCGGTGATCTTGATGCCGGGCAAAAAATCGAGGCAGAGCACCCGGCGGGTGCTTAGTTCCCAGATCACCGAGGGGATGCGGATGCCGGCGTCATCGAAGAACTGCTGGCGGAAGCGGGCGGCGTGTTCGGCCTCGAGGCGGAAATCCAGCTCCCGCAACAGCACCCGGCGGCACTCCTGGGCGATCGACACCCAGTCGCGGCCCTCGCCCCAGCGCGGATGGCGCTGCATCACCGCGGCCACCTGCTGCATCACCTCCAGATCGAGGCGGAACAGCCGCTCCAGCCCAGGCCTCTGGATCTTGAAGACCACCTGGCGGCCACTGCGCAGGCTGGCGCGGTGCACCTGGGCCAGGCTGGCGGAGCCGAGCGGCTGCTCCTCGAGATCGATGATCTCGGCGCAGCGCTCGCCCAGTTCCTGCTCCAGGAGAGCCTGCACCGTGACGAAGGGGAAGGCCGGCACCCGGTCCTGAAGATGGGCCAGTTCCTCCACATATCCCGCTGGCAACACATCCGGGCGGGCCGAAAGCAGCTGACCCAGCTTGATGAAGGCGGAGCCGAGGCTGATCAGTTCATTCGTGAGCCAGCGGGCGCGCCGCTGCTGCCGCACCTGCCGCCGCTGTTCGCTGACGCCACCTGGATAGGTCCAGTCCTTTCCGTCCCACCAGAGACCCACCACCAGGCTGAGCACGGCCGACCAGATGCGCAGCGAACGGGCCAGGGCACGCCACTGTTGGCGCAAGGTCCCCATCAACCCCGGTCCTCGAGCTGGCGGGACAGGTTGGCCACGCGGGCACGCAATTCGTCGATCTGATCCAGGGGAGAAGAAGTGGACCATCCTCGGGCGCTTGAGCGTCCGGAGGACGGGCCAGTTTCATCGTCATCTGGGGAGAAGCCAGCTCCAGCTTCTGTTTCCAGCCGCTGGGCCTCCTGCTCCACTTCACTCCAGAACAGTTCCAGTTCACGGCGAAGGCGCTCCGGGGCTTCCTGGGCCAGCACCGCCAGGCTGGCGGCCGAATCGGCGAAGCCGCTGCCAAGGCGGGCTCCCAACCGATTCAACGCAGCCTGCAGGAGGGATTGGGGGGCATGCATCGAATGGACCGTCCGCTCTGGCCAAACTGTGGCAGATCAGGGCTGGAGGTCGGGAGAGAGCGGTGGTGGCGGCGCGACCGGCGGCGGGGCTGGTTCCCCGGCAGATTCCACGCTCTGGGGTTCAGGCGTGGAATCTAAGCGCTCGGCGGCAGCCTCGCTGGCTGGCTGCACCTGCCGGGGCTCGCTGTCTTCGGTGTCGGCCGCTTCGCTCTGCTTGCTGCTCTCCTGCTTGCTGCTCTCTTTCTTGCTGCTCTCCTGCTCAATCAGCTCCAGATTGCCTGGAAGCTCCTTCCGGTCGGCACCGAAGCGCAGACGCAGGCTCTCCAGGCTGGTGCCTGGAAAGGGCTTGACATCAAAGCTCTGGTCCAGCTTGACCGCCTCGCCCTTGCCCAGGCTCAGCAGCCGGTCAGTGAGGGCGTAGCCCACGCCAAAGCAGAGGCCAGCCGCCAAGGGCAGCACCCAGGGGGCCCAGCGCTTCGGCGGTGACGGCGACTCAAGGCTGGATCGACGGGAACGGCGCCGGGCTCCGGCCTCTGCCTCTGGCATGGGAGCTGGATGCAACTGCCATGCCATCCTGACCTCCAGGGAGGCAGGCGGGGTAATGGCTTCACCTCAAGCTCTGCATCAGGCTCAAGTGATGGGGCCGGCGGCGCCATTCTAAGCCTGATCCTGGAAGGCGGCGATCGCCGTCGGCAGGGTGGGATAAAAGTGCTCGGCGCCGATCCTCTCCGCCACACCGGCTCTGGCGAGCTGGAGGTAGAGATCCTGCTTGACCCGGGCCATGGCGAAGACAATGCGTCGGGCAGCCAGCTCCTGCTGCAACTCCCGCAACACATCGGCAGCGGTGATGTCGATCTCCACGATCGCCTCCGCATTGAGTACGAACCAGTCGACGGCAACGGTTTCGGCATCGATCGCCAGCAGGGCGCGGCGGCGGAAGTCCTCGGCATTGGCGAAGCAAAGCGGCGCGTCATAGCGGTAGAGCACCAGCCCGGGGATCGTGCTGGCGCCCTCCCAGTCCTCGACGTCGTGGAGGCCGGCCAGGTTGGGCGCGTTGCCCAGTACCGCGTCATGGGGGCGCACCAGGCGGGCAAACAGATCGATCACCGACAGCGCCACCGCCAGCCCCACGCCCATCAGGAGGTCGGTGAGCAGCACCCCGGCGAAGGTGACCAGCGCCAGGCGGAACTCACTGAGCTTGAAGCGCCGCAGGCGCTGGAACTCGGAGATGTCGATCAGGCGCAGGGCGGCGTAGATCACGATCGCGCCCAGGGCCGCCTTCGGGAACAGGGCCAGCAGCGGCCGCAAAAAGAGCACAACCAGCAACACCGCCACGAAAGCCACCAGCGAAAACAGCTGGGAGCGGCTGCCAAGCGCCTCGCCGATGGCCGTGCGGCTGCCGCTGCTGCTGACCGGAAAGCCCTGCATCAGACCGTTGCCCAGATTCACCGTCCCCAGCGCCAGCAGCTCCTGGTTGGCATCGATGCGGTAACCGCCTCGGGCCGCGAAGGCGCGGGCGGTGAGCACGTTGTCGGAGTAGCCGACCAGGGCGATGCCCACAGCCGCGGACAACAGGAATTTGAGCTGCGTGGGCGGGACGCCCTCCGGCAGGTGAAAACCGGGCAATCCGGCGGGGATCTGCCCGATCACGGCGACGCCCTGCTGCTCGAGGTGCAGCACCGACACCACCGCCACCGCCAGCAGCACCGCCAGCAGGGGACCGGGAGCCTTGGGCACAAGGCGCTGCACCAGCAGCAGAAACACCAGCACACCGATCGCCAGCGCCAGGGTGGGCCCATGGATCTCGCCGCTGCGGCCGGCCAGCTCCCGCAGCTGACCCAGCAGCGACTCGGCCTGAAGATCCAGGCCGCTGATCTTGCCGATCTGGCCGCTGATCATGATCACGGCCACCCCGGCCATGTAACCCACCAGGATCGGCTTGGAGAGCAGATCGGCCAGGAAGCCCAACCGGCTCCAGGCCCCCAGGAAACAGACGAGGCCCACGGCCAGGGCCAGCAGGCTGGCGAGGCTGGCGTAGGCCAGGGGATCACCCCCGGCCATCGGAGCGATCGCCACCGCCGTCATCACGGCCGTGGTGGATTCGGGCCCCACCGAAAGCTGGGGGGAGGAACCGACCAGGGCATAAAGCAACATCGGCGGCAGGATCGCCCACAGCCCAGCGACCGGCGCCACACCGGCCAGTTCCGCATAGGCCATGCACTGCGGCACCAGATAGGCCGCCACGGTGACACCCGCCAGCAGGTCCCCCCTGATCCAGGCGGGTTGGTAGGAGCGCAGCTGCCGCAAACCGGGCAGGATCGATGTCAGAGAGATCGCTCGGACCAAGGCCTGTTCAATCGGCAACAGCCGCCCGGCAGCCGCCGCCGACTGGACGATTCGTGCCTGGAGCGTTGCACGGAAGCCAGCGCAACCCACAGCCGATCGGTGCTGCTGTCACCGCTTGGCACACCGGCCTTCAGGTTGTGTAGTCGGCGTTGATGCGCACGTATTGATCGGAGAGATCGCAGCCCCAGGCCAGACCCTGGCCGGGGCCGTCGCCCACCACCAGGCGGATGGTCACGGTGTCGCCGCTGAGATAGGCGCCGGCGGCGCGCTCGGCCATGAAACGGGAAGCGGCCGGACGGTCGAAGGGAAGGGGCTGGCCTGCGGTCATCAGCTGGTGCTCCCCCAGCCAGAGGGCCACCGCCTCGGGGTCGAAATCCACGCCGGCGCGACCCGCCGCGGCCACGATCCGGCCCCAGTTGGGGTCACGGCCGTGGACCGCGCACTTCACCAGCGACGACCCGCAGATGGTGCGGGCGATGGCGCGGGCGCCGGCGTCATCCGTCGCCCCCTCCACCCGCGTCTCGATCAGGCAGGTGGCCCCCTCGCCGTCGCGGGCAATCGCCCTGGCCAGGTGCTGCGACACCGCCGTCAGGCCAGCCTCCAGCGCCTCGAAGTGCTCCGGGCTCAAGGGCTCGCCGGCTGCAAAGGCCAGGAACGTGTCGTTGGTGCTGGTGTCGCCGTCGACCGTGATCGCATTGAAGGAACGATCCACCGCCCGCTGCACCATCCCTTGCCACAGCTCCGCCGGCACACCGGCATCGCAACTGAGGTAACCCAGCATCGTGGCCATGGCGGGATGAATCATCCCCGAGCCCTTGGCCATGCCGCCGAGACGCACGCGCCGGCCTCCCAGGTCGGCCTCCAGGGCGATCTGCTTGTCGACCAGATCGGTGGTGAGGATGGCCTTGGCGGCAGCGGAACCCCCCTCGGGGCCCAGGGCAGCCACCAGGGAATCGAGGCCCGCCAGCAGGATCTGCATCGGGATCGGCACGCCGATCACGCCGGTGGAGCAGAGCAGCACCTCCTCGGCGGCCAGGCCCAGCCGATCGGCGGTGGCCTGGGTGGCGCGCAGGCTGTCGATCAGGCCAAGGTCGCCCGTGCAGGCATTGGCCTGGCCTGAATTGGTGAGCACCGCCCGGGCACGGCCGCCGCTGGCCGTCAGCCGCTCGGCACAGAGATCCACACAGGCGGCCCGGACACGGTTGGTGGTGAAGCTGCCCGCGCAGACGGCCCCTTCCGGGGCCAGCAGCAGCGAGAGATCAGGGTTGCCGGAGGCCTTGAGGCCGGCGGTGATCCCGGCGGCCAGGAAACCAGCGGGAGCGGTGAGGCCGCCGGGGATCGGGTGCCAGGGAAGGGACACAGCGGCAGGATGACTCACACCATCCTGCCGAGCCGCCGTGGCGGAGCCAACCACGCCCGAATCGCCGTCTCCGCGGGAGGTGGAGGCCCTCTGCTGCGAGCTTGCCGGCGTGCACTTCCCCTGGGACACCACCCGCTCCCTTGAGCTGGCCCTGCTCAAGACCTTCTGCGTCCCCTCGATCTCCGCCCTGCTGGAGCGCACAGGTGAATTCACGCACAGACCGCGCAAGCGCTACGACGACACCGGCCTGATGGTGGCGGAGCTGTTGCGCTGGGGCCCCCGCAGCCCGGAGGGGCAAGCGGTGATCACCCGGATGAACCGGATCCATGGCGCTTATGCGATCAGCAACCGTGATTTCCTCTACGTGCTCTCCACCTTCGTGGCCGAACCGATCCGCTGGTTGGCCCGCTACGGCTGGAGGGCCCTGAGCACCCGGGAGCAGACGTGTCTATACCTCTTCTGGCGCCAGGTGGGCGAGGCGATGGGAATTCAGGCCATCCCTGACAGCCTGGCAGCGCTGATGGCGTTCAACCACAGCTTCGAGCTTGAGGCTTTCCGGAGCGCCCCCAGCAACAGGCGGATCGCCGAGTCCACCCTGGCGATGCTTCTGGACGACTGGCCTGCTCCCCTGCGTCCGGCACTACGCGGAGTACTGCTGGCGATGGTGAGCCGCGATGTGTGCGGCAGCCTGGGGTGGACCAGCAGCCCCGACTGGCTGCAGCACCTGGTGCTGGGGGGCTTGCGCCTACGCAGCCGCCTGGCCCGCCGTTGGCCGCAGAGGCAGGGCGACACCCGCTTTTACTCCGAACGCCCAACCCCCAGCTATGGCGCCCGCTTCCACCTGGAGCAACTGGGGCCTCCAGCCATGCTGGAGCGACTGAATCGGCCCCGCTGGCGGGGCAGCCAGCGGCGGATCGGCCTCACCGGCGGCATCGCCAGCGGCAAGAGCAGCGTGGGCCGGCTGCTCAGGGAACAGCATGAGCTCACCCTGCTCGATGCCGACCGCTACGCCCGGGACGCCCTGGCGCCCGGCAGCACGGGGGAGCTGGCCGTGCTGGGGCGTTACGGCGCCAGGGTGCGGCAGGTGGGAGGGGGGATCGATCGCGCCGCCCTCGGACGGATCGTGTTCGCCGATGCGGCGGAGCGGGCCTGGCTGGAGGCCCTGATCCATCCCCTGGTGCGGGAGCGCTTCGAGACCGAGCTGGCGGAGCTGGCAGTGGCTCCGGCCGTGGTGCTGATGATCCCCCTAATGTTCGAAGCGGGCCTGGAGGGCCTCTGCAGCGAGGTGTGGCTGGTGGACTGCGGCGAGCGTCAGCAACTGGAGCGGCTGATGGCCCGCGACCAACTCAGGCAGGAGGAGGCGCACGCCCGAATGGCCGCCCAGTGGCCCCTGGCGCGCAAGCACCCGCTGGCTGATGTGGTGATCGACAACAGTGGGCCGCCGGAGCACTTGGCCCAGCAAGTGCGCCAGGCCCTGGAACGGAGCGGGTTCAGCCCTTCAGCTGCTCGTTGAGGATGCGGTTGGCCAGCTTGGGGTCGGCGCGGCCACCGGTGCGCTTCATCAGCTGCCCCACGAAGAAGCCCTGAAGTTTGTTCTTGCCGCCGCGGAAAGCCTCCACCTCGGCCGGATGGGCCGCGAGCAACTCCTGCACCACCTGGGTGATGGCGCTGGGGTCGCTGATCATGCCCAGGCCGCGCTCAGCCACGATCGCCTTGGGAGAACCGCCTGTCTCCAGCAGCTCAGGGAGGATCTCCTTGGCGATCTTGCCGCTGATCGTGCCGTCATCGATCAGACCCACCAGCTCGGAGAGCTCCTCGGGTTTCAGGGGCAGATCGGTGATCGAGAGCTTGCCTGCATTGAGATAGGCGGCGATGTCGCCCGTCACCCAGTTGGCCACTCCTTTGGGGTCACCGCCAGCGGCCACGGCGTCCTCGAAGTATTCGGCCATGGCGCGTTCATCGGTGAGCACCCGGGCGTCGTAGATCGAGAGCCCCAGCTGCTCGGCATAGCGGTGGCGCTTGGCCGCAGGCAACTCGGGCAGCTCAGCGCGCCATCCCTCGCGCCGCTCAACGGTGACCTCGATCGGACCCAGATCCGGTTCGGGGAAGTAGCGGTAGTCGCTGCTGCCCTCCTTGCTGCGCATGCTTTTGGTGAGCTGCTTGCTCTCATCCCAGAGGCGTGTTTCCTGCCGGATCGGCTCACCGGCCTCGATCGCCTTGATCTGGCGGGCGATCTCGTAATCACAGGCCTTCTGGATTGCCGAGAAGGAGTTCATGTTCTTGATCTCCACCTTCACGCCGAATGGTTCATCCGGGCCACGGCGCACCGAGATGTTCACATCGCAGCGCAGTGAACCCTCCTGCATGTTGCCGTCGCTCACGCCCAGATAGCGCATGATCCGGCGAATCTCCGAGGCATATTCGGCCGCCTCCCGGCCGGTGCGCAGATCGGGCTTGCTCACGATTTCGGCCAGGGCCACGCCAGCCCGGTTGTAATCCACCAGGGAGTGGGTGCTGCCAGCCAGGCGATCGCTGCCGGCATGCACCAGCTTGCCGGCGTCTTCCTCCATGTGCAGCCGCTCGATGCCGATCATCTTGAGGTAGGTGTCCTTGCCCTTCTCGGCCACCTCCACCTCGATCCAGCCGTTTTCGGCGATCGGCTCGTCGTATTGGGAGATCTGGTAGTTCTTGGGCAGGTCGGGATAGAAATACTGCTTGCGGTCGAACTTGCTGTGCTCGGCCACCTGCAGGTTGAGCGCCAGGGCCGCCTTCACCGCATACTCGAGCACCTTCTCGTTCAGCACCGGCAGGGTGCCGGGCAGCCCCAGCACCACCGGATCGATGTGGGTGTTGGGATCGTCGCCGTAGTTGGTGGAGGCGGCCGTGAAGATCTTGCTGGCGGTGCCCAGTTGCACGTGGGTTTCCAGGCCGATCACCGCCTCCCAGGCCCCATCTCCTATCGCCGCACCCATCCCGCTCTCCTGGCTTGCGCCGATCCTATGCAGAGGGCAAGGCGCTGACGCCGAAGCCGGGAGGTAGCCGCAGGCTCAGCAGGGCCATCGCCCGCTGAAGACGCTTGGATAGCTTGAGTCCATGGCACCCCGTCGCATGGATGGAGTCTCGGCAGGCAGAGCCCCATCCGAGACAGGGACGGAACCCGTGCTGATCCTCGGCGGCGGCCTGATCGGCCTTGCCGTGGCCCACCAGCTGGCCCGCCGGGGCGAAAAGGTGCAGGTCCTCAGCAGGCGCCGCAGCGAGGCCGCCGGGTTCGTGGCGGCCGGCATGCTCGCTCCCCACGCTGAGGGGCTCTCGGGCCCGCTGCTGAAGCTGGGACAGGCCAGCCTGGCGCGCATTCCGGCCTGGGTGGAGCAGATCGAAACCGACGGCGGCCTGAGTTGCGGCCTGCGCGCCTGCGGGATCGTGGTGCCCTTTGCCACGGCGCAGCAGCGCGACGCTTACCCCACCGCCGTCTTCGGCACGCCCCTGACGCGCGCTGGGCTGGAGCTCGAAATCCCCGGCATCGGCCCGCGCTGGCAGACCGGGCTGCTCTTCCCCCAGGACGGGCAGATCGACAACCGCCGCCAGCTGATGCGAGCCCTGGAGCGGGCCTGCGTGGAGCGGGGCGTGGCTTTCGAGGAAGGGGCCGAAGTGCTGGAGCTGATCCGCCACCAGGGCGGAGCGCTCGAAGCGGTGCGCATCCGTCGCGCCCAGGGGGACGACGCCACGATCAGCTGCCGGCGGGCAGTGCTGGCCTGCGGCGCCTGGAGCGGCCGGCTGATGCCCGAGCTGCCGGTGGTTCCCGTCAAGGGCCAGATGCTCTCGCTGCAGGGGCCCCGAAACGCCCTCAAGCGGGTGCTGTTCGGCCCGGGCACCTATCTGGTGCCCCGCGAAGACGGTCTGCTGGTGGTGGGGGCCACCAGCGAACCGGACGCAGCCTTCAGCGAGGGGCTCACCCCGTTCGGGCAGCGGCAACTGCAGGCGGGCATCGAGGCGCTGCTGCCGGAAGCGGCCGGCTGGCCGCCGATGGAACGCTGGTGGGGTTTCCGGCCGGGCACACCGGACGAAGCGCCCCTGCTCGGGCCCAGCCCGATCCCGGGTCTGTGGCTGGCCACGGGCCACTACCGCAACGGTGTGCTGCTGGCGGCGATCACAGCGGAGCTGATTGCTGCGGCCATCCCCCAGGCCGGCGATCCAGATCTCGCGCCAGCGGCCAGCGAGCCTGAGGCGGCGGCCCTGCTCAGGATCTTTCGCTGGGACCGCTTTCCAGGGTGTAAACAGGAATCTCTCCCATCCCCTTCACCGTCACCTGGCCGAGCGGGCGCACGGGCAACTCCCCCCTGACCAGCTCGGCGGTGACCGCATCGAAGACCACCGGCACCTGCAGCGGGCGGGTCTGGCCCTCCAGCCGACTGGCAAGGTTCACCGTGTCGCCGATCACGGTGAACTCCAGGCGCTTGGGACTGCCGATCTGGCCCACCATCGCTGGGCCACTGGCCAGGCCGATGCCGCTGTTCAGGGGCTCGATCCCTTCGGCCCGCCAGGCCACGTTGAGCTCATCGAGGGCATGGCGCATGGCCCGAGCGCAGTGCAGGGCGGCCAGGGCCTCCTGCCGCTCACCCCGGCCCAGGGGCGAGCCGAACACCGCCATCACCGCATCGCCGATGAACTTGTCGATCGTGCCGCCGTGGTCGGTGATCACCGCCACCATGGCTCCGAGATAGCGGTTGAGCTGGCGCACATGCAGTTCGGTGTGCCCCTCCTTGCCGCGCTTCTGGGTGAGCTGGGTGAAACCGATCAGGTCGGAGAACAGCACCGTCACCGGACGGACGCGCCCGCGCAGCATGCCCTCCGCCGCCGCCGGATCGGCCAGGATCTCGGCCACCACGCTGGGGGCCACGTAGCGCTCGAAAGTGCGCCGCAGCCGGCGCCGCTCCGACTCCTCCCGTTGATAGGCCTCACCGCCATAGAGCAGGCCCAGCAGCACCAGACCGCCAGCGGGCCCCAGCAGGGGCAGCCAGCGATGGGCCTGCAACAGGGTGAACCAGCCAGCCAGGACCAGGGCCAGCAGGCCCACGCCCACCCAGCCGAGTCGCCAGCTCAGGCGTCTCCCCCGCAGGGCCACCGCTGTCACCAGCAGCAGGGGGAGCATGGCCAGCAGAGCCCGCCAAGGCGCAGCGGTGGGCCAGGGAGCCAATCCATCACCGCCCAGGGAGTTGGCGGTGGCGGTGGCCAGGATTTCCAGTCCTGAGAGGCGCCCGAACGGCGTGGGGTTGCCGGCCTCGCCCTGGGACACCACTGGCCCGATCAGCACCAAGGAGCCACGGACGGCGGGGCGCAGGGGATGCCCCCGCCAACGGTCTGGATCCAGCACCTCCCAGGCCGGGATGCGTGGGAAGGTGCCCTCCGGCCCATAGACGTTGAGAGCCATGGCGGCGTCGTGCTGGCGGCTGCTGCGCCCCGCCAGGCGCAGGGTCGTGGCCGAGAGGGAGGGGAACGGCTCCACCCCATTGGCCGGAAGCAGACGGTTGCCATAGGCCTCGGGGTGCCGCGGCGGCTCACCGGGTTCAGCCGGCAGGGTGTTGCCGAGCCCGAGGCGCTCCGGCCCGCCCAGAGCCTCCAGAACCGCCTCCGGCCGGATCAAGGTCAAGCCGGAGGACCCCGTACGCGCATCCTCGGGCTCCAGCATTTCGGCCGCCAGGGCCACGCGGCCGGAATAGCGGCGCAACTCCGCCGCCAGGGCCTGGTCGTCGGCGGGACCCCGGCCGCTGGGGCCAGCGAAGACCACATTGACAGCCACGGCGCTGGCTCCGGCCTCGATCAGGCGGGAGGCCAGCAGGCCGTAGGCCGCTCGGGGCCAGGGCAAGGTGCCCGTGCCCACTGCCCAGGCGGGCGGGCGTCCCTGCAGCTGACTCTGGTACCAGTCGCCCTGCTGAAGGGTGGCATCGTCGATCGGCACCACCACCACCTGAGCCGGCGGCCGGCGCTGGCCACGCAGGGCCAGCATCTGGTCTTCGAGGCCCCGCTCCCAGTCACGCCAGCGGCCGATGGGCCAGCCGCTGATCACTCCCGCCAGGACAGCCACACCAAGGGAAGCGGCAGCCATGGTGCGAGTACGGGTCATGGCGGGGAGCCCTTATCAGAAGAAGCGCGGCAGGCCAAGGAAGGGAATCGAAGGCGCCGACGGTACTGATGGAATCGTCACCGAGGGCAGGTTGGAGCGCAGGTAGCTCTCCAGGGATCCGAAGGCCGGCAAGGGGGTGGAGAAGCCCTGGAACAGGGGCCCGCCCAGGATGGCGTTGTAGTCGCCGCTGCTGAGTTTGAGCAGGGTCAGCACCACTCCGGCCGGGGACAGCAACACCTTCTGGCCTGCATTCACTGTGGTCGAGCCTCCAGGGGCCGGCTCCCCCTCGCTGAGGGGCACCACCTCGACCGAGCCTTCCAGGACCGAGAGCTCAGTGCCACCGCTCTCATCGACCGCAAGCAGGTAGTTGGTGCCCCGCACGCTCAGGCGCGAGGAGCGGGTGCAGCCGGCCTGTTTGCCGGAGACCAGCACCTGACCCTTGCTGAGCAGGAAGCAGTCCTGGCCCAGGCGCAGCAGGGAAAAACGATTGAGGCGGCCGGCAGCACCTGAGGGGAAGGCCAGCTGACCGCGACTGTTCTGGGTGCTCACCTGCTGGGGCGTGACCGCCTTGTCGTTCACCTTGGCCTGACGGGTGTCGATGAACAGCTCCTTGCCATCGAGGATCTCCCGCACCGTGGCCGCTTCGGCGGCCAGCGTTGGCGTCGACAGCAACGGGACCACCAGGCTGACGAGGGACAGCAGCCCCTGCCGCGGTTGCCTCCAGGACATCCCGACACCAACAGAAGCAGACGACGGTGACATGGGCGATTCCGCAGAGGGACGATCAGGCAGGCCTGGTCTCAGTCATGGGCAGTCTGCTGGCTCCCTTGGCGCTGGAACACGCAGTCCCAGCAGGGCCAGCACCTCGAGAGGCTCGGGCCAGCCCTTGAGCTGGTGGGCTCCCAGGGGCTCCACCTCCAGCTCCCCGGGCAGCAGGGCCAGCAGCTCGGCGCTGATCAGGATCGGATGCTGTGGATAGTGGCGGGTGAGACGCTCCAGGCGGTTGGCCACGTTGACGCTGGCCCCCACCACGGTGAATTCCAGCCGCTGAGAAGCCCCGAGATTGCCGGCGATCACCTCACCCACATGCAGGCCGATACCATGGCGCAACGGCACCTGGCCCGCTGCCACCAGCTCATGGTTGAGCCGCTCCAGGCCCCGCTGCATCGCCAGGGCCGCCCGCACCGCCGCGCGGGCCTCCTGGCGGTCACCCCGGCTGCGGGGCACACCGAACTCCGCCATCACCGCATCGCCGATGAACTTGTCGAGCAGCCCCTGTTCAGCCAGCACGGCAGCGGCCATCTCCTCGAAGTAACGGTTGAGCAGGGCGAAGAGCTGGTCGGGGGCCAGGCTGGCGCTCAGGGCGGTGAAATCCACCAGGTCGCTGAACAGCACGACGCAGCGAGCCCGGCTGCCGACCGACTGGGTCCAGATCGGCCCCGGATTGCGCAGGATGTCGCGCAACAGGGTGGGGGAAACGCGGCGGGCCAGCACCTGGTGCAGGTACGCCCGCTCACGGCTCTCCCCCAGGGCCTGAGCCACGCCCCGCCCGCCGCCACCGATGAGCACCGCCAGCACCAGCGCGGCCAGGGGCAGGCGCAGCAGGGCACCCAGCCAGAGCCCCCAGCCCGCCAGCAGGGTCAGGGCCGCCAGAGCCAGGATCACCAGCAGGGTGCGGCCCGCCGTGGCAGCGCGGCCCAGCCCCCAGGCCGCGCCGACCCCCCAGAGCAGGAACAGCAGGGCCTCGCCCCATCCCGGCAGGCGCCACAGGCCCTCGGCCTGCATCGCATTGGCCAGGGCCACCCCCTGCACCTCGGTGCCGCTCTGGGGACCGAAGGGGGTCTCCTGAAGGTCGCCCAGATTCGGGGCCGTGACGCCGATCAGGACGGTTCGGCCGCTCCAGAAGCCCGGCGGGGTATCAAGCATGTTCCAGGCCGGCACCTGGCGCAGCGCGCCCGCCGGGCCGAGGTAATTCAGACCCATCGCGGCCGTCGGCACCGGCGTCCCGGCCGCCAGAAAGGCCATGGGTCGGGGATGGGGGCGGGGGAAACCGGCCAGGTTGCTGTTGAGCCAGTCCTGGCCCGGCACGGCCTCCGCCACCCCCTGGGGTGTCTGCAGAAGGGTGGTGAGCCCGGGGGGACCCAGGGACGGGAGCGGAAGCAGCAGCCGCACCAGCTCCATGCCCTGCTGATCTTTCAGGCCGTAACGGGCGGCAAGGTGGACCCGCTCGCGCCAGGGGGCCAGCGTGGCGAGGAAGGCCTGGTCGTCCGCGGGGCCGAAACGGCTGGGCTGGCTGAATTCGATGTTGAACAGCACCCGGGCCGCTCCCCGCTCCAGCACGCTGGCGGCCAGCCGGGCCTGCAGGGCCCGCGGCCAGGGCCACGGACCCATCTCCCGCCAGAGCGGCGACAGGCGCCGCTCATCGGGGGCGATCAACTCCCCCAGCTCGAGGGAATCGGCATCGATCGCCAGAATCACCGGATCAACGGGGGCCGCTCGGGCGCCGCGCAGCTGGAAGAACAGGACCTGGATCTGGCCGTCGAGCAGGTTCAAGGCCTGCCCCGGAGCGGTGGCTGGCAGGCGGTCGAGGCCAGCCAGCAGGGGGGCCGCCAGGCCGAGCCACCACAGCCGGCGCCAGCGGCAGGGGCCCGGCGCCATCAAGGAGTCAGGCCGAGTTCGCGCTTGATCACCGGGAGTGTCTCCATCGGGGCCTCGAAACCGTTGAGCAGGATGCTGCGCTGTCGGCGCTGACGCACCTCCTCGGCGCTGAGGCGGCGTGGACCGATCCAGCCGGCCGGCGTGGCGCGCAGGATCTCTCCGCTGGAGAGGGTGAACACGGTCCCTGAGGTGGTGGTGATCTCCACGGAACCCTCCCAGCTGAGAAAAAGCACCTCCTCGGGCTGGTCGTCGATGAACACCGTGGTTCCCTGAATCGAAGCCGTTCCCACCCGGGTGCGGATCCGCAGCGTCCGGCGGCGCTGCGCCGCCGGATTGATCCAGGCGATGATCTGGCCGCCACGCAGATTCAGTCCATCCGAATCGAGCTGAAGCAGGGCATTGCCGCCGAGGCGGAAGGCCCGCCCATCGGCCAGCAGCACCTGCAAGCGGCCCGGTTTCTCGGTGCGCAGCTGGGAGAGCGGGGCAATCACCTGACCGGTGCGAGCCTTCAGCTCAGCGGCCCCCGGGGGGCGGATGAAAGCCGGACGGGAGGGCACATCGAGCACCCGGGGAAGGGGCAGCTCGGCCGCTGCAGGGGTGAACGCAAGAGCGACGACTCCGATCGCGGCTGCACCCAACGCGGCCAGCCGGCCACGAAGCGGCCGGCTCAGGGGGGAGACAGGGGGGGAGAGTGGAGAAGCAGGGTTCATGCCATGGCCTGAGGCCTGGCTCCAACCATGGCCGTTCAGGGCTCCAGGCGCCACACCTGATCGGCCGGCGACCATTCGCTCAGCTCGGAGGGCTGGAACCAGAGGCCGATCTCGAAGACGGCGGTTTCCGGAGCGTCCGAGCCATGGATCACATTGCGGCCGATGTTCACCGCCAGATCGCCGCGGATCGTGCCGGGCTCAGCCTCCAGGGGCTTGGTGGCGCCGATCAGCTTGCGGGCGCTGGCGATCACGCCGTCGCCCTCCCACACCATCGCCACCACCGGGCCACTGGTGATGAACTCCACCAGGCCGGCGAAAAAGGGACGCTCGCGGTGCACTCCGTAGTGGCTCTCGGCCAGCTCCCGGCTGGGCACCAGTTGTTTGAGGCCCACCAGCTTGAACCCCTTGCGCTCGAAGCGGCCCAGGATCTCGCCCACCAGCCCCCGCTGCACCCCATCGGGCTTGATCGCGAGGAAGGTGCGTTCGATGGCCATGGCAAGGGAAGACGGGTGATCGAGCCATCGTCTGCGCTGGGCCTGCCGCTTGGCAAGCAAGCCCTGGCATGACAACCGCCATACGATCGGGCCTGCGGCCGGATGTGCGTCGATGCCTGCAGCGCCAGCATTGCCTGCTGCCTGGCTGGCGGCGCCGAGGATCGGGCCCAACCTCCGGCTCGGCCTGCGCACGACCGTGGCCAGCGTGCTGCCTCTGCTGGCGGCCGCGCTGCTGCATGAGCCCGCCCTGATCTGGATGGCTTTGGGGGGGCTCTACGTGAACATGGCCGACACGGGAGGTGCCTACCGCACCAGGGCAACGGCGATGGCCTGCGCTTCCCTGCTGGGCGCCGTGGCGCTCGGAGGGGGGATCGGCCTGGCCACCTGGCCCTGGCTGTGCGTGCCGGCCATGTTCGCCGTCGGGCTGGGCTGCGGTCTGCTCTCGCTCTACGGCAATGCCGGTGCCCTGATCGGCCTGGTGACCGCCTGGTGCTTCCTGATCGGAATCAATGTGGCCGGCCCCGACCCTGCCAAGGCCCTGTCCTTCTCACTGCTCTACCTGGCCGGTGGAGCCTGGGCCACCCTGCTGGCGGTGGCCATCTGGCCGCTCCGGCCCTACCGGCCGGTCCGGCTCGCGACCGCTGATGTCCTGCGGGCGATCGCCGATTTCTTCAGCCAGGCCTGCCCGGCCACCGACGGTGGACCAGCCGCTGAGGACCAGCTCTTCCAGGGAAAACTCAGGGTCCGCGCTGCCCTCGCCACCGCCAGGGCGACCCTGGCGGACACCCGCAGCGGCCGCCTCGGAGACAGTCCGGCCGATGGGGCCTTCACCCGCCTGATCGAGTCCGCCGACGCGCTGTTCGTGACCAGTGCGGCAATGGGCAACCTGCTGGCGGGGATTCCGGGGCGGGAGGCCCCCCAGCTCCGGCCCCGGATCGATGGGCTCAATCGGCACGGTGTCGCGGCGCTGCGTCAGTTGGAACAGGCGCTGCTGGGGCGCGCCGGCTTGCCCCCGTGCCAGGAACTTGTGATCGAGGCGCGACAGATCGCTGCCGCGATCGATCGGTTCCCTGCACCAATCGCCGCGCTCCAGCAGGCCCAGCTCAGCCAGGTCCACTGGATCACCACCCTCGCCCAGATAGGCGAAGCCATTCCTGCAGCAGCGCTCAACCGCAGATCGACTCAGTCGCACCGCCCCAGCGGCGCAGTGCGGGTTGCGGTGGCCCAGGGCTGGAGAACTCTTGGCGCGAACCTCACGCTCGAGTCGAGCGTGTTCCGCCACGGTCTGCGATTCGGAGTCGCCTCGGCCGTTGCGGTGAGCATCTATACCCTGTTCGCGCTGCCGATCGGCTACTGGATCACGTTGACCGTGTCGGTGATCCTGCGGCCCTCGGCGGGGGAGAGCCTCACGCGCACCAGCCAGCGGGTGCTGGGCACGGTGCTGGGCGGGATCCTGGCGATCGTGCTGGCCACCCTCTTCCCCCATCCCCTCGCGATCGTGCTGCTGCTGGTGCCGCTCACGCTGGTGATGATGGCGATTCTGCCGGTGAACTACGGGCTGTTCGTCTTCTTCCTCACCCCCTGGGTCGTTCTCTACAAGGACATGGCCCAACCCGGCGACTGGAGCCTGGCCCTGTGGCGGATCGCCAACACCCTGATCGGCGCCGTCCTGGCCCTGGCCGCCATCCACCTGATCCTGCCCCGCTGGGAACGGGAGCAGCTGCCGGCCCGACTGGCGGCCAGCCTGCGCTGCAATGCCCAGTTCGTTTCGGAGGTGCTGGATCGGGTTCTTGAGGCCCCACGAACAAGCACTGGGCCGCCGACCACCCCTGCCGCCGTGCGACTGGCGATGGGCAACGCCCAGGTCTCGATCCAGCGGTATCTCAGCGAGAAGGCTTCGCACCGGCCGATGGCGCTGCCATTGATGGCTTTTCTGCTGCATAGCCAGCGTCTGATCGATGCCCTCCTGGTGCTGGGGAGCGGTGCCCGCCAGTTCGATGGCAGCCCGGCACCGGTCAGCGTCCGGCCCCTGCGGGACCAGATGCTGACCACGCTCAAGGCCCTCGCCTCCGCGCTGGAGCGCGGCGAGCGGACTGGCCCGCTGCCGGATCTGCGCCGGCCGGAGCTGGCCGACGACTTGCTCCAGCAGCAGTTGGAGCGCCTTGTTGAACCGATCATGGGCCTCCGCAACGCCGCGGAAGCCTGGAGCGCCGGCATGGCCCTCCCTGGCTCCTGATCAGAGATTGGCGATCGGCCGCAAAGCGGTGCAGCCCATAGGTGTGGGCATGCGGTAAGGCCGTGGACCCAGTCTGGCAGCGGCATCTCGCCTAGATTCCCACCGACAGGCTTCGCTGCAACCCAGGCTCCGATGGTGCTCGCCGACCCGACCCGCCCGCCTGGAGCGCTCCCCGGTGCTTCCGCCCCCTGGACCGTGGCCGACAGCACGCGGCTGTACGGGTTGGAGGGGTGGGGCGAGCCCTATTTCAGCGCCAATGGTCGCGGTCATGTGATGGTGCAACCCCGCGGTGATCGCGGTGGCTCCCTCGATCTGGTCGACCTGGTGGACGGACTGCAGAGCCGCGACCTCAGCCTGCCGCTGCTGATCCGCTTCGACGACATCCTCGAAGACCGGCTGGAGCGGCTGCATGCCGCTTTTGAGCGGGCGATCGCCCAGTACGGCTACGCCGGGCGGTACCAGGGGGTGTTCCCTGTGAAATGCAACCAGCAGCGCCACGTGGTGGAACAGCTGGTGGAGAGCGGCCGCCAGTGGCATTTCGGCCTGGAGGCCGGCAGCAAGGCGGAGCTGCTGATCGCGCTCTCGCTGGTGGAGGACCCCGAGGCCCTGCTGATCTGCAACGGGTACAAGGACCAGCGCTACATCGAAACGGCGATCCTGGCCCGACAGCTGGGCCGGCAGCCGGTGGTGGTGATCGAGCAGCCCGATGAGGTGGAGAGGATCATCCGTGCCAGCCGGGATCTGGGGGCCGCTCCCCTGATCGGCGTGCGCGCCAAGCTGGCCAGCCGCAGCACCGGCCGCTGGGGCAGCTCAGTGGGCGAGCGCGCCAAGTTCGGCCTTTCAGTGCCGGATCTGCTCGCCACGGTCGAGGCCCTGCGCCAGGCCGATCTGCTCAGCGAGCTGCGCCTGCTCCACTTCCACGTGGGCAGTCAGATCAACGACATCGCCGTGCTCAAGGACGCCCTGCAGGAGGCGGGCCAGATCTACGTGCAGCTGGCCGAGCTCGGGGCGCCGATGGGCTATCTCGATGTGGGCGGCGGCCTCGGCATCGACTACGACGGCAGCCGCACCGCCACCGCCGCCTCCACCAACTACTCCCTGCAGAACTACGCCAACGACGTGGTGGCCACGGTGCGGGAGTGCTGCGAACCCCGCTCGGTGCCGCTGCCCACCCTGGTGAGCGAGAGCGGCCGTGCCATCGCCAGTCACTTCAGCGTGCTCATCTTCGATGTGCTCGGCACCGGGGGGGTGCAGGGAGAGGCGCCGGCGCCGCAGGAGTTGGAACCGCTGATCGTGCGCAACCTGCGCGACACCCTGGCCTCGATCCAGGCCACCGTCCTCGATGCCCCAGGCCACGCCGACCACCTGCAGGAGGGCTGGAACGACGCCATCAAGTTCAAGCAGGACGCCCTCTCCGCCTTCCGGCTTGGCTACCTCAGCCTCACCGAGCGGGGGGCGGCCGAGCAGCTCTACTGGGCCTGCTGCCAGGCGATCGCCGCTCAGCTGGAGAACTGGAGCTCGAACACTCCCATTCCCGACGATCTCAAGGCCTTGCAGGCAGCCCTGGCGGGCACGTACTACGCCAACCTCTCGATCTTCCGCTCCGCTCCGGACACATGGGCGATCGATCAGCTCTTTCCGGTGATGCCGATCCACCGGCTCGATGAGCGCCCCAGCCGCCTGGGCAGCTTTGCCGACCTCACCTGCGATTCGGACGGCAAGCTGGCTCGCTTCATCGGCCCCGGCCAGGCCAAACCGCTGCTGGAACTGCATGAACTTCGCGAGGGTGAGCCCTACTGGATCGGCCTGTTTCTCGGCGGTGCCTACCAGGAAGTGATGGGCAACCTGCACAACCTGTTCGGCAGCACCAATGCGGTCCATATCCGTCTGGGTGCCAACGGCCGCTATCGGGTCGACCATGTGGTGCGGGGCAACAGCAACGCGGAGGTGCTCAAAGCAATGGAACACGATCCTGAGGCCCTGCTTGAGCGCCTGCGGGTGGCCAGCGAGGCCGCCATTCACCGCGGCACCCTCACGGTGACCGGCGCCGGCCGGCTGATGGCCCATCTGCAGAACAGCCTGCGCCAGAGCACCTACCTGCAGACCTGAACGGAGTGCACCATGTGGGGGGATGAGCCGCAGCTGAAGGTGGTCAGGGAGCGGATGAAACTGCTGCTCGACATTCATCACGAGGAGCTGGCCCCAGTGCGTCGCCAAGCCGACGTGGGGGAGCTGCTGATGCGCCAGGGGCAGACGGCCGACAGCCTGATGCTGCTCACCAGAGGCAAAGTGGCGATCCAGATTCAGCTGATCGAAGTCGAGCCCCACACCCTCGCCGTGATCGAGGCCGAGGAATTGCTGGGGGAGATGGGGCTGTTCGGCTCAGGTCAGCACTCCGCCGATGTGCGGGTGGTGGAGGGCCCCGCCGAGCTGGTGGAGGTGAGCGGCGACAACTTCCTCAAGACCCTGCTCTTCGATATCGACCTCGCCATGGAGATGCTGGCGCTGGTGAGCCAGCGCTGCATGCGCAGCAATCAGGTGATCGGCCTGCTGCTTGATGGCATCGCCGCCAGCGAGCGGGGTGACACCGACCAACTGGGTCGGCTGGCAACCGAGATCAAACCCCTCAATTACTGCCTGAGCAAAGCGATGGATCGGTTGCTGGCAATCGGCCACGGCCGCTCCAGCCAGCCACCGGGCTCAACGGGCTGATCGCGCTCAGCCGGGGAAAGCCTGCAGCAGCCCCCCGGAGCCCAGAGGAGCGAGGGCGACCAGAATCATGACCCAGATCAGCTTGCAGACCATGTGGAGCAGTTGATCCACCCCAAGCCCGTAGCGGTGGCGGCACTTGCCGTAATCGATCAGAGCATGAATCCCCCACTCGGCCAGGCCAAGCCAGACCACTCCAGTGAGCCAGGTGACGATGAAGGCGTGGATGCCGGAATGGGCGAGCAGCCACCAGGGCCAGGGGAGGGTGTGATCCTTCCCCGGACATTTCTCCACCGCCATCCGATCACTCTGGAGGCCGAAGTCGGCAACGAAGTGGCCCATGGCCAGGAAGGCGAAAAGCCCGAGACCAGCCATGGCCTGGGCGCCATCTGATGCCATGGGAGAGATCAGCACCTTGCCAGCTTGCCGTCTCACGGTCCCGCCCTGTGGAGTGATCGGTCACCAAGGAACCTGGAGACACGTTCCTTCGTTCAACGGGCGCAGAAGCGGACCTGCATGTCGAGTCGATCCATCGGGGGAGGCAACTCGCCCGCTTCGAAGGGTGGGGGGGCGGCATCCGCCACCATGCCTTTGGCCAGCATTGGCCGGAATCCGCCATCGATCTGCACCTCCAGGGGTGTTGGCATGCCCAGACCGATGGCCTCGGCCAGCTGCCTGGCCTGAAGCAGCGCATCTTGATACGCCAGCCGCAGCAACTGTCGGCGCACGGCAGCATCTCCGGCCTGATCCGCACTTGGGGACACTGGATTGAGGCGGACACCGGGCAGCGCCCCCACCTCCCGCACCAGAGCCTGCAGCCGGGCCGGGGCCAGCTCACCGTTGACCTGAAGATTGGCCTCAACTGCCGCTGGGCGCTTCGGGCTCGCGGGCCGCTCCCAGCTGGACGGTGAACTCACTGCCAGCTCCATCACCTGCAGGCGCTGCAGAGCCTGGCGCACCGCGGCCAGGCGCCGCTGCAGCTCTCCAAGGGCCCCGTCCGCCGTGGCTGCCTCCGCTGAGAGCGCCAACGACACTTTGAGCACATCGATCGCGCGCTTCTTCTCGGCACTGCCCCGGGCTTCGAGCAGGGTGCCATCACAACGCAACTGCACCTGCTGGGCCTTCACCGGCGGGGTCCACTGGAGCAGGAGCAAGGCCAGGGGCCATACCCCTGCGAGGCGACCAGGGCGAAGCATGGGCTGACGATGGCGAAGAACGGAGTGAAGGCCGAGCGAGCGGCCAGACCTGGAAAGGCCTCCAGGAAGCGGAACCGCTGCTGCCATCCCACCTATCCTGCTGCGTGGGCTCTCCAGGCCATGGCCCGGATGCTCTGCGTCCCATTGACCGCTGAACTTCAGGATGCCGTTGCTGGAGGTGTGGGTCACAGCCATCGTCACGATGGTCCTGCTGGTGCCCCTGCAGCTCCTGATCCTGCGCCTGCGCCTGCCGAAGCTGCCGATTCAGCTGGCCAGCCTGGCGATCCTGAGCTCGGCGGTGGTGCGCACCCTGCCGCTGATCCTCCTGCCCGCTGACTACCGGGCCTGGATCTCCACCATCGACGAGTTGATGTTCAGCTACCTGGGCATCCGCATGGCTCTCTGGGGGTTTCTCGAACTTCCAGCAGCCCTGCGTCTGAGGAAAGAACCTGCCCAGATTCTGCTGCAGTTGTTGATGCTGGGTGGAGGCATCGTGGCGACGGTGATCGTGGTGCAGGAGCAGGCCCGCTTCAATCTGGTCAGCCTGGTCACCACCTCAGCCGTTCTCACCGCCATGCTGGGCCTGGCTGCCCAGGAACCCCTCAAGGACCTCTTCGCAGGCCTGGAACTCCAGTTCGATGATGTCTTTTCCGTGGGTGATTTCCTCGATCTGGGGGATGGCACCATGGGCGTGGTGGTGTCGATCAACTGGCGAGACACCTGTCTGAAGGATGTCACCGGTGCACTGGTGGTGGTGCCGAACACCAAGGTCACCGAAGTGGTGGTGCGCAACTACGTGGCCTTTGGTGCGATGGGCAACCGCTTCAACCTCGGCCTCGATTACAGCCTGCCCCCCTCCCAGGCCCGGCACCTGCTGCTGGAGGTGCTCAGCAAACACCCTCGCGTGCTGGAGAACCCCCCGCCGGCCGTGCGGGTGCAGGCCTTCGCCGACAGTGCCATCACCTACGACATCATCGCCTTCCAGCCACCGGGGAACCTCGGTGACATGCTCGACCTGCGCAGTGAACTGCTGGAGCAGATCTGGTTCACCCTGGAGCGGACCGGCCAGAGCGTCCCCTATCCGGTGCGTGAACTCCGGCACAAACAGACTGTCCTTGATGCGGGGCACCCCGAGCAGCGCGGCCTTGACCAACGGCGCGCCCTGCTCAGCCGCAACCCACTCTTCGGTGACCTCAGCGAGGAGGAAATGCTTCAGTTGGCCAGAACCACCCGCTGCCTGCGCTTTGCGCCAGGGGAAGTGGTGGTGCGCGAAGGCAACCGTGGTGATTCCCTTTTCCAGGTTGTTCAGGGAATGGTCGAGGTCCTGAAGGACCAGGAGGATGCGGAGCCGTTCCAGGTGGCCTGCCTGAAACCCGGCGATGTCTTCGGTGAGATGTCGATGCTCGCCGGCAGCCAGCGGAGCGCCACCGTCCGGGCCCTGGAGGAATGTCTGCTGCTGGAGGTCTCACGCACCAGCCTGGGTCCCTTGCTGATGCAGAACCCGCCACTGATGGACCGGATGGCCCACCTGGTGAGCCGACGCCGGGGCGAACTGGAAGGGATGGAGCGTGAGAAGGTGAAGCAGCACGAGAATCAGCTGCTCAAGCGCATGAAACAGCTCTTCGAGACGCTCACCCTGTGAGCGTCACCTGAAAGTCCGGGTCGCGGGTGGGCTCGAACGTGATCAGCTGGCGCTATAGCACTTGGAGAAGGCGTCCTTGATCTCAACGCCTTTGGGAAGGTCGCTCTGGCCCGAGGTGTGCCGGCTCAACAGGGCCTCGTACTGGCTGCGGCTGAGCTTGCCCTGGCTCACGAACTCGCCATCAGGGGTGAAACGAGCCACCTCACAGGCACAGACGTAGGTGGTGTTGCCTGTGGGATCCCCGGCTACTGCCGCCCCAGAGCCAGAGGTCGAGGAGTCCTGTTTCTCCTCGTAGCCGTCCTCAGGGCCTACGTACCCCTGTCCCTCCAGCACCACAAAATCGAACAGGCCGTCGTCGGCGCGGGTGAGCACGAAGGTGGTGCCCTTCACTCCCAGCACCTTGGAGCCAAGGCAAGCCTTCTGGGGACCACTCACCAGCACGGCACCCTTGTTGAGACGGAAGCAGGTGTTGCCGAGCGTGATGACACTGGAGCGGCCCAGAAAACCCGTGGCGCGTTGATCGAAGAGCAACTCTGCCCGGCTCTTGCCTGTGCGCACCTGCTGTCCGGAGCGGGCGACCTGATTCACACTGGCGGCCTTGCCATCGATGTAGACCTCACGACCATCCACCACCCGCTTGATGGTGGCCTGCTCGAACTCCGCAGCCTGAATAGGGCCAGCGGGCGACATCAGCACGGCTTGCAGCAGGCCAACCTGAAGGAGGCCTGAAAACGTTGCAAAAAAGCGACGGTTCATGAAGCCTGAACGTGAGCGATGAAAGGCATTCTAGCCCCGATTCTGCTGATAGAAATCCCTGGGCTTCATCGTGAACACCTCCTGGGCGCCCTGACCGCGGATCTCGAATTCACCCACCCGCTCCAGAGCCCAGTCGGGTGCTGCATTCTCCCCCACCACACGACTGAGGATGATGTCACGTCCCGACTGCTTGGCGACGCCCTCCAGGCGGCTGGCCATGTTCACCGTGTCACCGATCACGGTGTAATCCATGCGCGAGGCGCAGCCGATGTTGCCGCTGATCACAGGCCCCGCGCTCAGGATCATCACCTGCTCCCAGGGGTCCTTGCCCTGGTCGGCCCAGCGTTGGTTCAGGGCCTCCATCTGGTCCTGAAGCTCCAGAATCGCCTCCAGCGCCGACTGCACCTCCACCGCCATTCCCCTGTTAAGGGGAACTCCGAAGACGGCCAGGACCGCATCACCCATGTACTTGTCAATGATCGCTCCCTTGCGCTGAAGGGTATCCACGACAACAGCAAAGTACTCATTGAGTTGCTGCACCAGTTGGCTGGCTTTGCCCTCCTGGCTCATCTGGGTGCTGCGCTGGGTGAAGCCGCGCACATCGCAGATGAACACCACCACCTCCGACACCTTGCCCCCCAGCAGCTCATCGGCTTCCTCCGGCTGGCTGGCGATCTGGGCCGCCACCGCCGGTGAGAGGTAGCGCTCCAGCATCCGGCGCAGCCGCAGCCGGTTCCACTGCAGGCGCACCGTGGCGTCGCCGGCACTCACCAACCCGGTGGCGAAGGTGAGAGCGGAGATGCCGAGCAAGCCGATGCCGGCCCCGGTGCTGCTCAGCAGGATCAGTCCCACGAGCACCATGGCTCCAGCCAGCAGCGCCAGGGCGCCAAGGCGCACCTGTGGCTTTTCGACCCGGGCGCTGGCCAGACCCAGAGCCAGCACCCACAGGCCCAGCAAGGGGGCCACGTACCAGGCCGTGGGGGGGATGTAGAGGGCCCGGCCCTCCAGCCGGTTGGCAATCTCGGCGGCGTGAATCTCGACGCCAGGCATGCCCTCGGCGCCAGCGAAGGCTGTCCGGTGGATGTCCTGAAGCACACTGGCGGTAGGGCCGATCAACACCACCTGATCGCGGAAGGTGCCCTGTTCATTGAGCCGGGCGAAGCTGCCCGTCTCCAGCACCTCCCAGATCGGGATCGTGGGGATCGTGCGAGGCGGACCATAGGGGTCCACCAGAGGCCGCCAGTTGGAGAAGATCGGCAGCGGCGGGATCTCCGCCAGCCGGCCCTTGGCGATCAGCTGGCTGGAGAGTCCGGCCGGCACATCCAGCATCCCCGACGTCCGCAGCTGCTCGGCATAGGTGCTGGGGCGAAGGCGGATGTAGCCATCGGGATCCTGCAGACCATTGAGCAGCCCCGAGCTGCGGGGCCCCGCAGCCTCGCTCAGGAAGGGCATGGCGGAGCTGAGGGTGAGCCCACCCACCCGTCCGCGGCTCTCGAACACCTGGGCCCCCAGCACCACCCGGCCGCTGTGGCGGCGCAGGGCCGCGGCCAGGGCCGCATCATCCTCGGTGCCGTGGCTGCTGGGGGCATCGAAGAGAAGGTCGAAGCCCACCACCCGGGCACCGGCGGAGAAGAGGCGATCCAGCACCCTGTCGTAGATCGCCCGCGGCCACGGCCAGTTCGCCAGGCGGCGCAGCTCCTTGTCCTGACTGAGGTCGGCGTTCTGCCCCTGCACGAGGCTGTAGTCGTCAATACCGACGATCACCACCCCGGAAGGAGGCTTGCGTGGTCCGCGCAGCTCCTGGGTGCGGGAGGAGAGATCCAGCTGCCAGCGTTCATAAATGTCGGGGAAGAGTCCGTAGCCGAGGGCACAGGCGCTGGCCCAGGCCACGAATACCCCGTAGCGCCGCAGCCAGGTGATCGCTCGAGGGGTCATGGGCGCAGGGGTTTCACAGATGTTCCATCAAGGTGAGCTGATAGCTGGTAAGGGCGAGCTTGGTCCCCAGATCACGGGTGAGGGCCAGCAATAATTCAGTGACAGCATCAGGTTCCCACTGGCGCAGGTTATCGAAATCGTGGCGATCCAGCACCCAGCAACTGCCGTCGAGATCCGCTGTGACATTGGCTGTACGGGGTGTGCCGGAGAGGAAGGCAATCTCCCCGAAGCACATCCCCGGCTCGAAGGTGGCGAGCCGGGAGGCATAGGACTGCCCGTCACTGCCGCGCAGCTCGACGGTGATGGTGAAACGCCCCTCCCGCACCAGAAAAAGTTCATGGCCAAGATCGCCCTTCTTGACCACATACTCCCCCTTGGCGAAGTTGCGGCATTGCATCAGATCGGCCAGGGTCTGACGGTGAGTGGGGTGCAACATGCCCAGAAAGCCGAGCGTCTGATCGATCTCTGTACTGAAGAGAGGATCCGGATTCTCGTCTTTGGTTGATTCCAGCAGCAGATCTTCGGCGCATTCGAGGGCCTGATCCAGCTGGTCGAACTGGGGCATCTCCTCCACTCCCCCGGCCACACTGAGCGTGTGGGGAAGATTGAGATGGCGGGCCCGGGCCAACATCACCATCACTCCCCGGCGCCGCAGGACCGTGAGCTCATGCAGGAAAAGCCCCCTGGATTCCTCCGGAAGTTCCGTGACGTGAGCCACATCCAGCACCAGGATCCAGGCGTTGGTCATAATCTCGCTGAGTTCGGTGAGCAGCCTCTCGATTGCGGCGAAATCGAGCACTCCCTGAGCATGCACGATCCGGATCGCGTCACACCGCTCCTGCAGCAACTTCGCCTGATCCGCCGAACGCCAACGCCGCGACTGGCGCTGAGAGCCTTTATAGGAGCGCCGGATCGTGGCACTGGTCTGGGGGTATTGGTTGAAGAGGCTGAGGCCGAAGCTGTCGGCGAGCTCATTGCAGACCGCAATGCCGCGCACACTGTTACCGAGCACGTCGAGAGGCGGTGAATAGGTGGCGATGCCGAGGCGGCCGGGCACCACCGCCAACACGCCCCCACCCACACCACTCTTGGCCGGCATGCCCACGTCGTAAAGCCACTGACCGGCAAAGTCGTAGGTGCCGCAGGTGGCCATCAGGGCAAGCATGCGCACGGTGATCTCAGGCGTGAACGGCCGGGCGCCGGTGAAGGGATTGATGCCTTGGCACGCCAGAGTGGCCGCCATTACCGCCAGATCGTGGCAGGTAACGGTGATCGAGCATTGCTTGAAATAGAGGTCAAGGGAGTCTTCAGGATCATCGTCGATGATTCCGAAATTGCGTAGCAGGTGGCCGATGGCCCGGTTGCGATGGCCGGTGGAACGCTCCGACTGGAACACCGCCTGGTCAATGCTGAGGCGACGCCCGGCCAGTTCACTGAAGTAGTCGAGCATCAGGGCTTCGGCCTGATGCGGATCATGATTCCAGATCTGTGCCGTGGTGGCGATTGCCCCGGCGTTGATCATCGGATTACGGGGACGGCCTGACTTCTGATCGAGACTGATGGCGTTGAAGGCATCCCCGGAGGGCTCCACCCCCACCTTCGTGGCCATGTACTCGTCAGAGAACAACTTCAGGGCGAGACCATAGGCGAACGGCTTGGAGATCGACTGGATCGTGAATGGCTTGCGGGTATCACCCACCTCATAGATGCGTCCATCCACCGTGGTGATCGAGATGCCGAAATCCGAGGGATTCGCCTTGGCCAGCTCCGGGATATAGTCAGCAGGAGCGCCATCCTCCAGCAGGGAATAACGACGATGGAGGTCTTCAAGCAGCCCCTGAATGACATCGGCGGTGCTGCCTGGAGAATCAAACATCGACTCAGGCTCCGACGGTGCGTGGAAAGCCGCATCGAGCTGATAACACTCCCCAGCCAGGCGGCGAGTCTGTCGCAGTCACTACATGAGCAGCTGCCCTGGGCTGATCACGAGAGCTGGCTGATCAGGTCAGCGCGGGCCTGCTCCAGGGCCGGGTCGAGGGCAGCGGCATCGCGTCCGCCAGCCTGGGCCAGCTGGGGGCGACCGCCGCCACCGCCGCCACAGCGCTTCGCCACGGCGGCGATGAAGCTGCCGGCCTTAGGCCCGGCAGCGATCACCTCGGTGCCGAAGGCTGCCACCAGCACCAGCTTGCCTGGCTCCTCAGGGGCGGGCAGGCCGCCCAGCACCACCGCCCCGCCTGGTCCCAGTCTGTCCTGGAGTTGCTGGGCGGCCGTCTGCAGAGCAGCACCCTCCACCCCATCCAGCCGTGCCACCAGCACCCGGAACGTCCCCACTTCCAGGGCGCCGGCGGCCAGAGCCGAGGCCCTGGCCAGGGCCAGCTCGGAGCGGGCCGTCGCCAGCGACCTGGCACAGGCCTTCAGCTCATCCTGGAGGCTGCTCACCCGCTCGAGGATCTCCCCGGGCTGCACCTTGAAGCTATCTCCAAGGGCTCGCACCACGGCGTCGCGCTCCTTGAGGTAGTCGAGCACCGCCGGACCGGCCACGGCCTCGATGCGACGGATGCCGGCGGCCACCCCGCTCTCGCTCACGATCCGGAACAGGCCGATCTCCGCGGTGTTGGCCACATGGGTGCCACCACAGAGCTCCATCGACACCCCTGGCACATCCACGACACGAACGGTGTCGGCATACTTTTCGCCGAACATGGCCACAGCGCCAGCCGAACGGGCTCGCTCCAGCTCCATCTCGCGCACCTCCAGGGCATGGGCGTCGGCGATCCAGCCGTTGATCCGCTCCTCGATCCGCTCCAGATCCTCCGGGCTGATGGGGTGAGGGCAGTGGAAATCGAAGCGCAGCCGCTCGAAATCCACCAGGGAGCCGGCCTGGGCGATCGAGGGATCCACCAGTTGCTTCAAGGCCGCCTGCAGCAGGTGGGTGGCGGTGTGGTGGGCCTGGACCCGGCGGCGGCAAGCGCGGTCCACCAGGGCGGTCACGGTGTCACCGAGAGCCAGCTCGCCCCGCTCGATCCGGCCGTGGTGGACGATCAGCTTCCGCTGGTGACTGACCGCCTCGATGCGCACGATCACACCGGCTTCGGGGCCAGCCCCAGGGACGCCACCAGCCAGAACGCCACGATCACCGATCTGGCCGCCCGATTCGCCATAGAACGGGGTGGAATCCAGCACGATCTGCACCTCATCCCCCGCCCGGGAGCTCTGGGACGGCTCCCCGTTCACCACCAGGGCCATCACCTGGCTGGGATGCTCCAGGGCCTCGTAACCGCGGAAATCAGTGGCGGGCAACTGCTCGGCCATGGCCTCGATCGCCCCCTGCAGGGTGAGATCAAGGCGGACCGCCGCGGCCTTGGCCCGTTGACGCTGGGCCTCCATCGCGGCCTCGAAACCCGCCAGGTCGACTGCCAGCCCGTGCTCCTCGGCGATCTCCTCGGTGAGCTCCAGGGGGAAGCCGTAGGTGTCGTAGAGCTCGAAGGCCTGCTCACCGCTGATCTGGCTCGGCCCTGCGGAGAGCACATCCGCCAGCAACTTCTCGCCGCGCTCGAGGGTTTCCAGGAACCTCGCCTCCTCCCGGGCCAGCTCGGCCATGATCGCGTCGCGCCGCTCCACCAGCTGGGGACAGGCATCCACCATCAAGGCGATCGCCGCCTCCCCCATCGCCGTGAGGAAGGGGGTGGTGATCCCCAGCAGCCGGCCATGGCGCACCACCCGCCTCAGCAGGCGCCGCAGGATGTACCCGCGACCCAGATTGGAGGCGGTCACCCCATCGGCGATCAGCTGGGTGATGGCGCGGCTGTGGTCGCCGATCACCTTCAGGGAGATCTGGCCGCGGGCGTTGAGCAGGCGGTAGTTGACTCCCGCCAGGGTGGCGGCCGTTTCGATCAGGGGATAGATGAGGTCGGTTTCGTAGTTGTTCGGCACCCCCTGCAGGATCTGGGCCATGCGCTCGAGGCCCATGCCGGTGTCGATGTTCTGGTTCTCCAGCGGCGTGAGGTTGCCCTCGGCGTCGCGGTTGAACTGCATGAACACCAGGTTGTAGAACTCGATGAAACGGCTGTCGTCCTCCAGATCGATGTGGTCATCACCCAGCTCGGGCTTGAAGTCGTAATAGATCTCGGAGCAGGGGCCGCAGGGGCCGGTGGGGCCTGACACCCAGAAGTTATCGGCCTCTCCCAGGCGCACGATGCGCCGAGGATCGACTCCCACCGTGTCGCGCCAGATCGCCGCCGCCTCCTCGTCGTCGCGAAAGACGCTCACCACCAGGTGCTTCGGATCGAGTCCGAACACCGTGGTGGTGAGCTCCCAGGCCCAGGTCATCGCCTCGGTCTTGAAGTAGTCACCGAAGGAGAAGTTGCCCAGCATCTCGAAGAACGTGTGATGCCGGGCCGTGCGGCCCACGTTCTCGATGTCGTTAGTGCGGATGCACTTCTGGCTGCTGGTGGCCCGCGGCGCCGGGCGCTCGGCCTGCCCCAGGAACACCGGTTTGAAGGGCAGCATGCCGGCGATGGTGAGCAGCACCGTGGGGTCGTCTGGCACCAGCGAGGCGCTGGCCATGCGCCGATGCCCCCGGGCTTCGTAGAAGGCCAGGAAGGCCTCGCGGATCTCAGCACCGCTGTGGGGGCATGAGCGCCGCTCGGAGCGGCTGGAGGAGGTGGCAGCCATGGCCGGACGCGGCAAATCAACCCTGGAGAGGGCATGATCGCCCAGCACAGGCCCTTCCCGATTCGCGCTGTCCCCGTGCCCGCCCTGACAGCCCCAACCGACCACCGCGCCCAGCTGCGCCTGCAGTCGATCGCCTGGGCCCTGCTGGCAGGCGCCACCGCCCTGGCCCTGGCGCTGGTCCTGGGACTGAGGCCGGCCCTGCGGGCGGGGGGGTGTGGCTTCTTCTACGGCCTGCTGGCTTTTCACCTGCAGCGAGTGGATCCCGACGACAGCCACCTGCAGGCGGGCCTGGTGGGGGCGATCTGCGGCATCCGCAGCCTGGGCACCAGCCCCGAGCTGCCGGCCTTCGCGGAGCTCCTGGGCCAGGGAGGGCTGCGCCTGATGCCGGGGCTGGCGCTGGAGCTGCTCTTGGTCTGGCTGCCACTCTGGCTGCCCCTGGCGGGAAGCGCCCTGGTGCTCCAGGCCCTGCAACGCTTGCTGCCGCCTCTGCGGCCCTGAGTGGGGCCTGGGGGGCGCGCCATCCGGCAGAGTGCCCTGGGAGTCGCCACGCTCACGCGAGCCGAGGCGATGTCCGTGGTCAATGTCCGTGGTTGCTGCCGGTGTTCACGATGCGACGCCACACCTGGTCTGAGCGAGCCCAGCGGCCATGAGCCTGCTGCACGCCACTTGGCTGTCGGCCGACACCGCCGCCGTGCCCGCCCTTGGGGGCGGCTACCGCCCGGGCTTGCTGCTCTGGGCCGACACCTGGCGGGTGGCGGAACCCCAGGCCCCAGGCAGCGAACCGCCCCTGCACCCCCTCAGCCTCGATCAGGACGACCTGGGCGCCTGGCTGGAAGAAGCGGACCTCTGGACCGAGGATTTCCGTCCGGCCGGAGCCACCCTCTGCCTGCCCAGCCGCCGACAGACAGCCCGGGGCAAAAAGAAAACCGACAGCAGCAGCTGGAGCGGCCTGCCCCTGCAGGCAGGAGAGCCGCTCCCGAAATCGGTGGAGTGGTGGCCCTGGCGGGTGGAGGGCTGGTGGCTGGAGCCCGGCGCCGCCACCCTCTGGCTGGGGCGCCTCCCCCTCTCGGGCGACCATCCCGACCTGGCCGATGACCTGCGCTGGTGGAGCCACCTGCAGCGCTGGTCGCTGAGCCTGCTGGCCCGGGGCCGGCTGCTGCCCCAGGTGGAGGAAGGCCGCGCCCGCTGGCTGCCCCTGATCAACCGCGAAGACGACCGGCGCCGGCTGGAGGACCTGGCCTCGCGTCTGCCCCAGGTGGCGGTGGCGGCCCTGGAGCCGGGCCAGGGGGAGGCCGGCGTGGCGATTGCGTGCTGGCGGCCGGGCTCCGGGCGGCGGCGGCTGGCCTCGATCCTCACGCATCTGGTGGATGCGCGCATGCGTGCGGGCTTCACCCCCAGCCAGGAGGGGCTGGATCCGCTGCTGGCGGCCTGGCAGCGGGCCCTCGGCCCCGGTGACGGCCGCCTCGATCTCGGGGACGACGACTGCGAACGCCTGCAGGTGGCCACTCACCACTGGCGCGAAGCAGTGGCTGGCCGGGTGGAGCCGGCCCGGGCCTGCCTTGAGCTCGACACCCCCGGCGAGGGTGAGGAGCTCTGGCCCCTGCGCTTCAGCCTCCAGGCCGAGGCCGATCCCAGCCTGCTGCTGCCCGCAGCCGGGGTCTGGGCCGCCGGGGCCGGCTGCCTGCAGCTGGGTGAGACCGAACTCCAGCAGCCCGGTGAACTGCTGCTGGAGGGTCTGGGGCGGGCCCTGCAGGTGTTCGAGCCGATCGAGCGGGGTCTCGACACGGCCACACCGGAGCGGATGGAGCTCACCCCGGCCGAAGCCTTCGTGCTGGTGCGCACCGCCGCTGTGAAACTGCGCGACGTGGGCGTCGGCGTGGTGCTGCCCCCCAGCCTCAGCGGCGGCCTGGCCAGCCGGCTCGGCCTCTCGATCGAGGCCAATCTGCCGGAGCGCTCCCGGGGTTTCAGCCTCGGAGAAAGCCTGCAGTGGAGCTGGGAGCTGATGATCGGCGGCGTCACGCTCACCCTGCGTGACCTGGAGCGGCTGGCGGGCAAGCGCAGCCCGCTGGTGCAGCACAAGGGGGCCTGGATCGAGCTGCGGCCAGGTGATCTGCGCAACGCCGAGAAGTTCTGCGCCCTCGATCCGGTCCTCAGCCTCGATGACGCCCTGCGCCTGACCGGCAACGAGGGGGAGACCCTGCAGCGGCTGCCGGTGCATCGCTTCACTGCCGGCCCGAGGCTGAAGGCAGTGCTGGAGCAGTACCACCAGCAGAAGGCCCCCGATCCGCTGCCGGCTCCCGAAGGCTTCGCCGGCCAGCTGAGGCCTTACCAGGAACGTGGCCTGGGCTGGCTGGCCTTCCTGCACCGCTTCGATCAGGGGGCCTGCCTGGCCGACGACATGGGCCTGGGCAAGACGATCCAGCTGCTGGCCTTCCTGCAGCACCTCAAGGCGGAGCAGGAACTGAAGCGGCCCGTGCTGCTGGTGGCCCCCACCTCGGTGCTCACCAACTGGCTGCGGGAAGCAAAGGCCTTCACACCGGAACTGAACGTGCTGGAGCACTACGGCCCCCGGCGTCCCTCCACCCCCGCCGCCCTCAAGACCAAGCTGGAGGGTGTGGATCTGGTGCTCACCAGCTACGGCCTGTTGCAGCGCGACAGTGAGTTGCTGAGCAGCCTCGACTGGCAGGGGGTGGTGATCGATGAGGCTCAGGCCATCAAGAATTCATCGGCGCGCCAGTCGCAGGCAGCCCGCGAACTGTCGCGCCCGCTCAAGCAGAGCCGCTTCCGCATCGCTCTCACCGGCACCCCGGTGGAGAACCGGGTGAGCGAGCTCTGGGCCCTGATGGACTTTCTCAACCCCAAGGTGCTGGGGGAGGAGGAATTCTTCCGCCAGCGCTACCGCCTGCCGATCGAGCGCTACGGCGACATGGCCTCGGTGCGCGACCTCAAGGCCCGGGTGGGCCCGTTCATCCTGCGGCGCCTCAAGACCGACCGCTCAATCATTTCCGACCTGCCTGAGAAGGTGGAGCTGAGCGAGTGGGTGGGACTCTCACCCGAGCAGGTCAAGCTCTACCGCCGCACCGTGGAGGAGACGCTCGATGCGATCGCGCGTGCACCCCTGGGCCAGAAGCACGGTCAGGTGCTGGGGCTGCTCACCAAGCTCAAGCAGGTCTGCAACCATCCGGCCCTGATGCTGAAGGAAGGGGAGGTGGGAGTCGGCTTCAGCGCCCGTTCGGCCAAGTTGCAGCGACTTGAGGAAATCGTGGAGGAGGTGATCGCGGCCGGCGACCGTGCACTCCTGTTCACCCAGTTCGCCGAATGGGGCCACCTGCTGCAGGCCCACCTGCAGCAGCGCTTCCACCAGGAGGTGCCCTTTCTTTATGGCAGCACCAGCAAGGGGGAACGCCAGGCGATGGTGGATCGCTTCCAGGACGACCCCCGCGGGCCGCAGCTGTTCCTGCTCTCGCTCAAGGCAGGCGGCGTGGGCCTCAACCTCACCCGGGCCAGCCACGTGTTCCACATCGACCGCTGGTGGAATCCGGCGGTGGAGAACCAGGCCACCGACCGGGCCTACCGCATCGGCCAGACCAACCGGGTGATGGTGCACAAGTTCATCACCAGCGGCTCGGTGGAGGAGAAGATCGACCGCATGATCCGCGAGAAGGCCCGTCTGGCGGAAGACATCGTCGGCAGCGGCGAGGAGTGGCTCGGAGGCCTGGATCCCGGACAACTGCGCGACCTGGTGGCCCTGGAGGAATGATCCGCCGAAGCGGACGCAGCGGGAAAGGTGTGCCCTGAACCCCGCCCGCCAGGGACGACGGCTGGAATGCTGGTGCACGTGGACAGAGCGGCGACGATGGCGGAGCAAGCTGCGGGAGAGGTGGTGGGACGGGTTGAGGCGCTCTGGCGCTACCCGGTGAAATCAATGCTGGGCGAACCTCTCCAGGTGGCGAGGGTGGGCCCGGCCGGCCTCCTCGGTGACCGGGCCTACGCCCTCTGGGACCATGCCACCGGCCGGGTGGCCAGCGCCAAGAATCCGAGGCTCTGGCAGAACCTGCTTGGCTTCATGGCCCGCTGCCTGGAATCGGCCGAGCCAGCCGCGGGCCCGACAGGTGTGACGATCACGGCTCCCGCCGAGGGGGAGATGGGCGCAAGCCGCGCCAGTGTGGTCAGCAGCGATCCAGATGTGAACAGCTGGCTCTCCCAGCGCCTGGGCCGGGAGGTGAGCCTGCTGGATCAGGCGCCGGAGGGGGCCAGCCTTGATCAGTACTGGCCACCGGTGCAGGAGCGGGCATTTCAGGATGTGGTCAACGAACTGGTGCTTCCCAGCGGCACCTTTTTCGATTCCTGCCCTGTCCATGCCATCAGCACCGCAAGCCTGGAGCGACTGCGGCAGCTGGAGCCCCAGCTGGATTTCGCTGTGGAGCGCTTCCGCCCCAACCTGCTGATCCGCCCGGAACCGGGTACCAGCGGCTTCGTGGAGGAGTCGTGGATCGGGCGCAGCCTGATGGTGGGGGAGACCCTGCGCCTGCAGGTGAGCGATGGCTGCCCGCGCTGCGTCGTGACAACCCTCAGCCAGGGAGACCTACCGGACAACCTGGAGATCCTGCGGGCCACAGCGCGCCACAACAATGTGGTGGCCGGCATTCGCTTGAGTGTGAGTGAGCCTGGCGAAATGAGTGTGGGGGATCCAGTGCGCCTGCTGGACTGAGGGGAGCGAGCCAAGCTCCTGGGATGCCTCAGATCTCGCTGAGCCAGTAGAACTGGCCACCTTGAAGAGCGATGCTCCCGTCATACTGGGAGGGGCTGATACCGCTGTAGAGGTCACTGTACTTAGGGACTCCTGAAAAAAGCCGACGCCAAATCGCGCCGCAACGGGCATCTGCGGAGGGCTTACGCAGGCCATGGCCACGTCTATGCGGTGACAGGCCAATCGTTCCATCTTTCGTCGGTAATTGTCCAGGCCTTCCCTGGTGAGGCATG
>CALRVC020000020.1:0-56578 GCA_943371515.1 Synechococcus sp. UW140 | reverse complement strand
TGGCGCAGCGACCCCGCTTCCACGTCCACTACACGCCCACCTACGCCTCCTGGCTCAACCAGGTGGAACGCTGGTTTGGAATCATCACCCAGCGGGCGATCCGGCGCGGCAGCTTCTCCAGCGTCAAAGAGCTGATTGCCAAGATCAAGTAGTTTGTGGCGGCCTACAACAAGACGAAAGCGCCGTTCAACTGGACGGCCACAGCGGATTCAATCCTGGAGAAGCTCCAGCGACTTTGCTCGCAAATCTCCGGGACGGCACACTAGCAAATGGTCGTAAAATTATTTGGATTCGCAGCATACTCACCCAAAGCCATGACTGAGTCTCCCGGGAGACTGCATATGAAACCACTCTTCAGGATGGTCCGAAGCCGAGGAGAGAATGTGTCGAGATACTCAGCGAGTCGGAGGAACTAGTTGTGAAGGACAGCCATGAGAGAAGATCGGGGACAGACTAACAATCCCATACACCTGAGCCGCCTCCAAATGATTCTTGTTCGACCCACATGCCCACTGCGGCCAGGTGATGGCAAGCGTTATCCGTATCCAGCAAGACGTTGACGGGAAGCCGCACCTGGTACCGAGAGGCAGTACCATGAAGGAATGAAGCGGAAGCACCAGCGCACCCTTGAGCTGATTTTCTCCCGTCCCGTAAGCGGCAGCTTGCCGTGGAGGGACATTGAAGCCCTGTTTCAGGAGCTTGGAGGGGATGTCAGTGAGAGGGCGGGCAGCCGAGTCGCGGTCGTTCTGTTTGGCGAAGTCAGGGTCTTCCACAGACCCCACCCATCGCCTGATACAGACAAGGGTGCTGTTGCTTCAATCCGCAAATAGCTTGAAGAACACGGAGTGACACCATGAATCTCATGAATGTGGATGGCTACCACGCCAGAATTGAATACGACGAGGACACGGATCAGTTTCGTGGGGAGATCCTTGGGCTTTCTGGAGGAGCGGACTTCTACGGATCCAGCCCGGATGAGCTTCGCCGAGAGTTCAAAAAGTCATTGGACGTCTTTCTTGAGGTCTGCAAGGAGCAGGGAATCGAGCCCCGCAGACACTATTCAGGCAAATTCAATCTTCGGATTCCGCCTGAACTGCACGAGAAACTGGCGATGACTGCGGAGGCGCAGGGAAAGAGTCTCAATACGCTCGCTCAGGAAGCACTCCAGAGAAGTGTCTCGGCATAGATAAACCGATAACGCCCCTCGAGTGGATAGGGCACCACCGATTTCCTGTTTGCGCTCTAGAGTCCTTGAGCGCCACTCAGAGGCAGAGTTAGGTCCAGAACCGCATTGAGACTGATTGCGAGTATCAAACCACTCCCCTGAGCAAGAGGGACAAAGAATCCAGAAATAGGCTGGTGAATGTGCTCTGAACTACGGGCAAGGTAAACTTTTCATTCCTCATCCCCAAGAGTTGGATGCGTACTCCACTTGCTGTCGCGGCCGCTGGCCTCCTGTCGATCAGCCTTCCGGCAGCCGGCGCCCTGGCCCAGGTGGCGATCGAGAGTCAAAGAGTCACGTTTCGAGCCGGAGCCGATTCCACCCTGCTCAAGGGCCTGCTCAAGGGCGACCAGACCATCGACTACAAACTCCGGGCCGGCGCCGGTCAGACCCTGACGGTGGAACTGAAGGGTTCCAACCCGCAGAACTACTTCAACGTGATGGCGGCCGGGACCGACAACGCCCTGTTCATCGGCAGCAGTTCAGGCAACAGCTTCCGTGGCCTCCTGCCCAGCGATGGCGACGTCAGGGTGAGGGTGTACCTGATGCGCCCGGCAGCACGCCGCAATGAAACGAGCACCTACAGCCTGAAGGTGGGCATCGGCGGTGCTCCCCTCGCCCCCGTGCCCGCTTCCCGCGATGCACTGATCCCCGGCACTCCGTATCACGCCTCGGCGGATGTGCCCTGTGTGTCCGGGAGCAGCGGCAAGGGCGCCAGCTGCAAGGCCTCCGTGATCCGCCGGGCCAACAGCAGCGGCACGGTGGTGGTGACGAACCCTGAGGGTCAGAAGCGTCAGTTCCTGTTCGTGAAGGGCAAGGCTGTCGCTTCCGATCAGCCCGAGAAGCTCTCGGTGCAGCGGCGCGGGGATGTTTCGGTTCTCACTCTGGGGGAAAACTTCGAGCGCTATGAGATTGTCGACGCCCTGGTGGTAGGGGGCTGAGGCCTCTGACTTCATCGCTGGATCTCGCGATGAATCGCACCGACCTGGGCCTGTACGTCCTGCTCCTGTCGATAACGGGGGCTCCGGTTCTCGCCATTCCCCCGCCCCCACCCGACGACGTCCGTGTGGTGAAGGTGCTGGATGGCAACACGATCGTCGTCACCCCTTACGGCGATCCGTTCACGGTGCGGCTGGCCTGTATTCATGCCCCGTCACTCCGTCAGGGCAGAGCTGGCCAGGTCGCCAAGGTGGCCCTGGAGAGGCTGCTCCCGCCCGGCGCTTGGGTGACGCTATCGACACGCAGCAAGGCCGCTGACGGAGTCGATCTGGCGGAGATCATTCCCGTTGGCTCTACGGTGCCGATCAACCTGAGCCTGGTGCAAGTCGGCATGGCGGCGCTGGATCGCCAGACCTCGAGCCCGTGCAACCAGGTGAGCTACAGAGAGGCGGAGTTGAAAGCCCGAACAATGCAACTCGGACTCTGGAGGCCATCGCCGGGAACCCCATAGATGCGACCCTGAACCAATAGCTTTTGCGCGAAGAATGGAGCGAGTTACTGATCATTAAATGAGCTAATAAAATGTAAGGGGATTGCGATGGAGCCCTTTCTTTGCTTCATGGCCAGATAAAGTGAACTGCTCTCAACCCTGGAATCTGTGCAACCCATCCGACTCATCGCCCTGGCAGCGCTTGGCAGCTCGATTGCCTTGGGCCATGGCCTCTCTCCTGCCTTGGCTGAGCGGGCGGACACCACCACCAACGTGGAGTTCCCCTCCGGGTCGAGCGCCAAGCGACTGTCCGGCAAGATCAAGGGTGATCAGCGTGCCCGTTACATCCTTCCTGGCAAGGCTGGCCATAAGTTGAGTGTGGAAATCAGTGCGAGCAATTCCCGCACCTTCTTCTCGATCAGCCCTCCAGGAGGCGGCACGGATCTCTTCCTCGGCGAAGATGCAGGTACCCTCTATGAGGGCAAGCTGCCGAAATCAGGTGACTATCTGATTACGGTGTATCTGGGCCGGGGGCCCGCCAGTGAAGGTGCGGTCTCCAAGTACGACCTCACCATCCGTGATCTCGGCAAAACCGGTTCCAGCTCCAGCAGTGGCAGGGCACCCCGAGGCGATGATCTGGCCGGCGGTCCGGACTTCTGGGAGGTCACCAATTTCGATACCCCCTACTACGGGCTGTCCAGTAAGCCTGCTCTGGGGTCCACCTTCGTGGCTCGTGTTCGCAAGGGAACGGTGTTGAAGAATCTCGGTTGCGAGATGCACAACGGTGATCGCTGGTGTCGCGTTCAGCTGCGGGATGATCCACGGGTGGAAGGTTGGGCCAGGGGCCAGTACCTGCGGGAATTCAATCCCTGAATCTGCTTCCCTGTGATTGATCAGGCTGGGCGAGCGATCTCGTGATCGTTTCCCAGCCATTTTGCCGACTAACATCATTTCAGCATTCGCTCGAGGACTGCATAGGCCTTTCGTTTTAGTTCTGCAGAGGGGTCAGGCGGTCATTAGAGAAGGGACGCCTCAGAGGATAAAGATGATTCTGATCAAGCAAACCAAGATGACCCCAGGCTCCCCAGATCAGAACTCTCATTGAGACAGCGATAATTGCCTGGTTTATCATTAACTCGATAACATCGATGGCGCCGAGCAGCCGATGGCCCTTTGCCGCTCGATCTTCCAAGGCTGGGCCCTTCGGCAACGCCGACTCCTGATCACTGGCCTGGCGTTGCTGTTGATGCTGGTGGCCCTGCCGGCCCTTGCGGCGGAGTCTCCCGGTCCTACCCCTGCCACCACCTCTGAAACCGCCCAGGTCGTGGCAGGCAGCTTTCGGCTCGCCCAGGTCCGCATTCTTGGGGTGCCCGTGATCAACGTGGCCTCTCGGAGCGTGGTGGGCCCTGATGCCGGGCCGGATGCCGCCGAGCGCGCCCGGGTGATCGAGGGCAACCTGGAGTTGCTCTATCGGCCCCAGCAGCCCTGCACCCCGGGAGAACGGATCGGCGAGCTGCTGCTCGAGCGCTCCAGCATCGGGGCCTCGGAGGCGGTCTGCGACCCTGATCACCTGGGCCTGCAGGGTGCGCCGGCCGCCTTGCGGGTGCTGGTGGAGCGTCGAGCAGGGGGACTGATCCAACTGGCGGCCGTGGTGCCGAGCCGCTCCATCCCCTTTCCCCTGCTCACCGTCACCGCAGCCGACGCCCAGCTGAATGGCACGACGGCCGAGCAGCTGGCGGAACACTGGCGCGGCCGGCTGGAGCGTCGGTTACGCCGTGCCCGTGGGATCTACGCCAGCGAGCAGATCGATCGTCGGCTGAGGGTTGCCAGCCTCGTCGCCGGGCTGCTGGCAGGGTTACTCGTCCTGGCCGTCTGGCTGTGGCGCCGCCTTCAACGCCTGCTGCCTCGCCTCCATCGACAGCATCTGAACGCGATGGGCCGCTTCGCCGCAGCCCGTTTCCATCTGGTTCAGAGCCTCAGCCGGCTGCTGATGGCTTCGGTGCTGCTGCTGGGCGTGGCGATCGGCGCCGTGGTTCTGCTGGCCTGGCCTGGCCAGGTCGCCCCGGCGATCGATGTGTTGTTTCAACCGCTGGTGGTGCTGTTCAAGGCCCTGCTGCTGGTGGCACTGGCAGCCCTGCTGCGGGCCGTCGTGGGGCTGCTGCTGAGCCAGTGGGCCACCAATGTGTTCGTGCCGCTGGCCTTCCAGGCCCGCCGTGAGCAGCGCTACCGCAGCCTGCTGCGGGTGCTGCGCCGTCTGGTGGATCTGGGCTGCCTGGTGCTGTTCGGCGTCTGGACGGTGATGGGGATTCCCGTGTTGCGGGACCTCTCCAGCAATGCCCTGCTCGCCAGTGGTGCCGTGCTCGGTGCCCTGGCCCTGGTGTTCCAGGGCCTGCTGCGGGATTTCGTGGCCGGGCTGGTGCTGCTGCTCGACGACCGCTATGCGATCGGCGACACCGTGGAGATCGGTGGACGGCTTGGCGAGGTGATCGATGTGGGCGTGCTCAGCACAGAGCTGCGCTGCCGGGACCAACGGGTGGTGGTGGTGCCGAACAGTGGCTGTGAGCAGAGCGTGAACCACACCAAGTTGCGCTCGGGCGCAGAGGTGTCGCTGCTGTTGCCCAGCAGCAGCGATCTGTCTCAGGCGCTGGAGACGATTGGTGCTGAGCTGGTCGCCTTCGCCGCTGATCCAGTCTGGAGTGCGCTGCTGCTGGAGCCGCCCCGCCTGCTGGGCGTGGAGGCCATGACCGCCGACGGCCTGCTGGTCGGCGTCCTGCTGATCACCGAAGCGGGCCGGCAGGGGGAAGCCCGGCGGGAATTGCTGGCCCGGCTGGTGCAGCGACTCGCCCCAGCAACTGGATCAGCGGGGTGATCGGCGATGGCCGCAAGCCACAGGCTACGTGCGGATTCATGGGCGATCCGTTGGAAGTGCTCCTCCTGTACCCAGGGGGTGCGAGTGAAGTCCGGCTCATTGGTTCGGATCTGGCGGCCGGGATGCACCCGCAGTTGTTGATTCCCGCGGGTACGATCCATGCCGGGCGGGTGCAAGACAGGGTCGGTGACGCCTTGCTTGGCACCTCAGTCTGGCTACGGGCCGAGCAGGTGGATGTCGAGATTGGCGATCCAGAGGGTGATGGCGGCTTACTTGAGATTCAACGATCGGGGGCAGTGACTCTTGAAGATCGAATGGAACACCTGCCTGCCGCTGATCATGAGTCCTCGGAATCTGCAATGGCCTGGGCAGCGACTCCGGGGGACGCGCTACACCGCTGATGTTGTGTGAGGTTTGATCCCATAGGTTCACACCTGAGTTCCTGATGCGATCGGTGCATGATTCCAAGGTCCATGAGCATGTCTGGGATCTTGAGCGGCGGTGCGGGCACCCCCGCACGTCCTCACCTGCTGATCACATCCGCTCCAGGGTGGGGATGCCCAGCAAGCCAAGCCCCAACCGCAGCGTGTCGGCAGTGAGGCGGCAGAGGGCGAGGCGCGAGCCGCGGGCCGGTTCCTCGGCCTTGAGCACCGGAACCTGGTCGTAGAAGCGGTTGAACACCTGGGAGAGCTCGAACAGGTAGGAGCAGAGCCGGTTGGGCAGCAGTTCCTCTGCCACTTCGGCAATCACCGTATCGAGCTGCAGCAGCTGGCGCGTCAGGGCCCATTCCTGGGGTTCGCTGAACACCAGGGGATCAGGGAACACCCCTGCCGCATCCCCTTCCCCGGCACCAACGCCCCCCTTGCGGGCGATGCCGGCGATCCGCACCAGGGCATAGAGCAGATAGGGGGCCGTATTACCGGTCAGGGCCAGCATGCGATCGAAGCTGAACTGATAGTTGGTGTTCCGGTTGGTGCTCAGGTCGGCGTACTTCACAGCCGCAAGGCCCACGGTGGTGGCCACATGGGTGATGAACGCCTCCGATTCCTGACGCTCCTCCTCGGCCAGGCGGCGGCGCAGATCCGCCTCGGAACGTTCCACCGCCTCATCGAGCAGGTCCTTGAGCCGAACCGTGTCGCCGGAACGGGTCTTGAGCTTCTTGCCGTCCTCTCCCTGCACCAGGCCAAAGGGCACGTGCTCCAGGCGTCCTCCCTCGGGCACCCAGCCGGCGCGGCGCGCCACCTGGAACACGGCGGCGAAGTGGCTGGCCTGGCCCGCGTCAGTCACGTAAATCAGCCGGCGGGCCCCATCCCCCTCCGGAGGCGCGGCAAACCGGTAACGGAGCGCGGCCAGGTCGGTGGTGGCGTAGTTGAAGCCACCGTCGCTCTTGCGCACGATCAGCGGCAACGGGCGGCCGTCCTTGCCGCTCACGCCTTCGAGGAACACGCACTGGGCGCCTGCATCGGTCACCAGCAGCCCGATGGCCTCCAGATCGGCCACCACCGGCTCCAGACAGGGGTTGTAGAACGACTCGCCCCGCTCGCTCAGGCGAATATCGAGCCGGTCGTAGATCTGCTGGAATTCCCGCCGTGACTGCTCACACAGCAGCTCCCAGGCGCGGCGGCTCACCGGATCGCCGCTCTGCAGCTTCACCACTTCCTCGCGGGAGGTGGCCTGGAAAGCCTCATCAGCATCGAAGCGCGCCTTGGCCTGGCGGTAGAAGGCCACCAGATCGCCCAGGTCCACCGCATCGGCGGTGCTGAGCGCCTCGGGGGCCACCTGCTTGAGGTGGGTGATCAGCATGCCGAACTGGGTGCCCCAGTCGCCCACGTGGTTGAGCCGCAGCACCGGATGGCCACGGAACTCCAGCACCCGCGCCAGGGCATCACCAATGATCGTGGAGCGCAGGTGCCCCACGTGCATCTCCTTGGCGATGTTGGGGCTGGAGAAGTCCACGATCACCGGGGCCAGCGTCCCTGCGCTGGTGGCATCGCCCGACTCCTCGATGGCCACGGTGGGCACACCCAGGCGGGGATCGCCCAGGCGGGTGCTCAGCTCCGCCGCCAGCGTCCGGGTACGCAGGCTGATGTTGATGAAGCCGGGTCCGGCGATCTCGGCCGGCTCGCAGAGCTCAGTGAAGGCCGGATCGCCGCCGAGCTGCTCCACAATGGCGCCGGCGATGTCCCTGGGGGGCTGCTTCAGGCGCCGCGCCAGGGACAGGGCGCCGTTGGCCTGGAAATCGCCGAATTCCGGCTGACTGGCCGGCACCAGCTGCGGATCCAGGGGGGTGCCGTCCTCGCTGGTGGCGGCGGCCTCCGCCGGGAACGCCCGCTCCAGGGCCGCGCGCAGCTGGGCTTCAAGGGCGTGGGCGATGCGGAGCATGGGTGGCGGGTGCGGCCGGAATGCCGGTGGGGAGTTGACGGGTCAGGCTCCGATCATCCCTCCTGGGGGTCGGCTTTCAGGCGCTGGGCCCGCTCAGGCGCTCAGCCCCAGCTCGTGCTCCATGCCGTTGAGCACCACATCGGCCACCAGCTGGATGCGGTAGCGGCAGGCCTCAGTGACGCTGGCATCAAAACGGCCGTGCTCCCAGTACTTGTTGCTGCCGGCGCCGCCGCCGCAGAGACCGAAGTAGGCGCACTCCTGACGGCAGAGCTGCACACCGGCTTCGATCTCCCCACGCACCAGCTGGAACTTGTCGGTGGCCATGGAGGCTTCCAGGCTGCCCTCCAGCACGTTGCCGAAGACGAAGTCGCCGTATCTGGCGGTGGTCACCGCCAGCAGTTCGGGATCAAAGGTGGAGAAATTGCCCCGGGCATCCACGTTCACGATCGCGAAAGGCGTGTTCATGTCGGTGGCCTCCAGGCGGACCTCACCGCAAGCCAGGCTGGTGATGCCATCGAATTCGCGCAGCTGCAGCCGTTCGGGCTCCGCGCGGATCCGCTGCCAGAAGCGCTCCATGAAGGCGCGGTAGCGGCGCTCGCTGTCAGGCCGCTCGAGGGTGGAGCGCAGGTTCTCACCTTCGGTTTCCTCCATGTTGAAACCCACGCTGGTGATGCCGCTGCCGGTGAAGAAGTCGTAGAGGGCGTCGGCCTGATCGAGGGCATCGGCCGTGAGCACGCAGATCACCTGGAAAGGAATGGAGCGGCGCTGCAGAGCTGCGATGCCGCGCATCACTGCCCCATGGGTGGGCAGGCCCGTACGGGTGCGGCGGTGGGCGTCGTGCAGGGCAGCCGGTCCATCCATGCTCACGCCCACGTGGATGCCGTTGCGCTCGAAGCAGTCGCACCAGGCGTCGTCGATCACCACCGCATTGGTCTGCAGCGACTGCACGATGGTTCCAGGCGGCAGGCCATGGCGCTGAAGAGCCTGGTCGATGCGCTCCGAGGCCGCGTCGTAGAACGCGATCGGCATGGTGAGCGGCTCGCCCGCATGCCAGAGCAGGGTGAAGCCGCCCTCAAGGAACGGACTTTCAAGCACCCGATCCAGGGCCGCATCGAGGATCTCCAGCGGCAGCCGGCTGCGGTCATCGCGGCTGGGCAGGTAGCAGTAGTCGCAGTCGAGGTTGCAGAAGGGCGTGGGCTGCACCACCAGCAGGCGCAGGGGACCAGCCAGGACCGGTGCGGATGCGTTCACCAGAAATTGCGCCAGCCGACGTTGGGCCAGCCGCCATTCCGGAAGCCGCCATTCCGGAAGCCGCCGTTGTAGAAGCCGCCATTGCGGAAACCGCCGTTGTTGAAGCCGCCGTTGCGGAAGCCACCATTGCCCCAGCCCACCCTGGGACCGTTGACGAACACTCGCGCCAACCTGCCGTCGCCAGCGGCGTCAGTTTCGCCGGCTGTTGCGTCGTCGTGCTCCCGGATGGCGGCGGCGATGCGGCGCAGGCGCTCCTCGATTGCATCCGACTGGCGGGTCGGATCAGCGGCGGATGGGGCCGAGCCCGAAGCCGCGATGGCCCGGCCCAAGCCTGGATCCAGGGGCAGGGATGCCGCCAGCAGCAGGATGCCGAAGAGCCGGGAACGGGTGAAGAAGGCCATCGGAGCGGGGAGGGAGCGGGGTTGAAACGGGATCAGCAGATAACGGCGGGCCGGGTTGGGTGGACCCAGGGCATCAGGGAGCGGCAGGCCTGGCGGGAGCCGCACCCGCCTGGGTGGGCAGTGGCCTCAGGGCCTCCACCCCCAGCAGCACCGCGTCGAAGTAGTTACGAATCTGCTCCGGCGAGCGGTTGAGGACACTGCCAGGGCCCACCCAGCGATCGATGGAGGCCACCGCCTCCCGTTGACCGTCGAGATAACCCTGCAGCAGCCGCGCGATCGCCAGGTTCACCAGATTGCGGAAGGCGGAGTCGTTCTCAGGCACCAGGCAGGCCACGGCATAGCGCTCATAGGGCTCAGCGGGGGTCTGTAGCAGCGCTCCACCCTTTCCGCCGGCGGTTGCCATGGACAGGCGGACGGTGTCACCGATCACCCCGTCCACCGAGCCAGCCCGCAGAGCTGCCACCGCCTGGGGAAGATCCGGGAAACCCACGACCCGAGCAGCCGGCTGGATCCCCCTCAGCTCGGTTTCGCCCAGGGAGTCGGTGACCACGCCGATGCGGCGGCCCGCGAGCGACTGCGGCGAACCGTCGAGACGGCCGGCGGGCGACAGCAGCCGCAGACCGGAGAGACCGAACGGCATGGAGTAGTCGAGGGTGATGTCGCGCTCCCAGGTGAAGGGCACGCCACAGGCCAGATCACCCTTGCCCTGCTCCAGGCGCTGGCCCAGGGAAGCGGGGTCGGTCACCGCATCGAAACGCACGCTCACCGGCCGGCCCACGGCCACAGCCAACTCGGCGGCGATCCTGTTGGCCACCTCCATCGCCAGGCCGGCCGGCCGCCCCTGGCCATCGAGGCTGAGCAGGGGCGCCAGGTCGGGACTACCCACCAGCACGAGCTCGCCGCTGCGAGCGACCCGGTCGACGACACTCTCCGCGCGAGCGGAGGCAGCCTGCGCGAGGCCAGCCAGCAGGGCCAGGCAGCCAGGCAGCAACCAGCGGCACGGGCGGAAGTAAAGGTTTCGTAGCACGGAAGGTCGCAAGGCAGACCTTCCACAATCTGGACACGCACAACTGTTTTGGCCAGCCTCACCCCCCCAGGCAGAAACATTGTGATGAAAGGCCATGGAACCCGTTCGCACAGGAGATTGCGCTGCCCTGCCCTGGTCGAGGCTCAACAACAAGGGAGAACATCCGGGAGCCGATAGTGCTCGTGCTAACGCTGGTTCAAGCTCACAGATATTAGTGATGGTATTGGCAACGGCAGAGTCCTGCGATCCCAGCCCCCACGACTCGAGCCGGACAGACACCACGGCACCAACGTGGGTGGCCGATGCCGTGGTGTATCAGATCTTCCCCGACCGATTCCGCCGCAGTGGAAAGGTGAAGGCCCAGGAGGGGCTGGACTTGATGCCCTGGTGCAGCGATCCAGCCCTGCAGGGATTCCATGGCGGCGATCTGCTTGGCGTGATCGACTCCCTTGACCACCTCCAGGGGCTTGGGGATCACCTGCTTGTCTCTGAATCCGGTATTCGCCTCCGCCGCCAATCACCGCTACCACGCCTTCGACTACCTGCAGGTGGATCCACTGCTTTGAGGCAACAGGGCCCTGGAAGCCCTGATTGAGGCCGTGCACCAACGCGGCTTGCGGCTGATCCTCGATGGGGTGTTTGGGCCGTCCAGGGCGGAGCTCGTCACGCAGCCCTTCCAGGCCCAGCTCCCGATACCGCTTGCGCCACTTGCCGACCGTCATCCCGGTCAGCCCCATTCGCTTGGCGATGGCCGTGTTGGTTTCGCCAGCACCGCAGGCCAGCACGATCTGGGCGCGCTGCACAATCGAATGAGGTAGCGAGCGAGAGCTGGCGATGCCCTGCAGTTGCTGAACCTCGTCCTCACTGAGGACCAAAGGAGGCATCGGACGACCAAGCGCCACAGGGCACCTCGGATAACACTCCTAATTCTAGCTGTTATTTCCGGGACGGCACACTAGCTGGCTGGGCACTCGGCGCTGATCTGGGCCGATCCCATCCTCTGAGCGCCCCTTCAATGATCATGGTCCCTTCCCGCTCAGTCCCGAACCTGGATGGCACCTGTATGGAGCATGTCTTGGGCCCACGGGAGCGCAGCGCTCATGACTGACTGAAACGCCGGCGCAGCTCGGCAATGGTATCTAGATCGACACTGTAAAGCCGCAGTGCACTGATCACAGCCTCCAGGCTTTGCTCCGGCGGCAGATCCCCGAGCGAATCCAGCAGGGTGCCGCCGATGGGTCCGACGACACTCAGCACCACTTCCCGCAACATCGCCTTGCTGGGGGAGTCCGCAGCATCCATGGGCTCCTGGCCCTTCCCGCTGGTGTTGTTCGACTCCTGCCCCGCTGTCACGGGAGGAGCCGACTGATCGGCCGACGTCCCAGCCTCCCCGCCGCGCCGGACCAGCACGAGGAACTCATCAGCCAGTACCGAGGGGACGGATGATTCCATCAACAGGCGCCGTGCTTCGGCGAGATCGGTCCTGAGGGCGAGCCGCAAGGGCTCGGTCCAGAGGAGATCGGCGATCGGGCCGATGCTCAGGCGCAGGGCATCAAGGAGACCATCGTCGCCCAGCGATTCCGTCGAGGGGGGGCCTGTCTGCTTCTGGGGGAAGGCAGGATCGGCTGCCGCGGCAACCTGATTGTCCTGACCTGACGGGACCTTGGGGAACTCCATCGCCCGGCGGCAGGCCTGGTCCACATCCGGGCAGGCCAGGCCTGATCCCACGAGCCTGCCCCGAATGGACTCCACCTCCCCGACGGAGATGATGGAGGGGCAGCTTTCCAGCAGCAGCTCCACCACCGGCCCATAGATCTCGGCCAGAGTGCGAAGCAGAACTGCCTTGCGCAGGGGACCCACGGGGGCAGCCAGGGGGACAAGGGTCGGTAAAGAACTGACCACCGCTGCCGCAGAAGCATTGGCGAGGGGCCTGGGACGATCGAGTCGCTGGAGGGCATCTGCGGCGCTCTTAAGGCGCCTCGCCGGGGACTCCTCCAGCAAAGGCGCCAGCCAGTCGATCACTTCAGGGTCGAGATCCGCCAGCCGCCAATACCCCTGAGCCTGGTCATAGAGATCGGCGGGAGACTTCCCCGAATAGAGCACCAGCGCCAGTACGCCAAGAGCGTAGAGGTCGCCGGCTGGTGTGAGGCTCTCGAAACGAGCCCGCTCAGGCGGGCTGAAAAAGGAACGACAGGGGAGGGACTCACCTCCTGCCGCCCGCGACTTGAGGAGCCCGAAGTCCACAAGAAACACAGGGCCATCCACCTCTGCCGGAATCAGGTTGGCGGGATGGAGGTCACCATGGACAAGGCCGGCCGCGTGGATGGCCTGCAACACCTCCAGCACCTGGCGCAGGAGTTCAGCCAGACGTTGCTTGCGCCGCAGATAGGCCAGGGACCCCTGCAGCGACGCTCCAGCGATGTACTCCTGTAGGAAGAGAAAGAAGCCGTGGTGCTCAAACCCGTCCACGAAGTGGGGCAGGCGCGGATGGCGCAACCGGTCCAGGCAGGCCGCCTCCACCTTGAGCGCCTCTCGGTTAGTGGCATCGCTGGGGATCAGCTTGAGCACGGCCTTGCGATCGCCGCTGGCCTGGCGCACCAGGTAGGTGGACGTGTGAAACGAGGCCCCCAGAGGGCGATCCAGACGGTAGGGGGTATCGGCGAGCAGGCCCTCAATGCCGATCTCCTCCAGCGCAGCTCCAGCCTGAGGGCCCAGCAACACCTCCGACTTGATGGCGTAGCAGGTGATGGGGCCGGGGACCCCCTTCAGGGTGACCGGCCCCACCAGCTCGGCAAGGCGCTGAAAGCGGGGATCGATCAGCTCGTAGGTGGATTGCACGAAGGCCACCCCGTTGACCGGGGCGGTGGTCTGCAACCGGGAGGCCAGATGCACTCCCTGGCCGATGATGTCGTCACCGTTGACGTAGATCTCACCGGTGTGGACGCCGAAGCGGTGCTGCAGCGACTGGTGTCCGCGACGGGCGATCCGGATCACCACATCTTCGACGAATTCCAGGGCCTGAGTGGGAGAATCGAAAGTTGCGAGGATGCCATCACCCAGACTCTTGACCAGCCAACCACCATGCCGTTGCAGGATGTCCCGGATCATCGCCAGATCTTCCTTGATGCGCTGGATAGCGATCAATTCATCGGCAAAGATATGGACCGAGGAATCCACCACGTCACTGAACACGATCACCTTGAGGTGACGCTCCCCCTGAGGTGACCCAGAGGGAAAGCCCTCGACGCCATAACCCGCTTCGCTCATGGGATCACCACCTTTCGGCCATAGACACGGTGTGGCTGCCCGTCAAGAGGCAGGCTCCAGCTCTCCACGTTGTTCACGATTCCCTTCAGCGGCTGCAGCTCCTGCTGCCGAGGGAGTATCGAGGCGGCATAGCCGATGCTGCCGGGCATCTGGGCCGCCGCGCCATCGAGGATCTTAAAAAAGGGGAGATAATCGGCCGAGGCCAGCTCCTTGCTCAGCACCAGCGCCCCGAGTGGCATGGCGTGACCATCGACCTGAAGCCGTCTCACCTTGGCTCCAGGATCGGGAAGGGCCTCGTCCCAGGCGATGGCATCCACCTCCCCCCGCTGCAGCATGTCCAGCAGGGAGGTGTAGTCGAGAGCATAGGAAACTCGGCCGAGACTAAGGCCGTGCATGTTGTAGAGGGGTATGTAGAAACCTCCGAGGGATCCCCGTGGTAGCAGGCCGATGCGGGCGCCGTTGAGGTCGGAGAGTTGATGCAGCCGGCTGCCATCGAGCACGAGGATGGCGGAGCGGGAGATCTGGCGCTGTCCCAGCGAGCGAATAGCAATGTAGCCAAGCTCCGCCCGAAGCGAATAGGCCGTCAGACCAGGGGGCAGAAAGGCAGCATCCCACTGGCGGGTGGCTAGCTTCGTGCGGGCTCGCTCCGGACTGGCAAGCGGTTCCAGTTCCACCTCGCACCCACTGGCCTTGGTGAGCAGGTCACGAAGGGCCTCACTCTCCTGCGGGCTGAGGCCGGCGCTGCTGGCTGAACCCCGTCCCTCGGCCGGATCCATCACGCCCACCCGGAGGTTACCGGCCGGGCCGCAAAGGGATCTGGGGGCTGCGGGACCGAAAGAGCAGCCGGGCACAATGGTGATCACCAGCGTCAGGGCGGCCACTCTCAACATCAGAGGCCTCCCCATCAGGGCTTCTGGCGATCCTTGAGCATCTGCATCGAAATCGCCAGGCTCTGCTTCATCCTCTCGAAACTCTGAGCCAGCAGACCAATTTCGTCCCTGCGGTTCTTCTCCTCAAAGCTGACGCTGGCTGGCGTGACACTGGCCTCCTCAGCCTGGTGACTGATGCGACGCATCGGACGGAGAATCAGCTGGTCGAGCACGGTGTTGGTGACCAGAGCCACCCCTATGAAGGCCACTACCAGAAGCAAGGCCGTGGCGAAAAGCGACTGACGCTTGGCCTCGTACACCGCTTCTTGGGGTACCGAAACAATCTGGGCACCGATGATTTCGTTCAGTTTCCAGCCGAATCCATTAGTGTCTCCATAGGCCAGCAACTGGCTGCGGGGCGCGCGCTCCGGTGCGGAATGGCAGGCCAGACAACTCTCCTTGCCGATCTTGATCGGCCGCGCTAAAAAGTGGAAACTGCCCAGTGGCGTCACCTTGTCGCCACTGATGCTGATGCGGGTGGGATCCTTACGGAAGGACTCGATAATCGAGGATTCGAAAGTATCAGCCTTATCCTTGAGGTTGGTGGGATTGAGCGCCGCCTCACGGTAGGAATACTGCTTATAGTCCGGCTTTGCTCTGAGATAGTCGAATACAGTGGTGGCCGAATAACTCGGCACAGCCTCAGGCCGGAAAATTCCTGGCCCTTTATTGAGGGGCGCAACGATCGGATTGACGTTCTTGCTGGTGTACTCCCGCACGGCCAGCATGCTATCCATGAAGAAACCTGAGCGCTGGTCGATGAGGCTTTTCGCCTGCCAGCCGAACAGCTGGTTCAGCACCAACACCGCCAGCAGGACCGAGAGGCTGAACACCACCGTGAGAGTGATGCCGAGCTGTCGGCGCAGGGGGCGGTGCCCGTCACCACCAAGAAACTTCTGCCAAAGGGGCAACTTCACGAAAGAGCTTCGCACACAGCTAAAATTAATTTAGTTGCAAAAAGGTCGCCTGTCCGCTCCACCACCTCAGGCCAGGATCGGCTCGTAGCGCATGCTCAGATCCAGCCAGGGGCTGCGGGTGATCGCGGCGCTTGTGGAGATCAGGTCGATTCCGGTGGCGGCATAGGCGCGCAGCAGAGCGGGATCCACACCGGAGGCCTCCAGCACTACCGCTGAGCCCCGTCCCACCGCCTGCCGGCGCAACCGCGGCACCAGCTCCAGCAAGGCCTCTGGAGTGAAGCCATCGAGCAACACCCCGTCGGCACCGGCATCCATGGCCTGAGCCGCTTCGGCTGCACTTTCCGCTTCGACGATCACCCGCGCCGTCCAGGGGGCCGTGGATCTCACCGCAGCAACGGCTCGGGCCACTCCTCCAGCCCAGGCCAGGTGGTTCTCCTTGAGCATGGCGGCATCATCGAGCCCGCAGCGATGGTTGAGGCCGCCACCACAGCGCACCGCATATTTCTCAATCAGGCGCAGCCCCGGGGTGGTCTTACGGGTGTCGGCCAGCGCCACGCCCGTGCCGCCCAGCTCAGCCACCAGGGCCGCTGTGGCGGTGGCAATGCCCGAGAGACGCATGGCCAGATTGAGGGCCGTGCGCTCACCCGCCACCAGGGCCGTCGCCGGACCGGCCAGCTCCAGCAGCCGCTGATCAGGATCCACCCGCTCCCCATCAGCCACCAGCAGCCTCACCTCAACCGTGGCATCGAGCAAGCGAAAAAGCGGCTCCACCAAAATGCCACCACAGAAGATCCCCCCGCGCCGAGCCGTCCAGCTGGCCCGGCCTGGCTGGCCGATCAGAGCGGCGGCAGTGAGGTCGCCACGGCCGATGTCCTCCGCCAGCCAGGAGCGGAGCTGGAGCTCCAGCTGAGGCTGGCTGAGCAGGGCGGCGGCCGCAAGGGCGCTCGGAGGGATGGCCAACGGGACACTGGACAGGCAGGGGGTTCCCCCATCCTGACGGCCACGGCGCGGCTATTTGCCGATGCAGAAGCGGGAGAAGACACGGTCGAGCACGGCTTCGTTCACCTCCTCACCGGTGATCTCACCGAGGCTGCGCGCGGCCTGACGCAGGTCGATCGTCCAGAAGTCCCAGGGCAGATCCTCCGCGGCTGCCGCCAGAGAGCATCCAAGGCTTTCGGCCGCTGCCGCCGCCAGATCGAGCTGACGGGCATTGAGCGCCACCTCCAGGCCAGGCCCCAGACTGAAGCCGCAACGGCCCAGCAGGGCCTCTGCGAGGGCCTCGAGGCCGCTGCCGCTGAGGGCGCTGATGGCCACATCCACCGGCTCGGGCAGGGCGGCAGCCGCCAGGTCGGCCTTGTTGCCCACCACCAGCACCGGCACCTCGGCGGGCAACTGGCCAGCCAGGGCCGCGTCGGCCTCGGTCCAGCCCTCGCTCAGGTCCACCAGCATCAGCACCGCATCGGCGCTGGCCAGGGCCCGGTGACTGCGCTCGATCCCCAGGCGCTCCACCAGATCGTCGGTGGCGCGGATGCCGGCCGTGTCGAGCAGGGTGAGCGGAACGCCCTGCAGCACCACTTCGCTCTCCACCAGATCGCGGGTGGTGCCGGGCAGCTCGGTCACGATCGCCCGCTCACTGCGGCTGAGGGCATTGAGCAGGCTCGATTTGCCCACGTTGGGGCGGCCGATGATCGCCACCTTCAGACCTTCCCGCAGCAGCCGGCCCTGGGAGGCCTCCTCCACCAGCCGCCGCAGCGCCTGCTGCACCGCCTCCAACTCCGCCACCAGACCCGCTGGATCCAGGGGCGGTAAATCCTCCTCGAAATCCACCCGCGCCTCCAGCTCCGCCAGCTGGTCGAGCAGGCGGTCGCGCAGAGCGCTGATCCGCCGCTGCAGGCCGCCATCAAGGCCGGCGACCGCCAGCTGGGCCGCCCGGCGGCTGCGGGCCGTGATCAGGTCGCTGATCGCCTCCGCACGGGTGAGATCGAGGCGGCCGGTGAGGAAGGCCCGCTGGCTGAACTCCCCCGGCCGGGCCAGGCGTGCCCCGGAGCGGAGCACCAGCTCCAGCACCCGCCGCACCGCGATCAGTCCCCCGTGGCAATGAAGCTCGACCACGTCCTCCCTCGTGAAACTGCGGGGTGCCTTCATCAGCAGCAGCAGGGCCTCATCCAGGCGCTCCGTGCTGACTGGGTCAACCACATGGCCATAGAGCACGCGATGGCTCCCCCAGGGCTGCTCACCGGGGGGAAGAAACAGATTGCGGCCGATGGTCTCCGCCTCGGGGCCGGAGATTCTTACGATCGCCACACTTCCCTCACCGGGCGCCAGCGCCGTGGCGATCGCAGCAATCGTGTCGTCCGAGTCCAAGAAGCCGAGAGGCCGTGTTCCACGCCAGTCTGGGTGGCGGCGCTGGAGTTCTGGCTCCCTGGCCAGGATCCGGCTCTGGATCCACTGGCTGTGGATGCAGGAGGGAAGCCACGACCAGCGGGCCCGAGGGCTGGCGGCCGGGGTGTTCTGTGGATGCTTTCCTTTCTTCGGCTTGCAGACCTTGCTGGGGGTGGGGCTGGCCAGTCTGGTCCGCGGGAACCACCTGCTGGCAGCTGCAGGCACCTGGATCAGTAACCCCCTGACCTATGTGCCGCTCTACTGGTTCAACTATCAACTGGGCTGCTGGCTGCTCGGCCCAGGGCACGGCTGGCCCAGCCTTGACGTGCTCAAGGGGCAGGGCCTCTGGGAGTTGGGCTGGTCGTTCTCGAGCCGGCTGCTGCTGGGTTCGACGATCGTGGGCGCGGTGGCCTCACTGGCGCTGGGCTTCGTCTACTGGCGCTGGTTGGAGCGCCAGAGCGGCAGAAACTTGACCGGCAGCTGACGGATCAACCACCAGCTGAGGGTTCAGCCGTTGCCGAATCCAGGGCAGAGCATCAGGTCGATGTGGCCTCCGCTCGGCTGACGCCACTCCCGGAACTCCTCGGCCAGTGCTTTGTGCTCCCGCCGCTTCTGGACCGCATCAAGGGCCTGAAGCCGTTGATGCACCAGATCCAGGGTGTCGTCGATCAGTTGGGCCGCTTGCTCGGAGGTCATGGCAGCACATGCCAGAGGGTCATCGATCAATGAATTCAGACAGAGCCCAACGGTGGACGCTGTAGCGCCGAGCACTCGGATCGTGCGCTGTGGCTGGATCCGCACTGGTCCAACCAGTCATGCAGGGGCTGCCAGTCGTCGCGCCGCTCGATGGCGGACCAGATCCGCTCGATCGTGGAACGCACCGGCGGCTCCGGCAGGTTCCAACGCCGCAGGGTGGAGGCGATCGTGGCCTGGCGTTCGCAGGAGAGGGCGGAGCTGGTGGCCCACCAGGCGTCACGCCAGACCTGCCAGGCCGCTCGGGATCCTGGGGCAGCCCGCCGCGCTCGAGGCGATCGGCCTGGGCCGCGAAGAACTGGCCGTAGGCAACAGGCCAGGCCGCCAGCAGCTACAGGGTCAGGGGCACGGCATCGAAGCCCAGCCTGCTCTCCAGCTCGGCCCTCGGCAGCAGCATCGCCTGCTCGCCGTAGAAGGGGCGAGCAACGCCGGTTCAACGTTTCCTCTCGGGCCTTCCAGGTGGGCGGCGGCGATCTGGGGGTAGTACACCGTCACCACATGACGCAAAAGACGTTCGAGCGCCTGGGGCTCGCGCAGATACAGCAGCCGCTCGAAGGTGCCGAAGCGCAGATGGGTGTGGGCCAGGCGCACCATCACGGAGATGCGGGTCGAAGACGGTTCATCACCTCGCGCACGCCGCCCTTGAGGGTGAGGCGGCCGTCGCCACCCCGGCTCCAGGGGGTGCGTGCCTCGAAGCGGCCATAGGCGGCCTCCAGATGCGCGTCGGTCACAGCCGCGGGATCCACACCCAGCTGCGCGAGCAGGTCGTCGTTACGGAATCGCAGCCGGGCGAGCGGGAAACTGGCCGCCTCCACCACGTCCCAGTAGTTCGGGGCACCGTAGAAACCGAGGTCGAGATCGGGCCGACCATGAACGGGGCCCATCCCCTCCCGCGCGATGGCCTGCGCTCGGGCTCTGCTCCAGGGCCGTCAAGGTGTCCCGCTGGGACCGCTGAATCTGCCCATCCATGCAGACTGTGCGCTGGACGACCTGCAGCGAAGCTTGAGCAGACGACGCATCGTGCTGACGGCGCTGTGGATGCTCACCCTGGTTGGCCTTGCCGTGCGTGTCTGGCGGGCCAGCACCATCTCCGGTAGTTACGACGAGGAGATCGATTCGCTCATCTATCTCAGCCAGCGCTGGTTGCAGGGGGGACTCCTCTATCAAGAGAGCTATCTGCGTCAGTGGCCGATCGTCCAGTTGCTCTACGCCCCCGCAGCCTGGCTGGGATCGATCCAGGCCCACCGAATCCTGATCCTGGGCCTCAACCTGCTCGGCGGCGTTCTGCTGGCCTCGGCGGTGCGGACCTTCTCACGCGCTGGCCTCATCCAGCTGGGGCCCAACTCCCTGGTCCCCCTGGCCAGTGGGGTCCTGCTGGTGATCCTGAGCCAGAAGATTCCCGGCGGGATAGCCGGGAGCCCGCACCAGTTCGCCAACACCTTCCTGGTGCTCGGCGTCTACACGCTGGGTCGGGGCTTGCCCGGTGGGGGGGATCCCCATCGGCCGCTGTCCTGGCTTGTGGCCACCGGGGCGATGGGGCTGCTGGCGGTGGCCTGTTTCTTCACCCTGATCTATCCCCTAACCCTGGTGAGTCTCCTGGTGCTGGTGCACCATCGTCGGCCGGGCCGGGCCGCCGGTTCCCTCGCGGGTGGCGCCCTCCTGGCAACAGCCCTGATGGCCCTGGCCTATCTGTTCGTGGCGGATGGACCGAGCCACGCCTGGGCGGGTGCCGTGGCCCTGCCGCTGGAGTGGGCCAGCCAGCAGATCTGGAGGGAAGCCGACGTGGGCTTCCTGTTCGGAGCACTCATCCGCACGCCGATCGCGGGACTGCCGGTGTGGCTGCTTGCGCTGATGCCAGCGACCGGGGTGCTCCTGATCGCCCGACAGAAGTGGAACGCGCCCGAGCGACGCCGCGATCGGTTGTTACTGGTACCTGGCCTGGCCGTGGTGTTCCTGCTCGAGCTCACCTGGTCGTTCCAGCGCACCGACTTCAACGGCCATGACGTCCAGTTGCTCGTGGTTCCCGTGGTTCTGTTCGTGGCCTCGGGGATGGCGGCTCTGGAGCGCTCCGGCCGGCCCTTCGTTCGCCGGGCCGCCTTCAGCGGCACCTTGATCCTCTCGCTGATCCTGTTCAACAACATCTTCATCGCCGAAGTCTTCGGCGCCCCGTCGCGACTCTCCAGCCGGGTGATCGCGCTGGAGCAGGACCGCACCATGCTGCGCGCTTATCTGGCCGCCCTTCCCGCTGAAAGCCGCGGCTTCACGGCACCTCAGGATCCAGCCCTGCAATGGCAGTTGAACGTGCCGGCCACCACCGTGGGCATCGGGCCCGACTGGAGCCTCAATCCCCAGGGGGTGAAAGGCTCCTGGGCCACCTCTGTGATCGGCCTGCCGGTGGGGGCGGCCCAGACCTGCGCCCAGCTGCTTCAGCCCGCCAACGCTCACCTGGTGTGGAAACGGGTCGATCCGGAGGGTCCGAACACCGAGGCCTTCATGCGCCAGTGCCTCAGCCAGGAGACCGGGCGCTGGGAGGAGTGCACCCAGGATCTGGGGCTGCGTACCGGCGAATTCAAACTGTTCCGCCGCCGGCTTGACCCCATTTCTGTTGCGGCCCCTTCTGGCTTGACACGATCATCAGCTCAGCAGGATCCGCTCTGATGGACCACCGTGCAGCGTGGACGCAGACAATCGGCTCCAAGCCCACTTTGCCAAAGATCGCTGGGCCGCAAGGCCAGTGGCTGGTGCTACTGGCCGTCACCTGGCTGCTGATTCTGGTGGGGCTTGGCCTGCGGGTCTGGAACGCTCCGAGGAGCGTGGGGAGCTACGACATTGATATCGACACGTTCATCTTTCTCGGCTGGAAGTTAACGCAAGGCAGCCTTCTCTACACCGATCACTTCGATTCGAAATGGCCGATCGTTCAGTATCTGTTCGTTCCATCCGCCTTGCTGGGTTCAATCCGCTCGCACCGGATTCTCGTGTTCCTGCTCAATTCCGCCACGGCACTGGTGCTGGCCCGCAGCGTCGGGAGCCTCAGACGCAGCGGCTGGATCGCGACGGGGCCGCGGTATCCCCTGCCCTGGGTGGCCGCTGCGCTCTATCTCCTGTTGAGCCAGAAACTTGTCGGCGGTCTCTCCGGCCACATCCATCACTACGCCAACTCGTTTCTGGTGTTCGGCCTCGCCTGCCTCAGCCGTGAGGTGGCTCGCCGTGCGGATCTGCAGGCGCCGCCGCGCGGGGCCGAGGCTGGCTGGCTGGTGGCGGCAGGGCTCTGGTTCTTCCTGGCGGCCGCCGTTCGCCCCAACCTGATCGTTCCGCTCCTGCTCACCACCCTGGCCGGCCAGCTGTGGCGATTCGCCAGTGGCCGACGCAGGGGCGCGGCCACTGGCGAATCGCTGATCGTGGAGAGCCTGGCCATGGCCGGTGGCGGCCTGCTCGGTGCCTTGCTGGTCTTCGCCCCCTACGCGTTCGTTGCCGATGGGCCGGCCAGCGCCTGGGCCGGAGCGGTAGAGGTCCTGCTGGAGTGGAGCGGCCAGGCGATGCAGGACCAGGGCACGATGCTCCACTTCCTGCGGCAGATGTCGGTGGTGGGCATCGCCGGCCTTGAGGTCTGGATCCTGATGATCCTGCCCCTGCTGGGTCTTGCAAGCTGGGTGCGTCGGGCAAACCGCCACGGCAGCGGCGGGCGCCTTCTGCTGCTGCCAGCGTTGGCCACCCTGTATCTGGTTGGACTGGCGCTCTCGTTCGAGCACACCCACTACTGGGGGCACTACGACCTGATGAGCGTGCTTCCCTACACGCTGTTGATCGTCAGCGGCATCGGCCTGCTCGATGCCCAGCAACGGCAGACACGCAGCCAAGCCTGGACTGGGGCAATCGTTCTGGTGCTCTCGTTGATCCTGGCTTACAACATCGTGAGCGCTGAACTCTGGACGCCCTCGCCCTCGGGCCAGCGCAGCCGCAAGTTGGCCGCCTCCGACCGGCTCGCAGGCGAATGGAGCCTGGTACGGAACCACCTGGCCGCGCAGCCGCCAGACCAGCGAGGATTCATCTCACCCCAGGACTTCTCCCTGCACTGGCAACTTCACCAGGACGCCTCCACAGTGGGCGCCCATCCCAGCTGGAGCCTGGAGCCCTATGGACTGAGCGCCTCCTGGGCCACCCGACGACTCGGCCTCGCCGTCACCGACGCCCAGGCTTGCGACCAGCTCGTCGCCGCCGGGAATCACACGATCGTCTGGAAGGCCACCGACCGCGGTGGGCGCCATTCGGAGAGCTTTCTGAAGGAATGCCTGGCCAGCCAAGCGTCGCAGTGGACGGAGATCACCGCCAGGGTCGGCCTGAGCGGAGAGATCTACAAGCTGTTTGAACGTCACCCCAGCTCCGGGGCAGACACCCCCTGATCAGCCGATGCCGGTGCGGCAGAGGTCAAGCACGTCGGCCATGGAACGGATCTGATCCATGGTGGTTGCAAGCTGGCTGGCGCTGGCGAGCTCCACCTTGAGGTCGATGCGGGCTGGCTTGCCGTAAGCCGTGCGCACCCGGGCATCACTGACGTTGATGCGGCTGTCGGAGAGGCGCGTGAGGATGTCCTTGAGGACACCGACACGGTCGAGCACCTCGATCCGGATCTGAACGGGGTAGCGACGACGCTGCTGGTCAGCGGCCGGATTCCAGCGCACCGGCAATCGCCGCTCCACCGGGACGGCAGCCACATTGGCGCAGTCCTGGCGGTGAATTGTGATGCCGTGGTTGCCCAGGGCGACACTGCCCACGATCGCCTCGCCGGGGAGGGGGCAGCAGCAGCCCCCAAGCCGGTACTCCAGGCCCTCCAGCCCCAGGATCGGACTGCCGCCGCTCTCCGCAGCAGACGGCGGCAGAGGCAAACTGGCCTGATCCGACACGCTGCGGGCCAGATCTTCGTTGCTGAGCACCGGGGCCGCTGCGGCGGTCGTCAGCCGGACCTCCTCACGCAGACGGTTGACCACCTGCTGCAGGGTGACTCCACCGAAGCCAAGGGCCGCCAACAGATCCTCGGTGCCCACCAGGTTGCAGCGGCGGGCCACCTTCGCGATCGCCTCTCCGTTGAGCAGGGCATCGAAGCCGTCGCGGCCCAGCTCCCGCTCGAGCATGGCAGTGCCACGCTGGAGGTTCTCCTGGCGATGGCTGCGTTTGTACCACTGCCGGATGCGGTTGCGGGCGGTGGGGGTGGCCACGAAGTTGAGCCAATCCAGGCTCGGATGGGCCGACTTCGCAGTGATGATCTGAACGAAATCGCCGTTGCGCAGTGGCGTAGCCAATGGGCAGAGACGGTCGTTGATGCGCACGCCCTGGCAGTGGTTCCCCACTTCAGAGTGAATGCGAAAGGCAAAATCCACAGCTGTGGATCCCTTGCGCAACCCCACAACATCCCCCTGGGGTGTGAACACGAAAACCTCCTCATCAAAGAGGTCTTCCTTGATCGAGGCGAGGTAATCGCTGCTGTCTTCACCTCCATCGTCCTGCTGCCAGTCGACCAGTTGGCGCAGCCAATTGAAGCGATCGGCGGCACCGGCTGAGGCGGGTGAGCCTCCCTCCTTGTACTTCCAATGGGCGGCAATGCCGTACTCCGCCACCTGGTGCATCTCGGTGGTGCGGATCTGCACCTCGATCGGCCGATGGCGGCCGATCACGGCGGTGTGCAACGACTGATAGCCGTTGGGCTTTGGCAGACCGATGTAGTCCTTGAAGCGACCGGGAATCGGACGGAAGGTGTCGTGAACCACCGCCAGAGCGCGATAACAGCTCTCGAGATTGGGCGTCAGGATGCGCAGGGCCGCCACATCGAAGATTTCGTGGAAGGCCTTCTGCTGCATCTGCATCTTGCTCCAGATGCCATAGAGATGTTTGGGCCGGCCGCTCACCTCACAGTCGTGCAGGCCCGCGCCCTGAAGCCGTTGCACCAGCAGGGCCACCGTGGCGGCCAGTCGCTCCTCACGGTCGCTGCGTTTGCTGGCCACCTGCTGCTTGATCTCGCCATAGGCCTCTGGCTCGAGGATCTTGAAGGCGAGGTCTTCGAGTTCCCACTTGAAGCGGCCGATGCCGAGCCGGTTGGCGAGGGGTGCGTAGATCTCTCTGGTTTCACGGGCGATCCGCTGCTGCTTCTCGGGCTTGAGGGCGCCGAGGGTGCGCATGTTGTGCAGCCGGTCCGCCAGCTTCACCAGCACCACGCGGATGTCACTGGCCATGGCCAGGAACATCCGCCGCAGGTTCTCCGCCTGGGCTTCGGTGTGATTGGTGAAGTGAATGCCTCCCAGCTTGGTGACCCCTTCCACCAGAGCGCGCACCTCGGCGCCGAAATTAAGCTCAAGCTCCTCGGAGGTGACGTCGGTGTCCTCGACCACGTCGTGCAGGAAGCCGGCGGCGATCACCCCGGCGCTGGCGCCGATGTCGCGCAGCAGATCAGCGACGGCGACCGGATGAATGATGTAAGGCTCGCCGGTGGCTCTCACCTGGCCGTCGTGGAGCTGGAAGGCGAAATCAAAGGCCGCCGCCAGCAGGGCTTCAGGGTCGGTGGGGCAGGTCTCCCCGTCGCCGGGAGGCACGTGCGTGATGCACTCCCTGAGCCACTCGGGGAGCTTCACCCCGTAATCCTCGGGGGTGCGGATCGGCCGCCGTCTCAGAGCTGGGGCCGCGTCGACCACCAGGGACGGCGGATCGCCACAGTCCTCAGCCAGGCTCTCGCCCGCAACGTTGTCCTTGATTCCAACGGCGGTATCGAGCATCACCGGACACTTCTGACTCCATCGTATGCAGATCACGCAACAAAACCACGAGTGCACCCGCACGCCCCCCATGCTGTGCCAGCACGTCCTGATCCGCCGCGTCCCATGGCCGACACGCGTGCCGCCGAGCCGGTGCTGGAGATCAGCGACCTGGTCGTGAGCTACCCAGGCGGCAGCGCGGCCCCCACCCTCAATGGCCTCAACCTGCGCCTCTGCTCCGGTGACACCCTTGCCCTGGTGGGGCCCTCCGGCTGCGGCAAAAGCACGGTGGCGCGGGCGGTGCTGCAGTTGCTGCCCCCCGGCAGCCGCTGCAGCGGCCACCTAAGCCTGTCGGGCCAAGACCCCCGTTCGCTGAAGCGTCCGGCCCTGCGCCAGTTGCGGGGGGAAGCCGTGGGGCTGGTGTTCCAGGACCCGATGACGAGGCTGAACCCGCTCCTGCGCATCGGTGAACACCTCAGCGACACCCTCTCAGCCCATCGCCCCAGCTGGGAGCGGGCACGGGTGCACCAGCGGGCCGAGCAGCTGCTGCTGCGGGTCGGCATCGGCCCGGATCGCTACAGCAGCTATCCCCATGAGTTCAGTGGTGGCATGCGCCAGCGGCTGGCGATCGCCCTGGCCATGGCCCTGGAGCCTGCCTTGGTGATCGCCGATGAGCCCACCACCAGCCTGGATGTGGCCGTGGCGGCCCAGGTGATGGCCGAGCTCACCGACCTCTGCCGCGAGAGTGGAAGCGCCCTGCTGCTGATCAGCCACGACCTCGCCATGGCGGGGCGCTGGTGCCAGCGCATCGCCGTGCTCGACCATGGGCAGGTGGTGGAGGAGGCGCCCGCCATCAGCCTGCTGCGCGCTCCCAAGGCGCCGCTCAGCCAGCGGCTGGTGGCGGCGGCCCGCGCCCGCGAAGGCAGCCACACCCCGGCCACCGCCGAGGCGTCGCTGGTGCTGGAGGTGGAGGAACTGCGCTGCTGGCATCCGCTGCCCTCACCGCCGTGGCGGCGGCGCTGGCTGAAGGCCGTCGATGGGGTGAGCCTGCGCCTGGGCCCGGGAGAAACCCTCGGGGTGGTGGGAGCGTCCGGTTGCGGCAAGAGCACCCTCTGCCGCGCACTGATGGGACTGACACCGGTGCGGGGTGGCCGCGTGAGCCTGGAGGGGCGCGACCTGCTCAGGATGGGCGGGACGGAGCTCGCCAGAGCCCGCCGCAGCCTGCAGATGGTGTTCCAGGATCCGCTGGCCTGCCTCAATCCGAGCATGACGGTGGGGGAAGCAGTGGCGGATCCACTGCTGATCCATGGCCTGGCCAGCCGGCTTGAGGCCCGCGCCAGGGCCCGCGCAGGGCTGGCCACCGTGGGACTGGAGCCGCCGGAGCTCTACGAGAACCGCCTGCCGCGTCAGCTCTCGGGAGGCCAGCAGCAACGGGTGGCCATCGCCCGCGCCCTGGTGCTGGAGCCGAAGGTGCTGCTCTGCGATGAGAGCGTGAGCATGCTCGACGCCGAAGTGCAGGCCGAGGTGCTGGCCCTGCTGCGGCAGCTGCAGGGGCGCCTCGGTCTGGGGTTGATCTTCGTGACCCACGACCTGGCTGTGGCCGGCGGCTTCTGCCAGCGACTGATCGTGCTCGACGGGGGGCGAATCGTGGAAGAGGGGCCCGCTGGACCGATGCTCGAGCGGCCCCAGGCCGTGATCACCCGCCAGCTGGTGGAGGCCTGCCCGCGGCTGCCAGCGCCCGCCTGAACCATGCCCTTCCTCCGCGGTATGCCATTGCGGAAGATCACGAGCCTGCTGCGGCTGTTCCTGCTGGTGAATGCGATCGGCATCGGGGTGGCCGCGGCGATCTGGCTCTACGGACTGGAGATCCAGGCGGTGAATGCCCTGCGCCTCCAACTGGCCAATCACCTGCCCCGCTGGTTCGTGCTGCCCATGATGGGCGCGCTGGGGGGCGCTATCGCCGGAGGCCTGATCAGCGCTGTGGAGCCCGGGGCCAAGGGATCGGGGATCGTGCAGGTGATGCTCTGGCTGCGAGGGGTGCCGGTGCCCATGGGCTGGCGGGTGGCGGTGGTGAAGCTGCTGGCCAGTGGCGTGGCGATCGGCGGCGGCATCCCGGTGGGGCCTGAGGGGCCATCGATTCAGATCGGTGCCTCCCTGGCCAAGGAAACCGCTGGCGGGATCTTCCCCCACGACCACCAGCCACGCCTGGCGGTGGCCATCGGCAGTGGCGCAGGGCTGGCGGCCGTGTTCCACTCCCCCCTTGGTGGAACGCTGTACACGATCGAGGAGTTGCTCAAGCGCTCGGACGTGCGCACCAACGCCATCGCGGCCTTCGCCTGCTTCGCCACCATCGCCTGGACCCGCCTGCTCTCGACGGCTCCTGTGGGACCGGCCTGGCTGCGTGATTTGTTGCCGACGATCCCCTATCCCAGCCGCCTCGATGATTTCCGCCTGGTGGATGTGCCGATCCTGCTGCTGCTGGGGGTTCTAGCCGGCAGCTTGGCGGTGTTGTATCAGCGGGGCATCCTGCGCCTGCGCCTGGCCCTGAGACACCTGAGGCTGGAGGCCTGGCAACTGCTGCCGCTGGTGGGGCTGGCGATCGGCCTGGGCTGGTCGCTCCTGCCCGGCAGCTTCGACAACCCTGACAGCCTCGACTTCGACGCCCTGCTGGGGCTCAGCGGCCCGTCCACCGCCCTGCTCGCCCTGGGGGTTCAAGGAGTGGGGACGGCCGTGGCGGTGGCGGCGGAGGCGCCGGGGGGGTTCCTGGCACCGGCCCTGGTGGTGGGCGCCTCCCTGGGCACCCTGGTGCAGCAACTCTGCCTGCTGCTGTTCTCCTATGCCCCGGCCACCCTGCTGTTCGCCGGGGGCGGCGCCTTCCTGGGCGCCCTCACGCGCACCCCGCTGACAGCGATCCTGCTCACCTTCGAGCTGAGCAAGAACTACGCTCTACTACTGCCGATCGGCTTTGCGGTGCTCACCGCCATCGCCGTGGCCGACCAGCTCGAGCGCCTCACTCTGTTCGACGTGATGCTCGAGGAGGCCAGCCCGGGCTCCCGCTGACGGAATCAGCCGGCTGGGTTGAGGCGCTGGCGCAGGGCAGTGAGCAGGGCCTCGAACACCGGCGGCAGTGGAGCCGCGAAAGCCAGCCGCTCGCCGCTGATCGGATGATCGAGGCCGAGGGCCACCGCATGCAGGGCCTGGCCGGGCAGCTCCAGCGGCAGCTTGCGGCAGCGGCTGTAGGTGGCATCGCCCACGATCGGATGGCCGATGTGGGCGCAGTGGACGCGAATCTGATGGGTGCGGCCGGTGTCCAGCCGGAAGCGCAGCAGGGAGTAATCGCCGAGGCGCTCGATCAGGGTCCAGTGGGTGCAGGCGAAGCGACCCTTCTCATCGGCCACCACGGCGTATTTCTTGCGATCGGCGGGATGACGCCCGATCGCCCCCACGATCGTGCCGCTCTCGGCCGCCGGCGCCCCATGCACCACCGCCAGGTACTCCCTTGAGGCCACCCGCTTCTGGATCTGCACCTGCAGTCGCACCAAGGCCTCCTGGCTCTTGGCGACCACGATGCAGCCGGTGGTGTCCTTGTCGAGGCGATGCACGATGCCGGGACGCATCTCACCCCCGATGCCGGGCAGATCAGGGCAGTGGTGCAGCAGGCCATTCACCAGCGTGCCGTCGCGGTTGCCCGGCGCCGGATGCACCGTGAGGCCGGCCGGCTTGTTGAGCACGATCAGATGGGCGTCCTCGTAGAGCACATCGAGGGGGATCGGCTGGGGCAGCAGGTAGGGCAGCGGCTCAGGCGGCGGCATCCAAAGCTGCACCTCGTCGTGGAGCCGCAGGGGAGTCTTGGCCCGGCCCGTGACGCCATTGACACGCACGTAGCCGGCATCGATGAACTTCTGGATGCGGGCCCGGCTCTGCTCCGGCCGCTGGGCCACCAGCCAGCGGTCGAGGCGCATCGGCAGCGGCTTCGGGTAGTGGAGCGTGACCAGTTCACCCTCTCCTTCGCCGAAACCCGTCATGCCGGATCAGGGGGCAGCTCGAGGGCGATCGGACCAAGGAGGGAGCGGCGGAAGTCGTCAAGCAGGCGCTGGGCCATGCGGGCTGTGTCGCCACTGGTGTGGCGGGCGGCGGCGGCCTCCAGCCAGCCCCAGCCATCCACCACGGTGTCCTCCAGGCGTGTGATCGGCACGCCATAGCGCCCCAGTACGCCGCTGAAGGAGATCCCCGCCGCCGGATGGGCCTGCAGACCATCGAGCAGGCGCAGGAAGGCCACGGCCACGGCCTCGCCGTCGTAGGCGGCCTGGCCGATGTCATCGCAGAGGGCGAGCAGCAGGGCGGCGCGCTGATCATCCAGGCGCGGCGGCAGCACCCCTGGGGCATCGAGAAGATCCAGCTCCTGGCCAAGACGGACCCAGCGCAGGGTGCGGGTCACCCCGGCGCGGCGGGCGCTGTCGACCACCTTCTGACGCACGAGGCGATTGATCAGGGCCGACTTGCCCACGTTGGGGAAGCCGAGCATCAGGGCGCGCACCGGGCGCGGCCGCATGCCCCGTCCCGCCCGGCGGGCGTTGAGCTGTCCACCAGCGCGGATGGCCGCCTCCTGGAGCTGCTTGACGCCGGTGCCCACCTTGGCGTCGCACCACCAGGGGGTCTCGCCCCGCTCGCGCAGCCAGTGGTCCCAGGCCTGGCGCGCCGCCTCGCTGATCATGTCGCGGCGGTTGATCACCAGGAGCCGCGGCTTGGCCTTCATCCAGCGCTGAAGACGGGGGTGACCGGTGGCCCGGGGGATGCGGGCATCGCGCACCTCGATCACCAGGTCCACCTTGGCCAGCTGGGTGAACAGCTGCCGCTCCGCCTTGGCGATGTGCCCCGGATACCACTGGATCGCCGGGGCCGACCGGCTGAGACCCTCACCGACGGGGGTGGCGATCCCCTCCATCAGGGCACCACCAGCACGGGGCAGGGGGCCAGCTGGATCACCCGCGACGCGGTGCTGGGCTGATCGGCATCGAGGGACAGGCCGCGGGTGCCCATCACGATCAGGTCGGCATTGATCTCATCGGCCACATCCCCGATCACGAAGGCGGGCCGCCCCTCCCGCTCGATCACCTCACAGGTCACACCGGCCTGCTCGAAGTGGCTGCGGGCCTGCTCCAGCAGCCGCGCCACGGCGGCGGCATCATGCATGACACCCTCCTCGGGCTCCACCACGGAGAGCACCACCAGCCGGCTGCCGTGCTGGAGAGCCAGCTTCAGGGTCAGGGCCGCCGTGTCCATGGTCTGGCGGCTCTGGTCGATCGGAAACAGAACGGTGTTGAACATGGGTTCGCCATCCAGTGGTCGCCATCCCGGCGCAAGGGTCGGACAGAACGTGCCGCCCCACTTGTCCTAGCGCCCGCCTGGGACCTGGGCCGAGGGCTGCGGGTTAATCTCTCCCATCCTCGATCACCCAGACCCCCATGGCGAAGCGATCCCTGACCAGCCTGTCCGCAGCCGATCTGCAAGGCAAGCGTGTTCTGGTGCGGGTCGACTTCAACGTACCTCTGGATGAGAGCGGTGCCATCAGCGACGACACCCGCATCCGCGCAGCCCTGCCGACCATCACCGACCTCACCGCCAAAGGCGCCAAGGTGATCCTGGCCGCCCACTTCGGCCGGCCCAAGGGCGAGGTGAATGAAGCGATGCGCCTCACCCCGGTGGCTGCCCGCCTGAGCGAGCTGCTGGGCAAGCCGGTTGTGAAAACCGAGAGCTGCATCGGCCCCGATGCCGAGGCCAAGGTTGCGGCCATGGCCGACGGTGATGTGGTGCTGCTGGAGAACGTGCGCTTCTTCTCCGAAGAAGAGAAGAACGACACCGAATTCGCCCACAAGCTGGCGGCCCTGGCCGAGGTCTACGTGAACGACGCCTTCGGCGCCGCCCACCGGGCCCATGCCTCCACCGAAGGCGTGACCGAATACCTCAAGCCGAATGTGGCCGGTCACCTGATGGAGAAGGAACTGCAGTATCTGCAGGGCGCCATCGATGAGCCGAAGCGCCCCCTGGCGGCGATCGTGGGCGGCTCCAAGGTGAGCAGCAAGATCGGCGTGCTCGAGTCGCTGATCGACAAGTGCGACAAGGTGCTGATCGGCGGCGGCATGATCTTCACCTTCTACAAAGCCCGAGGCCTGGCGGTGGGCAAGAGCCTGGTGGAAGAGGACAAGCTGGAGTTGGCCAAGGAGCTCGAAGCCAAGGCGGCCGCCAAGGGCGTGCAGCTGCTGCTGCCCACCGACGTGGTGCTGGCCGACAACTTCGCCCCTGACGCCAATAGCCAGATCACCTCGATCGACGCCATCCCCGATGGCTGGATGGGTCTTGATATCGGCCCGGATTCACTCAAGACCTTCCAGGCGGCCCTGGCCGACTGCAAGACCGTGATCTGGAACGGACCGATGGGCGTGTTCGAGTTCGACAAGTTCGCTGCCGGCACCAACGGCATCGCCCACACCCTGGCCGAGCTGAGCGCGCAGGGCTGCTGCACGATCATCGGCGGTGGTGATTCGGTGGCCGCTGTGGAAAAGGTGGGAGTGGCCGAGAAAATGAGCCACATCTCCACCGGCGGTGGCGCCAGCCTCGAGCTGCTGGAGGGCAAGGTGCTCCCCGGCGTCGCCGCCCTCGACGACGCCTGAAGCGCTCAGATCTGGTCGGCCGAATCGTTCCAGACACCGGGCTGGCCGCCCTTGCCGCGGCGGCCCTGGGGTGCCGGTAAACCCAGCCGCTGATGCAGGGCCCGGGCTTCCTCCCGGGTCCGGCCCATCAGCTCGCGCATGGCCTGGCGTTCAGTTTGGCGGCAGGCGCTGAGTGCCTCCAGGTCCTTGGCCTCGTTCAGGCAGCGCTCGCCCTTGCGGAGGATCGCGATCTGGTCGGTATGGGCCCGCAACGAGAGAGTGCGCTGCCCTTTGAACAGCTCACTTTTCTGGTTGGGGGTCAACTGAAGGCGGGTTGGAGCAGGCCTGGCGGTGGGATCTGGGCGCTGGGCGCCGGGAGTGCTGCCGGTCTGGGCCTGGCCCGAGCCCACCTGCAGCAGCATCGCCAAGGCGGCCGCGGCGGGAGGCATCAGCACAAGCTGGGCATTCCTGATGAACGACATGGCGAAAACGATTCAGAATCAAACATGCTCCCGCAGCCGGATCACCAGGGTCCAACTGAACGGGCAGAGCTGATGACCAGATCTTTCCAAGACGGTCCAGAGCAACCAGGCCACCTGGACCGCCCAGCCACGGCCTTCCTCGGTCTTGGAGCTCTCGGTGCACCGATGGCGGCTCGGGTACTGGCGGCGGGGTTTCCCCTCATCGTCCACAACCGAACCCGAGGGGCGGAAGAGCCGCTGGCCGCCTCAGGGGCCACCAGAGCGGCCACAGCGGCTGAAGCGGCGGCCTCAGCCGGGCTGATCGCCGTCTGCCTGAGCGATGACACTGCCGTTGAGGAGGTGCTGTTCGCCCCAGCCGGGGTGGCCGAGGGCGTGGCCCCAGGCTCCCTGGTGATCGACTTCTCCACCATCGCGGCAGCCACCAGCCAGCGCCTGGCCGCCCGCCTGGGCGAGTTGGGAGTGGGCTATCTCGATGCCCCGGTCACCGGCGGTACCGAGGGGGCTCGAGCCGGCACCCTCTCCCTGTTGGTGGGAGGCTCCAGCAACCACCTGGAGCGTGCCCGCCCCCTGCTGGAGGTGGTGGGTGGCCGGATCAGTCATTTCGGGCCGGTGGGATCGGGCCAGCAGGTGAAGGCCGTCAACCAGATCCTGGTGGCCGGGAGTTATGCCGCCCTGGCGGAAGGCCTGGCCCTGGCCAGGGCCCTGGGGCTGCCGCTGCGACAGGTCTGCGCCGCCCTCGAAGGGGGCGCCGCAGGCTCCTGGGCCCTGCAGCACCGCGCCAGCCAGATGATCGAGAACACCTACCCCCTCGGCTTCCGCCTGGCGCTGCACCGCAAGGATCTGGCGATCGCCCTCGAGACAGCCGCCGCAGCCGGCGTGACCCTGCCGATCAGCACCAGCGTGGCCGGGATCGAAGATGCCCTGATCGCCGCCGGTCACGGCGACGATGATGTGTCAGCTCTGGCGCGTTGGTTCAGCCCAGACCAGGCCCCAGGTCCCCTCAGGGAATGAGCGAGGCCTTGTCCGCCACCACCCGCACCCGCTTGGTGGTGCTGACGATGCCCTTGGGGTGGACCAGCAGCACTGCCCAGGTCTGGCTGCCGGGCTTCAGGGGTGCCTGCACCGACTTGAACAGGCCGCCACCGCCGAGGGCCGCCAGCTCCAGATCTGGGGTTTCCAGGGCGCTGATCTGCTCGGGGGTGATGGCTGCGATGCCACCGGCTGCCACCGCCCCATCGAGCGGTTCATCGAAGACCACATCCACGTCGTAGCGCTGGCCCGTGAGCACCGCGTCCGGAATCAGCACACTCACCGGCAGGCTGGCCTCACCGCTGCGCAGGGTGGTGGTTTCGCGGATCAATTCCTGGCCGTTCAGCCGTGAGCCGTTGGCGCTGAGGGCCAGCACCTGCTCGGCCTGCAGGCTGTAGCGGAAGGGCCCCTCCGAGCGGCTGCCGGTCACCGCGATGGCCACGGTGGGGCGACCATCGCGCAGGGGAGCGCCGGGGCTCACCGTCCAGCGGGCATCAGGGAAGCGGTCGCGCAGGATCTTGTAGCGAGCCTCCAGGCGAGCGGGATCCAGGCCGGGGCCCGCTTCCACCATGGCGGTCAGGTCGGAGGACTTGCCGCTGTTGAGGGCGCCCTCCAGGCTCTGGAGCAGGGCCGGGGACGGTGGGGCGGCCTTGGCAGCCGGCAGGCTGACAACCACCGTGGCCGCCAGCAATGCCAGAAGAAACGGGTGGAACGGCGACTGCGGCATCAAGGGAGGCCATGGCGGCCCTTTTAAGTTAGGCGCGCCCAGGTCAAGCGCCGTGCCCGTCAGCGAAGGTCCATGTCCAGGCTCCTGATCGCGGCCAGCGGCACCGGCGGGCACCTGTTCCCGGCCCTGGCGGTGGCGGAAGCCCTGCCCGATGGGTGGCAGGTGCAATGGCTGGGGGTTCCAAACCGCCTCGAGCGAGAGCTCGTCCCCAGCCGCTATCCCCTGCACACGATCCGGGCGGGGGGATTGCAGGGACGGGGCTTGCGCAAGCTGTGGCAACTGCTGCGCCTGATCGCCGCCAGCGTGGCGGTACGCCGGCTGATCCGGCGGGAGGGCATCGGCCTGGTGTTCAGCACCGGGGGCTACATCGCGGCACCGGCCATCCTGGCGGCCCGTTGGTGCAGGGTGCCGGTGGTGCTGCATGAATCCAACGCCATCCCCGGACGGGTCACCCGCCTGCTCGGCCGGCACTGCAGCCGGGTTGCGGTGGGGCTGCGGGCGGCGGCGGAGCGCTTGCCCCAGTGCCGGCCCCTGGTCACGGGCACACCGGTGCGCGCTGACTTCCTACGGCCAGCTCCCCTGCCCAGCTGGGTGCCCGAGGGAGAGGGCCCCCTGGTGCTGGTAATGGGCGGAAGCCAGGGTGCCCTTGGCCTCAACCGCATGGTGCGCCCCCTGGTGCCGAGGCTGGTGGCCGCCGGCTGCCGCGTGGTGCACCTCACCGGCAGCAGCGATCCGGACGCCGGCAGCCTGCGGATCCCCGCCTACGTCGAGCGGCCCTTCAGCGACGACCTCCCCGGCCTGTTGCAGCATGCCCAGCTGGCCATCAGCCGGGCGGGGGCCGGCAGCCTCAGCGAACTGGCCGTCTGCGGCACCCCCACGATCCTGGTGCCGTTCCCCCAGGCGGCCGACCATCACCAGGATGCCAATGCCGAAGCCGCCGCCGCCGCAGGCGCCGCCGTGATCGTGTGGCAGCACGCCCCGGAGCATCGGGCCCTGGAGCAGGCGGTGTGGCGGCTGCTGGGGCCACGGCTGCGCGGGGCAAGCGCTGGCCTCGATCCGCTCCACACCCTGAGGGCGGGCATGGAGCGTCTGGCGGTGCGCGACGCCGATCAGCGGCTGGCGGAGCTGCTGATCGAGCTGGCTAGCGGCTGATCTCCTGCCGCAGGGCCCGCAGCAGCCGTCGGTTGTTGCGGCGGTTTTGGAGGGCGATCCGCAACCAGCGCTCCCCCAGGCCAGCAAAGGAGCGGCAGTCGCGCAGCAGCAGCCGCTGGTTCCGCTCCAGCCGCTCACGCAGCGCCACCAGGGAACTCTCAGAACGCACCAGCAGGAAGTTGGCGGCCGAGGGCAGCGGTGTCAGGCCAGGCAGCTGCTGCAGGCCCTGCTCCAGCCAGGGGCCCTCCACCGCCACCCAGCGCTGCACCCGCTCCTGCCAGCGCAGATCACCTACCACCGCCTCCCCCACGGCGGCGGCCAGACCATTCACCGGCCAGGGGTCGCGCCAGGCGGCCCAGCGCCGCAGCCGCTCGGGATCGGCCAGGGCATAGCCCAGACGCAGGCCCGCGATCGCCAGCAGCTTGGTGAGGCTGCGGATCACCACCAGCTGGGGGTGGCCCGCGAGCAGCGGCACCAGCGACTGCTCCTCCCCGCCGGGCACCAGGGGCAGGAAGGCCTCATCGACGATCACCAGAGCGAAGCGCTCCAGCAGGGGCTCGAGCGAGGCGCGGCTCCAGAGCTGGCCGGTGGGGTTGTGGGGATTGGTGATCCACAGGGCCTGGTGCGCACCGGCCGGAGCTGGCGGCAGTGGCTGGGGCCAGCTCAGCGCTCCCGGCAGCGGCAGCTTCAGGGGCCAGGCGCTCCAGGCACCACCCCAGCAGGCCAGGGCCCGGGGATAGTCGGCAAAGCCCGGGGTGGGCAGCAGGCTGGCACCCGCCGCGGCTGCATCGCGGGCCAGCCAGGTGAACAGCTCGGCGGCCCCGTTGCCGGGCAGCACAGCGGCCGGATCGAGCTGGTGGTGAGCGGCGATGGCCTGGCGCAGCCGCAGATGGTCGCGGTCGGGGTAATCCCGCAGGGGCGAAGGCCGGCCTGGTGACGTGCGCACCGCCGCCTCCAACACCCGCCGCACCGAGGCCGGCGGCCCGAAGGGCACCAGGGAGGCGCTGGCATCCAGCAGATCGGTCGGGCGGCAGGCCAACCGCCGGGCCACGGCCTCCAGATTGCCGCCATGGCGATCGGGCGGCAGCAGATCCAGCCCTGCGGGCTTCAGCGGCCGAGCGGCCGAGCCAGATCCAGCAGGCTCCCCAGCGTGAACATCCATGCTCTACAGCCTGAACCAGTCAGGATCTCCCCACCCACAGGCGCCGCTGGCGAGCGGTCCGCTGGTGAGGGCAGCGCGATCGTCTGGGCTAACAGCCAGGACGCCTGAATCGCCCCCCGCCAGAGGCAACCCTGATGGCCTGATGGCTTAGTTGGCAAGGCTTTCTTGAAGCAGAACCCACCCCGCAGACACTTCGATAGCTCAGGGATCGAGCACAAAATCAGCTGCAGCCGCAGCGGCCAACCCGGCTTCCACCAGCCATTCGCACATGTGGCGCCCTGGTGGTCTTGCCTGCAGCCTGCAAAGGAAACACAATCGGCCCTCGCCTCTGCATTGAGCAACGCGACGTAGAGGCCTCACCAGTGGCCGCCCGCTGAGCCCACATTCCTTCACCCCTCTTTGGCATGGCGCCCCCGCCGCGATCTCATGGCCCCCTGCTGAGGGGAGCCCTGCTGCTCGTCACCTCCGCCCAGTTGCTGTCAGTAATAGCCCAAGCTAACGAGAGTAACGACGTGATGCGACTGCTCGAGAATCGGGCCTGCGCCAGCTGCCGACTCCAGAATGCGGATCTGGTCCATGCTGACCTGCGCGACGCCGACTTGAGCAAGGCCCAGTTACAGCGGGCCAACCTCAGTCGTGCCCAACTGGATGGAGCCAATCTCCAGGGAGCCAATCTCACCTTCACCTCGCTGTTGGGGGCCTCCCTCCGCGGCGCCGACCTGCGGGGCGCCCAGCTGGAAGGCACCGATCTGCGCGAAGCCGACCTCAGCGACGCACTGCTGGATAGGAATGCCCTGGCTCGCAGCCACTGGAAACAGGCGGTGGGAGTGAATCCAAGCGCCAGCAACTATGCCGATCTGCATAACTCCGGCGTAGAAGCTGCTCTTAAGGGACGAGCCAGGGAGGCCGAATCCTATTTCAACCAAGCCATCCAGAAACAACCTGACGCGGCCATGAGCTGGCTGGCGCGGGGCATCAGCAGGGCGGAGCAAGACAAGCGCGAGCTCGCAGCCGCCGACTTTACCTACGCCGCCAGCCTTTTCGAGCAACAGGGCAACTTGCAGGTTGCTCAGCAAATACTCAAAGGGGCCAAAGATCTGAGAAAAGATCCCGACTCAAAAACACTTGGCAATGGCTGGGGTGGGGAGTTGATGCAGAGCTCTGCAAAGATCTTCCAACTACTGGCCCCACTTGCCATCAAATACTTCGCACCCCTAGCCTTCTGAGCTTCAGGGGCCGTACATCAAGCGGCGAGCGTCCTGGCTGGAAGGTGTATATCCATAGCCAAAGCTTCCACCCTCCTCATCGTTGATGATGCGGGGAGTGACAAGGATCACCAGCTCATTCTTGTTACGGGAACCGGTGGTTTTTCGGAAGAACTGACCCAATAGGGGCAGATCACCCAAAATCGGCCACTTCGACACAACCTGGAAATCTTCATCAGAAATCACCCCAGTAAGGATCAGAGTCTGGCCGTCGCGCACACGTACACTACCCGTGTCAAGGCGCCTGAGACGCAGGATGTCGATACCACCGCAGCCCGGCACTGGCTGACGATCAACTACTCCAGAGATTGTCGGCGAAAGGGTGAAGGTCACGAAGCCATTGTCATCAATCTTGGAGACCCGGGCCCCGAAGGTAAGGCCAGCCGTACCGAAGGAAGGTTCACATGTGGTACTTTCATTCTGGTTCTGATTGACTTCATAGGAAGTCACCACTTGACGGCCCACGGTCACGAACGACTCATTGGCACGTTTTCGACCGATCGTGGCTTGGCTCAGGCCGGAGGTGTCGCTGGAAGCACCCGCCTGGCCAGAAGCCAGACCTACTCCTCCCACATCGGCGCCACCCTCGATTGTTTCGGGGTTTTCACTCAGGATTAGGGTGGGGCTCGCCAGCAACTTGGCGTTCTGCGACTGGATCTGCGCACTCAGGAAGTTGAAGAATGTATCCTTGGGATACTGCATTCCTGGATTGGCATTTGGTGTCGGTGATCCGAGAATGTTATCAAGAAGATTACTGCGGTTAAACGCACCTGCCGTTGGTGGCAGCAGACTGCCGAATGCTCCCAGCAACTGGCCCCCATCATTAACGATGAAGTTATTGCCATAACGGAAGGCAAAGCTGTTGTCAATCGCGGTGTCGTTCGTGAGGGTCAAATCCAGGATCTTCACAGACAATGCCACCTGGCGCTGGCGCAGATCCAGCTGCTTGAGGTACTGCTCTCCGATCGCCACCAACGATGGTTCTCCCACGATCGTGATCGTGCCCAGCCGTGGATCAGTGGTGGCGCGAAGACCCACCAGGGGACCGCTCGTGGCTCCGAATGCCTCCACGGTCTGCTGGGTGGAGGTGGTGCTCTGGGAGGTGGCGGTGAGGCCGGTACCGGCGGGCTGAGCGCCGAGCGGCACACCCTGAGACACGGCTGTGGTGACCTTGTTGGTCTTGGTGACCTGGGCCCCGAGGTTGGCCAGGTAGTCCGCGGCTGAATTGGGCGACACCTGGTTCAGGCGATACACCTTCGACATCTGTGGTCCGATCGTTTTCCCCAGCACATCTGAACCAACCAGGATCGTGTTCCCCTCCTTGCGGGCCTGCAGCCCAGAGGAGAGCAGCACGAAGTTGAAGGCCCGCTCAAAGGGCTCGTTCTGGAACGCCACTGTCACCGGAGCGGGTGGCTGTCTCGTGGAGCCTTGCGGCCCCATCCCCCCCGCCATCGAGGCATCGGAGAAGGCGAAGCCATACCCCCCCATCTGCGAGAGCACCATCAGCACGTCGCGTGGATTGGCGGCCCGGGTGGTGAGCGTCACCGGCGGGCCGTAGAGGCTGAGGTAGCCGCGGTTGCGGATCGTCATCGTGCCCACGGCGATGTCGCCGGAGGGAGGCGCCACGGCCCGAGGCCGCAGGGGTGGCACATAGGACGCGATGGGCACCCGCCCCGGCGAGCGCAGATCCACCCGGGCCGTCTGGCTCACAGCCAGCTCCGGGGCGTTGAAGCGCACCGTCAGGTCGCGACCGTCGCTGCTCACCAGCGGTGTGCCCAGGTTGCGCCCGGGCATTGGTGTCACCTTCAGCTGAAACTCCGTGCCGGTGCCATCGAAGGTGATCGAGTCCACGCCGGCGTCAGTCATCGACAACGACTGGGGGCCGAGCTTGAGCCCCCGGATCCGCTCGGTGCGCAGTTCACCCAGCCACGCCTGGCCCTGCATCTGCTGGCGCAGATCGCTACCGGTGCCCGCATCCTGGATCACCAGCTCCAGGGCATCGGGCAGACGGCGCAGCTTCAGCTGCAGCCCATCCTGGCGAATGGCCGCCTGGGCAAGGACTGGAGTGGGAGTCAGTGTCAGGGCCAGGGGCAAGATCGCCAGCAGGCTGCTGCTGCTGGCCAGCCACAGTCCGGCACGGAATCCATGACCTTCTGGGCCCATCAATACGTTCATCGCGCAGGAATCGTATGGGCAGTGGTCTGCAATGACCAGATGACCAAAGGCAACTGTGGCCCCTGCCCGCTCACTGGGGTGGCGCCGGAGGCGGTGATGGTGCGTTGGGTGGCGGGGCTGTAGCCGCCTGCTGCGGGGTGGCAGCTGGCTTGGTGGCCAAGTCTTGGCTGTAGAGGGCCAGATTCAGCTTCAGCACCACCTTGGGAACCCGCTGACCCTGGGGGGCGGGCCGGTTGGCGGCCGGCTGGGCCTGGGCACGGCTGGCTTTGAGGTCGAGGTTGAGGTTGAGATCGCTCTGGGCCACCAGCAGGCTGAGACGCTCCAGGCGGCGCAGGAACACCAGCAGGTTCGGATAACGGCCACGGGCGCTCAGCAGCAAGGTCGTGCGGCGCAGGCCATCGGCTTCGAGCGGATCCGACGAAGCTGCGGCTTCCTTCTCGTTGCCTCCCGCAGGCGCGGGAGCTGATGCAGATGCCACCCTGCTGGCTACGACAGGTTCGAACACATCGAGCTGAACCCCAGTGGCTGAGGCTTCCCGGTTGAGCTGGGCCAGAAAGGTGCTGATCTGGCCGCTGCCGGCGATCAGCTTCAGCAGGCTGGAGCGCTGACCATCCACGGTCTTGACCTGGTCAAGCTGGCGCAGCCGCTGGGCCCGCAGCAGCGGCAGCCGCTCATTCATGCCCCGAAGCTCATCAAGCTGGAGCTGATTGCGGCGCAGCTGATCCCAGGGCTGAAATACTCCCCCCAGGGCCACCAGGCCGGCCACCACCACCCCAGCCGCCACGGGCAAGCCGATCAACACACCATTACGCAGGAGCAGGGACCGGGGCGGCGCGCCCTGTTGCAGGTTGGTCATCGCAGCAGGCCCTCCTTCTGCAGCAGCTCCAGGCGGCGGGCCATGCCGCCCGCGCCCAGCTCCTGCAGCTGTTTCAGCTGGGCAGAACTGGCCGGCGGTGGACGGAAGGCGGCACTGAGCTCGAACTCCACCAGTCCACGCTCCGGGCCCTTGCTGGGCTTGCTGGGGTCGGTGTCGTTGCGGATCGCACGGTTGAGGGTCACGCTGGCAGGGTTGATCAGTGGCGAGCCCTTCAGGCGCAGCACCAGGGCGTTGATCCGCTCAAAGGCCCCGGGGTCGCCGGTGCGGCCCTTGAGCTGCAGATCGTCCTTTCCCACCAGAACCGACGTGAGCTGCAACTCAGCCGGGGTGCGGCCGGCCAGGTCGGTCATCAGGGCTGAGCCTGAGCGCACAGCCACCAGGCCAGTCACCAGCTCAGCATTCCCCTTGCTCTTGCGCTCCAGATTCCCCTTATCGGCAGCGAGTTCAGCCTCCAGCGTCTCCACCTGGCCCCGCACCGGCGCCAGCCTGGTGAGTTCCTGCTCCAGCAGCATGGCCTGCAGCTTGAGCAGCAGCGTCGCCCCCACGGCGCAGAGCACGAGGCCAGCGCCGATGGCCGATCCGATCAGCAACAGCCGCCTGGCGTCGGGCGGCCTGGGCGGCTCCGCGGGCAGGCCCAGCTCGAGACGGCGTTCACGCAGCAGGTCAAGGGTGGGAAGCATCGGGCTCATGGAGCCAGCTCCGCTTGCATCAGCCCCTGCAGACTGAGCAGAGCCGGGCCGGGGGGCAACTCCTCTTCGCCGTCATCGGGGGGGAGAGCGATCCAGCCCAGGGCCACCGGATCAAGGATCTCCACGGGGCAGTCGCCGCTGCGGTGCAGGTTCTCGGCCAGCAGGGGCAGATCCGGGCTGGACCCTGCCAGCCAGAGGCGAACGTCCGTCGCGCCGGGATCCCGGCTGAGCCAATAGGCCAGGTATCGCTCCAGCTGATCACCGAGGTCGTCCATCGAGCCGTTCAATTCCCGCCCGTACTCCGGCAGACCATGGCGCACCAGGGTGAGCCGTGCACCCCGCTCGCAGAGCACCAGCAACGCGTCGAGCCGATCAGGTCCAGCACCCTCAAGCAGAGGGGCCAGGGCCCGCAGTTCACACACCTGGGCGGCTTCCAGCCGTTCCAGCTCCACGCCGGCGATGTCGAACACCTCGATCCAGTTCAGCACCAGCTGGCGGGGCGCAGTCACCAGGAGGGAGGAACAGCCAGTGGCCTGGGTTCCATCAGCCTCCAGAGGCAGGAGGCTGATGGTCGCCTGGGACAGCTCATAGGGCAGAGCCAGGGCGGGATCGATCAGGCGCAGGGCCTCGTCGGGCTCCTCGGGCCAGTCGTGGAAGGGCCATTGCACCACCCTCCAGGCACAGGCCGCAGCCGGCAGAACCGCCACCACCTCAGCCCCCACCAGGCCCAGCTCAACCAGCAGATCACCGATCAGATCGCCCAGGGCCATCACCTGCTGGGGATCTCCGCCGGAGCAGGCACCGGCTGGCAGGGACACCCGCCGCAGAAGATCCAGCTGCAGCGGCTGGCCGCGACCCTTGGTGGTGAGCACCGTGACCGCACGATCCTCCAGAGCGATCCAGACCCGGCGGGGAAACAACCTTGCGATGAGTGGCTGGAGTTGTTGCCGCGCACCGGCAAGGACCAATCGACTCGTCCTGGAATCCGCAGGCAGCGTATCGGCCTCCAGGCGTTTGCGCACCTCCTCCGCTCAGCGCCAGGGCAGACCGCTGCCCACGACCTCACTGAGGTGGCTGCAGCCATGACGATCCAGCTGGTCGCCCAGGCCCTCGAGAATCGCCGGCACCAGGCCCGGACCCTGGTAAATCCAGCCTGTGTAGAGCTGAATCAACGAAGCTCCCGCCGTGATCCGCTCCCAGGCGGCCTTGGGCGAATCGATGCCTCCCACCCCGATCAGCGGCAGGGCTGGACCGGCCGTGGCCCGTAGCCGCCGGATCACTTCCAGAGCCCGACCGCGCAGGGGGGCTCCGCTGAGGCCGCCGGCCTCCTGGGCGAGGGTTTTCCCGGTCTGGGGCAGGCGCCGGTTCTCCAGCCCCAGCCGGTTGACGCTGGTGTTCACCGCGATCACCCCGGCCAGCCCCTCCTCATAGGCCAGTCGGGCAATCGTGTCGATGGCGTCGTCTTCGAGGTCGGGGGCGATCTTGACCAGCAGAGGTGGGCAGGCCGAGAGACGCCGCAGCCGCTCCACCAGGCGCCGCAGCTGCACGGCGTCCTGCAGGTCGCGCAGGCCCGGGGTGTTGGGTGAACTCACATTGATCACCACGTAGTCGGCCAGGGGCGAGAGCAGCTCCAGGGAGGAGGCGTAGTCGTCGGGGGCCAGCTCCAGGGACGTGATCTTCGACTTGCCCAGATTGAGGCCCAGCACCGCAGGCCGCTGGCCCGGCAGGGGCAGGCGCTGGCGCTCCAGGTTGCGCTTCACCCCCAGGGCGCCGTCATTGTTGAAGCCCATGCGGTTGAGCGCGGCCCGCTCCTGGGCCAGGCGAAACAACCGCGGCCGCGGGTTGCCCGGCTGGGGGTGCCAGGTGATCGTGCCCAGTTCAGCGAAGCCGAACCCGAACAGGTGCCAGATCCCTGCCGCCACGGCGTTCTTGTCGAAGCCGGCGGCCAGGCCCACTGGATTGGCGAAGCGGCAACCGAACAGCATCTGCTCGAAGCGATGGTCTCGCCGTTGCAGCTCGGCGCCGAGGCCCGCCAGGCTGCTCGACACCAGGGGCCAGTCGCGGCGCAGGGAGGCCTGGGCCAGGGCCGCGAGGGTGAGGCTGCTGAGCTGCTCGGCATCGGCCCCCTCATCCGTGGCCAGCAGCGGGCCCACCCAACGGCGGTAGAGCGAACCCGTGCTGGTGCCGCTGCGGGCGCCTGAGGAGGCGTGATCCGGATGCTCCAGGATCATCGGGACTCCTGCAGGGCGGGCTCGGTGCGCTCCAGACGCCAGCGGCCCTCGCTGGTGGGACTCACCCGCCAGTCACGCCAGATCCAGGGCCCCTGCCGCTCCTGCAGACGGGCCAGGGGCTGCTCCACCAGGCGGGCCAGTTCGGCGGTCGTCAGGGCGTAGCCGCCGCTGGCGAGGCGGTCGACCACCTCGAGGCGGGTGAGCAGTTCGCCAAGTTCCGCGGGGGCCGGCTGATCGAGCCCGTCCCCCTCAGGCTGGGCCAGCTCGGGGGAGCTTCCGCGCGAGTAGGCCACGGCGATCGCATCGCAGCGGTCGTTATCGGGATCACCGCTGTGCCCTTTGACATGGGCCAGGCTCAACCCCGGCAGCCGCGCCCGGTCCAGCTCCTCCCAGAGGTCGCGGTTGAGCACGGGGCCGCCGGAGGCGGTCCGCCAACCCTTCCGCTTCCAGCCCGGCATCCACTTGGTCAGACCATCGATCAGATAGCGGCTGTCGGTGCGCAGGCGCAGATCGGGATGAAGGGGCAAATTCCGCAACTCCTTCATCATGGCCAGGGCCGCGGTGAGCTCCATGCGGTTGTTGGTGGTCGCCGCGGCTGCACCCCCCAGTTCGCGCACGCTGCCGTCCTCGAAACGCAGCAGGCAGCCCCAGCCACCCGGGCCAGGATTGCCGCGGCAGGCGCCATCACAGGCAGCCGCCACCACCCGCACCGGCTCAGTTGCCACTGGGCAATCCGGCCATTGTTCGGTAGACAGTGGTGCCGTAGACCTTGGTGACGATGTTGGGACGCATGAAATCCACCATGCAGCGAACCTACCTGGCCCTTGCTGGAGCTGGGCTGGCTGCTGCCGCGCTCCAGGCCGTCACAACGCCCCTGGCAGAAGCCGCCGGAGTCTTCGACAGCCAGCCGGTGGAAGCGTCCCGCTTTGCGGTGCTGGCCAAGCCGGTGGGCTTCGCCGACTGGTCCTTGGTGCTGATCGAGCAGACGGCCAACGGCCAGCCCTGCTGGCAGGCCAGGCCCGACGGCCTGGTGGATGCCTCGATGAACCGCTTCGACTCCAGGGGGATCTGCACCAGCTATGCCGGCAGCAACGCCTACTCCCTGCGCGTGGCTGGCCAGGACCTGGCCAGCCGCTACCGCCTTCGCCTCGCTCAGGTGGGCAACGAGCTCCAGTTGCAGGCCATGAACCCGGCGGACACCACCCTGCTGCTGCTGGGCCGGGGCCAGATGAGCCGGCGGGATCCCGATGGATTCGTTCCGATCAAGCTCGAAAGTGACTGGCAGCTGAACCGCCGCGTCTACGGCCAGCAAACCCTCAACCACATCTATTTCGCTGCCAGCAATCCCCTGGAGCAACTGATCGCCCAGGCCGGCGGGCGCAGCCTCGAGAGGGTTCAGCCCATCGCCAGCACGGGGCCGGACAACCTGGGACGCGCCATGGAGAACATGGCCAGAGGTGGCGAGCTGGAGAGTGGTCCGATCGCCCTGCAGGTGATCCCCTTCCGGGAGTGACAGTCGACACAGCGGCCCTCGCGGCTGGCACCCTTTGGATCCATTCCGTATCTTTCACTTGTGTGAGGAGTGCAGAACGCTCTCCCGGGGTCGAAACGAGGACAGACTCCCGGCATCGTTCCACCTCAAAAGCCTGCCTTCGGCGGGCTTTTTTTTTGGCCTTGTCGTCCCACCAGCAAAAAGCCGGCCCCTGGAGGCCGGCTGAGTGAGATGGGTGGGGTGCTGCTGGCGGAGGTAAAACCTCCGCCGGGCGCGATCACTTGATGGTGACTTTGCCGCCCACTTCTTCGATGGACTTCTTCAGGGCTTCGGCTTCGTCCTTGGCGATGCCTTCCTTGACGGCCTTGGGAGCCGCCTCGACGAGGGCCTTGGCTTCGCCCAGGCCGAGGCCGGTGGCCTCGCGGACGGCCTTGAGCACCTTGATCTTGGCGGCGGGATCGAAACCGTCGAGGATCACATCGAACTCGGTCTGCTCTTCAGCGGCCTCAGCGGCAGCGGCAGGAGCAGCCGCCATCATCACGCCGGCGGAAGCGGCGGCGGACACGCCGAAGGCCTCTTCGATCTGCTTGACGAGCTCGGAGGCTTCCAGCAGGGAGAGGGTCTTCAGCGACTCGAGAATGTCGTCAGTTTTGGTGGTCATGGTTGAGAATCAGCAACAGATCTGTGGAATGGAACCGGCCGAACCGGTGGATTTCGAGGGGCTCAGCTGGCGTCACCGCTTTCGGCGTGCTGCTTGAGGGCCCGGGCGAGACCGGAGGGAACTTCGTTGATGCCAACAGCCAACTTGGTGGCCACCGCATTGATCGCACCAGCAATCTGGGCGATGAGCACCTCTTTGGAGGGCAGCTCACCAAGGGCCTTGATGTCGTTCTGGGAGAGGAGCTTGCCTTCGAAAAGGCCGCCTTTCACATCCGACTTCTTGGTGTCCTTCTGGAAGGCCTGAATGGCCTTGACGGCGCCACTGACATCGCCCTTGATCAGGACGAAGGCGTTGGTGCCGGTGAGCAGGGAATCGAGTTCCGACCAGGCACTGTTTCCATCAATGGCACGGCGCATCAAGGTGTTCTTGGTCACCTTGCAAATGCCGTTACTGGCCTGCAGACGGGTCCGCAGATCAGACATCTCCTTGATGGAAAGGCCCTTGTAATCAAGGACCAGTGCCATTTCGGCCGCACCGAGGAGCCCCTTGAGCTCTTCGATGATCTGTTGCTTGTTCTCCAGCGTGCGGCCCATGGTTTTGGTACGGAGTTGGGGGAACAAGCCGGGACGCGGCCGCCGACTCCCCAGCCGGTGTGAACCGAAGGGGGAGCATCGAGGCCGCTGAACGGTGATCCGCCCGGAGAATCCGAACCGAAAAGAGTCGCGTGCACCTCGGCAGGGTTTACAGGAACTGGGGCAACTGGAAGCTCCCACCGAAGCGGGGAACCCGAAGCCGAAGCACTGACCTGCTGTCTTGGGCCGGGCGCGTGCCCGATACATGAGACTACACGGCAGGATGCGCCTTCATCCCACGCCCGGTACTCAACCCTCCAGCTTGATGTCCTGCAGGGCGGTGAAGTCGACGGAAACCGAGGGACCCATCGTGGAGGTGAGGTAAAGGCTGCGCCAGTAGCGGCCCTTGGCACCGCTGGGCTTCTGGCGATCGATCGTTTCCTGCAGGGCCTTCAGGTTCTCCAGCAGGTCGTCCACCGAGAAGCTGGCCTTGCCGAAGCGCACGTGCACGATGCCGGTTCGATCGGCGCGAAACTCAAGCTTGCCCGCCTTGAATTCGTTGATGGCCCCCGCCAGATCGGTGGCCACGGTGCCGGCCTTCGGGTTCGGCATCAGACCACGGGGACCGAGCACCCGGCCCAGCTTGGCCACCTTGGGCATCATGTCCGGGGTGGCGATCAGCAGGTCGAAGTCCATCTGACCGCCGGCGATGGCCTCCACCAGCTCGTCGTCACCGGCGAGGTCGGCCCCGGCCGCTTTGGCTTCGGCCACCTTCTCACCACGGGCGATCACGGCGATGCGGATGGTCTGGCCGGTGCCCTTGGGCAGGGCCACGGTGGTGCGCAGTTGCTGGTCGGTGTACTTGGGATCGATGCCGAGGCGAACGTGGGCTTCGATCGTTTCATCGAACTTGGCGTTGGCGTTGGCCTTCACCAGCTCGAGGGCCTCGAGCGGGGTGTAGTCGCGGTCCTCGATCGTCTCGAGCAGGGCGGTGAAACGCTTGGATGATCTGGGCATGGGTTTCGGCGGGGTTCAGGCGACAGGCTGTCCGCGGCCAGGGCCGGCGGTGACCGTCTCCCCCGGGTGGGGTGATGGTGGTGGTTGAAGCGGGAGTCGCGGAGCTTGGCTCCAGCGGGATCAGTCGCTGATGGCGACGCCCATGTTGCGGGCGGTGCCTTCGATGATGCGCATGGCCGACTCCAGACTGGAGCAGTTGAGATCGGGCAGCTTGGTGCTGGCAATCTCCTGGAGCTGGGCACGGCTGATGGCGCCCACACTGCCCTTGGCCGAGGTGGCGGCACCCTTCTCGATGCCGGCGGCCTTGGTAATCAGCACCGAAGCCGGAGGGGTCTTGGTGATGAAGGTGAAGCTGCGGTCTTCGAAGACCGAGATCTCCACCGGGATCACGTAGCCGGCCTTGTCCTGGGTGCGGGCGTTGTACTCCTTGCAGAACGCCATGATGTTGACCCCGTGCTGGCCGAGGGCAGGGCCCACCGGTGGTGCGGGGTTGGCTTTGCCGGCGTTGAGCGCCAGCTTGATTACGGCAACGACTTTTTTGGCCATCGGCTGGTCTACGGAGGGAAGCGCTGCGGATCGCCTGACCCTTGGGTCAAGGCGTTGGGCGGCGACATCGGAGTGATGCCGCCAGGTTGGGCCGCCCTCCGCAGGGAGGCGGCCCCGTGGGGATCAGCTTTGCTTGCTGATCTGGGCGAACTCGAGTTCCACCGGTGTTTCCCGGCCGAAGATCGAGAGCAGGGCCTTGAGCTTGCTGCGCTCGCCGGAGACCTCGATCACCTCGCCCTGGAAGTCCTTGAAGGGGCCCGCCGTGACCAGGATCTGATCGCCCTCGGCCAGATCGACCTTGACGACGGGCTTCTTCTCGGCGGCGCGCTTGAAGATCCGGTCGACTTCCTGGCGGGTCAGGGGCCTGGGCTTGATGTGACCACGGGCCCGGCCGGTGGAGCGACGCTCCTCCTGGCCCACGAAGTTGATCACGTTGGGGGTGCTCCGCACCGCCATCATCGTGTCTTCATCGAGCATCATCCGCACCAGCACGTAGCCGGGGAAGACCTTTTCCTCGGCGGCCTGGCGGCTGCCGTCTTTCTTGAGCTTCACCGCCGGGGTCTGGGGTATCTCGATCTCGAGAATGCGGCTGTCGACACCCAGCGTGATGGCACGTTGCTCCAGGGTGGCCTTCACCTTCTTCTCACAGCTGGAGGCCACCTGCACCGCATACCAGCGGGCCACCATCGGCTTGCCTTCGCGCTCGGCCGCCGGGGGGGGAGCTTCGAGGGCGAGCCCGTCAAGGGTGGCGGCGTCCTCAGGGACGCCGTCGAGGCTGGCGGCAGTGACGAGATCGGCTTCGGACACGGGGACGGAGGAGTGGGTGCTCAGAACGAACGGGACGGGGAGAGTGGAGGAGCCACCGGCGCCTCAGGGGAAGACCTGGGAGGACGCCCAGCTGTAGAAGCGATCGACGGCGGCGATGGTGGCGGCCGAGAGGCTCACCATCAGGATCACCGCCACCGACTCGCTGAAGAGCTGCTGACGACTGGGCCAGACCACCTTGCGCAGCTCCTCCAGGGTGGAGGAGACGAAACCACCGACACCAGCGGGCTGGGCAGGCTTGGGCTCCGGCTCAGCGATGTCGTCGGGAGCGTTAGTGCGGCTGGGAGAATCCACGGGCGCGGGCGCACCGGACGGCAAGGCGAACCGGCAAACGAACACCCTACCGGACACCCTTTCAACCCTTACTCCAGGGGAAGGAAGCGCAGACTCTCGGCACCGCCGGGGCCGGCTGGATCGCCGAGGCACACGCGTACGCCTCGGGCCCCGTGGAAGTGGTCTTCGAGCAGCTCGGTGGCCAGGGGATTCTCGATACGACGGCGCAGCACCCGGCGCAGCGGCCGGGCGCCGAATTCCGGCTCATAGCCCAGCTCCGCCAGCCGGCTCACCACCGCCTCATCGATCTCCAGCTCCAGCCGTTGCTCCCGCAGCAGCGCCGCCAGCTCCGCCACCTGCAGGCGCACGATGCGTTGCAGGTCGCTCGGCGCCAGGGGCCGGAAGCGGATCACCTCGTCGATGCGGTTGAGGAACTCCGGCCGGAACTGTGCGGCCAGGGCGCGCTCCACCGCCGCCTCCAGGCCAGAGTCGTCGCCGCTGCGCGCACTTTCGAGAATGGCCCGGCTGGCCAGGTTGCTGGTCATCACCACCACGGTGTGGCGGAAATCGACCGTGCGGCCCTGGGAATCGGTGAGGCGGCCGTCGTCGAGCACCTGCAGGAGCAGGTTGAACACCTCGGGGTGGGCCTTCTCCACCTCATCGAGCAGCAGCACCGCGTAAGGACGGCGGCGCACGGCCTCGGTGAGCTGTCCACCCTCCTCGTAGCCCACATAGCCGGGGGGAGCCCCCACCAGGCGGGCCACGGCGTTGCGCTCCATGAATTCACTCATGTCGAGCCGCACCAGGGCGTCCTCCTCATCGAAGAGGGCCGCGGCCAGGGCCTTGGCCAGTTCGGTCTTGCCCACGCCGGTGGGGCCCAGGAAAAGGAAGGAGCCCACGGGCCGGCGCGGGTCCTGCATGCCGGCCCGGGCCCGGCGGATCGAGGCGGCCACCGCCGCCACCGCCTCGGGCTGGCCGATCACCCGCTCCGCCAGGCGCTGCTCCAGCTCCAGCAGCTTCTGGCGTTCTCCAGCCAACAGCCGCTGGATCGGGATGCCGGTCCAACGGGCCACCACATCGGCGATGTCGCCCTCCTCCACCTGCTCGCGCAGCAGGGAGAGACCGCCACGCTGATCGTCGAGCAGTTCCTGCTCCAGGGCGGCGCGGCGCTGTTGCACCAGTTGCAGCTGATCCACCTGCAGGCGAGCCGCTTCCTCGAACTCGCCGTCCCGTTCGGCCTCGGCGATCGCCAGCCTCAGCTCGTCGTCCTGCTGCAGGAGCTCCCTGAGCTCCGCCAGCTGATCGCGCTCCGCCTGCCAGCGCCGCTGCAGATCCTGCAGCCGCTCCAGGGCGTTGCGCCGCTGCTCCTGGAGGCCCACCCGCTCGTCCTGGGAGGAGGCCTCAGCCCCGAGCAGGGCCAGCTCGATCCGGCGCAGGTCGAGTTCGGCAGCCTCCACCACCTGGGGTTTGGAGGTGACCTCCATGCGCAGCTGGGCGGCGGCCTCATCAATCAGATCGATCGCCTTGTCGGGCAGGCAGCGGTCGGCGATGTAGCGCTCGGCCAGACGCACCGCCGCCTGCAGGGCCCCATCGGTGATGGTGACGCCGTGGTGGAGCTCATAGCGCTCCTTGAGGCCCCGCAGGATCTCGAGGCTGACTTCCTTGCTGGGTTCACGGATCACCACCTGCTGAAAGCGGCGGTTGAGGGCGGGGTCCTTCTCCACCGTGCGGCGGTAGTCCTCTGGAGTGGTGGCCCCGATGCAGCGCAACTCACCCCTCGCCAGGGCCGGCTTGAGAATGCTTCCGGCATCGGCACTGGACCGGTCGGTGCTCACCACGGCGTGCAATTCGTCGATGAACAGCACCACCCCACCATCGCCAGCCACACCACCGCGGCCCTGCTCCGGCTCCTTCACCTCAGCCAGCACGCTGCGCAGGCGTTCCTCGAACTGACCACGGAACTTGGCGCCGGCGATCAGGGCACCGAGGTCGAGGGCGATCAGGCGCAGGCCTTTGAGGGAGTCGGGCACTTCGCCGCTGGCGATGCGCTGGGCCAGGCGTTCGGCGATGGCCGTCTTGCCGACGCCGGGCTCCCCGATCAGGACCGGATTGTTCTTGCCGCGGCGGGAGAGCACCTGGATCAGCCTGCGAATCTCGGTGTCGCGGCCGATCACGGGATCGAGCAGGCCGGCGCGGGCGGCGGCGGTGAGGTCGCGGCCGTACTGCTCGAGGGCACTGGGCTCAGCCTCCAGCGTCAGCGGCTGCTCAGGGGCTGGCGGAGGGGCTGGCCTGGAGCGGCGGGGGAGGGGGGCTGCGGCCGGGCCAGACAGCGGCGACACCACAGCGGGCTCCTGGGACGGGCTGTCGATCCAGTCGTCAGCTGGAGCCACCGGAGCTGAGCTGATGCCCGCCGGGCTGGAGGCGGGGGCAACAGCGGGCCGCAGCTGGCGCAGCAGCTCCGGCTCATTCAGCCCCTCCTCCGCCAGCAGCGCTCCCCCCAGGCGAGGTTCGTCGAGCAGGGCCAGCAGCAGATGGGGAATGTCAAGCAGGCGCGACCCCCAGCCGGCGCGGCGGCGGTCGGCCTCCTCCAACAGGTCTTCGAGGGCATCGCCGATGTAGAGCTCGTCGCCAGGGGACGAGGGCTGCTCGGCGCAGAACGCCTCCAGACCATCGAGCAGGCGCTCGCGCTCGATCGGCAAGGGATCCACCCAGGCCGCGAAGCGCGGATCCTGCAGCAGAGCCTGGAGCAGGTGCTCCACATCCATCTGGTCATGGCGCCAGCGGCGGGCCTGATCCTGGGAGGCCAGCAGCAAGTTCCAGGCGGCCTCGCTGAACCGGTCGGGATCGCTGGTGAGGCTGACGGGCTGGGGGGTGCTCAAGGGCAGGGACTCAGGGCGCATCGGACCGCGAGGCCATCGGACTCAGGTCAACCCATCTTCATGCGCCGCTGGCGCTCAGGCGGCGCTCCGCTCGGGGCTGGACGACAACTGAATCAGCTCCACCTTGTAGCCGTCGGGATCCTCCACGAAGGCGATCACGGTGCTGCCGTGCTTCTTCGGGCCCGGCTCCCGCACAATCCGCCCTCCCTTGGCGGCAATGGAGGCGCAGGTGCCGTGAATGTCATCGACGCCGAGGGCCATGTGGCCGTAGCCATCGCCCAGCTCATAGTGCTCGATGTCCCAGTTGTGGGTGAGTTCCAGCACGGTGGAGTCGCTCTCGTCGCCGTAGCCCACAAACGCCAGGGTGTAGCGGCCGGCGGGATAATCCTTGCGGCGCAGCAGACGCATCCCCAGCACCTCTGTGTAAAAAACGAGCGAGCGCTCCAGATCGCCTACCCGGAGCATGGTGTGCAGCAGGCGCATCGCGTTCGGCAGGGCAGATCCAGTCAACTCTGGCGGCAGGGCCGACCCAAACGGCTGGTCCGTCGGTACCGACCGTCACATCGGAGCGCCCCGGGGCGGCCCATAGGATCGCCGCAAGCCCTGACCGCCTGCAGTTTTCGTGTTCGACTCCCTCGACCTCGTGATCGATTCCATCGTGGCTCGGGAGGTGCTCGACTCCCGCGGCACCCCCACGGTGGAGGCGGAAGTGCGGCTGGAAGGGGGCGCTCAGGGCCACGCGATCGTGCCCAGCGGCGCCAGCACCGGCGCCCATGAGGCCCATGAGTTGCGCGATGGCGGCAGCCGCTACGCCGGCAAGGGGGTGCTCCAGGCGGTGGCGAACATCGAGGAGAAGATCGCCCCGGTGCTCTGTGGCCTCACCGCCATCGAGCAGGTGGCGGTCGACACCGCGATGATCGAGCTCGACGGCAGCGACAACAAATCAGCTCTGGGGGCCAACGCGGTGCTGGCCGTGAGCCTGGCGGTGGCGCGAGCGGCCGCCGATGGAGTGGGCCTTCCCCTCTACCGCTACCTCGGCGGTCCAATGGCAACCCTGCTGCCGGTGCCGCTGATGAACGTGATCAACGGCGGGGCCCACGCCGCCAACAACCTGGACTTCCAGGAATTCATGCTGGTGCCCCACGGCGCCCCCAGCTTCCGAGAGGCCCTGCGCATGGGCACCGAGGTGTTCCACACTCTCAAGAGCCTGCTGAGCGCCCAGGGCCTCTCCACCGCCGTGGGTGATGAGGGCGGCTTCGCCCCCAACCTGGAGAGCAACGATGCGGCCGGCGCCCTGCTGGTGGCAGCGATCGAAAAAGCCGGCTACAAGCCCGGCGAGGAGATTTCCCTCGCCCTCGATGTGGCCAGCACCGAGTTCTATGCCGAGGGCCGCTACGCCTTCGGCGGCGGCAGCTACAGCTCCGCCGAGATGGTGGCTCAACTGGAGGCGCTGGTGAGCCGCTACCCGATCGTCTCGATCGAGGATGGCCTCGCCGAAGACGACTGGGAGGGCTGGGCGCTGATGACCGAGCGCCTGGGAAGCCGGCTCCAGCTGGTGGGCGACGACCTGTTTGTGACCAACACCAGCCGCCTGCAGCGCGGGATCGACGCCGGCACCGCCAATTCGATCCTGATCAAGGTGAATCAGATCGGCTCCCTCACCGAAACCCTGCAGGCGATCGATCTGGCCGGCCGGGCCGGCTACACCAGCGTGATCAGCCACCGCAGCGGCGAAACCGAGGACACCACCATCGCCGACCTGGCGGTGGCCACCCGCGCCGGCCAGATCAAGACGGGCTCCCTCAGCCGCAGCGAGCGGGTGGCCAAGTACAACCGGCTGCTGCGCATCGAGGACGAACTGGGCAGCCAGGCCCTCTATGCCGGCGCCGAAGGACGGGGACCCCAGGGGAAAGGCTGAGCAGCCACTCCTCGCTGGTCGATTGCTGGGCGGTACGATCGCCGCCATCAATTGTTGGCTGACTGGTGATCCCTTCCACCCCGACGCGTCTGACCCATGCCCTGGCAGTTCTGACGATCGGGGTGATGGCTGGGGGACCATCGCTGGCCCAGCCAGCTCCCACGTGCACATTCCTGATGCCCATCGGCGGCTCCGAGCCGGTGGTGAGCAAACGGATTGGACGAGGACGACTGCTGGGGCGCAACAACTGGAACACCGATTTCATCGTGGATCAGCCCTTCACCAGCTACCGCTTCTTCTTCACGGCCACCTCCACCGACCAGGCCAGTTATCCGGTGCAGGGGTTCATGCGTTTCACCGACGGAACGAGCCTGCAGCTGTTCAACGAAACGATCACGCCGCCCCAGGGCACCGGACGGATGTGGGGCCCCTTCGCCTCCGTGCCGGGCAAGCGCACCAGCCTGATGAACTTCAGGATCGGCTCCTCCAGCCAGCCAGGAGCGCTGGGGTTCAGCTATCGCATCTCCGTACAGGGCTGCAATTGAAAGCGGCCGGCTCGAACCACCCCCTCAGGCTCAGACGGGGGTCGCATCCCTGACGCTGGAGAACAGGTCGATGTCCCAGCCCACCAGATCGCGGCGGATGGCTTCTGCTCGCGGACGCGGCAGCTGCCGGGCCAGGTCTTCACCGGTGATCACCCCAGGCAGCTCTCCACCGTCCTCGCGCAGGAAGGCCAGCGCGTGCCAGGTCAGGATCGCCGCCCCCACCGCAGTGGGGTAGGCGATGTAGGTGGCGCCGGCATAGGGGCTGTTGAGCAGCCCGTGGTAGCGCAGATAGCTGAGCCCCACCGTCTCGATCACGGTCTGACGCTCGTTGCGAACTGTCTCGGTGACTCGGATTTCGGCGGCAGCCGCAAAATGGGCGCGCCGGATGACACCGTTGCGCAGGTAATCCTCGATCCGGCGTGGCTTGTTCATCCCCGGCAGAATGGCCCTCACCATTGCCTCCACCGTCAGCTCACTCTGCTGCGGCAATGTGCGCTTCGAGAGCAGGTTGAGCTGGAAGAGGGCCTTCACCAGCTCAACCTCTGAGCCGCCGGTGTAGATGCCGATCGACTGGATCTCGGGGAAGGAGCGATGCAGCGACAGCAGCTCCTCCTGGTAGAGGGGGTACTGGCGAACGGACTTGCTTTCGTTGGGGAAGGTGTAATCGCGCGGGTCCTTGAAGGGTTCCAGGATCTGCAGCCGGCCATCACGAATCTGGCGAGGCTGCTGGGCCAGTTCCTCGAGCGCTACCAGCGGCGACCAGGAGAACACCACCTCGTCGGAGTCGATGTCCTCAAGCAGATAGAGATCGACGCTCTCGATCTCCAGGTCGCGACGACGGGCCGAGCACAGCTCCACCAGGCGCTGACCGATCAGGAAATTGGTGACGCCCGGAGAAATGCCCAGGTTGATCAGGGCCGTCAGGCCACGCGCACGGAGATCGGCATCGGCCTGGTACTGGGCGAAGGTGAGGGTGCGCTCGGTCTCGGCGTCGTACATGTCGGAGGCGAGGTCCACCAGGTGTGCCCCCAGGCGAAGTCCGAGTGCCAACAGCGGCTGGTTGAAGGCGGGGTGGGCCGCATTGATCAGTACCTGTGTTCCGATCAGGGACGCGTGCGGCTCAGCATCGACCGCCAACAGCGGCGCGAAGTCGTCGACGCCGACGAAGTCGATGCGATCGAACAGGCGCTCGGCATGGTAGAGCGCATCCCGGGCCAGATCGGGATCGAGCACCACCACGACGAAGCGCAGCGGAACGCCGTCGCGTTCGGCCAGTTCGGCCAGACAGATCAGCATCGAGGACCCAACAGCGCCGAGGCCGAAGAAGGCGATCGTGATCGGGTCCATCGTGGTCGGGTCCGGAGTCTCGGGAATGCGGCGTCCCCGAGGTCGGAGGACCCTTCAAGGGGGAAGACACGCCGGTGGGACGGCCGTCGCTGCTTTTCTACAGCAGGGATCTGCCAAGGTCCGGAACCAAGGCCAGCCATGACCGTTCCTGCCGCATCGTGCGGCCGTTCACCGCCCCCTCCGCCCCGGCCGAGGCGTCACCACCACCATGGGCAATTGACGCCGATCTCGAACTCGACCAGGTGCTCAGACCCCTGACGCAGGCCACCTTCGTGCTGTGCGGAGATGCGTCGATGGAAGTGAAGGCCTCGATGGTCAACGAGTGATTCCTGGCTCAGCCCGCGGTAGCGCCCCTTTGAGTGGTGTAACTCGGGAGGTCCTGTGACCCTCTCTGGAGGGTGAACAGGAGCAGTCAGAGGATGACTGCCTGGAAGCTGATTGAGCAGCTCCATCAATCCACTATGGGCCCTAATCGCTGTATGTGCAACTCAG